>JAGWTU010000003.1 GCA_028868825.1 Burkholderiales bacterium | reverse complement strand
GAACAGACTTCTTCTCGCGGAAAAACATCCGCTTGACCTTGCCAATCATGGCCATGGTGATCACTCCTTCTCCCCTGCCCAAGAAAGAGGCAGGGTAGGCTGAACACCCGGGTCAAATTTGGATCGGCACTATCGCGTCAAGTGGGTCAGTTTTCGATCGGCGTCAACAATCATCGCCTCACTGAGCCTCTTTGTTGTCGTGTTCGTTGCCCTGTACGGCATCGCCATGGGAGTTGTCGAGCAGATCCCTGGAGACTGCTGAAGCCTTCGGGTGGATCTCCTTGTCAGGGCCGGTGCCTGCGCCACTCCAGTCAACGAAATCGAGGCCAGCGCGGGGCTCGGAAGGGCGGATGAAATCGATGGTCCTTCACGGGGGGTGGAACATCATCCCCTGTCCCGATTGGCGGGATCAACGTCGAACTCTCCGTTGCGGCCACAGCCGCAACGGAGGTTGTCTTCGATGTCGACAGTAAATACGTCGATGGTGGCACCGGCCGCGCGTTGGCGTCGATGTCATTCGTTTTGCTCGATAGAACGAATCTACGAGCGCGACATCTCAGCCCCAGAGCAGCGGGCGCAGCTGTGCTCGAGGGTCGAATGCCGATGACCGCAGCGTCGCCGACACCGTGAGTCGTATGTCCGCCTGCGCCCGCAGCAGCGAGAGTCCGCAGGGTGTCGCCAATTCAGATGCGGGCGGCGGCAGTCATCTGCCGGCGCTCGCGCCGGCCGGCAATGAAGGTCAGATTTTCAAGCATAGAACGGTCACGACGTGCGTCCAGGCGCCGACCGACTGGTCCGGCGCCCGCTACGCCCGACCACCAAACCTGTGCAACCGCACCCAATCTGGAGTCGGAGCTCGACAAACTTCGCCTTTGCGAACATTTTGCAGTCACTTATGGCTCTACGGCCAACGGCAGGAACTGGCCGCGAGCCGCAGCCCGGGACGACGCCAGGAAGCGGTCCACCGCGCCCTTGCCATGTCATCGCCCCCGTAACTTGAAGGGCAAGTTTCAGGCTGTGCGACCTACTGTCGCTCCCGGCCACAACCGGTATTTCGATTGAGCGGGCCGAGTGTCGGAAAGGGGCACCATGCCGACATTCCGCATTGGTCGGCGACCGACGCCCGCCACCGACCTCCGAGTTCTAGTCGAAAGTCCATTTCCCGAGACGAGTCTCGACTCGGTACCGTCGCTCTTGCTGCGGCGTTACCGCGCCGACCGAATCGCCGCGCGTCCGGAAAAAGTCGCCGACGAACCCAGTTCGGCCTCGATCAGCAGCAGCCGGTTGTACTTGGCCATCCGGTCCGAACGGCACAGCGATCCCGTCTTGATCTGGGTCGCGGCGGTGCACACGCTCAAGTCCGCGATCGTCGTGTCCTCGGTCTCTCCCGATCGATGCGACACCACGGACGCAAAACCGGCCTTGTCTGCCATGGTCATCGCCGCGAGCGTCTCGGTCAGCGTCCCGATCTGGTTCGGCTTGATCAGGATGGCGTTGGCTGCGCCGCGTGCGATGCCCTGCTGAAGGATCTCGGTGTTGGTGACGAACAGGTCGTCGCCCACGAGTTGAACTTGTTTGCCCAGCTTGGCAGTCATCAGCTCCCAGCCGTCCCAGTCGCCCTCGGCCATGCCGTCCTCGATCGTCACGATCGGATAGGCGGCCACCCACCGTCCCATGTAGTCGGTGAACTGGGCGGAGTCGAAGCGCTTGCCTTCGGAGGCGAGCTCGTAAACGCCGTCCTTGTAAAACTCCGAACTCGCCATGTCCAGGCCCAGGGCGATGTCCTGGCCCGCCTTGAATCCGGCCTGCGCGATCGCCGCCAGGATGACCTCGATGGCCGCCTCGTTGGACGGAAGATCGGGCGCAAACCCGCCTTCGTCACCGACCGCGGTCGACAGGCCGCGCTTCTTGAGCAGAGCCTTCAGCGAGTGGAAGACTTCCACACCCCAGCGCATCGCTTCGCAGAACCGAGGTGCCCCGACTGGCACGATCATGAACTCCTGCATGTCGACGTTGTTGTCGGCGTGCGCGCCGCCGTTGATGATGTTCATCATGGGCATCGGCAGTCGCGGATGGCGCGTGCCGCCCAGGTGTCGGTACAGCGGCAGGCCGGCTGATGCGGCCGACGCCTTCGCGAGTGCCAATGAAACGGCCAGGATGGCATTCGCGCCCAATCGCGCCTTGGTCGGCGTGCCGTCGAGATCGATCATCGACTGGTCGATGACCGCCTGATTTCCCGCGTCCCGGCCGAGCAGCAAGGCGCTGAGTTCGCCGTTGACGTGCGCCACCGCCTTCGTCACGCCCTTGCCGAAGTAGCGGCGCGAGTCTGCGTCCCGAAGTTCGAGCGCTTCGCGCGAGCCGGTCGATGCCCCGGATGGGGACGCCGCAAATCCGCGCGCGCCATCCGACAACACGACCTCGGCAGCGACGGTGGGATTGCCGCGCGAATCGAGGATCTCGAAACCCCGAACCTGTTGAATCGTTGCCATGACGTGCTCAATCGACCTGCGCGATGCGCAGCAAATTCGTGGAGCCGGGTGTGCCGAAAGGCAGGCCGGCCGCGATGACGATGGTCTGCCCTGACTGGGCAAACTGCAGATTCCTGGCCGTCGAGACGGCGCGCTCGGTCATGTCGTCGACGCCCGTGACATCGTTGCAGACAACCGGATTGACGCCCCAGACCAGCGCCAGGCGACGCGCGGTTTCGCGGCTCGGTGTCATGCCGATGATCGGAGCGCGGGGGCGTTCGCGCGCCATGCGCAAGGCCGAAGCGCCTGAGCAGGTGTAGGCCACCATCGCCGCCACGTCCAGCAACCCGGCAACCGATCGCGCCGCCCAGCCAATGGCGTCGGGCGTGTTGGCGGGAGGCTGCGTGTGCGATTCTTCGATCGCGTTCCTGTAGTACGGGTCGGCCTCGGTCTGCGCGATGATGCGATCCATCATCGCCACCGCCTCGACCGGGTAGCGGCCCGATGCCGATTCGGCCGACAGCATCACGGCATCGGCGCCGTCGTAGATCGCGGTGGCCACGTCCGATGCCTCGGCGCGCGTCGGCACAGGCGCGGTGACCATCGATTCGAGCATCTGGGTGGCGACGATCACCGGCTTGCCCAGTCGGCGGCATTCGCGCACGATGCGCTTCTGGATTGCCGGCACCTGCTCCGCCGGCATCTCGACGCCGAGATCGCCGCGAGCCACCATCACCGCATCGGTCTCGGCGAGGATCGCATCGAGGCCGGCGATGGCGGCGGGCTTCTCCAGCTTGGCCACGACGGCCGCGCGGCCCCGGATGAGGGCCTTGGCCTCGGCGATGTCGGCGGCTCGCTGTACGAACGACAACGCGATCCAGTCGACGCCCAGCGTCAAACCGAAGTCGAGGTCGGCGCGGTCCTTCTCCGTCATCGCCGACAGCGGCAACACGACGCCGGGAACGTTCACGCCCTTGCGATCGGAGAGCAGGCCGCCATTGACGACCGTGGTTTGCGCGAAATCCTTGCCGCAAGTCTCCACTCGCAGACGCAGACGCCCGTCGTCGAGCAGCAGTTCGGCGCCCGGCTCGAGCGCGGCGAAGATCTCGGGGTGCGGAAGCGGCGCGCGGCTGGCGTCGCCCGGCTGATCCCGATCGAGGTCGAGCCGGAACGGTGCTCCCTCGACCAATTGGACCGGCCCGGCAGCGAAGGTCCCGACGCGCAGCTTTGGACCCTGCAGATCGAGCAGCACGCCGATCGGGCGGCCGATGTCGGCCTCGATCGAACGGATGAGGCCGAACCGCCGCTGGTGGTCGGCATGCGTGCCGTGGCTGAAGTTGAGGCGGAACACGTCGGCGCCGGCGTGGACCAGCGCCTCGATGGTGGCCCGGTCGGCGCTGGCGGGTCCAAGCGTAGCGACGATCTTGGCGTTACTGGGGCGTTGCATCAGCGCTCTCCACATTGGAAGTGGTGACAGGCGCATCTAGCGCGCGACCTGGGGCGCACCGGCCTGATGCTGCCGACTCAGCCACAGGGTCACCGCGGCAGAGACCGCCAGCGTCGCGCCGACCACGTAGAGGCCGGCGGTGTAGCCGCCCGTCTGCGACTTGAGCCAGCCGATGACGAAGGGGCCGACGAACCCGCCGAGGTTTCCAACCGAGTTGATCATCGCGATGCCTGCCGCAGCGCCGGCGCCCGACAGAAACATGCTGGGCATGGCCCAAAGCGGTGCCTTTGCGGCGCTGACGCCGATGTTGACGATCAGCAGGGCAAGGATGACGAAGAGGGCCGTGCTCGCCATGCCCGCGAGGACAAAACCTATGCACGCGACGACGCAAGGAATCACCACATGCCAGGTGCGCTCCTCCGAACGGTCGGAATGCCTCGCCCACAGGACCATCGCCACGACGGCCAGGACGCTGGGAATGCCGGCCAGAAGCCCGGTCTGCCAGGCGCTGAAGCCGTATTGGCGAATGATCAGGGGCGCCCACAGACCCAGCGTATACAGACCCGCCGACGTGCCGAAATAGATCAGGCCCAGGATCAGAACGCGAGGGTCACGCAACGCGCTCCATGCGCCCGACGTATGGCCGGCTTGCGCATGGCGGACTTCGGCCTCGGCCTTCAGCTTCGCCACGAGCCAGTCGCGCTCCTGCGGCTGGAGCCAGTTCGCCTTTTCCGGATCGTCGGTCATGACCTTCAGCACGACGAATCCGAGCAGCACGGCGGGTATCGCCTCCAGGATGTAGAGCAGTTGCCAATCGGCCAGGCCGGCGATCGGCGGCATCTGCATGATGGCCCCGGAGATCGGCGAGCCGATGGCCGTGGAGATCGGAACCGCGGCCATGAACCACGCGGCTGCCACGGCCCGCTGGCGAGACGGGAACCATTGGCTCAGGTACAGGATGATGCCCGGGAAGAAGCCCGCCTCGGCGGCCCCGAGAATGAAGCGAAGCGCATAGAAGCTGTTCGGCCCGACAACGAAGGCGGAGGCAGCGGAGACCAGCCCCCAGGACACCATCACACGGGCGATCCACAGGCGCGCGCCGACACGGTTCAGGATCAGGTTCGACGGCACTTCGAACAGGAAGTAGCCGATGAAGAACAACCCTCCGCCGAAGCCGAAAGCGGTCGGCGACAGGCCGATGGCCTTGTTCATCGTCATCGCGGCGAACCCCACGTTGACCCGGTCGAGGAAACTCACAAAGTACAGCAGCATGACGAACGGAAGGATCCGCAGCATGAGCTTCCTGGATACGCGTGCTTCTAGATCTGAATTCATTGCCTCTTCCTATGTGAATGCGACCCTGGCCGTTGCTGGCGTGGGCGCGCGATGAATGACCCGTGGTCGATGGCTCGGCTCTTATTTGCTAAATTTGCGCGGACGGCGCTGTGATCGCACCCCTGCGGGTTTCGATGGCGCGCATGGCGTTTCCGACTCATCCCGGTGGCCGGCCGGCGATGTAGACGGCGCGGAAATCGTTGACGTTGGTCAGGGTGGGACCGGTGATGACCGAGTCGCCCAGGGCCTGGAAGAAGCCATGGGCATCGTTGTCCTGCAGGCTGTCCGAGGCGGACATGCCGCGCTCGCGTGCCCGCGCCAAGGTGTCCGGCCGCAGGATCGCGCCCGCGATCTCCTCCTGTCCGTCGACGCCGTCGGTGTCGCCCGCGACCGCGAAGACCCCGGGCTCGCCATTCAATGCGCGTCCAAGCGACAGCAGGAACTCGACGTTGCGGCCGCCCCGGCCCGTGCCGCGCACGGTGACGGTGGTCTCGCCACCGGACAGCAGGATGCACGGCGCATGAAACGGCTGGTCGCGACGGTTCACTTGCGTGGCGATGCCGGCCATCACGGTGCCGACTTCGCGCGCCTCGCCTTCGATGGCGTCGCCCAGGATGTAAGCGGGAATGCCCGCAGCCTGCGCGCGCCGCGCCGCCGCCTCCAGCGCCAATTGGGGCGTCGCGATCAGATGGGACTCGATCGTGGGCAGCCGAGCGTCACCGGCTTTGACGGATTCGATCTGCCCGGATTCCAGCAGCGCCATGAGCGCAGGCGACAGCGGCACCTTGTAGCGCTTCAGGATCGCGAGCGCGTCCGCACCAGTCGTCGGGTCGGGCACGGTCGGGCCGGAGGCGATGTCGCACAAGGCGTCGCAGGGCACATCCGAAATGATCAGATTGACGACCCGGGCCGGATGGCAGGCGGCGGCAAGACGCCCGCCCTTGATCGCGGACAGGTGCCTGCGCACGCAGTTCATTTCGGAGATCGTCGCGCCGCTGGACAAGAGCGCCTGATTGATGGCCTGCTTGTCCGCCAGCGTCATGCCGTCTGCCGGCAAGGACAACAGCGCGGATCCGCCGCCCGAGATCAGGCACAGAACCAGATCGTCGGCGCCGAGACCTCGGACCTTGGCGAGAACCCTGCGCGCCGCATCGACGCCGTTCCGGTCGGGCACCGGATGCGCGGCAGAGACGACTTCGATCCGCCGGCAGGGAACTTCGTAGCCGTAGCGGGTCACGACGAGGCCTTCGAGCGGGCCCGGCCAGTGATCCTCGACCGCCCGGGCCATGGCCGCCGAGGCCTTGCCGGCGCCGATCACGATCGTTTTTCCGGCCGGAGGCGCTGGTAGGAACTCCGGGATACGCAGAGACGGTTGGGCGGTGGCGATGGCCGTTCCGAACATGTCCCGCAGGAGGGATTCGACTTCCGGACCGGTCGGGCGCGCCGCGGACCGCAGCGACTGCGCATGCGAACTCGAATGAGGCATCGGGAAGTGCATCCTGGTATTGGCTCGTGGACCGCGTGTAGCCCGCGCATGGCCGCGTACGGCTCTGCGCGCCGGCCATGGCGCGGAGTACCGCGGCTTCCCGGACGATCGTCGGGAGCCGCTTCAGTGGGAAGTTGGTCGCCGCGCCTTCAGGCAACCACGGCCGAGGTTTTGGCCTTGGTCTTGGCCAGGTGGGCACAGACTGCCGCGGTGACCTGTGCCGTCGTCGCGGTGCCACCGAGATCGCGGGTGTGCAGCGACGCATCAGCGGTCACGGCTTCGACCGCGTGCATGACGCGCCGGGCGGCCTCGGTCTCACCCAAGTGATCGAGCAGCATGACCACGGACCAGAAGGTGCCGACCGGATTCGCCAGGCCCTTTCCCGTGATGTCGAAGGCCGAACCGTGGATCGGCTCGAACATCGACGGATAGCGATGCTCAGGGTCGATATTGCCCGTCGGCGCGATGCCCAGGCTGCCGGCGAGTGCCGCGGCAAGATCACTCAGGATGTCGGCATGCAGGTTGGTGGCGACTATCGTGTCGAGTGACGCCGGCCGGTTGATCATGCGGGCCGTCGATGCGTCGACCAGTTCCTTGTCCCAAGTGACGTCGGGGAATTCCTTGGAGATCTGGAGCGCGATCTCGTCCCACATCACCATCGCGTGGCGCTGCGCGTTGCTCTTGGTGATGACCGTCAGCAGCTTGCGGGGACGCGACTGGGCCAGCTTGAAAGCGAAGCGCATGATGCGCTCGACCCCGGCGCGGGTCATCATCGAGACGTCAGTGGCGGCTTCGATCGGATGGCCCTGGTGCACCCGGCCGCCGACGCCGGAATACTCGCCCTCGGAGTTCTCACGCACGATGACCCAGTTCAAATCGTCGGGGCCGCAGCGCTTGAGCGGGCCGTCGATGCCAGGCAGGATGCGCGTCGGTCGAACGTTGGCGTACTGGTCGAAGCCCTGGCAAATCTTCAGTCGCAGGCCCCACAGCGTGATGTGGTCGGGGATGTGCGGGTCGCCGGCCGAGCCGAACAGGATCGCATCCTTGTGACGCAGTGCGTCCAGGCCGTCGGCCGGCATCATGACGCCATGCTCGCGGTAGTAGTCGCCGCCCCAGTCGAAGTTCTCGAACTGGAACTTGAACGCGCTGCTGGATGCGGCGAGGGCTTCCAGCACTTGCTGGCCGGCAGGAACAACTTCCTTGCCGATGCCGTCACCGGGAATGGTGGCGATGGAATAGGTCTTCATGGCGAGTTTCCGTGGGTCGATGGGTGGGCAGTGAAGAGACTGTAGGCAATGGACAACCCGCTTGCTCGCCGATAAAGTGAATCTATTGTTCACTTGGATCTAACAATCAATGGCTACTTCAGCAGGGAAGGCGAGCGCCATTCAACCGGGCGACTTAGGGTTTTTCTCTACCCTCGCGAGCGCCGGCAACCTGAGCGGCGCGGCGCGGGAACTTGGAATCACGACCCCGGCAGTGAGCAGGCATCTGGCCTTGATGGAGGAGCGCGCAGGGGTGCTGCTGGTGAACCGCACAACGCGGCGCATGAGCCTCACGCCCGAGGGCGAGCTCTATCTGGAGCACGCGCGTCGCATCCTGGGCGAGATCGACGACATGGAGCAGTTGCTCGGCGTGTCCAAGGAGACACCGAAGGGCCTGTTGCGGGTGAACGCGACGCTAGGCTTCGGTCGCAGCCATGTGGCCCCGCTGATTTCCCGCTTCGTTCGCAAGTATCCGCAGGTGGAAGTACAACTCCAGCTCTCTGTCAGCCCGCCACCGCTCACGGACGATGCGTTTGATGTATGCATCCGCTTCGGCGCGCCGCCGGACGCCCGGGTGATCGCCAGGCACATCGTGCCGAACCGGCGCTTGCTCTGTGCCGCCCCGGCCTACCTCGCCAAGCATGGCACGCCCAGGGCGCCGAACGACCTGACCAAACACAACTGCATCGGTATTCGCCAAGGCGAGGAGGCCTACGGTGTGTGGCGTCTGACCAGTGGTCGCGGACGGGCCGCGACCGCTGTCGCGGTCAAAACCCGGGGTAACCTGACCACAAACGACGGCGAGATCGCCGTCAACTGGGCCCTGGACGGCCACGGCATCCTGATGCGCGCCGAATGGGACATCGATCGCTACCTTCGAAACGGCCGCCTCGTGCAAGTGCTACCCCAGTACGGAACGCCTGACGCCGACATCTATGCGGTTTACCCCCAGCGACACCAGCTCGCTGCGCGCGTGCGGGCATTCGTCGATTTCGTGGCACTCTCGCTCTCGCAACAGGCGGCTGCCGGCAGGGCGTAGGCAGTGTCGCGGCGTGGGTCGGGGCAGGCGCGTGCCTGGCCACTCAGCGTTCGATCCACCGCGGGTCCGGCGGCCTGACCATATTCACCAATCGTCAATCTAGCGAAGAAGCGCGCCACGGCCGCCAGGTGCTTCTTGTGCCCGCCGAACACTGGTCGCACTACGATTCTGGCGAAGGGCAGGTTCCCCAACAATGACCGGTCGCCGGACGAGCTCACTTCAACGGACTCCTTTGGGTCGGTAACGACCCGTGGTGTCGAACGGGAGCTGTCGCAGGCCGGCCCGCGCCCAGCCCGCCACTATCGACAGGCATCGGCCGACCGCTACGACCGCAGCACCCCATACAGCCGCCGTTCGTGCCCGCACCTGTTGCGGGGCACAATGGCAGCTTGATGGTAGGCAGCGTGAGTTCGCCCTGGTTCCGTCGCAGGCCGCTCACGCTGGTAGGCCGTCAGTCGTTCGCGCAGAAGGGAAGCCGAGTACCCCGCTTACAGACTTTCTCCCAAACTGATCAAGGGCGGACAGGCTGGAGGCGCAAATTTACAGAAACCCGAAAACATGTAACTCCCAGGAAGGAGGCTTACAGTTTTTCTCCCTAGCATCAACATGTGTGCGCGGAAAACAAAGTTGCTTACCTGCGGGCGCCGAAAGCTGCCGTTCTTCGAGTGGACGCGCTGGCGACCGCTGCGCTCAGCAAGCTGACCGTCACAGCCGGCGGGCGGCATGGGCAGCCGGATGACAGCTTCCCATGGCCCCGGACTCACCAAACCGCTGCGGAGCTGAAAGACGCGGCTACATTCGTAGCTGATCATGCTGGTGCATCCCGACTTCTCGCTCCGCGCCACCGTCACGGCGGCTGAACACCGCTGGGTGGCCTCGCCGCAGCCCGGCGTGGAGCGCGTGATGCTGGACCGCCTGGGCGCCGAGCGAGCGCGGGCCACGAGCCTGGTGCGGTATGCGCCGGCATCGGTCTTCCCGGCGCACGGTCACCCGGGCGGCGAGGAGATCCTGGTGCTGTCCGGCACCTTTTCCGACGCCAGTGGCGATTACGGGCCCGGCTCGTACCTGCGCAATCCGCCGGGCTCGGCGCATCAGCCGTCGAGCGCGGACGGCGCACTCATCTTCGTGAAGCTGTGGCAGATGGCCGCGGTCGACACGCGCACCGTGCGCATCGACACGCGCGATCCATCGACCTGGCGGACGGATGGCCGTCACGCGGTCTGCGCGCTGTACGCAACCGATCGCGAGCAGGTGAGCCTGCTTCGGTTGCCGCCCGGCCACACGCTGCAGCAGGACGCGCCAGGCGGTGCCGAGCTCCTGGTGATCGAAGGCCGGCTGATCGTCGGCACCACCTTGCTCGCTGCGCTGGGCTGGCTCAGGCTTGCGCCCGGCGACGCCCCCGAGCTCCGTGCGGGCGACGCCGGCACCATGTTCTACCTGAAGACGGGTCACCTGGCCGGGCTCGCAACGTGACGGCGCTCGATGCCCGAATCGCCATCGTCGGCGGGGGCCTGGCCGGCCTGGTGGCAGCGTGGCGGCTCGTGCAGCAAGGCGTGCGCGACGTCGTGCTGTTGGAGGCCCGCGCCACCCTGGGCGGCCGCATCCTCTCGGTCGACGCTGCGGGATCGGATGTGGACACGGCGGAGTCGGCGCTCGATCGCTTCGACCTCGGGCCGAGCTGGTTCTGGCCGGCGTTGCAGCCGCAACTCGACCAGCTGGTCGCCGAACTGGGGCTCGCGCGCTTTGGGCAATTCGAAGACGGCGACCTGCTCGTCGAGCGCTCGACGCAGGCGCCGCCGCTGCGCACGCAAGCTTATGCCAGCGAGCCGCCGTCGATGCGGCTGGCGGGCGGCATGGGCGCCCTCGTGGCTGCGTTGCATGCTCGGCTCGATGCGGCCATCGTCCGCACCGGACAGACGGTGCGGCGGCTGCGCCGCGAGGCCGCTCGTGTCGAGTTGACGGTTGAAGATGCAGCCGGCAGGCCCACGGTCTGGCACGTCAAGCAGGTGCTGCTGGCCCTGCCTCCGCGACTTGCCGCCACGGGCCTGCAATTCGAGCCATCGCTGCCGGCCGAGCTCGCGCGCCGCTGGCGAGCCACGCCGACCTGGATGGCGCCGCACGCAAAATATGTGGCGGTTTACGACACGCCGTTCTGGCGCGAGCAGGCCCTCTGCGGCAGCGCGCGCAGCAGCGTCGGCCCGATGGGCGAGATCCACGACGTCTCGATGCCCGGCGGCCACGCGGCGCTGTTCGGCTTCCTCGGCGTGCCGGCGCGGGTGCGTCGCCAGGTCACCGACGAGGTACTGCGCGCCCACTGCCGCGCGCAACTGGCGCGGCTGTTTGGCAAGCGTGCCGGTGCACCAGTCGGCGAAGCCTTGAAGGATTGGGCCGCCGACCCGCTGACCGCGACGGCCGACGACCAGGACGTTGCAGGCCACCATGCCGCAGCCCCTTCCCGCAGCGCCGATGAGGGCGCATGGCAAGGCCGGCTGGTCGGTATCGGCAGCGAATGGTCACTGCAGTTCCCTGGCTATCTCGCCGGGGCGGTCGATGCGGCCGAACGCGGCCTGCGGGAAGCTCTGGCCGACATGGCATTTCCGACGCAGGAGCCTGCCGAATGAGCCGGCACTTCGCAGGGCAAGTTTGACCTGCCCTTCACGCCGACGGCGTCCGAATCAAGTGATCGAATGCACTCAACGCCGCCTTCGCCCCATCGCCCGCGGCAATGACGATCTGCTTGTACGGCACCGTCGTGGCATCGCCCGCGGCGAAGATGCCGGGCACGCTGGTGTGCGCCTTGGCATCGACGATGATCTCGCCGTAGCGGCTCAGCTCCACCGTGCCCTTGAGGAACTCGGTGTTGGGCACGAGGCCGATCTGCACGAAGACGCCGGCCAGGTCCAACTGGTGCTCTTGGCCGCTCGCGCGGTCCTGGTAGCGCAGGCCGTTCATCTTCTGCCCGTCGCCGGTGATCTCGGTCGTCTGCGCGTTCGTGTGGATGGTGACGTTGGGCAGGCTGCGGAGCTTGTCGACCAGCACCTGGTCGGCGCGCAGCCGGTCGGCGAACTCGAGCAGCGTGACGCTCTTGACGACGCCGGCGAGGTCGATCGCCGCCTCGACACCTGAATTGCCGCCGCCGATCACCGCCACGTCCTTGCCCTTGAACAGCGGGCCGTCGCAATGCGGGCAGTAGGCGACGCCCTTGGTCTTGTAGGCCACTTCGCCCGGCACGTCGATGTGCCGCCAGCGTGCGCCGGTGGCCAGGATCACCGTGCGGGCCTGCAGTGCGGCGCCGTTTTCCAGCCGCACCGCGGCATGCCCGCCGGGCTTCGACGCCGGGTCGACACCGGCCACGCGCTGCAGCGTCATCACGTCGACGCCGTAATGGCGCACATGGGCTTCTAGCGCGGCAGCGAACTTGGGCCCTTCGGTCTCCAGCACCGAGATGTAGTTCTCGATGCCCAGCGTGTCCAGGGTCTGGCCGCCGAAGCGCTCGGCGACGATGCCGGTGCGGATGCCCTTGCGCGCCGCGTACACCGCGGCCGCGGCACCGGCCGGTCCGCCGCCGATGACGAGCACGTCGTAGGGCGCTTTCTCGTCCAGCTTCGCGGCCGCGCGCTGCGCGGCGCCGGTGTCGATGCGGGCCAGGATCTCGCCGAGCGCCATGCGGCCGTTGCCGAAGACCTCGCCATTCAGGAACACGCTGGGCACGGCCATGATCTGCCGCTGCTCGACCTCGGCCTGGAACAGCACGCCGTCGATGGCCACGGCGCGCACGCGCGGGTTGAGCACGGCCATCAGGTTCATCGCCTGGACCACGTCGGGGCAGTTGTGGCAGGTCAGGCTCATCCAGGTCTCGAAGCGGAAATCGCCTTCGAGCGAACGGATCTGCTCGATGACCTCGGCTTCGACCTTGGGCGGGTGGCCGCCGGCCCACAGCAGCGCCAGCAGCAGCGAGGTGAATTCGTGGCCCATCGGCACGGCGGCGAAATGCACGCCCATGTCGTGGCCGACGCGGGTGATCTGGAACGAGGGGCGGCGCTCGAAGCGGCCGTCGAAGCGCGCGGCGATCTTCGCCGGCGCGATGGCGGCGATCTCGCTGACCAGCTCGCGGATCTCCGCCGCGCCGGCCGAATCATCGAGGCTGGCGATCAGCTCGATGGGCTGGGTGATGCGCTCGAAGTAACTGGCCAACTGGGCCTTGATGCTGTCATCCAACATGGCGGATTCCGTGGGGGGCGAGGAGGTTTGCGTAGGGAGGCACGGCCGCCGGGCGACCGTGCCGGTGCAGCGCGGCGGCTGCTCAGATCTTGCCGACGAGGTCGATCGACGGCGCCAGCGTCTTGGCACCCTCGTTCCACTTCGCCGGGCAGACCTGGCCCGGGTGCTTGGCGACGTACTGCGCGGCCTTGAGCTTGCGCAGCGTTTCCTTCACGTCGCGGGCAATCGCGTTGTCGTGGATCTCGGCCGTCTTGATCACGCCCTCGGGGTTGATGATGAAGGTGCCGCGCAGCGCCAGGCCTTCCTCGGGGATGTGCACGCCGAACATGTTCGTCAGCGCGTGCGTCGGGTCACCGACCAGCGGGAACCTTGCCTTGCCGACGGCGGCCGAGGTCTCGTGCCAGACCTTGTGCGAGAAATGCGTGTCGGTGGTGACGATGTAGACCTCGGCTTCGGCCTTCTGGAACTCGCCGTAGTGGTCGGCCGCGTCTTCGACCTCGGTCGGGCAGTTGAAGGTGAAGGCGGCCGGCATGAAGATCAGGACCGACCAGCGGCCCTTGAGGTTCTGCTCGGTGACCTCGACGAACTTGCCGTTGTGGAAGGCCTGGGTCTTGAAGGGCTGGACGGCGGTATTGATGATCGACATGGGAGTGCTCCTGGGGAGGGGGTTGGGAAACTTCGATGAAGTGAATGCTATCGACATTTATTTATCGATAGGTTTGATTGATGCTATCTTCCTGGTAGCCCGGAGCTATTGCCTGCGCGCAACGCCCACCGCCTGCACCCCGCCAGGCCGCGCCGCGCCAAGGGATGCCGGCGATCGATTGCATGGCGCGCCGGATGCAATGACAATGCCCCGAGCCCTTGTTCGGTCTTGCAAGCCCCGACCGGAGACCCTCGACATGAAGCGCAGAACTTTTGCTACGGCCCTCCTCGCGGCGGGCGCCGCGCCCCTCTCGGCCTGGGCCGACGAGACGTGCAACTCGCCCTACATGAGCAAGCTGATCAAGGGCCAGGAGGACTACGTCCATGTCTGGACCCTGGGCATCAAGGGTCTGGGCGACGGCAACGACAAGCTCGTCACCGTCGGCGCGCATCCCGGGTCGCCGAACTACGGCAAGGTGATCCACAAGCTCTCGCTGCCCGGGCGCGGCGAGTCGCACCACATGGGCTTCACCGACGACCGGCGCTACCTCTGGGCCGGGCGGCTGGACGACAACAGGATCTTCGTCTTCGATCTCGCGCGGCCCAGCCGCCCGCGCCTCGTGAAGACGATCTCCAACATCGCCTCGGCCACCGGCTTCGTCGGCCCGCACACCTTCTACGCGATGCCCGGGCGCATGCTGGTGCAGGCGCTGTCCAATTCGAAGGACCACGGCGGCACGACCGGCCTCGTGATGTTCAACAACCGCGGCGAGATCATCGAGAAATACCCGATGCCGACCACCGAAGTGGGCGGCGTGCGCGGCGACGGCTACGGCTACGACATCGGCATCAACCCGGCGAAGAACGTCATGCTCACGTCCAGCTTCACCGGCTGGAACAACTACATGATGGACTTCGGCCGGCTCGTGAACGACGCCGAGGCCATGAAGCACTTCGGCCACACGATGGTCGCCTGGAACCTGAAGTCCATGAAGCCGATGAAGGTCTTCGAGGTGCCGGGCGCGCCGCTCGAGATCCGCTGGTCGCTCGCCGAGGGCGACAACTGGGCCGTCACGGCCACCGCGCTCACGTCCAAGCTCTGGCTCGTCAAGCAGGACGCGCAGGGCGAATGGCAGGCGAGGGAGGTGGCGACGATCGGCGACCCGGCGAAGATCCCGCTGCCGGTCGACATCAGCATCGCCGCCGACGGCAAGAGCCTGTGGGTCAATACCTTCATGGACGGCATGACGCGCCTGTTCGACCTCTCCAACCCCGAGGCGCCGCGCGAGGTCTATTCCAAGCACACCGGGCGCCAGGTCAACATGGTCTCGCAGAGCTGGGACGGCAAGCGCGTGTACACCACCTCGTCCCTGCTCGCCAACTGGGACAAGAAGGGCGAGGACAACGAACAGGTGCTGCGCGCCTACGACTGGGACGGCAAGGACCTGGCGCAGCGTTTCGAGGTCGATTTCATCGCCCTCGGACTGGGCCGCGCGCACCACATGAAGTTCAGCGCCGAGCCGGCCGGCAAGCGCATCGCCTGAAGGCCAGGGGATCCACCATGCAGGCCGCGGCGCGCTTGTGGCGGCTGCGCGGGCCGGCCGCCATTGCGCTGGCCGCCGCTGCGGCCGTTGCGCGCGCCGCCGGCGACGCCGCGCCGCAGCGTGCGTAACCGATCGACGCGTCGCGGCTGCCGGCGCCCGGCACCTACCGGCTGCCGCGCATCATGCCGGCGCCCGACGGCAACGTGCTCACCATCGACGGCAGCCGCCGACGCCTGCACGATCTGCTGCGCGGGCGCATCTCGGTGCTCGCGTTCATGTACACCTATTGCCGCGATGCCGAGGGCTGCCCGCGCGCGCTGGCGGTGATGGAGGCCGCGCGCACGGCGCTGGCGGACGACGCCGCGCTGGCGCGCTCGGCGCAGCTGGTAAGCCTGAGCTTCGACCCCAGCAACGACACGCCGGAATCGATGCGCCTGTACGGCGGCAACCTGGCCCACGACGCGCGCGTGCGCTGGCAATTCCTGACGACGGCCTCGGTGGCCGAGCTGCTGCCGCTGCTGCGCGGCTTCGGCCAGGACGTGAGCATCGAGCTCGACGAGCGCGGCCGGCCGACGCGCACGCTCAACCATCTGCTCAAGGTCTTTCTCGTCGACGCCGCGGCCCAGGTGCGCGAGATCTACAGCGTCGCGACGCTGGACCCGCGTGCGCTCGTCAACGACCTGCGGACGCTGCAAGGCGAACGCGGCAGGTGATCGATGCGCATCGCGAGCGCGATCGCCGGCGCCGCGCTCGCGCTCGTACTCGCGTCCGCGTCCGCGACCGCGACCGCGACCGCGACCGCGCCTGCGCCTGCGCGGGGGGCCGAGGTCGCCGCAGGCGACGACCGCTCGCTCGGCCTGCCTTCATTGCAGGCACCGCCGCCGGCCCTGGCCGCGCTGGGGCGGCAGCTGTTCTTCGACCGCCGCCTGTCGGTGAACGGCACCTTGTCCTGCGCCATGTGCCATCTGCCGGAGCAGGGCTTCACGTCCAACGAGACGCGCACGCCCGTCGGCATGGAAGGGGCCACGCTGCGCCGCAACGCGCCGACGCTGCTCAACGTCGCCCTTGTGCGCGCGCTGTTCCACGATGGCCGCGCCGCCAGCCTGGAGGCGCAGGCGCTGCAGCCCTTGCTGCATCCGCAGGAGATGGCCAACCCCAGCCTCGCGGCGCTGACGAAGCGCATCGATGCGATGCCGGAATACCGCCCGGCATTCCGCGCCGCTTTCGGCGACCGCCATGCCTCGCCGGCGCGCGTGGCGTCGGCGCTCGCGGCTTACGAGCGGACCCTGATTGCCGCCGGCTCGCCCTTCGACCGCTGGTTCTACGGCGGCGATGCAGGCGCCGTCGACGAGTCGGTGCGGCGCGGCTTCGAACTCTTTCGAAAGCTCGGCTGCGACGGTTGCCACCTCGTCGGCCCGCACTCGGCCACGTTCTCCGACGACCAGTTCCACGACACGGGGGTGCAGGCGCGCAGCGAGGCCGCGCGCGCCCACGGGGCCCGCGTGCAACTGGCGCCCGGCCTGGCGACGCAGGTCTCGGTCGAGACCTTGCGCAGCATCGGTCAGGGCGACGAGCCCGACCTCGGCCGCTTCGAAGTCACGCGCCAGCCGCAGGACCTGCGCGCCTATCGAACCCCGACGCTGCGCAACGTCGCCCTGACCGCGCCGTACATGCACGACGGCAGCTTCGCGAGCCTGGAATCCGTGATCGACTATTACGCCGCCGGCAGCCATCCGGCCGACCCCGGCCAGGACCCGCGGCTGCGCGGTTTCACGCTCGCCGATGGCGACCGCTCGGCGCTGATCGCGTTCCTGCGTTCGCTGACCTCGCCGACATTGCCGAACGACAGGCATCGACACTGAAGTGACGCCGGCTCGACCTCAGCGGGCCCCTGTACGCTTTCGACGCGCCGGTGCAGGTCGGCACCTGGCAGGTCATCCTGACGGCCGCGTCGGTCCCCGAGCCGGCGACTCCGCCGCTGGTGCTGCTGGCGTGCGTGGCGGTGGCGCGCTCACGGAAAGCGGCCAGCGGCGCGGCAGCCGGTCGGTCCAGCTGACGACGCGGCAAGTCCCGGTGCGCGCTACCCCCGCGAACAGGGGGCGGCGGGGACCCATGCGGTAGGCGATCCGTCAGTGCGACCCGGCTTCGCCTGCAGACACTGCCCGGGTGGCACCTCGACCGGGGGGCCTGTGGAGTGCCTGATGAAGAGCTGGCTGTCCGTTGCACCCTTCGCACCGCTGCTTGTCGCCTTGCTGGCCGGTGCCGCGCCGCACGCCGCGGCGAGTCCCTTGACCTACGACTTCAGCGTCGCCGTCGACGGCGGGCCGGCGGCCCCGCAGACCGTCAGCGGCTGGTTCAGTTTCGACGACGCGCTGGTGCAGCCCGGCCAGGTCGTCGACGCGGCCGCCAATCTGCTGAGCAGTTTCGCGATGGACTTCATGGGCACCCATTACGACGCCGGGAATGCCTGGCTGCAGGCCCTGAGTTTCGACGCCGGCGGCGCGCTGAGCGGTTTCCTGATCGGCAACGACTGCCCGGCCGGCGAGATCTTCTGCCGTCTCGACACGACGAAGTCGACCTGGACCTTGAGCGCCCTGGCCTTCAACTACACGTCGACGTCGCCACCGAAGGTCTGGCTCGGCACCGAGGCCCCGGTCGTGGCGTCGCGCACGGTGCCCGAGCCGTCGAGCTGGGCACTGGCGCTGGGTGGGCTCGTCGCGGGCCTGGCGCTGCGCCGCTCGGTCGGCCGTTCGAGGTCGGTGGTAGAAAGGCAGGGTCATGCCCTTCGATCCATCGCCCGGCGCCGCAGCCAGCGCCCCCGAGGTCTGGTCCGGCTACGCCAGCGCGCTGGTGGAATCGCACCGCGGCGACCTGCAGGCCTGGCCGCACCTGATGGCCGCGCGTCAGCGCTTTGCCGACGACGGTGATCGGCGCGGCTGCATGCTGGCTTCGGCCGCGCTGATGGTGTGCGGCCAGCTCGACGGCAATTACCGCGCCTTCGATGCCGGCCTGGCGGACCTCGCGCCGCTGCGCGAGGGCGCCGCCGGTCATGTCGACCGCGACGAGGAACTGCTGCTGCTCACCGGCTGGCTGCTGGGCCTGCTGCTGTACCAGCCCGACGACCCGCATCTGGACCGCTGCGTCGAGCGCATGCTGGCGCTGCTGGACGGCGGCGTGGAGGTCAATCTGCTGCTGGCCGCCTGCCGCGCGCTGCTGTATTACGTCGAACCCAGGGAGAAGCGCGAACTCGGTCTGCGCCTGCATGCGCTGGTGGAGACCCATGCGGCCGACCCGCTGCTCACACCCTATCGCCGGGCGCAATGGCTGATGTTCTGGCAGCGCTGCGCGCTGTACGCGAAGCAGCCGCGCGAATCCGAGCGCGCCCTGGAGGAATTGCGCGAACTGGCCGCACGTCATGGCCTGCGCCAGGTCGACTTCATGCTGGCCTTCCACGAGGTCGACGCCGCGCTGCCCGGTGGCGACGTGGCCCGGGCCCAGGCCGCGCTGGAGCGGGCCGAGGTCCACGCGCAGCCGGCGCGGCTGCGCGACTCGCTGCTGCTGGAGGTGGCCAAGTCGCGGCTGGCGCGCATGAAAGGCGAGGTCGACACGGCGCTGCTGCACGCCACGCGCGCACGCAAGATCGCCCAGGAGCTGCGGTCCCCGCCGCCGATGCTGGCGGTGTACATCGTGAGCGAGGCGCAGTCGCGACTGCTGGCCGAGGATTTCGACGGTGCGCGTGCCTTGATGCAGCAGGCGCAGCCGCTGGTGCCCGCGGGCTATGCGCGCGAGATCGGCGAGATGATCGACGGCATCGCTGCCTACCAGGCCGTCCGCCACGGTGCCGCCGACGGCCTGGCCCTGCTCACCCGCTTGTGGACCGGCCTGCGCGAGCGGCAGTTCTACGATTGCTTCGAGGGCTACCCGGAATTCAGTGCGCGGCTGTGCGTGATGGCCCTGCAGCACGGCCTGGAGACCGAGTTCGTCTGCAGCATGATCGACAAGTGCGGCCTGGCGCCGCCGGCCGACGCGCCCGAGAACTGGCCTTGGCCGTTGCGCATCCACGCGCTGGGCGGCTTCAGCGTGCAGCGCCACGGCCGCGTGCTGGGCACCGAAGGCAAGGCGCAGAAGAAGCCGCTGGCCTTGCTGCAGGCGGTGATCGCGCACCGCGCCACGCGCGAGGGCCAGGGCGTGCCGGTGCCGACCCTGGTCGACGAGCTGTGGCCCGATGTCGAGGCCTCCGACCCCAAGTCGTCCTTCGAGGTCACCTTGTCGCGCCTGCGCAAGTGGCTGGGCGTGGACGGTGCGCTGCGCCTCGTGGACGGGCGCCTGCTGCTGAACGCGCGGCTGGTCTGGTGCGACGTGGCGGCGTTCGAGCGGACGCAGGAGGCCTTGCAGCGGCACCTCGTGCCGCATGCGGATGCGGCGCCACTGGCCGCGCTGGCGCGGCAGCTCGGCGGCCTGTACCGCGGCAAGCTGTTCGGCGATGTGGCGGTCGAGCGCTGGGCGGTGGGCGCGCGTGAACGCCTGGCGCTGCAGTTCTCGCGCGCCGTCACCGATTACGGGCAGCATCTGGAAACGCAACGCGCCTGGGCCGATGCGCTGCGCCTGTACGAACGGGGCCTCGCGCAGGACATGCTGGCCGAGCCTATCTACCGCGCGCTGATGCGTTGCCATCTGGCGCTGGAGCAGCCGGCGCAGGCGCGCCGAGTCTTCCTGCGCTGCCAGGAGGTGCTGCGCGCCAGCCTGCAGTTGCCGCCTTCGCGCCAGACGCTGGAGCTGGCAACACGCATAGGCGCTCAGTCCTGACGCCGGCGCGTGCGCCGCCGCGGGGCCGATCCGAGGGCCAGCAGCGCCGCCAGCACCAGCGCGGCGGACGCGGGCTCGGGCACGCGGTTGCCGGTGATGATGATGTTGTCGAACTGCGCGATGTTGGCCAGCGTGGCCTGGCCGGGCTGCGGTGGCAGCGTCGCGCTGCCTTCCAGGCCCCAGGCCATGGTGGCGTCGAACAGGTCGACGAGGCCGTTGTCGGCGTATTGGAAGGTGCTGATGCGCAGCACCTGGCCGCTGGCCGTGTCGTTGACCTGGGCCCGCAGGCTGCGGTGCACGGTGTCGTAGCTCAGCGAGGCCGTGTACCAGCGCTCCAGGTCGGCGGCCAGGCCCAGATCGTAGTCGTCGATGCCCGACGGATCGGCGGCGAAGACGCCGTCGTAGAACAGGTGCCAGCTGCGCGTGCTGCTGCTGATGTACAGATTGGCGAAGGGCGAGGCGCCCGGGTTGGCGGCCATGAAGCCGAGGCTGAAGGGCGTGTCCAGCCAGGCCGGCGCGACGGCCGGATCGCCGTTGGAATAGCGCAGCACGCGCACGTCCGACTGCACCGTCTTCAGCGGCGCGACGCCGTCCACCGTATAGATGCCGCGCGCGCTGCCCAGCGCGTCGGCGAGCTGCAGCGCCTGCGTCGCCTGGCCCAGCGCATCGCCGGTGGACACCACGCGCGCCGAAGGCACGGACACTGCCGGGTAGCCCGGTGGCGTGGGCTGGAAACTGGCGGCGTCCAGCCAGGCCGCTGCGGGGAAGCTGCCGGGCGCGTAGGACTCGAAGTTCTCCACCAGGCTGGCTTGCGCCGCGTTCAGGTTGAGACAGCAGGCCAGCGCCAGGGCGACAGGGCGCTGCAGGGACGGGGTGCTCATGCGGATCCTCCTCGGGGCTGCCGGACCACCGCTGGCCCGATCTGGATCCACTGTGCGCAGCCAGCCGGGCCGCGGGCTGACGGATCGCCTACAAGGCGCGGTCCGGCCGGCTGCGAATCGTGGGGGGGTTCGTTCCGCGGCGGCAACAGCGCCCTGCCATCGGCCACGGCCGCAAGATCGGCCAGCTTGGTTTCATTCGCGCTGCCGACGATCGTGCGCCGTTCGCGGCGGCCCCGGGATGCCGCGTTCCCCATTCGAACATCGGTTGAGCCAACGCAATCCAGGCCGCGGGACGCCAACATCATCATCGCTCGGATCCCGTCGTCCGACGCACAACCCGTTATCGCGACGAATCGCGAAACGTCCGGTGCGCGAACGGGGGTGTTACGGCGCGCATGCAGGGAGGGCCGGCAATGAACATCGACCGAGTCCAGAAACTGGGGTCGAGAGATTTCGTCAGGGGCTACGTGCAGCGCAACCACCCGGTGCTGGTCGAGGATGCGATGGCGACCTGGCCGGCGTCATCGCGTTGGACGCCGGCGTACTTTCGCCAACGTTTCGGCGATTTGCCGACGCAGCTCTACGATGACTTGTTCTTCCTGGTGAGAATCCGTCCACTGAAGGACTACATCGACCGCTACATGGAAGCGCCTGCCCCGTCCGCATCCCAGCGTTCGGCCGTGCGGGTGCCGTATGTGCGCTGGTACTCGCGCCAGAACCCGCGCCGCGACATGCCGTGGTCGGACCAGGTCTTCAGGAGCTTGGCACGCGATTGGTCCTGTCCCGGGTTCTTCCCGCAGGATGATCTGCTTCTGCCGTTTGCGGGCGAGGGCGTGGGACAGAACCCTGTCCACGACAGTTTCCCGGCGCGGGCGATATTCCTGTCGGCCCGAGGCGCCCGCACCCGCTTGCATGTCGACCCCTGGTCCAGCGACGCCATCCTGTGCCAGCTTTCGGGGCGCAAGCGCTTCGTGCTCTACCCGCCGCGGGCGCTCGATGCGCTGAGCGAGGGCGGCAAGCTGATCGACGTGCGCTACGACGTCGACCTTGACCGCTGGGACACGCCGGTGGAACCCTGGTACGACGGCAAGCTGGAACCCGGCGAGGCGCTCCTGATTCCGGGCGGTTGGCCACACGCCTTCCATACCGTGGCCCCCAGCATCTCGCTGACCTGGAACTACTTGCACAGCGTGAGCCGCGCCCGCTTGAAGGGCTACCTTCGATCCGGCGTGCCGGCCCATGAGGCGGCGGCCTTGCGGTATTTCATGGAACCCGGTCGCCAAGATGAAGGCGCTGCGGCCGAGACCGCAGCCTGAAGCCTCAGGGTCGTCCGGGCTATCCACTTCCCGAAGCCGCGCACGAGGGCGACGGGACGCTCGAACAGCCATACGCCGGTCCATCGCCCATCGCGGCAGTCTGTCGCAGTCCACTTGAACAAAGCCGGTGCCGCGCTACTCTGAACTTGCGGATGTTCGATTTGTCGGGAGAAGCATCATGAGTCTGAGCGAAGAACTGGATCGACTCGGTGCCTTGCACGATCGCGGCCAGCTCTCGGACGAGGAATTCGTGGCTGCCAAGGCGCGCGTTCTGCGCGGCGAGGCGCCGGGCGTCGGCCCGCCGGCCCTGCAGGCGATCAACGCCCTGCGCCGCAGCCGCGACGACCGCTGGCTGGGCGGCGTGTGCGGTGGCATCGCACGCGTCACCGGTGTCCAGAGTTGGATCTGGCGCCTGATGTTCACGTTGCTGGCGATATGTGCCGGCACGGGTGTGCTGGTCTACCTGCTGATGTGGATCCTGGTCCCGACCGACCCGCCGCCGTCGACCCCGGGCAGCCATCCGCAGGCGCCTAGCGCGGTTCCATCCGGAAGCTGAGTTCGACCCGCGCGCCGTCGGGGTCGGTGAGGAAGACCTGCCAGATGTCACTGTCGGCCAGGCGGCGGCCTTCGAAGGCCTGGCCAGCGGCCACGAGCCGTCGCTCGAATGCCGGCAGGTCGTCGGCGTCGAGGGCGTAGTGATCGATGGTGCCCGCACCACCTTCAGCCGTCTCGGCCTTGCGTGGCAGCATGTGCAGCACCGCCCGATCGCCGATGTAGAACCAGCGCCCGGGCACCGCGATGGCCGGGCGGGGGCCGATGCGCAGGCCCAGCAGATCGCAGTAGAAGCGCACGCTGCGGTCGAAGTCGGCGCTGCGCAAGGTGACATGGCACAGTGAGGTCAGCATGGTCCTGCCCGCTGCGATCAGGGCTTGCCGGCCACGGAGGCCGCGGCTGGCGCTGTCGTGGCCACCACCGCCGCTGCGGCGGCCTGCGCTTTCGGTGCCCAGCGCTGGATCTCGTTCCTGATCACCTGGGTGAAACCGGCGGCGTCCTGGACCCCCGGCATCGCTCCCATCATCGCCAGGCGCTCCTTGATCGCCGGCGTGGCCATGGCCTTGCGCAGTTCCGCCTCGAGGCGCTGCAGCACGGCGGGCGGCGTGCCCGCGGGTGCCAGCATGCCGAACCAGGAAAGCGACTGAAACCCGGCAGCCCGCTCTCGCTGACCGTGGGCAGTTCGGGCGCCGCGGCGGCGCGCACGCTGGAGGTCACCGCCAGCCCGCGCACCTTGCCGGCCTTGATGAAAGGCAAGGCCGCGGCGATGTTGCCGAACATCACCTGCACGCGCCCGGCAAGCACGTCGGTCCAGGGGTTGCCGGGGTTGGGTATGTGCACCATGTCGAGGCCGGCCATGCGGTTCATCAGCTCGCCGGCACGGTGCGTCGAGAAGCCGATGCCCCCCGAGCCGTAGTTGAACTTGCCCGGCTGGCTGCGCACCAGCGCCACCAGTTCCTGCACGTTGCGCGCCGGCACGTCGTTGGCCACCACCAGCACGTTGGGCGTGATGATCAGCTGCGCGATGGGCGCCAGGTCGCGCAGCGTGTCGTAGGGCGGCTTGACGCCATAGGCGCCGCCCGTGAGCACCAGCGCGGCGTCGCCGGACAGCAGCAGCGTGTGGCCGTCGTGCGCCGACTTGACGACGCGGTCCACGCCGATGGTGCCGCCGGCACCGGGCACGTTCTCCACCACCACATTCACCGACATCGATTCGCTCAAGGCCGGCGCGAGCAGCCGGGCCAGCGCATCGGGGGCCGATCCGGCGGCGAAGGGCACGACGAGATGGATCGGTCGGCTGGGGTAGTTGTCCAAGGCCGAGGGCTGCGCTGGCGCCTGCGCCGCGGCCAGGAACGGGCAGGCGACGAGCGCCAGCGCGGCGGCGAGCTTCAAGGGGGTTGTGCAATGCATGTCGATCTCCTCTAGTGGGGTGTCGTCATGGTGGCGGGCGGCGCGCCGCCCGGGCTGAGGCGGGGCTCAAGGTTTTCTCGGGGTTTTCTCAATCCGGACGACGGACTCCGGCCCCCATTCGGCCCCCATTCGGCCCCTATAGTGCCGAGGGTGGCGCATCTTCCTCCCGATCCCCTGCCCGATCGATACCGCCTCGGCCCCTGGCAGGTGACCGCATCGCGCGACGAAGTGGCGAGCACGGACCAGGTGCACAAGCTCGAGCCGCGGACGATGCGGCTGCTGACGGTGCTGGCCCAGGCCGGCGGTGAGCTGGTGCCGGCCGACCGCCTGCTCGATGCCGTCTGGCCGGGCCTGATCGTCACACCCAGCTCGCTCTACGACGCCGTGGCGCAACTTCGCAAGGTGCTGGGCGCCGATCACGTCGCCACGGTGCCGCGCAAGGGCTACCGCCTGGCCACGCCGGTGACGCCGCATGCCGTTTCCGCGACGACAACGACGGTGGCGCCCGAAACGGCGCCAGCCGCTGCGGCGCGGGCAGGCCCCGTGCCCACAGAAAGCGAGGCAACTGCAGAGCCTCGTCTGGGCCCGCGCTCCGTCGCCGTGCTGCCATTCGTGATGCAAGGCCTGCCGCCGGCGCTGTCGTTCCTGAGCGAGACGCTCGCCGGCGCCCTGATCTCCGAACTGTCGCGCCAGCCGGGGCTGGCGATCGTGGCCCTGGGCACGATGCTGACCTTCGGGCAGCGGCATCCGCCGCCCCTGAAGCTGGCCGACGATCTGGGCGTGCGCTACGTCGTCGATGG
The DNA here is from genome assembly GCA_028868825.1 of Burkholderiales bacterium. Lineage (GTDB taxonomy): Bacteria > Pseudomonadota > Gammaproteobacteria > Burkholderiales > Burkholderiaceae_C > Rubrivivax. Next base: position 150,282 of record JAGWTU010000003.1, on the reverse strand, counting down.
CCAGCTCGAGCAGCGCGGCGACACGCTGCATGTCGGCGTGCAGGTCGTCGATGGCCGGCGCGGCACGCAGACCTGGGCCGACGAGCTGGACCTGCCGGTCCACGCCTGGCACGCCACGGCCACGGTCGTGATCGGCCGCCTGGCGCGCGCATTGCGCTTCGAGCTCAACGCGCTGGCCAGCCAGGAGATCGCCGTGGCCGCCAGCGACGCCGAGGTCCAGGCGCGCGCCTTTGCCGCCCAGGCCTGGGTGCAGTTGTTCGCCCGCGCGCAGACGCCCGACACCAACCAGCGCGCGACGCGGCTGGCGCGATCGTCGGTGGCGCTGGTACCGGAACTGAGCCAGGGCTGGATGTGCCTGGCCTACGCCGACTGGCGCGCCGGCCATTACCGCTGGAGCGACGAGCCGCGCGACGAGCAGCTGGCGCGCGCGCTGGTCGAGGTCGAGCGCGCCGTGGCGCTGGACCCGCGCGACCCCGATGCGCACTACGTGCTCTCGCTGGCGGCGCGGTCGTACCGCGGCCAGCGGCAACGCTCCGACGAGGCCCTGCGCCACTGTCTGCGCCTGTCGTCGTCGTACGCGCCCGCCTATGGCCTGCTCGCCCAGTCCAGCAATCGCGGCGGCAGGCACGACGATGCGCGTGCCTATTGCTGCAAGGCCTTCGACCTGAGCCCGCTCGAGCCCTTGCGCGTGATCTGGCACTTCGCGCGGGCCGAAGCCGGCCTGGCCACGGGCGACCCCCGCGGCGCGCTGGAAGAAGCCCAGCGCGGCATGGCCGTGAACCCCGACTATGCGCAGTGCTACCTGGCCGGTGCCGCCGCCGCCTGGCGCCTGGGGGCGGTGGAGCAGGCGCACGAGTGGGTCGCGACGCTGCGCCGGCATCCCGCCTTTTGCAGCCTCGACGCCGTTCGCGTGACCTTGGAGCGCACCTTCGACCCGGCCTGCATCGGGCTGCTGGAGCGATGGCTCGACACGCTGCGCGAGGCCGGTTTGCCGACGCAGTGAGTGCGGGGTCGGGGCGCCACGAGGAGTCGAACGACCCGGGCGCATCGGCGTCGTCACACCCGCTAGAGTCGAGCGCTCGTCGGGCCGGCCTGGCGTCGACCGCCCCTGCATCGATCTTCCCTGCATCGACCACCCCGGAGTACCGCATGAAGACCTGCCTCGCCGCCACGACGCTGCTGCTCGCCGCCACGGCCGCCCCAGCCGCGCCCACCGCCTACGCGATCGACCCGACCCACACCTATCCGAGCTTCGAGGCCGACCACATGGGCATCTCGGTCTGGCGCGGCAAGTTCAACAAGAGCAGCGGCAAGGTGCTTTACGACAAGGCCACCGGCACCGGCAGCGTCGAGATCGAGACCGAACTCGCCAGCGTCGACTTCGGCCTCGACGCGCTGTCCAATTGGGCGCGCGGCAAGGACTTCTTCGAAGTCGACCAATACCCCGTGGCGGTCTTCAAGGGCCAGCTGCAAGCGCCCGTCGACGGCGTGCCGACGCGGCTCGTGGGTGAGCTGACGCTGCACGGCGTGACGCGCCCGCTGACGCTGACGATCCACTCGCTGAAATGCGTCCAGCATCCGATGCTCAAGCGCGACTATTGCGGCGCCGACGCCAGCGGCCGTTTCAACCGGGACGAATTCGGCCTGAGCGCGGGCAAGGACTACGGCTTCAGGATGAACGTCGACCTGCGCATCCAGGTCGAGGCCATCGCCCAGCCCTGACGACCGCCGCGTGGCGGGGCTTGTTTCGCCCGCGACGGCTTGCTCCAACGGGCTGAAGCGGCCTTTCGTTTCGCCGTGTCCCGAGATCAGGCGGTCCGACGCGCTCACGCTGGCGGACTGGCTGGAAGCCGAGAACGTCACCCGCCACCGCAGCGATACGCGCCACGTCGCCCACATCCGCACCAACGGGCTCGACCTCGATCGGCTCGGGCGTCGGCACCGCGATCCTGGGCTGCAAGGCCGGTGATGCCTTCGCCTGGCCGATGCCGCAACGGACCTGTCGCATCCGGATCGAGAAGTTGCCTCACCAGCCGGAAGCTGCGGGCGACTCTCGCCTTGGTGACGTCGTCGCAAACGCCACGCATCCCCGGCGTCTTGCCGGACTCGGAATTCGGCGAAGCATCCGGCATAGCCGCCAGCCACGCGACGGCAGGCGGCAACTGCGATCGGCGAGACCCTGCGGTACCTACATCCGCCTGAAGTGATGCGTGAAACGGCGGCTGGCGCGCAGCACTTCGGGGCGCCCCTTGAGGTGGATGTCCGCCGTCTCGTTCACGCCGCGCACGACATGGCTGATCGAGCCGAGGTTGACGATCGTCGAGCGGTGCACCTGCACGAACTGCTCGGGGTCCAACTGCGCGAGCAGGTCCTTCAGCGGCAGGCTCACCACCGCCTCGCTGCCGGCGCCGTCGTCGTTGCGCCAGGCCACGACCGTGTAATTGCTGTCGGCCCGCAGGAAGTCGACACGGTCCACGGCAATCAGGCGCAGTGCCGAACCCACCTGGGCGCGCAGCCATCGGAGCCCCGGCGGCCGGCCGCCGCGCTGCAGCTGCTGCGCCAGGTGGCGCAGCAGATCCTCGCTATGCCTGGCCGGCGCGGCGGCGTCGATGCGCTCGCGCAGGCGGCGGACGGTCTCGGCCAGGCGCAGCGGCTGCACCGGCTTGACGAGATAGTCCAGCGCGCCCTGCGCAAAGGCCTGGACGGCGTACTGTTCGAAGGCGGTGACGAAGACCAGATGCGCGCGCCGGCCGATGTGGCGCGCGGCTTCGACGCCGCTCATGCCCGGCATGTGCACGTCCAGGAAGCAGACGCTGGGCCGCAGGCTCTCGAACTGCTCGACCGCCTCGCGGCCGTTGCGCGCAAGGGCCACGACGCGCAGCCCGGGCCAGGCGCAGGCCAGGAGCTCGGCGAGCTCGTCGCGCAGTTGCGGTTCATCGTCCGCGATCAGCGCGCAGGGCGTCATGCCGGCTCTCCCTGTCGCGCCGGGAATTCGGCCTCGGCCACGGTGCCTGCGACCGGCGCAGGGCCGAGCCGGACCTGGGCATCGCCACCGAACGCCAGCGCCAGGCGCTCGCGCAGGTTCGACAGGCCCGTACCGGCCGACCCGGTCCGTCGCGGCCGCAGACCGACCCCGGTGTCGGCCACCCGCACATGCACCCGCCGGTCGCGCACCGTCACGCGCACGTCGACGGTACCGCCGGTTTCGCCGGGATCGATGCCATGCTTGATCGCGTTCTCCACGAACGTCAGCAGCACCATCGGGGGACAGTGCAGCCCCAGCGCCTCGCGATCGATGTGCACCGTGTAGCGAAGCCGATCCGGCATGCGCATGCGCATGAGCTCGAGGTAGGCGCAGACGATCTGCTGCTCATGCTCGAAGGTGGCCTGCTCGACTTCGAGCTTCGGCACCGCGGCGCGGAGGTAGGCGATGAGATGGTCGAGCATGGCGGTGGCCTGCGCGCTGCCCGACCGACGCACCAGCGATCGGATGTTGGCGAGCGTGTTGAACAGGAAGTGCGGTTCGACCTGCGCCTGCAGGAGGCGCAGCCGCGCGTCCAATGCCTTGCGCTCCAGTTCGCTGCTGCTCAGCCGGAAGGCCAGCGCCTGCTCCCGCGCGAAGGCCTCGCTGCGATGCAACAGGGCACCCAGCGCGATCCAGGGGCCCACCAGGACACCCATGAAGCTCGTGATCAGCCAGCCGTCGCGGTACCCGGGGCCCAGGGCGAGCACCTGGAGCGTGCCGACGGTCACGGCATAGCCCAGGTACGCAGCCGCAGGCGTGATCAGCACCACCGCCAGCCGTTGCAGGATCCAGCGCGGCGCCCACGCGGGCATGTGTCGCGGCCATTGATCCAGCACGCCATAGGTCAGCACGCCCAGGGCGGCGGCCAGGCCGCAGCGGACCAGCCATGCCGCGAAAGCGGTCTCCGAACTGAGCGTACGGAACAGCGCCCAGAGCACCGTCAGCACCAGCCACAGCCCGACGCGCTGCCGCGAGACGAGGTGGTTCCAGCCGACCGGGGCGGGGGTATGAAGATCGACGGCGGATGTCACGGCTCGTGCGGTCGCGCCTTGGAGGGCGCCGATGCGGGATCGGAATGCGCCGTGTCCGACGGGCCGCGGCGTCGGCCGGCCATGGCGCCATCGCCACTCGTCCGCGCCCCTCGTCGCTCGGGCACCGATCGACGCCGCTCGTCGCTCGGCCGCTTGTTGGCGGCCCGCGCGTCGTCCACAGTGCTCGAACCGGGCATCGACGCGCCTGTCGATCGCCTCACCACCACGTCACTCCCTGAAAGGCGGCCATGGGTACCCCTCGAATACCAGAACTTCCACATGTCGCAATGTGGCGCATCCACCTGCTGCGTCTGCAATACCTCTTGATTGCCGGGGTGATGGGCTTCTTCGTCTGGCAGCAGGTTCTCTTCGAGACCGGACCGTGGCCGGCGCCCCGTGTCATTGCCAAGTCGATGCTGGCCTCGCTGGCCCTGCTGTGCCTGCTCGGCTTGAGGTACCCGCTGCGGATGCTGCCGCTGATGCTGCTCGAGGCGCTGTGGAAGACCGTGGCGATCCTGCTGATCATCCTGCCGGCCTGGCTGGCCCACCGGATGACGCCCGAGTTGCAGGTGCTCTTCTTCGAGTGCATAGGGATCGTCGTGCTCTACCTCGTCATGCCGTGGCGCTACGTCTGGGTACGCTACTTCCGGCACCCAGGGGAGGCCTGGCTGCGCCCGCGCACCGGCGGCGCGCCAGCGGGCCAGGGCTTCCCGTGATGCCGAGTCGAAGCATCGACACGCCGGCCGAATGCGGCATGCCGCACGCCCCTGCTCGTCACATTGCTGGCGCTGTGTGCCGGCACGGGGGGCCGGTCTATCCGCCGATGTGGATCCTGGTCCCGATCGACCCGCCGACTTCGGGGCCGGCACCGGTCCATCCATGGGCCGGAGGTCCGCCCCCCCGATCGCACCCGCCGGTTCGGCCGGTGGCAGCCAGCCCGGAGGCGCCGGTGCGGATCGAGGCCCCCGCGAGATCGGCCGCCGACCGCCCCGTCAGACGAAAGCGATCCGCTTCGAAAACGGCATCTCGCGCAAGCGGATGCCGGTGGCCGCGTAGATCGCGTTGGCCAGCGCCGGTGCCGCCGGCGGCACCGGCGGCTCGCCGGCGCCGCGTATCTTGGCGCCCTGCTCGAGACCCCGCACTTCGATGCTCGGGCATTGATGCAGCCGCATGCCCGGGTAGACGTGGAAATTCGACTGCTGGGCCTTGCCGTCGGCGTAGGTGATCTCGCAATTCATCGCGTGGCCCAGGCCCCAGATGACGGCGCCCTGGACCTGGTTCTCGAAATTGACGGGGTCGATCACGCGCCCGACATCCAGCGCCACCCAGACCTTGTCGATGCGGATGCCCTGCCCGGTCTTCGTGACTTCGACGACCTGGGCGCAGGGCACGCCGAACGATTCGACGAAGGCGACACCGCGGCCGCGCCCCGGGCCCAGTTTCGCGCCCTGCCAGTTCGACATCTCGGCCACCGTTTGGAGCACCCGGCGCGCCACGGGCTCGCGCATCAGGCGCAGGCGCTCGTGCAGCGGATCGGCGCCGGCGGCGTGGATCAACTCGTCGAGGAACCCATCGGCGAAGAACCCGGCCGACGACGCGCCGACCGAGCGCCAGGAGCTGGTCGGGGCCAGCTCGGGGACGCGGTAGGCGCGCATGCGGAAATGCGGCAAGGCGTAGGGCAGGTTCCAGGCGCCGGCGGGAATCTGGCCATCGGGGCCGGGCATCGGCTGACCGAGCCGCTGCATCTGCGAGGCACTGGACGAGACCGATGCGATGTCCAGCGACAGCGCCTCGACGCGGCCATCCTTCGTGCTGCCGCGCGCGCGGCTCATCGTGATCTGGCGCGGGAAATCGTGCGCGAAATCCTCCTCGCGGCTGAAAGTCAGCTTGATCGGCACGCCGGGCATCTGGCGGGCGATCTCGGCGGCGCGCGTGATGTGCTCGCACTCGAGGCGATGGCCGAAGCTGCCGCCTGCGTATTGGTTGTGCAGATGGACCGCCTCGACGCCGACGCCGGCGATCTTCGCGACCTTCTCCTGCGCGAAGCGGGGCACCTGGCTGCTGACCCAGATGTCGACGCGCTGCGGCGTGAACCGGGCGACCGCGGACAGCGGCTCCATCGGCGCATGGGCCAGATAGGGCGCGCGGTATTCGGCGCTGATCGCCATTTCGGCGTTTCCGGCGCTGCCGGCCAGTGCCGGCTCGATGTCGCCGTCGTTGCGCCAGGTCTTGTCCAGGCGCTCGGGAACGAACGATGCCGAGACGCTGCGCCAATGTTCGGCCTGCTCGGCCGGGTAGGGCGCCGGGCCCCATTCGGCATCGACGGCGTTGGCGGCCTGGAACGCGCGCCAGGTGTTGTCGGCGACGACCGCCACGCCGTTGGCCACCGGCAGGATCTTCTGCACGCCGCGCATGGCCGATGCGGCCTTGGCGTCGTAACGCAGCAGCGGGCCGCCCTGGCGCGGGTTGAGCTTGACGGCCGCGAAGAGCATGCCTTCGAATCGCAGGTCGATGCCGAATTTCAGCGTCCCCGTCGACTTGGCGACGATGTCCAGGCGTTGCATCGGCTTGCCGATCAGCCGCCATTGCGAAGGATCGCGAAGCTGCACGTCCTGCACCGGTTCGATGGCGGCGGCTTCCGCGGCCAGCGAGGGGTACGTCAGGCGCCGGCCATCGGGCAGCACGACCGCGCCCCGCTCGGTCTTCAGCTGCTCGACGGCAACGCCGCTGCGCTTGGACGCCGCCAGCTTGAGCGTTTCGCGCGCGACGGCGCCGGCGAGGCGCAATTTGACGTAGCTGTCGGGCACGGAGCTCGAGCCGCCGGTCAACTGCAATCCCAGGACCTTGAACAGGGCGCCCATCGTCGAGCGCAGCGCCTGCGCCGCGGCGCTCGTGTCGGTCGACATGAACGGCACCTGCTCGTCGGCGAGCGCGGTGTTGTAGTACGCGGCGCTCGGCGGGCCGGGGTCGACGCTGAACTGGCCCCAGTCGAGATCGAGTTCCTCGGCGATCAGCGCCGCCTGCACCGAGCGCACGCCTTGCCCCAGATCGGTGTGCGGAGCCACCAAGGTGATGCCCTGGGCATCGATCCTGACCCAGGGATTGAAGACGGCCGCGCCATCGTGCGGCTCATCCAGCAGCGGATTCGCCGGCGTGCGGCGGACCAGATAGGTGCCGAAGGCGACGCCCCCGGCGATCGCTGCCGAGCCGACGAGGAAGCTGCGCCGCGCGATCGTGCCCACGCGGCTCACTTGGAGGCTCCGGCCAGCGCTGCCGCCGCAGAGCGCACCGCCAGGCGGATGCGCGGATAGGTCCCGCAGCGGCAGAGGTTGCCCGCCATCGCGGCATCGATGTCGGCATCCGTAGGGGCCGGGTTGGCCGCGAGGAACGCCGCCGCCGTCATGATCTGGCCGGACTGGCAGTAGCCGCATTGCGCGACCTGATGCTCGATCCAGGCCTGCTGGACGACGTGCAGCGACGCGCCATGGCCGAGTCCTTCGATGGTCGTCACGGCACCCCGCACCTCGCCGACGGGCATCGAACACGAGCGCACCGCGGCGCCGTCGACATGCACGGTGCAGGCGCCGCAGACGCCGATGCCGCAGCCGTACTTGGGGCCGGTGATGTCGAGCGCATCGCGCAGCACCCACAGCAGCGGCATCTCGGGTTCCACATCGGCTTCGTGTGGCTGGCCGTTGACCTGCAAGCGCATGGGTTCTCCTGGGCGGGATGTCGGGGCCGAGACCGGCCTGGCGTTCGCGGCGGCCCGCAACGGCGCCATACGCCTTGCCGGATGGGATCGCAGCGATTATCGGGTGGCTATCGGCGCGGCCGTCCGGCGGCCGACGGCTTGGTCGGGCGCGGCGACCGCGGCTCCGGCAGCCGGCAAAGATCACTCGAGGGTAAACCTCATGTCGAGTAATTTCACACAAAGAATCATTGCCAGATCGCCCGAGACGGTGAACCAATATGAATCAACGATGTAGGGGTAAAGGCATGCGTCTTGCAAGCCTTCGGACTGGTTCGATGGGCGGTCGCCTGGCCGTCGTTTCGACTCCACAAGCCACATCAAGACTTCATCGGGATCGCCATGCGCAAAAAAATCGAAGCTTCGAGTACGCCGGCGCTGCGGCTGCTGCGGTGGATGACCTTGGCGCTGGGCGCTGCTCTGTGCAGCGTCGCGGCGCAGGCCACCGCAGTGAGCTGGTCCGGCCTCAATTACACCGACGACAACGGCGGTGCGTTCATCGCGAACGCCTCGTCGAGCCAGAGTGGAGCGTCCAACGAGGTGCTCGACATCCAGTTGCCCGACTTCGTCGTCAGCAACTTCAGCTCGTTCTCGGCCAACACGGTGGGTCTGGGCGTCACGGCCGGCGTCGACCACGGCGGCATCGTCGGCTTCCTGGTCGAGATCTTCGGCAGCTTCGACCCGACCGACACGGGCTCGATGGCGAACTACGACTTCAACAACGGCGCCGCCAGCGGCAGCCTGACGGCCTCGGGCAGCTTCCAGCTCGACTACACGCTGGCCGGCTCGCAGGACCTCGTGGGCATGCTCCAAGCGCTCGAGAGCGGCGGCACGACGGCGATCTCCGAAGTGCGGCTGACGGCGCTGCTGGTGCCCGAGCCGGGCTCGGTGCCGCTGGTCTCGCTGGCCATGCTGGCGATGCTCGGCATCGGGCGCTGGAGCCGGCGGGCCGCGCGCCGTTCCGGCCAGACGGCCGCCGTGCTGGCGCTCGGCGCCGCGGTGAGCCTGGGCGCCGCCGCCGACGCCGGTGCGCAGACGACGAGCAGCACCGCCAGGGTCGGCGCCACGCGCAAGCCGATCACGGTTTCGCGGCTGAGCCCGATGGGCGCGCTGGCCAAGCGGCTGAGCCACCAGATCGTCAGGCGCCTGGCGACCGGTGCGCGCAACTTCACGATCAACGGCGCCGCCGCCACCGACGGCGCCGACTGCGACGACTGCAATTACGACCCGGACTTCACCTTCCCCGGCGGCGGCTCGAATGCCGAGATCCGCGTCGCGGCCGACCCGAGCGGCCAGAACATCGTCATCGGCTTCAACGACGCGCGCGGCTTCAACTTCAGCCCGACGACGCTGTCGGGCGTCGCGCGATCGACCGACGGCGGCCTGACCTTCACCGACGGCGGCCGCCTGCCGACCGGGCCGACGACGACGGTGGGCAGCGCCGTCGTGCCGCAGATCTACGGCGATCCCGACGTCAAATGGGTGCCGGGCGGCACGGGCTGCAATTTCGTCTATTCGTCGATCATGGTCGTGCGCTTTCCGGCCACCGGTCCGGCCACCGGCACGGCGCAGACGATGTCGGTCCACACGACGACCGATTGCGGCCTGACCTGGCATGGCCCGATCGAGGTGACCCCGGCCACGAACCCCTACGGCCTGGTCAGCAGCGGCAGCGCCTACGACGCCGCCGACAAGGAATTCATCGATGTCGACCCCGACACCGGCCGCGTGCTGCTGACCTGGACCAACTTCACCAATGGCCAGGAAATCCGCGCCACCTGGTCCGACACGCTGTTCACCGCCGCGCCGAGCTGGGCGCCGAGCGTGATCGTCTCGCCGACGAACACGCCGATATCGGCCTCGGTGCAGGGCTCGATGCCGCGCTTTGCCGGCAACGGTTCGAACAACGCCTACATCGTCTGGGAGCAATACGCGAACTCGACCGATGCCAGCGGCTACTTCAACTACAACGTCGGCTACTCGCGCTCGACCGACAACGGCCTGACCTGGTCGTCGCCGGTCAGCCTGACGACGGACTACCAGGAACCCGACCAGATCCCGGGCAACGACCGCATCCATTCGTTCCCGTCGATCGCCGTCGACAACTCGAGCGGCTCGAACCAGGGCAACGTCTACGTCGTCTATGCGTCCAACGCGAGCGGCGATGGCGCCGACGTGATGGTCCAGCGCAGCACCGACGGCGGCCTGACGTTCAGCGCGCCGGTGTCGCTGAGCCCGCGGCCCGGTGCCGACCGTTCGCAATGGTTCCCCACCGTCGCCGTCGACCGCAACACCGGTCGCGTCTCGGTCGTCTACTACGACCAGAGCAACGCCGCCGGCGGCGACCTGACGCAGGCCAACTGGGTCTATTCCGACAACGGCGGCGTCACCTGGTCGACGCCGAGCCGCGTCTGCGCGCCGCCGACGGGCATCGGTGCCACGAACAGCTGCGACCGTCCGTTCCACGCCGGCTACGGCAACGACACGAGCCAGCCCAACCTGGGCGACTACATCGGCGTCGACGCGATGAACGGCGCGCTCTACGCCTCGTTCGCCGGCACGCCCAAGCTCGTGCCCTACACCGACGGCCAGCCCGCAGGCAGCATGACGACGCCCGACGTGCGCTTCCGCAAGCTGACCACCGCCGGCCCGGCGCTCGACGTCGGTGCGATCACGATCGTCGACAGCGGCGGCAACGGCTACATCGACGCCGGCGACACCGTGAAGATGATCGTGCCGCTGACGAACTACGTCACCAACCCGGCGACGAGCCCGAAGACCTATACCTCGGTGACCGGCACGCTGAGCACGACCACCGCGGGCATCACGCTGCTGCGCTCGTCGGTCTCGTACGCCAACATCGCGCCCGGCGCCACGGTCGCCAACGCGCTCGAATACGTGTTCCAGGTGAGCCCGGGCTATGTGCCGGGCACGCCGATCGACTTCCAGCTCGCCGTGAGCAGCGGCCAGGGCTCGGGGGCGCTGGCCTTCTACCGCAACACCGGCACGCCGGTGGCGACGCCGATCTTCGCCGAGAACTTCGACGGCGCGGCCGTGGGGGCCATGCCCGCCGGCTGGGTCACCTCGCATGGCGGCGGCAGCAACGTCGTGCCCTGGAAGACGAGCAACAGCTTCTGCGGCACGACGAGCAATGCGCTGTTCCACGTCAACGCCAACGACGCGGGCAATCCGACCCGCTTCGAGCGCGCCTTCTCGCCGCTGATCGGCGTGCCGGCGGGCGCCCAGTACGTGACGCTCGAGTTCGACACCTGCTACGACACCGAGGACGACCCGAGCTACCACGTGCTGGCCTATGACGGTCTGATGCTGCGCATCACCGACCAGACGCCCGGCCGCACGCTGCGCTCGGTGCTGGTCGAGGCATACGCCGAGGAGTTCACGACGGGCGGCCTGAACCACCTGCCCAAGCACCTGCCGCGCAACAGCAGCTCGGCCTATCTGCAGGACCTCTCGGCCTGGGCCGGGTTCTCGAACGGCTTCAAGCATGTGAAGCTGCGCCTGCCCGGCATGCAGGGCAGCACGGTGCAGATGCGCTGGGAGTACACGCAGGACGCCGGCGGCATCTGCTCCGACGTGCGCCCGGGCCACGCCTGCGGCGTGATGGTCGACAACATCGTGATGAGGAGCGTGACGCTGAAGTCCGACGAACTCGCCACCGTCTCGATGGTCCCGGTCGCCGGCGCACCCGGCAAGTACATGGCGACGATCAAGGCGCAGCCGATCGCCGGCGCGGGCGGCATCACGGTGGCGCTGTCCAGCAGCAACCCGGCCATCACCAGCATGCCGGCGACGGTGACGATACCGGCCGGCGCGCAGGTCTCGGCGCCGTTCGCGGTGCAGATCAGCCCGGCGGCCTCCGGCACCTCGGTGACGATCACCGCCACCGGCCCGTCGAACGTGCGCAGCGCCGGCATCCGCCTGCCCTGAACGCCCGGGGGCCCGGGCCCCCGGCCCCCGGCCGCCGCGCCCGTCCGGCAACCTCATGGGCGGGGGTTGCCGAGCCGGCGCGCCAGCCAGGCGTCGAGCGAGATCGAACCCGGCCCGAAGACGACGAGCAAGGCGAGCGTGCAGCCCCAGAAGTAGTGGAAATGGATGCCGGCCGGGCATTCGAAGCCGAACAACTGCGGATACGACACGACCGCCATCAGGTTGACGAAGAAGAGGCCGGCGGCGCCGATGCGGCCCGCCAGTCCGAGCGTGACGAGGACCGGAAAGAGCAATTCGCCGAAGGTGCCCGCATGGGCCGCCAGTTCCGGTGGCAGCACCGGCACCTGGTACTCGTCGCGAAACAGCGCCAGCGTGCTGCCCCAGTCGGCGATCTTGACCAGACCCGACTTGAAGAAGACCGACGAGACGTAGAGGCGGGCCGCGAGCAGCGCGAGCGGCTGCAGGTGGTCGACCCACCGGGTCAGGGCGAGGCCGCGCTCGATCCACTGCGCTTTCATGCTGGTCATTCCTTCTCGTCGGTGACGATGGCAGCCATCGGATTCGAAGCGCGCCGCGCCGGCCATCGGAACCGGATACCGCTGCGTCGCGCGTCGAATCGCTGCGACTGACTACTTCTTCATCGGCGGCCTGGTCGAGCCGCCCATCCGCTCGCAGGTGCCCTTGGCGACGTACTTCCAGTCGCCGGCATCGTTGTCCTTGGTCGCAGTGCCGGCGCAGGAATGCGAGCCGCTGGCGCTGGCACAGTCGTTGGCACCGGCCTTGGCGACGCCGAAGCACTTGTCCTTGGTCGGGTCCGCTGCCACGGGCCCCGCCTGCGCGGCGAGCGTGCCGAGCGCGAGGGCGGAGGCCAGGGCGGCGCGTATGAGGTCTTGCTGGTTCATGGGGATCTCCTGGGTTGAGGGCGCGCCGCAAGCGGCACCGAGGTTCGTCGGCGCGCCGGCACAGTCCTTACATCGACAGGGGACGGGGCGCCGGTTCGGGCGCCTCGACCGGGTGCCGCGCGGCGGGATCCACCGCGCGGGGACCTATATCGCGATATCTACAAAAGTGTATTCTTCGCTACATGAAGGCATCGGACCCGTCCTGGCTGCTGCTGATCGTCTCGCTGCCCACCTCGAGCGCCACCGCTCGCATGCGCATCTGGCGCGCTTGCAAGACGCTCGGTTGCGCGGCGCTGCGCGACGGCGCCTATCTGCTGCCGGCCGCGGCGCGCCACGAGCAGGCGCTGCAGCGCCTGGCCGACGATTGCACGGCGCAAGGCGGCAGCGCCTGGGTGATGGCCGCGCGCTCGCGATCCGCGGACGAAGCCTCGTCGTACAACCGGCTCTTCGACCGCAGCGCGGCCTATGCCGAATTGCGTCGTACCTTCAAGGATGCGAATCGCGGCCTGGGCGAACTGGGTGCTGCCGAACTGGCGCGCCTGCAGCGCCGGCTGCAGCGCGAATTCGATGCGCTGCGCGCGATCGATTTCTTCCCCGGCGAGGCCAGCGCCGAGGCCGAGGCGGCCTGGACCGACCTCGGCAGGCGCATCGCCGGCCTGCTCTCACCCGACGAGCCGCGCGCCACGCGGGGCCGCGGCCGCAGGCTCGATGCCGCGGACTACCAGGGCCGCATCTGGGCGACGCGGCGCCACCTGTGGGTCGACCGCGTCGCCAGCGCCTGGCTGATCCGCCGCTACATCGACCGCGACGCGCGCTTCCAGTGGCTGGCCCGGCCGTCGGACTGCCCGCGGCGCGCGCTGGGCTTCGATTTCGACGGCGCCGCGTTCACGCATGCCGGCGATCGCGTGACCTTCGAAACGCTGATGGCCGCTTTCGGCCTCGAATCCGACGCCGCGTTGGCGCGCCTGGCGGCGATCGTCCATGCGCTCGACGTCGGCGGCGAACCGGTAGCCGAGGCCAGCGGATTCGAGGCCGTGATGGCCGGCGCTCGCGCGCGCCTGGGCGACGACGACGACGCGCTGCTGGCCGAGATGAGCGGCGTGCTCGATTCGCTCCACGCGCATTTCACGCGCGAGTCGGCGCCGGGCAACACCCGCAGAGGCTCTCGATGAAGGAAGCCGCGACACCGTCCACGGCAGCCACACCGGCGCCGCAGGTGCCCTACACGCTGTGGCAGCTGCTGCGCTACATGCTGGCGCTGGGCAGCTGGGGTTTCGGCGGCCCGGTGGCGCTGGTCGGCTACATGTACCGCGACCTCGTCGAGCGCAGGCGCTGGATCTCCGAGAGCGACTACAAGGAGGGCATGGCGCTGGCCCAGCTGATGCCGGGGCCGCTGGCCGCGCAGCTCGCGATCTACCTCGGCTACGTGCATTACCGGGTGCTGGGCGCGACGCTGGTCGGGCTGGCCTTCGTGCTGCCGTCGTTCGCGATGGTCGTGGCCATCGGCGCGGTCTACCGCGCCTGGGGCGGCATCGCCTGGATGCAGGCGGTGTTCTACGGCGTCGGCGCGGCCGTCATCGGCATCATCGCGATGAGCGCCTACAAGCTGACGACGAAGAACATCGGCAAGGACCGGCTGCTGTGGGCGATCTTCGCGCTCAGCGCGGCCGTCACCGTGGTGACGAAGTCCGAGATCGTCTGGATCTTCCTCGGCGCCGGCTTGCTCGTCTGGCTGCTGCGCGCGCCGCCCAAGGCCTGGTCGCGCGGCACGCTGCCCGCCCTCGCGGCGCCGCTGGCGGCTTCCTTGTTCGCCGTCGACGAGCCAGGCTGGCACCGGCTGGCGCAGATCGGCGCCTATTTCGCCTACGCCGGCAGCTTCGTCTTCGGCAGCGGGCTGGCCATCGTGCCCTTCCTCTACGGCGGTGTCGTGCAGCAGTACCACTGGCTCAGCGAGCGCCAGTTCGTCGATGCCGTCGCGGTGGCGATGATCACGCCCGGGCCGGTCGTCATCACGACCGGCTTCATCGGCTATCTCGTCGCCGGCTTCTGGGGCGCCGTCGTCGCCGCCGCCGGCACCTTCGTGCCCTGCTACCTGTTCACGATCCTGCCGGCGCCGTACTTCAAGAGGCATGGCAAGCGGCCGGGCATCGTCGCCTTCGTCGACGGCGTCACGGCGGCGGCGATCGGCGCGATCGCAGGCGCCGTCATCGTCATCGGCCAGCGCTCGATCACCGACCTCACGACCGCGGCGCTGGCGCTGGTCACGGTGGCGCTGCTGTGGCGCTTCAAGAAACTGCCCGAGCCGCTGATCGTGCTGGCCGCGGCGCTGGTCGGCGTCGCGCTGTCGACGACCGGCTTGCGCTGACCCGCGGGCTACGCGCCGCCGAGCTGCTTGTAGACCTCGCGCGCCAGCGCCGCGATCTCGGCGTCGCCGGCATCGGCGCTCAAGGCATAGCCGTAGCGGTCCTCGACCCAGTAGAACGAGGTCTCTGCGCCCTGGTGCGCGGTGCGGAAGGCCGTCGTCGACGGGGCCTGGCCGGGCGCGAAGACGGCGACGTAGAGCGTGACGCGACGCCCCTGCGCGTTCTCGTACATGAACTGCGCGCGCGGCGCGTCGTCGCCCGGCAGCAGGCGTCCGCCCAGCAGCCGGTAGCCGCGGTCGAGCAGCGACGGGATCTTCAGCGGCGCGCCGAGACGGCGGCTGAGCCATTGCACGAGGTGCGCCTCCTCGGACGCCGCCACCTCGACCGGGTGGCGCTTCTCGGGCACGAAGACGGCATGGGCCAGCGCCGCCTCCTGCACGAAGACCGGCGAGGCGGCCAGCGTGCCGGTCGTCGCGCTGTTCGGCGCGCCGTGCGGCGCGCCCAGGCGGCCGCCGCCGTAGCCGATGCCCAGCCCCACGGCCAGCACGAGCAGCGCGGCGGCGGCCTGCGGCCAGACGCCGCGCAGCCGCTGTGCCGCGGCGCCGCGGCGCAGCGTCGCGGTCAGCGCCGGCGGCGTCTCGCCGAGGTCGATGTCGCGCGCGAGGCGGCGCAACGCCAGGCGCTGCGCCTGCCAATGCAGCACGCGCGCCGCATCGTCGGGCCGGGCCTGCAGCCAGGCCAGCACCGGCTCGATGCGCGCGGCGTCGAGCTGGCCGTCGACGAAGGCATGCAGATCGTCGTCGGTGATCGGGGTCGGGTCGTCTTTCATCGCTTGACCAGTTGCAGGGGCGCCGCGCGCGCGGCCGGCGCGGCATCGGTCATCGCGTCGCGCAGACGCTCGCGGGCGCGGTGCAGCCGCGACATCACCGTGCCCACCGGCACGCCCAGGATGGCCGCCGCCTCGGCGTAGGTGTACTCCTCCAGCGCCACCAGCAGCAGCACCTCGCGCATCGCGTCGGGCAGCGTCTCGAGCGCGCGCTGCAGGTCCAGGCGCTGCGCCGAACGCGCCGGGCCGTCGGCCGCCGGTGCGGCGACGTCGTCGAGCTCGGCATGGCCCTCGTCGTGGCGCCAGTCGCGCCGCTGGTTGAGGTGCAGGTTGTGCATCAGCGACAGCAGCCAGCCGCGCAGCGCGCCGCCGCCGCGCCACAGCGACCACTTCACGCAGGCGCGCTCGAGCGTGTCCTGCACGAGGTCGTCGGCGCGCGCGGCGTCGCCGGTCAGCAGCCGGGCATACCGGCGCAGCGCCGGGATATGGGCCAGGACCTGCTCGACGCCCACCGCGCGCCGGGCTCAGGGACGCGCCAGGTGCCAGAGGCCGTTGAAGCCGTCGCCGCTGTGGTCGCCGGCCTTCTGGTCCTTGGACCAGAAATACAGCGGCTTGCCCTTGTAGGCCCATTGCCGGCTGCCGTCGTCGCGCGCGATCACCGTCCAGTCGCCATCGGCGGCCGCGCCGGCGGGCGCCATCAGCGGCGGCCAGTTGGTCGCGCAAGGGCCGTTGCAGGCGCTCTTGCCGGCCGCGTCGCGGTCGAAGACATACAGGCTCATGCCGTTGGCGCCGACGAGCGCGCCGTCGGCCGTCGCCGCCGGTGGCGCGGCGAAAGCCGACGCGCTGGCCACGGCCAGCAGCGCGGGGAGCAGGAAGCCGCCAATCGAGAATGGGGTACGCATGAAGAAACACCTCCGGGTTATTGAAGAGCCACCTGCGGTAAACACGGCAAGGCCGCGGAATATTCCATCGCGGGCGGCGCGCCGGGCCGCAGCTGCCGCAGGGCGCGGCAGGCGTTGACGCTGCGCGCCGGCGACGCCGACGCGCCGAGCAGCGCGACGAGTTCGGCGCTCGTCAATTGCGGCCGGCTGGCCAGCAGCAGCGCGATCACGGCGCTGACCTCGGCGCTGGCGATCGAGCTGCCCGATGCGACGTCGTAATGGCCGTGCGGCGTCAACGTGTAGACGTCGATGCCGGGCGCATACAGCACCCGCGGCTGCCTCGCGCCGCTGCCGGCGACGTCGGCGGCGATGACGCCGTCGATGCCGGTCGGGAAGCCCTCGCGCCGCCCGCTGGCCGGCACCGCGCCGACGAAGACGATGCCGCGCGCCAGGCCGCGTTCGACGAGGCGCCGCAGCAGCGGATCCTGCGGGCCGCCCAGGCTGAGGTTGACGATGCGGGCGTCGGCGTCGATCGCCGCGGCCAGCGCCTGGGCCAGCGTCAGCGTGTCGCAGGCGCCGGCGCCGCCGCCATGCGACCAGCATCCGCGCAGCGCCAGCACGGTGGCCTGCGGCGCGATGCCGGCGATGCCGATGCCGTTGTCGGGCGCCGCGGCGATCACCCCGGCCACCGCCGTGCCGTGCGCTTCGGCCGCGGCGCCGCCGTCGTGGACGAAGTCGCGCACGGCGCCGATGCGGCCGGCGAAATCGGGATGCGCCGTGTCGACGCCCGTGTCGATGAGCGCCAGCCGCACGCCGGCGCCGCGCGACCAGGCATGCGCCGCGAGCACGCCCATGTCGACGAGGTTGGACTGCAGCGGGCCGTAGGGATCGTTGTAGGCCGTGGTGCGCAATTCGAATTGCGCCAGCATCTGCGCCGATTCGACATCCGGGTCGCGCGCCAGCGCGGCCAGGAGTTGTTCGCGCTGCGCCGCGGGCGGCAGGGCGTAGACCAGGCAATGCACGCCCAGCAGCTCGATCGGCCAGGCGGCCACCGCGCGCAGGCCATGCGCGTCGGCGACGCGGCGCGCCGCGTCCAGCGCGCTCGAGGCGGCGCGGTAGACGCCGGTGCCGGCGTAGCCGCGCGCCGTCGACGCGGCATACGGCGTGATCGCCGCCGGCTCGTTGCGCACCGTGACGACGAGGTAGTTCTCGGGGTGCGCGCGGGCATCGTCGGGCAGCGCCACCGCGTCGGCCGCGAGCGGCGGCGATGCGCAGCCGGCGAGCCCGAGCCCCAGCATCAGCAGCAGCGTCGCCGCCAGCACCCGGCGCGGCGAGAGCGCCAGCGCCCGCACCCGCCGCACGACGCCGCCGGCGATCACGGCCGCGTCTCGGCCTCGCCGCCCACGGGCTCGGCGAAGCGCACGCGCGGATCGGCGCGCAGCCCCAGCAGGGCCTGCTGGCGGCCGGCGGGCGTGTCGGCCGGCTGGCGCAGCGTGAGCGTGAAGATCCCGGCTTCCGACGGCCCGGCCGTCACGGCGAGCCGGTGCGCGCGCAGCAATTGCTGCAGCTCGTCCAGCGTGATCGACGGTGCGAAGACGACGCGCAGCGCCGGCGGCTCGGCGGTCGAGCGCGTCAGCGTGCGATAGGCCGGTGCGGCCGCCTCGGACGCCGGCCGCTTCAGCAGCAGCGTGCCGCCCACGGCGGCCAGCGCCACGGCCTGGACGACCACCGCCGCCGCGAGCCAGCGCACCGCTGCGCGGCCGCCGCGCGCCGCCGGCACCGGTACCGGCATGGGGCTGGCGGCGTCGAGCTGCTCGGCGGCGTCGATGCGCGCCAGCAGCTTGTGCAGGCCGGCGTGCGGCGCATGCTCGACCTGCGCCGGCGCGCGCATCAGGCTGCGCAGGCGCGCCAGCCCGGCGGCGTCGCCGCGACAGGTTTCGCATTGCTGCAGATGCTCGGCGACCCGGCGTTCGTCGGCCGGTGCGAGCGTGCCATTGACGTACCAGGGCAGCAGATAGGCCGCTTCCTGGGTGCACGAGGGGACGAATTCGGGTGGATCCATGGTGCCGTCCTGCTCAGTTGCGGACCGACAGTTTCGGCAGCAGGTCGCGCAGCTTGCGCCGCGCATGAAACATGCGGGTCTTCACGGTGTTGACGGGGCAGGCGACGATGTCGGCGATCTCCTCGCAGCTGTGCCCGAGGTAATGGGTGAGCTCGAGGACCAGACGCTGTTCCGGCGGCAGCGTGGCCAGCGCCTGGTCGAGCAGGTCGCGTAATTCGATGCCGGCCACCGGGTCGTCGCTGTCCTCGGGGTCGTAGGTGCCCGCCAGCGACGGGCGCACGCTGGCATGTCGCATCGTCGCCAGCGCGCGCCGGTAGGCGATGCCGACGATCCAGGTCGAGACGCGCGAGGCACCGCGAAAATCGCCCGCGCGCTGCCAGACGATCCACAGCGTGTCGTTGATGATCTCCTCGGCCAGTTCGTAGCGGAACGTGACGCGGGTGAGAAAACGAGCCAGCCGGCGGTGGTAATGGTGGTAGAGCTCCTCCAGCGCCAGCCGCTCGCGCGCGGCGATGCGCTGCACGAGGTCGAGGTCGCGCGCATCGTCGCCGGCACCGGTATCGCGCGACGCGTCGTCACCACCCACGAGCTTGATCATGGCGGGTACCGGCCGGTCGGGGGTCTGCTGCTCATGCCGTAGGTGCCTGCCGGCGTCGGTTCGGTTCAATCGGTGCAAGATGCCGCGGCATCAGTAGCGCCAGGCCGCGCTCAGCGCCCAGCGGCCCTGGGCGCTGTCGCCGCGGAAGATGCGGCGCGCGGCGGCGTCGACGCCGAAGCGCACGAGGCCGATGTCGAGCGGCCCGGCCTTGCCGGCCAGGCCGGCACTCCAGGCGCGGTACGACGCGCCGTAGAGGTCGCGCGTGTCGTAAAGCCCGGCCGAAGCGACGAAGGCCAGATCCTGCGTCAGCGGCTGGCGCAGCGAGGCCTCGTAGGCGTAGGTGCGGCGCCGCAGCGCCCAGCCGGCGCCGACGTAACGCGAGGCGTCGGGCGAAGCCGCTGCGCTGAGCACGAGGCGGTCGTCGAATTCGAGCGCGGCGGCGATCTCGTCGGCGTCGTAGCGCCGGCCCTGTGCCGACGTCGGGTAGGTGTAGCGGCGGTAGCGCAGCGACGCCACCGCGCGCTCGCCCAGCAGCCAGCCGCGGCCGCCATAGAGATCGAGTTCGCAATCGCCGAAGGTGGCGCGCTGGGCGCCGATCGACGTCGCCCAGGCGCCGACGAACCAGCCCTCGGGCGAACGCCAATGCGCGTCGGCCTGCGCGACCGCGGCATGCTCGCTTTGCGAGGCGCCGCGGAACACGTCGTCGCTGGCGAGCGCGACGCTGCCGCCCCAGGCGGCAGCCGCCGAGGCCGGCGCCACCGGCACCGCGACGATGCCGACGAGGGCCGAGCCGAGCGGCCCGCAGGCCCATCGTCGCATCGAGAGTCTGGACACGTGCCTCCGGCCGTCCGCCTAGCTGCCTCGTCGGCTCATCTTAGCGGCCCCGGCCGGGGCGCGGTCGGCGGCGCCTCAGTTGTTCGGCGCACCGCTGGTGATCCAGGCCTTGATGCGGTCGATCGTCGCCGCATCCAGGAACGGCCCGCCCAGCGGCATCTGGCTGCCGGTGATGCCGGGCGTGCCCTGCAGCTTCTGGATCAGGTAGCTGTTGGCCGCATCGCCGGGTTTCACGCGCAACAGCGCCGGCTGTTCATGGCTGGCGACGCCGACGAGGGCGGCGTAGCTGTTGCCGCTCGTCAGGTTCTGCGATGCCGGCAGCGGCCCCGACGCCGGCGAGCTTCCCGTGTGACAACCCGAGCACAGCGGCGTGAAGACCTGGGTCTGCAATTGCGTCAGCGTCACGGTGGCGGTATTGGCGACCGTGATCGCCAGCAGCGACGACGAACCGACATGCGCATCGACATCGGTCGCGACGGCCTTGATCGTCACCGCGCCGTCGGCGATGGTCGTCGTATCCCAGTTCACCGTGTACGGTGCCGCGGTGGCCACGCCCAGCGAGGTGCTGCCGTTGAGGAAATACTCGACCTTGGCGACGTTGACCTGCGACTGCACGCTGGCGCTGAGCGCCACCTTGCCCGAGACGACGGCGCTGGCGGCCGGCGCGGCGACGGCGACCACCGGCGGCGCGTTGAGCGTCGGTGCCGTCGCACCGAGGTCGATGCGACCGTAGGCGCCATGCGCCTCGCCGCCCGGGCCGGCGGCGTAGAACAGCGTGTTGTGCGGCTGGTTCGCGGCATCGTTGCCGAACGCGATCCCCCACAGACCGGCGGTGGCGAACGGCGTCGCGCCGGCATTGCCGACGGTGCCGATATAGGCGCCGCTGGTGGCGTCGAAACCGTTGATCATGCCGTCGCCGAAATTGCCCACCAGCAGCGCGTTGCTCAGCGTGCCGAAATCGGCCGGTGCCAGCGCCAGTCCCCAGGGGGCATTCAGCTTGCCGCCGGCGCCGACCAGGCGCTTGACGAAATTGCCGTTGGCGTCGAAGACGTCGACGATCCCGAGTCCGGGGCCGGCGGCCTCGTCGTTGTCGCCGGGCGCGGTCTTCGAGGCATAGGCAATATAGATCTGGGCCGTGCCGCCGGTGCCGTTCTTGATGGCCTGGATGCCGAATGGCGCGTAGCCGGCCGGCAGGGTCGGATCCTTGAATGCGAATTGCGTCGCCGACGGTGTCTGCTTCTGGTATTTGCCGTCGAAGACGTCGATCTTGTTATTGTGGAAATCGGTCGCGTAAAGGAAATTGCCGCTGCCGTTGTTGGCGATGGCCAGGCCCTTGTAGACGGCGCCGTCGGTGGCGGTGTAGACGTTGATCGCGTGGCCCGCGTCGACGCTGGGCGCCCAGCCGGCGATCATCCCGCCTTCGCCGTCGAAGATGAATGGCGCGGCGGCGGATTTGGTCGCGTTCGAGACGACGAAATCGCTGCTCGCATTGAAGACGATGCCGGTGGGATCGAAATCGACCGCGGCGGCGCTCGGTGCGAGCGCGACGACGCGCGGCGAGGCCAGCGGCTGCGGCACGCCGTTGCCGTCGTAGAGGGTCGAGGTCTGGCTGTGGTTGTTGGAGAGCCAGACCGGCGAGGTCGGGCCGAAGGCGATGCCCCAGGGATTGAGCAGCCGCGCATCGGTCGACACCGCGCCGCTGCCCGCCTGGTCGCCCACCAGCGCCGTCGCCGTGTAGGCGCTGGCCGGCGCGACGGCCAGGGTGACCGATTGGCTGGCGTTGCCGCTGTAGGCGCTGCCGCTGCAGGTCAAGGTGTAGGTGATCGAACCGCTGGCTGCCGGCGTGACGTCGAGCGAACCGCTGGCCGGCTGGCTGCCGGTCCACGCGCCGCTGGCCGTGCAGCTGTCGCCGGTGTTCGACGTCCAGCTCAGCGTCGTGCTCTGGCCCTGCACGAGCGCGGTCGATCCGGCGCTGAGGCTGACGCTGGGCGGCGGCGGCGGCGGCGCGCTGCTGCCACCGCCGCCGCATCCGCTCAATGCTGAGATGACGACGACGACGACGACGCCGATGAACGAGAGGCCTATTCCCTGGCCCATGGCCCTGGGGTTCCAAGCGGTTCGTGGGAGTGTCATGGCGAGGCTCCTGCGCGCAAGGCGCGATCGACGATGAAGGGCAGCCATGAGTAGAGGCCGGACCGATGAAGGTTCTATCGATGCACCCCCTAACGATCGGCATCTGCCGATTGAACCGTGGCGCCCCGGTCGCGCACCTACCGCGACCGATCACAACGCGGAGTCACGCCATGGATGCTCGTCAACCCGCGCTGAGCGCCTTGCTCTTTCTTGTCACCGCGATGCTGGCCGCATGCGGCGGCGGCAGCGGCGAGGGGCTGGACGCGAATGGCCGTCCCATTGCGGGCGGCGCCGCGCCGGGTGCGCTGGCGGCCGATTTCGGGTCGATACAGGATCACGTGTTCACGCCCATCTGCACCGTCTGCCACGCCGGTGGCGCGGCGCCGCAAGGCCTGCGGCTCGACGCCGCGAACAGCTATGCGATGCTGGTCGGCGTGCCGAGCAGCGAAGTGCCTGCTGTGCTGCGCATCGCACCGGGGCAACCCGACGCCAGCTATTTGATCCAGAAGCTCGAAGGGCATGCCGCGGTGGGCTCGCGCATGCCTTTCGGTGGTCCGTATCTCGATGCCGCGACGATAGACATCATCCGGCAGTGGATCGCTGCGGGGGCGCGCTCGTGAGCGGCCTGCGGGCGTGGCTGGCCTCGATCGTCGTCCTGACGTGGTTCGCGTCGGCGGCCCGCGCCGAGCCCTATCTGGCCTTGGCGCAGAACCTTCCCTGTGTCGCCTGCCATGTGAACCCGACCGGCGGCGGAATGCGCAATGCGGCGGGCGTGGCCTTCGCTCAATATGCCTTGCCGGCCTATCGCCTGCCCGACGCCCTCATGGGCTGGACCGGCGGCCTCGGCCCCTACGTTCGCGTCGGCGGCGATCTGCGCAGCGATGCGACGACCACCGACGTGCCGGGCCGCAATCGCCAGCGCGTCACGGGGCTGCAGCAATGGCGCCTTTACGGCGACTTGCAATTGATCCCGGATCGGGTCGGCATCTATCTCGACGAGCAGATGGGACCGGGCAACCGGCTGGTCGAGGAACGCTATCTGCGTTTGTCGACGCCGGGCATGGGCTGGTACCTGAAGGCGGGGCAGTTCTATCTACCCTTCGGCTGGCGGCTGCAGGACAACCAGGCCTTCGTGCGCGAGGTCAGCGGCATCGGCATGACGACGCCGGACAGGGGTGTCGAACTCGGTCTCGAGCGCGACGGCTGGTCGGCGCAGCTCGTCTGGTCGGACGGCCCCGGCAACCAGGGCCGGGTCTCGGGGCATCAGGTGACGGCGCAGGTCGTCAAGGTCGCATCGTGGTGGCGCATCGGCGTCGCCACGGCATCGACGGTCTCGACGGCCGGCAACCGTCGTGTCGACGGCCTCTTCGGCGGCCTGCACCTGGGGCCGCTGGTCTGGTTCGGCGAGATCGACCGCGTCCGCGACGCCGGCTACCCCGAAGGCACGCGCAGCCTGCTGGCCGCGCTGGGCGAGGTCGACTGGCCGTTCGCGCCCGGCTTCAACCTCAAGCTCACGGGCGAGTATTTCGATCCCGATCGCCATGTCGCGCACGACGAGAAGGTGCGGCGCAGCCTGGTGCTCGAATACGCGCCGTTGCCGTTCATGCAATGGCGCGCCGGTATTCGGCGCTATATCGGCATTCCGCAGAACGACATCGACAATCGAAAGCTCGCATTCGTCGAATGGCACCTGCTGTTCTGATTGCTAATTCGCGCCATGCTTGCCGGCCGTCCAGCCGACGGCGCCGATGGCCCGTTCGGCCACTTGCGTGGCCAGGGGCTCGAGCGCCGTCGCCATCGTGTCGTTCCAGCGATTGAGATAGCCGAACAGGGCGATCGAGGCCACGATCTCGACAATCTGGGCTTCGTCGTAATACAGCGCGAGGCGGTCGAAATCGGCCTGCCCGGACTCGTTGGGCTGGGCGCCGGCCTTCAGCGCCAGCGCGATCGCCGCGCGTTCGGCCGGACTGAAGAGCGTGCTCGCCTCGAAATTCCAGAGCGCGGCGATCTTCTCGTCCGAGGCCTGGTAGATGCTGGAAAGATTGGCCATGTGCGACTGGCAATACAGGCATCCGGCCGCGTAGCTGCTGGCCAGGCTGACCAGCATCTTGGTCTCGGTCGGCACCGTGCCCTCGTAGAGCACGGCCTGGTTCAGCGCCATGAAGGCGCGCACGATGTCCGGCCGCCGCACCATCGTCATGATGCTGTTCGGCGTGAAGCCGCGCGTCTTCCTGTAATGCTCGAAGCGTTCGCGGATGTCGGGTTCCCGGACGTCCTCGAGCGGAACCGGTTTCAGATGGGGCATGGCGTATCTCCTGGATCAGTGGCAACGCGACCGATGGTAGCGACGCCGGCCGCGGGGTCCATCGCCATCCCGAGGACGGCTGTGAGGCCATCGCTAACGGAACAGCAGCGGCAGGAAGGCCGCCAGGTTCCGGCGCCAGACCATCCAGCTGTGCATGCCCGGCGTTTCGATGGCGCCGTGCTCGATGCCCTTGGATTCGAGCCAATGGTGGAACCGGCGGTTCACGTCGATCAGTCCGTCTTCGGTGCCGCAGGCGATCCACAGCAAGCGCAGGGCGGGCGATTTCCCGGTCCCGAGTCCCGGGAAATCGCGATCGAAGGGTTCCGGCAGACCGCCCGAACTGAAGGCGCCGATCCAGGCGAACCGGTCCGCATGGTTCAACCCCGTGAGCAGCGACTCGGCGCCGCCCATCGACAGCCCGGCGATGGCCCGCGAATCGCGGTCCGCGGCGACGCGGTAGCCGCTTTCCACCTGCGGCATCACCTCGCCGAGCAGCGCCTGCTGGAATTTCGAGAAATTCTCCGTGCGGATGTCCTGGCGATCCCAGACGTCCCAGCCACCGGTGATCATCTTCATGGTGCCGTAACCCAGCGGCATGACGACGATCATCGGCTTGGCCTGGCCGCGCGCAATCAGATTGTCGAGAATCACGTTCGCACGACCGACGGCGGTCCAGCCGCTGGCGTCGTCGCTGTACCCGTGCAGCAGATAGAGCACGGGGTACTCGGCGCTCGCCCGCGGATCGTAATTCGGCGGCGTGTAGACGTAATAGTCGCGGTCGTCGGCGGCGACGGCCGAACGGTAGTAATGGTGATGGATCGCCCCGTGCGGCACCTCGTTCGATTCCCAGGGCGCGGACGCCGGCCCCGGGACATGGACCATGTTCTCGGTGGACAGCAGATTCGGCTTGAACAGGGGGTTGTAGGGATCGAGGTTGCGCTGGCCATCGACGACGATCGAATAGCCGTAATAGTCCGGGGGCAGCGGCGCGGTCGTCACGCTCCAGACACCGGCATCGTCCCGGCGCATCGGCACGGCCGGCGCGCCTTCGCGCGCGAGCTGCACGGCCTGCGCGCCGGGGGCGCGGAAGCGGAAGGTCACCGTGTGGTCGGGATGCACCTCGGGCGTGACGAGCGGGGCCGGCGGCGTTTGCGGTGGTGGTGCTGAATTCATCGCTTGGGCTTGTACGGGCGGGGAAGAGAAACAGGCGAAGAAGGCGAGAAGAATCCCAAGGGAATGAAGCTTGGTCATGCCTGTGTCCTCAGGGCTTGAATGCGGGAATGAATCGGTCGATCGCGTGAGGTATTGGATGGCGAGGGGTCGCCGGGGCGCATCGCGCCGACGTTGCGGATAGTCGGTAACCCGCGGCCTTGTTCGATGACGTCGTGGTCGCGGGCCGCGGTGGGCCGGCGGCTGCGGAACCAGCGCTGGAAGTCGGCGACGTCGTAGCCGTCGTCCTGCATCAGCAGGTGGTCGATGAATCCGGAACAGTCGGTGTGCGAGGCCAGGGTCCCGTCCCAGCGGATGCTGCCCTGGCCATGCTCGTAGTTCGTGTGCTCCAGCGCCAGGCCCTGCACGAGTCGCCTCGCGGCATCCACATGGCGGGCGGCCGAGGGGTCCTGGGCCAGCGCCAGCCACGGCGCGACCGCGAGCCACGGCGCACCCAGGCGCGACGACCGCCGCAGCGTGGCCGCCACGGGCCTGCCCATTCGAATCGACATTACTACCCCTGCACGACAGCCGCGCTGATTGTCCGCCAGAACCTTCGCGCCCCAGCGGGCCGGTTGCCGAACGGCCCCGCCACATCGCCTTCGAAGGCTTCGTTCGCGTCCAGGCCGCAGCGCAGGCGCACGCGGGCCCAGAGGTTGCGGACTCCGGGCCCTGTCGGAAAACTCCTTCGCTAAAATGTAACTTGGGTATCCGCACCGTGATCACCGTGATAAGTCCTCGTTAGTCTCCCGGCATCGATACCCCGGGGCTCGGTCGCGAGGGTGTCGCTTGGCACCGAGGAGTACGACCATGCTGCATTCCGGTTGGACCGCGACGATGGCCCTCGCATGGGGCCTGTCTGCCGGTGCCGCCCACGCCGGCTATGTGTTCCAGGATGTCGTCGATCCCGTGAATCCGGCATTCACGCAGGTGCTTGGGATCAACAAGGCCGGCACGCAGGTCGTCGGCATCAGCGGGGCCGGCGAATCGGTCGGCTTCTAAGTCGATTCCGCCGGACTGACGGTAGGCTTCGTGGGTCAGGCGGCCCCGGTGTCGGAGCCCGGGGCGCTGTCACTGACGGCGGTGGCATTGATGCTGATGGTGGCGGGCACGCGCAGGCGGCCGAACGGATCTCGATAGGCCCGGCTACGGCGCCGGCCGCAGCCGCGTGAGAATTCGTCTCGACCCCCGTCAGCACCTTGTCGGGCGTGTTGACCGCGTAGTCGTTCGCGTCCCAGGCGACGATCGCGTCATGGTCCTCACCCCAGGCGCGCCGGCCCTTGATCGCGCCGACGACTTGGCCCTCCGCGACGTGGCGGCGATAGAGTGTCCAGAAACAACCTGCGGCGGAGGATCACGGGCCTCGGCGACGGCTGTCTGAAGATCTCGAACCGCACCGACGAGATGGGGCTCTACGGCGGTAGCGGCTATGCGGAATTCGCCGGTCACCGCATGGTCCGACATCAGCTGCGGCAGCTTGCAGTGGAAGGTGGTGCCGCTGTCGAACGGCTACTTCAATATCGCCAACCAGGTCGACGGAATGGACCGACGTCAGCAGGGCCAACCTGGAATGGTCGCTGGTGCCGGCCTACCAATAACGCATGTCGAGCGGACCCTGAGCGGAGGAAGCTTGTACCCCCGACTGTCCGCGCGACGCGCCCGCGGCCTCAGGCCCATAGACCGTGCAAGCCCAGCGGCATCACGCGCGGCAGCGTGCCCTGGGCGATCGGCCCATCCGCCAGATGCATCGCATCGAACACCGAGAACAGCATCGCGCGCTGGCGCAGATCGAGCGCCGTGCCCAGCACCCAGCCGGCACCGTCCTCGCCGGCGCCGGTTCGGGGCACGAAGAGATGCTCCTCGACCATCACCTGCTCGCCGTAGCGATAGCGGTCCAGCGTGCCGCGCTCGCGATCGAAACGCACGATCGCGTCGAAGCCCGGGCGCGGGCCCGGGTCGATGCGCAGCGTCGTGTAGATCTGGCGGTGGCGCCGCGCGACGAGGCGCGGATCGACGCGCGGGAATTCGGCGATCCAGGGTTGGACCGCCTGCCGCGCGGTGCCGGACTTCAGATCCAGCGTGATCAGGCTCAGGCGCGGTTGCGATGAGCCGTGGAACTCGCCGCGCATGAGGCTCTTGAAGCCGTCCTGCACCATCGATGCGTCGTCCGAGCGCACGAGGTCCAGGTGCAGGCTGCTGCCGTCGGCATCCTCCCAGGCGTTCGCGACGTGGAACACGAAACCGGCCGGCAGCGTGAACCAGCGCGGCTTGTCCGGCCCGTCCTTGGGCACGACGAGCAGGCGCAGCCCCAGTTCGGGCTTCCAGACGTAGCTGTCGAGGAAGGTCGCGCCGTCCTGCGCCCGTTCGCGATCGAACACGAACGGCGGCAGCGGCAGGATCAGGAAGCGCTGCGTCACCGCGAAGTCGTGGACCATCGCGAGCTGCGGCACCGGGAAGGTCGTGGCCTGCAGCAACTGGCCGTCGGCATCGATGCGGTACAGCGTCAGCAGGCCGGCCGCGGCGCTGACGCCGAAATTCCAAACCGTGCCGTCGCTTTCGACCTTGGGATGCGCCGAGAAGGGCATGCCGGCGAGGTCGCCGCGCCAGGTCTGGAGGCCCAGCGTCTGAAGCGTCGCGGCGTCGATGCGCGTCGCCGATCCGCCTTCCCACAGTGCCAGCATCTGGCCGTTGCCCAGGCGCAGCAGGCTCGTGTTGGCGACATTGATTGAATCGGCCGAATCGGCGAATTCGGCGCCGGGCGGGTTCGACCCGAACGAGGCGCGCACCGGACGTCCGGCAGCGCTGTCGGCCTTGAACTTGTCGGTGCGCACGAAGCGGCCCGTGTGGCTGACGCCGGCGTCGGTGATCGCATAGCGCTGCACCATGCCGTCGCCGTCGAAATAATGGTGATAGCGGTAGCCACCGAGGGCGTGGCGCGCCGGGCCGTTGCGGTAGAAGGCGCCACGCAGGTCGCCGGGCAGGCGGCCCGTGAGGCGCAGCGGCATGGCCGCTGCGTCGCCCTGCAGTCCCTCGTAACCCATCGTCCAGGGCTCGCGTTCGAGCTGGCTCGCGAATGCCTTGAAATACGGATCCGGGCCGATATCCGCGGTGCCCGCGGGGGCCGCGAGCGCGAGGCCCCCGGTGGCGAGCGTCGCCAGTCCGGTGAGCGCCCGGCAGAACATTCGACGTTGCATCGCTTGCTCCCGGGCCGGTTCAGTGCAGCGCCATCGTGATCGCCATGTCCTGCGTCAGATCGAACGCGGCATCGTCGAACTTCGGCGGCCCCATGCGGCCGCGGGCGTCGCGGCTGAACGCGATAGGCTCGATGTTCATGCCCATCGCGTTCGTGTCGAGTTTCTCGTTGCCGTTCTCGTCGTGAAAGCCCGAAACGGCATAGCGGCCTGCGGGCAGGTCGTGGAACACGATGACCGTGCCCGACGATTGCGGCGTTGTGAACCGGCGCTGCACCGGCGCGCCGTCGCGCAGCCAGCCGGTCTTCGCCTCGTAGAGCGCGGCCCTCACCGTGCCCTCGTTCGAGCGGGCGTTCTGGATCGTCACGGTGAGGTCGAAGGCGTGCGCGACGGCGGCGCACAGCAGGCCCAGTGCGGCGGCCAGGCGGGCCGCATGGCAGGCGCTGATCGGGTTCGTGTCTTGGGTACGCATGGGGAGGCTCCATCGAAGAGTGATCGAATGCACCGGGCGACGCCCGATGACTTCGAATTCACTCTAGGACGCGCCGGAACGGGCGGCATCCCTCATGCGACGAAACGCATCCCTGCGGCGCGAGGCGTGGCGTCGGCGCTGCGACGCGGCCCCTGCCGATGCCGTGCCTTCGGTGGGAAGTCCGCCTGTGACGGCGTCCCCGTTCTCGCGGACGGTCCGCCCCTGAAGGCATGCGCCGGTTCGGCTACGAAGGGCCTGTCGGTGAGGCTCGCGATTTCAGCAGATACTGTTCGGTCCCACGACGACTCGATTGATAGCCATTTGGACGCAAAGCTGATCTTCCAAGCGGCAACGTGGTTGCTGGCTGTCGCCTTCTGCAGCGGCCTTGCGATGGCCTTCGTCCGATTCTGCAGCGACCACCACTCGCCGCCCTGGCTCGCGAAGCTGCATGGCTTTGCCGCGGTTGCCGCACTCTCGCTACTGGTCCTCGAATGGTCGGCGAGCAGTGCCCTGCCGCGGGCCGGGCCGTTCGGTCTGATCGCGCTCCTGGTCGCGGCGGCCGCTGGCGTGTTCCTGAATCTGGGCTATCACTGGAAACGGAAACCGTTGCCGGAATGGCTGGTCTTCGTCCATATGTCGATCGCCTTCATAGGATTCCTGGCCATCGGCTTGGTGACCTTGTCGCTGACGCCATGAGCGTTGCGCTCGAAAGGCCTACGGCGCCGGACGCAGCTTGGCGACGAGCACCGTGAAGGTGCCGTCGATGGCAGTCGGCAGATAGACCGAGCGGTCCGCCGGATCGTAGGCCATGGTCTTTGCGCCCTTCGCGGTGGCGAGTTCGTCTTGGACTTCGTAATGGTCGGCGTCGATCTCGGTCGCCACGCTCAGCGTGCCGCCGCCGCAGGACGTGATGATGCGCCCGGCCGCGGCGTCGAAAGCCACCGTGTCCGGGTGCACGCCGATGGCGAAACTCGCGGCGCGCTGGCCGCTGGCCGCGTCGGTGACCGCCATGACGCGGTTCTGGCACGAGGAATAGAGCCGCTGGTGCGCGACATCGATCGCCAGCCCGGACGGCTCCTCGCAGCCCGCCAGCGGCCAGGTCGCGACGCGGCGGTCGCTGCGCGTGTCGACGACGTCGATCGCCGCGTGGTCCTCGATGTTGTAATAGATGCGGCCGCGGCCGTCGGTGACCGCGAATTCGGGTCGACCGCTGGTCGGGATCGACGCGACGCGTTCGAGCCGCCGCGTATCGATGATCTCGATCTCGTTGCTGCCGCCGTCGAAGACGTACAGCTTGTCGACCGCGGCCACGTAGATCAGCGCGTCGGGCTTCTTGCCCGACAGCGCGATGACGGTCCGCACGGCCAGGTTGCCGAGGTCGAACACGGTGACGCTGTTCGAGGCCCCGTTGGTCGTGAAGCCCAGGCCCGCTTCGGGTGCGAAGGCGATGCCGTGCACGCCCGCCGTGTCGCGGATCGTCCCGATGCGCTGTCGCGTCGCCAGGTCGACGGCATCGACGTGATCGCCATGGCTGAGGTACAGCCGGCGGTGCGATGCGTCGATCGCCGCATAGTCCCAGCGGCCGGCCGCGTCGAGCGCGATGCGCTCGGCCACGGCGTAGGGGCCGGGCGCCGCGGCGGCCGGCAGCATCGCGGCGGCCAGCGCCGCTGCGCTCAGGAGGGTGCGGATCGTCATGGTCGGTGCGCGCATCAGAAGCTGAGGTTCGCTCCGACCTGGTAGGTCTGGCGATAGAACTCGCGCTGGATGACGCGATTCGACGAACCCTCGGCAAAGGTCAGCGGCGTGTTGGTCAGGTTCTTGGCGTTGAAGTACACCGAGGCGCGGTCGTTGATCTTGTACGACGATCCGAAATCGAGCGAGAAGCGCGGTTCCGAATAGACGTCGAGCCCGGCTGCGCCGCCGATCGCCCACAGATTGCGCGACAGGTAATAGCCGCCGAGCCGCAGATCGAAGCCCTGGTTTTCGTACGAGACGTAGAAATTGAGCGTGTGCTTCGAGGTCGAGGGCAGCGTCGACGATTCGCCCTGCCGGATCGCGAAGTTCGATGCGGCATAGGTGTAGTTCGCGCCGACGCCCAGGCCGCGCAGCGCCTCGGGCAGGTCCTGCAGCTTCTGCTCGTAGTTGAACTCGAGGCCGCGCACCCAGGCGTTGCTGACATTGCCGAACGAGATCACATGCGCCGTGCCGACGAAGCCCGCGAAGAGGCCGTTGTTCGGATAGGTCTGCGTGGTCTGGTTGCCGACGATGTAGTTGTTGAACTGCTTGTCGAACAGGCCGACCGAGACGATGCCGGCGCCCGGCAGGTAATGCTCGAACGAGAGGTCGAAGGCGTTGTCGGTGATCGGCTTGAGGTCCGGATTGCCCTGCGTGACCTGGTTGGCTACCGGGTCGACGATCAGCGACGGCGTGACCTGGTTGAAGCCCGGCCGCGCGATCGCCGTCGACCAGACGGCACGCACCAGCGTCCTGGGTTCGAGTTCGTAGCGGGCCTGCAGGCTGGGGAAGAAATTGGCGTAGTTGTGCGATGCGCCGACCGGCAGCACGAACGGGTTGGCCGTGTTGGCGCCGCCTTCGCCGTAGCCGTCGTAGCGGGCGCGCGTGGCCTCGACGCGGGCGCCGCCGGTGACCGTCAGGCGGCCGCTGACCAGCTGGTACTGGCCGTAGACGGCGTAGACATCCTCCTTGCCGGTCTGCGTCTGCAGCGCGGAATTGATCGCGTCGTTCGCGCCGATGGTCTGGTACTGCGAGAGGACGTTCTGCAGCTGCCCGGTTCCGATGTTGGGCATGTTGTCGTACTGGCCGTCGTAGAAGTTGACATTGCCGCCGCTGAGGTAGCCGGTCAGCGGCAACGCCGGCGCGCCGTGGTACGAATAGGGTTGCCCCGTGGCATGGCGCTTGCGCCAGCGGCCGCTGAACCCGAGCTTGAGCGATTCGGCATCGAAGCCGCCCCAGTTCACAGACATCCGCAGGTTCTCGGCCGTCGAGAGTTCCTTGTCGGTGATGTGAGTGGTCGCGTTCTGGAACTTCGCCAGCGTGTAATTCGCGGGATTGAGGTAATCGGCGCCGCTGACGGTGTAGCTCGGCGTGTGTCCTTCACCGTTGTTGGTGTAGGCGATGGTGCCGCTGGCCGGCGTGAAATTGAAGTCCGAGTTGTAGTCGTAGAGCTTCTTGTACGAGCCCTCGGTGTAGCCGAGCCGGTAGTCGAGCTGCATCTGGTCGATGCGGTTCTTGCCGCCGACGACGAAGACCTGGTTGCCGATGCGCTCCTTCTCGTCGCGCAGCGTCTTGTCGAAGCCGCTGGCCGTCATGCCGTCGGTGTAGACGCCGCCGGACAGGGTCGGGTTGCCGTCGGGGGTCACCGTCAGGCGGTTGCGGTGCACGGTCTCGGTATAGCCGGCGTCGAAGAAGCGCAGGTAGTAGCTGCTGTCGGCGTTGGGCTGGAATCCGAGGTCGAAACCCAGGCCGTGGCGCTGGCGATGGTATTGGTAATGGCGCTGGTCCCAGCCGGCATAGGCCGTCGACGGCGGGTTGTAATTGCCGCCGTCGATGAAGGCGGGCTCGATGTCGTCGATGCCGCGCTGGTCCTCGTAATAGGTCGCGGTGACGACGAGCGCGAACGGCCGGTCGCCGTAGGCCTCGACGGCGCCCGGGGCCACCGCGGCGCCGCCGAAGCGCGTGCCCGCCGTCACCGAGATGTCGCCGATGCCGGTCTTGCGCAGCGGCTCGTAGCCCGTGCCCAGGCGTGCGTCGACGAAGCCGGCGGCGCCGCGCGGCGCGGTCTTGGGCGTGATCTCGATGGTGCCGCCCAAGGCCTCGGCATCCTGTTCGGGCAGCGTCGTCTTGGTCACGGTGATCGCGCCGACGAGGCCGGTCGGAATCGCGTCGAGCGCCACCGCGCGGCCGCCGCCGAAGGGCGAGGCGTTGTTCGACGGCGGCAGGCGCAGGCCGCCGAAGGTCGTGCTGTTGAGATCGGAGTCGATGCCGCGGATGTTGATGTAGCGGCCCTCGCCGGTGTCGGTTTCGAGCGAGACGCCGGGTATGCGCCGCACGGCCTCGGCCGTATTGACATCGGGCAGCTTGCGCATCTCCTCGGCCGTCGTCAGGTTGACGAGGTTGGGAGCCTGTTCCTGCACCTGGCGCGCGACCGACGCATTGCTGCGCTGCGCCTGGATGACGATGGTCTCGGCGGCGCTTTGCGGAGCTGGCGCTTCCTCGGACCAGGCGTGCGCGCAGACGGCCTGCGCGACGAGGACCGACAGGGTCGTGCGATGGGGAATTCTCATGGGGTGACGCTCGATGGCTGGGGGGGTCACCCAAGATAAGCAGACGCCGTGACACCCTGACGAGGGCGTCGTATTTTTTCGACGCGGATGTCGCGATCGCACCGGCGTCATGCGCCCGTGTATGGCGCCCATGCATGGCACCCGTGCATGGCACCCGTGCATGGCGCCACTGCGGCGCGCCCGCTCGGGCGCGCCGCCGAGAGACGTCAGCGACCGAACAGGTCCGACATCGTCGCGACCGAGGCGTCGCAGGCGTGGTTCAGGCAGGGCAGGCCGAGCGTGCCCTCGATCGTCTTCAGCAGCGAGTAATGGTTGTAGTAGTTGTTGCTGACGACACGGTTGCCCATGTAGTTCGTCTCGACCATCGTCAGCACCTTGTTGGGCGTGTTGACGGCGTAGTCGTTCTCGTCCCAGAGGACGACGATGGCGTTATGCCCCTCGCCCCAGGCGCGCGAACCCTTGATCGCGCCGACGATCCTGCTCACCGCGACGTCGCCGCGGTAGATCAGGCCCGGGTTCAGGCCGTTTTGCGTGCCGTCGTTGTTCGGGTCGTAGGCGCAGTACACGCCCGCGCCGCTCTTGCCATGCTGGTCGTTGCACTGGTTGGGCGCGATCAGCGAGAAGGCCGGCACATGGCCGGATCGCAGGTCGGCGTAGAGGCCGTCGGTGCCGTCGAAGCCGACGACCTTCCTGAGGCCGCCGTTCTCCTGCACGCTCTTGAAATAGGCGAACGGATTGTGCTTGACGGCGTACAGCGCGACGACGTTGCTCGACGTCGGCTTCGGGTTGCTCAGCACGCTGGTGTCGTTCGTGTTGACGAACACGCCGTCGCTGTTGTTGACGCCGTCGGCGCCGACCGGCGGCAGGTTTTCCTGGTAGCTCTTCCAGCTCGAATGCGCGGCGTCGAGCTGGTCGGCGATCGTCTTGCCCACGGTCGCCGCGGCGGCCACCGCACGCGTGCCGTCGATGTTCCAGGCGCCGGTGGCCGGCATGCCGGGCGTGCCGGTGACCTCGTTCGTGTAGTCGATCGCCGGCGTCGCGGCATCGATGCCCTGGCCCGAGATCGGGCAGATCGCGGCCGGGTTGGCTTCGTTGTTGATGACGCCGCTGACGATGGCGGGCGCGCAGCCGGCGTTGTGCCAATCGGGGCTGTTGTCGTTCTGCACGCCGAAGTTCGAGCCGCCGACGATCTCGAGGTAATTCGTCAGGCTCGGATGGCCGACGGCGTAATAGTTCGTCGCCAGATTGACCGACTGGGCCATCTTGTTGATGAACGGCGCGTTCGGGTTGCCGACGATCTGGCCGTAGCCGTGGTTCTCCATCACGACGACCCAGACATGGTCGAGTCGGTGGGCGCCTTGCGGCGTCTGGCCTTCGCCGGCGATGGCCGGTGCGGCGCAGCCGGCGGCCAGGGCGATGGCGGCGGCGATCGAATGAAGCTTCATGGGTCTCTTCCTTTTTTGCGGGGGGGTTATGCGCAGCAGCGCGATTCAGTTGGCGCCGATGGCGGGGTCGCTGATGCTCGGGCGACCGGTCTCGACGCGGCCGGCGAGGCGGCGCAAGAAGGCGGGGCTGCGGTCGACCGTCACCGACAGGTCGTACCAGCCCTGGCTCGCCGCCAGCGACCAGACGGTGGTCAGGCTCGCGCCCGGTGCCAGATCATGGTGGCGTGCCGCTTCGTGCAGATAGGCGTTCGGGGTGACCGTGAAACGCAGCGACGTCGTGCCGAGGTTGCGCAGCACGAGTCGCAATTGCGCCTGGCCTTCGACGCGCTCGAGGCATTCGACCTCGGGCCACAGGCTGGTCGCGGCGGCGGCCGCGGCGGCATCGCCGGTGTAGTGCCGCATCCAGCCGTTGGGGCCGTGCACGAGCAGGTCGTAGCGGCCGCCGGCCGGCACCGTGGTCCAGGCATCGGCGAGCGATTTGCCGGCTTCGACGGTGTAGCTGCGCGGTGCCGCCGGCGTGCCCGGCTGGTAGACGAGGAAGACGGCGCCCGCGCTGCCGCGGTTGGCGAAATTCAGCCACAGGTTGCGGCGCGCATTGTCCAGCGTCGCATCGACCGCCAAGGCATAGGGCAGCGCGCGCGAGCGTCGCACCCCGCTCTCCTGGCGCGGCAGCGCGCCCTGCGCCGGCGGCTGCGGCGTGATGCCGGTGTGCGAGAGGCCGTCGGCAGCGTAGGCCGCGGTGGAGGGCAGGGCGGGCAGGTCGTCGTCGTATTTCGTGAAGTCGAATGCCGCCGTCATGTCGCCGCAGACGGCGCGGCGCCACGGCGTGATGTTCGATTCGACGAGGCCCGGGTACTGGCCGCCGAAGCGCGCCTCGACGAATCGGATCAGCGACGTGTGATCGAAGACCTGCGAGCAGACCCAGCCGCCCTTGGACCAGGGCGAGACGACGGTCATCGGCACGCGCGCGCCGAGACCATAGGGGCCCGAGGGGTGGCTGGCGCTGCCGGCGTAGATCTCGTTGGTGGCGTCGACGGTCGACAGGCCGGCGCTGCGCGAAGGCGCCGGGAACGGTGCCGCCACATGGTCGAAATAGCCGTCGTTCTCGTCGTACATGACGAACAGCGCCGTGCGGCCCCAGACCTCGGGATTCGCAGTCAGGGCCAGCAGCACCTGGTCGATGTACCGGGCGCCCCAGTTCGAGGGCCAGATCGAATGCTCGGAATAGGCCTCGGGCGCGGCGATCCACGACACCTGCGGCAGGCGGTTGGCGATCACGTCGGCGCGCAGCTGATCGAACAGCGTCTGCGGCCCATTCGCGGCGACATTCGTGCCGCGGCGCGCGCCCTCGTAGAGCGGGCTGCCGGGCAGCGCGTTCTGGTATTGGAAGAAATAGAGCAGCGAGTTGTCGCCGTAATTGCCGATATAGGGATTCGCCGTCCAGCCCCAATAGCCTGTGGCATCGAGCCCGACGCCGACGTCCTGGTAGACCTTCCAGCGCACGCCGGCGCGGCTCAGCCGCTCGGGATAGGTCGACCAGCCGTAGCCGAGTTCGTCGTTGCCGATCACCGGGCCGCCGCCGCTGCCGTCGTTGCCGAGCCAGCCGGTCCACAGGTGGTAGCGGTTCGGGTCGGTCGGCCCCATGACCGAGCAGTGGTAGGCATCGCAGACGGTGAAGGCGTCGGCCAGCGCGTAGTGGTACGGGATGTCCGAGCGCGTCAGGTAGGCCATCGTGTTGACGCCCTTGTTCGGCACCCACTGATCGTTGCGGCCGGCGTTCCAGGCCGCATGCGACGAATTCCAGTCGTGCGGTGTGCCATTGAGGAATTGCAGCCCCAGCGCCGGCAGGTCGGGCCGAAACGGCAGCACGGTGCCACCGTTGTACGGCTGGTTGAACACCGACTGCCCGCCGGGCAGCGGCGCCGGTCGCGGGTCGCCGAATCCGCGCACGCCGCGCAGCGTGCCGAAGTAATGGTCGAAGGAGCGGTTCTCCTGCGTCAGGATGACGATGTGGTCGACATCCATCAGCGTGCCGGTGCGGCGCGCGGCCGGCAGCGTCAGCGCGCGGGCGATGCCCGGCGGCAGCATGCCGGCGCCGACAGCGGCGGCGCCGCTGGCGGCCATGCGGATGAAGTCGCGACGTCCGGTCGAGGTCATGGGTCCTCCTGTAGGGGGTTGGTTCTGGGCAGCGGGGGCGGTCGATCGAGTCGACCGGATGCCGCAGGCTAGTGACGAAGCATGTCAGCCGCGTGTCGGTGCAGCGGCCGCGCCGCCGGCAGCCGCGGCCGGGCCGACGCGCGAGTTCCCGGCCCTATTCGATGGTGCGGATGACCACCGCTTTCTTTGCTGCCCCGCCTCAACAGGCTTCAGCCGGCAGCGACGCGATCGCCGCGCCCGGCGCCAGGTCGTCGACGCTGCTTTAGGCCTGCGCGCGCAGGTCGCCCTTGCGGTCGATGAGCAGCAGGCTGGGCGGGCCCTCGAGGGCGTAGCGGCGCATGGTCTGCCCCAGGCCATGCTGGACGCAGCCCGGGCACGGCATCTGGAAGGCGTGCAGCACGACGACGCGGCCGCGCAGATCCTCGAGTTGCAGTGCGCGGCCGCCGGTGTTGAACCAATCGGTGGTGGTCCAGGGCGGCGCCGGCGTGCCAGGGCCTTGCATCAAGGCCGTCGTCTCGAGACGGCGGTGCCGGCCGGCGGCAGCGGCAGGCTCGGGGCTGCGGGAATGAGGCATCGGATCATGCGGCATTCCCGCAATCGAGTGGAACGAGGTGCCTGTTCACACAAGCCCCCCCGGGACTCCCTGACGGCACCCGAGCGTCGCGAAAGAAGGCCGCAGCCGGCCAGCGCCGCCAGCATCAAGGCCCAGGAACCCGGCTCCGGCGCGGCCCGGGGCGCGAAGTCGAAGACCATCAACTGGCCGTAATCGCCGCTGACCTGGGTCGGCACGCCGAAGGCCGCCTGGGCGTCGTCGTAGACGTTGGCCACGTCGATGTGGAAGCGGATGCTGTCGAACGTGGTGGCCGGGATGACGGCCGTGTAATCCGGCGCGGCGGTGATGCGGCCGCCGAATCCGCCGTTCGTCGGCGTGGACGTGGCGACCTGGGTGCCGGTCAGGAAGTAGTCGATCGACACCTGATCCGCCGCCGGGTAGGCGGTGCCGAAGAAATTGCCGAGCTGGAAGGTGAACCAGTCGGGCTTTCCAGCCGCTGCCGCGAGGTTGGCCGGGGTCCAGGCATGGTCGAAGCGGATCGTGCCGCTGATCGCGTCGCCCGGTGACGAGAATTCGAATGCGTGGTGATATTCATGTTTCCCTCCGATGGAATGCGGCCGTCGCGCTGCCGGCATGGCCCGCAACGACAACGGCGCCCGTTTGTAGCGACCACGGGGTTATGCCGTCGTTATGGCCCGGCGCGCCCGATTCGGTGAGCTTGCAAGACGTTTTGTAATGTTTTGCAAGCCCACCTTGGTTTGCATTGCAGGCGCCGCCATCGGGGGCCGACGTGGCCACCTGCGCGCTGCCTCGTGCGGCATGGTTTGCGGTGCCGCGTTCGGTGATGAAACGTAAGTCGCGGCGGTGGTGAATTCGCCGTCTGCACGGGCAGGTTCAGGCCCCGCCGACGCCGCGGCCGCAAACGGCGCTCACAAAGGCGGCGCTGCTAGCATGAATTCGACCGCCGTCCACAGCGGTCACTCAAAGGATCGAACCACCGAATCATGCCTTTCGGTCGAGGGCTGCGCATCGCTTTCCTGTTGGCGCTGCTGGCGATGCCGGCCGCGCGCGCAGGCCTGCTGTCGATCGAGAGCTGGCGGGTCGACGACCGCGCCGTCTGGGACCGCGTGCTGATCCCGGCTTTCGAGCGCAGCCACGCCGGCATCGAGGTGCGTTTCGCGCCAACCGAGCCGACGTCCTACGACGCCGAACTGGCGGCGCGGCTGGCGGCTGGACGCGCCGGCGATCTCGTCGCCTGCCGGCCGTTCGACGCGTCGCTGGCGCTGTACCGCAAGGGCTATCTCGACAAGCTCGACGGCAAGGTCGGGATGCGGAATTTCCCGGCGACGTCGATGGTCGCCTGGCAGACCGACGATGCGCGTGACACCTTCTGCATGCCCGTCGCATCGGTGATCCACGGCTTCCTCTACAACAAGGCGATCTTCCGCCTGCTGCACCTCCAGGTGCCGCGCACCGAAGCCGAATTCTTCGCCCTGCTCGATGCCGTCCAACGCGACGGTCGCTTTCTGCCGCTGGCGCTGGGACTGGCCGACCGGTGGGAGGCGAGCCAGATCGTCTTCACGAGCATCGGGCCGAACCACTGGCGCGGCGAAGAGGGCCGCAAGGCCTTGATCAGCGGCCAGGCGCATTTCACCGATCCGCCCTTCGTCGCGGCCTTCGAACAGGTCGCCCGCCTGGCCGCCTACCTGCCTGCCGGCGCCGCGATGCAGAGTTATGCCGAGAGCCAGGCGCAATTCGCGCGCGAACGCGCGGCGATCTACCCGGCCGGATCCTGGGACATCGCCTATTTCGAGCGCGACCGCGGCCTGGAACTCGGCGCCTTTGCGCCCCCGGTGCAGGCGGCGGGCGACCCCTGCTTCATTTCCGACCACATGGACATCGGCCTGGGCGTCAACCGCCGTTCGAAGCACAAGGCCGACGCCTATGCCTTCCTGGCCTGGGTCGGCTCGCAGGAGTTCGCCGACCTCTACACGAACCGGGTCACCGGCTTCTTCTCGCTGTCCAACCACCTGATCTCGGTGCGCGACCCGCTGGCGCGGCAGATGCTGGACTGGCGCCGCAGCTGTGCCTCGACGATCCGCGTCAATGCGCAGGTGCTCGACCGCGGCCGGCCGGCGATGGAGGGCGAGCTCTGGAGCGTCAATTCGCTGCTGCTGGCCGGCAAGATCACACCCCGCGAGGCCGCCGCGCGCATCCAGGCCGGCTTTGCGAGCTGGTACGCGCCGCAGCGCCCCTAGGCCGCGATGAACGCACGGAATCCACCACACGATGCCGCGATCGCCGCCCCGGTCGTGGCACCGGTCGCCGCGTCTCTCGACCTCGTCGCGCCCTTGGACGGCGTGGCGGTGGCGCTGTCGACGGTGTCCGACCCGGTTTTCGCCGGCGCGCTGATGGGCGAGGGGCTGGCGATCGAGCCGCTGTCGTCGACCTTGCTCGCGCCTTGCGACGGCGTCGTCACGCAACTCGCCCGCGCGGGTCACGCATTGACGCTGAAGGCGGCCAACGGCGCCGAGATCCTGATGCACATCGGCATCGACACGGTGACGCTCGGTGGCCGCGGCTTCACGCCGCGCGTCGCGCAGGGCGAGCGCGTGCGACAGCGCCAGGTGCTGATCGAGGTCGATCTCGATGCGATCGCCCACGAGGTGCCTTCGCTGCAGACCGTCGTCGTCATCACGAGCCCCGGGTTCGAGTTGTCGGCGCTCGCCGCGGGCCGGCTGCAGGCCGGGCGCACGCCGCTGCTGACGCTGACCGCGCGGGCCGGTGCGGCCGCCGGCGCCGGCTCTGATGTGGGCACCGATGCCGCCGTGCCCGAGCTGCGCCGGCAGGCGACGGTGCGCCATGGCAGCGGCCTGCACGCGCGGCCATCGGCGCTCGTGCAGGCGGCGGCGCGCGAACATGGCGCCGAGGTCCGGGTGCTCTTCGACGGCCGCTCGGCCAACGCCCGCAGCGTGACCGCCTTGATGGCACTCGGCGTGGCCGAGAACGATATCGTGACCGTGGTGGCGCGCGGCGGCGACGCCGAGGCGGCCGTGCAGGCCGTCTGCCGCGCGCTCGAGACGGCGAGTGCCGCCGGGCATGCGGCGCCTGCTGCACCTGCGGCGCCGCCGCCGCAGGCCGGCCCGGGGCTGCGCGGCGTCTGCGCGTCGCCCGGACTGGCGCTGGGCCGCGTCGTGCGCCTGGACGCGACGGCCATCGCCGTGCCCGAGTCCGGCGCCGGCCTGGACACCGAATTCGCGCGCCTGGCCGCCGCGCTGGCGCAGGCGCGCGCCGAGATCGGCGCCGCGATCACCGACGCCGACCGGCGCCGCTCGGTGGCCGAGCGCGACATCCACGGCGCCCATCTCGCGCTCCTCGACGACCCGGCGCTGATCGCCGCGGCCGAGACCGGCATCCTGCGCGGGCGCAGCGCCGGCGCGGCCTTCCGCTCGTCGGTGGCACACCAGTCGGCGCTGCTGCTCGACCTGGGCCAGGCGCTGCTCGCCGAGCGCGTCGGCGACCTGCGCGACGTCGAACGCCGCGTCCTCGGCGCGATGGGCCATGCCGGCGCCGCGGTGCCGGCGCTGGACGAGGCCTCGATCATCGTCGCCGACGACCTGTCGCCCTCCGAACTCACGCGTCTGCAGCGCGACAAGCTGGCCGGACTGGCCACCGCCGCCGGCGGCACGACCAGCCATGTCGCGATCCTGGCGCGCGCGCTCGGCATCCCGGCGCTGGTGGCGGTCGGCGCCGCGTTGCTGGCGCTGCGTACCGGCCAGCAGGTGCTGCTCGATGCCGACGGCGGCTGCATCGATCCGCAGCCGGGCGCCGAGCGAATGGCGCAGGCCGCGCGGCGCATCGCGCAGCAGCAGGATCGCCACGAGCGCGAACTCGCCGCCGCCGCCGCCGGCGCGCAGACCATCGACGGCCTGGCCATCGAGGTCGCCGCCAATATCGCCAGCGAGGACGACGCGCGTGCCGCGGTGCGCCACGGCGCCGATGGCGTGGGCCTGCTGCGCACCGAATTCCTCTTCATCGATCGCACCGAGATGCCCACCGCGCAGGAGCAGCGGCAGGCCTACCAGGGCGTGCTCGATGCGCTGCAGGGCCGGCCCGCCGTCATCCGCACGATCGATGTCGGTGGCGACAAGGAAGTGCCGTATCTGACCCTGCCGGCCGAGGCCAATCCGGCGCTGGGCCTGCGCGGCATCCGCAGCGGCCTGGCCCAGCCCGAACTGCTCGATGCGCAATTGCGCGGCCTGCTGACCGTGACGCCGCTCGCGCGGCTGCGCATCCTGATTCCGATGGTCGCCGATGTCGGCGAAGTGCGTTTCGTGCGCCGGCGCATCGACGAAATCGCGACCGAACTGGGGCTGGCCGAGCGGCCGCAGCTGGGCGTGATGATCGAGGTGCCCTCGGCGGCCCTGCTCGCCGACCAGCTCGCGCGGCATGTCGACTTCTTCTCGATCGGCACCAACGACCTGACGCAGTACACGCTGGCGATGGACCGCTGCCAGGCGGCGCTGGCGTCGCGGCTCGATGCCATGCATCCGGCGCTGCTGCGCCTGATCGCGGCGACGGTGCAGGGCGCGCGCCCGCTCGGGCGCTGGGTCGGGGTCTGCGGCGCGATGGCGTCCGACCTCGAGGCCGTGCCGCTGCTCGTGGGCCTGGGCGTCACCGAGCTGTCGGTCAGCCCGCCGCTGGTGCCCGAGGTCAAGGCCCTCGTGCGCCGCCTCGGCGCCGCGCATTGCCGCGCCGAGGTGCAGGCCTTGCTGCAACTGGAATCGGCCGACGCCGTGCGCGCAGCCGCGCGCCGCATCTGGCCGCGCCTGGACGGGGTCTGACGCGATGCAAACGAAAGAAGAGGGAATGCACCCGATGAGACGCAACAACTTCGCCGGCATCCAGCAACTGGGCCGCGCCCTGATGCTGCCCATCGCCGTGCTGCCGGTGGCCGGGCTGCTGCTGCGGCTGGGCCAGCCCGATCTGCTGGGCATCGGCGTCATGGCCCAGGCCGGCGACGCCATCTTCGCCAATCTCGCGCTGATCTTCGCCATCGGCGTCGCCATCGGTTTCGCGCGCGACAACAACGGCAGCGCCGGACTCGCCGGCGCGATCGGCTACCTCGTGCTGACGGCGGTGCTCAAGGCGGTCGACGCGAAGATCAACATGGGCGTGCTCGCCGGCATCACCGCGGGCATCACCGCGGGTCTGCTCTACAACCGCTACGCCACGATCGCGCTGCCTTCGTACCTGGCGTTCTTCGGCGGCAAGCGCTTCGTGCCGATCGCCACCGGTTTCGCGATGCTGCTGGCCGGCGTCGTGCTCAGCGTCGTCTGGCCGCCGGTGCAGCACGCCATCGACGGCGTCGGGCATTGGCTCATCGGCGCCGGCGCCACGGGGCTCTTCATCTACGGCGTGCTGAACCGGCTGCTGATCGTCACCGGCCTGCACCACATCCTCAATTCACTCGTCTGGTTCGTGTTCGGCAGTTTTCCGGACCCGGCGGTGGCCGGCAAGTTCGCCACCGGCGACCTCAATCGTTTCTTCGCCGGCGATCCGACGGCGGGCGGCTTCATGGCCGGCTTCTTTCCCGTGATGATGTTCGGCCTGCCCGCGGCCTGCCTGGCGATGTACCGCCAGTCGCGCCCCGAGAACCGCGCCGCGGTCGGCGGCGTGCTGCTGTCGATGGCGCTGACGGCCCTGCTCACGGGGGTCACCGAGCCGGTCGAGTTCGCCTTCATGTTCCT
Organism: Burkholderiales bacterium; assembly: GCA_028868825.1. Lineage (GTDB taxonomy): Bacteria > Pseudomonadota > Gammaproteobacteria > Burkholderiales > Burkholderiaceae_C > Rubrivivax. Next base: position 106,545 of record JAGWTU010000003.1, on the reverse strand, counting down.
GGCGCCGCTGCTCTACGTCGTCCACGCGTTGCTCACCGGCTTGTCGATGGCGCTGATGCACCTGCTCGATGTGCGACTGGGCTTCACGTTCTCGGCCGGGCTGTTCGACTACCTGCTCTCGGTCGGCAAGGGCCACAACGGCTGGCTGCTGCTGCCGGTGGGCGCGGTCTATTTCGGCGTCTATTACGGCCTCTTCACCTTCTTCATCCGCAAGTTCGACCTCCTGACGCTGGGCCGCGAGGAGACCGCGCCGGGCCAGCCGGCGATGGCCGCGGCGGCGGGCGGCGCCGCGGGCAGCGAGCGGGCACGCGGCTATGTCGCGGCGCTGGGCGGCGCAGCCAACCTCGTCGCCGTCGACGCCTGCACGACGCGATTGCGATTGCAGGTGGCCGACAACGCCGCGGTCGACGCGGCGGCGCTGAAGGCGCTGGGCGTGCGCGGCCTCATCAAGCCGTCCGCGGGCAGCGTGCAGGTCGTCGTCGGCCCCGAGGTCGACCTGCTCGCCGACGAGATCCGCGCACTGCTGGCGCAGGGCGATGCGCCGGCGGCGGATCGCGCCGCCTGGCTCGCGGCACTCGGCGGCGCGGCCAATGTGCAGCGCGTCGAGGCGGTGGCGGGAACGCGGCTGCGCTTCGTCGTCGCTCAGGCGGATCGCGTCGACGAAGCGGCGCTCGAATCGCTCGGTGCCCTGGGCCTGCAGCGCTTCTCGTCGGCACTCGTCCATGTGCTGGTGCCGGGCGACGCCCGCGCCTGGGCCGACGCCATCGGCACCGGCGGAGCGGCCGCATGAAGACCCGGTGCAGGCTGGCGCTGGCGCTCGGTCTGGCGATGACGGCCGCGCTCGTGCACGCCGCCACCGCGCCGCTGCAAATGAGCTGGGAGGTCGTGCGCAACGAATTCACGGCGCAGCATCCGGCCGGGCGATCGCTGGTGGCGCTGGAAATCGCGAATCGGGGCAGCGAGGCCTTGCCGGCAGCGGGCTGGGCTATCTACTTCAGCGCCATCGCCGGTGTCGAGACCGGTGCCGCGGTCGAAGGCCATGTACGGCTCGAAAGGGTGATCGGCACGCTCTTCAGGATCCGGCCCGAAACGGGGTTCATCGCGCTGGCGCCCGCGCATGCGATGCGCATCGCGTTCTACCAGCCCGAGGTCATGCTGATGATGGACAAGGCGCCGCAGGCGCCTTACCTCGTCTACGACGACCGGCCCGAGGTCGGCCTCGCGGTCGCCGATTACCGCATCGTGCCGTCGACGCGTCCCGAGCAAGTCGACATGGGCCCGGGCGCGCCGGTCGTCGGTGCCGAGGCCCTGTACGCGCGGCAGGCCGCCATCGTCGACCTGCCGCCCGACGCGCTGCCGCCGGTGTTTCCGCCGCCGCTGCAATACCAGCGCGGCGCCGGCACGCTCGTGCTGACCTCGGCGCCGCGGGTGCGGGGCACGCCGGCCTTGCGCGCCGAGATGGCGCTGGCGCGCGCGATGCTGCAACCGCTGTTCGCGTCGACGAAGCACGACGCGCTGCCGCCGCCGCTGCGCCTGAGCGTCGGCGCGATCGCCGGTCAGCCATCGGCGGAGGCCTACGAACTCGTGATCGATGCGGCCGCCGGCATCGCCATCCAGGGCCGGACGGCGGCCGGCGTTTCGCGCGGCCTGCAGACGCTGCGGTCCTTGCTGCCTGCGGGTCCGTCGGCTGCAGTCGTGGCGCTGCAGCCGCTGCGCATCGTCGACGCGCCGCGTTTCGAATACCGCGGCCTGATGCTCGACGTGGCGCGCAATTTCCAGGACAAGGCGACGCTGCTGCGGCTGCTCGATCTGATGGCCCGCTACAAGCTCAACAAGCTGCACCTGCATCTGACCGACGACGAAGGCTGGCGCATCGAGATCGACGGCCTGCCCGAGCTGACCGGCGTCGGCGCGCGGCGCGGCCATCCGGCCGGCAGCGCCGAACATCTGCCTCCGGCCCATGGCTCCGGCCCCGCGCTCGACGACCCGCATGGCAGCGGCCATTACACGCGGGCCGACTACATCGAGATCCTGCGCTATGCGGCCGCGCGCCGCATCGAAGTGATCCCCGAGATCGAGATGCCGGGCCACGCCCGCGCGGCCGTCAAGGCGATGGAGTGGCGTGCCGCACAACGTCGCCACGCCGGGCTCGCCGACGCCGACCGCTACCGCTTGAGCGACCCCGGCGACCGCTCGCAATACCGCTCGGCCCAGCTCTACAGCGACAACGTCATCGACCCCGGGCTGCCGTCGAGCTACGCCTTCATCGAGCGCGTCGTCGCCGCGCTGGTGGCGATGCACCGGCAGGCGGGCGTGCCGCTGCGCACGCTGCATGTCGGCGGCGACGAACTGCCGCGCGGCGCCTGGGAGCAATCGCCGGCGAGCCGGGCCGCGATGCACAAGCTGAAGGAAGCGACCACCGCCGCGCTGTGGGACCGCTATTACGAACGCGTCGACGCCATCCTGCGCGCACAGGGCCTCGTCGCCGCAGGATGGGAGGAGCTGGGATCGCGCAAGTCGCTGGCTTCCGGCGACGCCGGGCTCGAACCCAACCCCGCCTTCGTCGGCCGCGGTTTCCAGATCTATGTCTGGAACAACGCCTGGGACACCGAGGACCTCGCCTACCAGCTGGCGAATGCCGGCTACACGACGATCCTGGCGCCGGTCACGAACCTGTATTTCGACATGGCGCATCTCGAGAACCCGTACGAGCATGGGCACAACTGGGCCCGCTACATCGATCTCGACACGGTATTCGACCTCGTCCCGCTCGACATGCTGCGCAGCGCACCGACTTCGGCCGTGCCGCGCCCCGGCCAGCAGGCCTTGACGGAGGCCGGCCGCCGGCATATCCGCGGCCTCGAAGCGACGCTGTTTTCCGAGACGCTGCGCGAGCCGCGGCGCATCGATGCGATGCTCATGCCGCGCCTGCTGGCGCTGGCCGAACGCGCCTGGAGCGCCGATCCGGCCTGGGCCCGGGAGACCGACCCCGAACGCGCCGCGGCGCTGCACCGCGCCGACTGGTCGCGCTTCGTCAATCAGCTCGGCAAGCAGGTGCTGCCCCGGCTCGACGCCGAAGCGGGCGGCGTGGCCTATCGCATTCCGCCGCCCGGCCTGCGCCTCGTCGACGGCCGCGTCGAGGTCAACAGCCAATTGCCCGGACTGGCCCTGCGCTACACGAGCGACGACACCGAGCCGCTGGCGACCAGCGCGGCGGTCGTCGGGCCGATCGCCGCCAAGGGCGCGATCCGCGTCGCCGCTTTCGACCGCAACGGCCGCGGCGGCCGCTCGTCGCGCCTCGTCAATCCCTGAATGCACCCGAATTGCCGCTTTCAACCCCACCCTCGAACGGAGACACGAACATGAAGATTTCGATCCGCCAGCATCGCGACCAGCCCCAGCGCCTACGTCCCGCAATCGGCCTGTCGCCGCTGGCCCTGGCCTGTTCGGTGCTGCTGGTGCCACCGGCCCAGGCGCAGCAGACCGCCGCCCCCGATGCGGCGACGAAGACGACCGAAACCGTCGTCGTCACCGGCATCCGCGGCAGCATCGAGAGTTCGATCGCGACCAAGCGCAATGCCGATTCGATCGTCGAGGCGGTCACCGCCGAGGACATCGGCAAGCTGCCCGACGTCAGCATCGCCGAATCGCTGGCGCGGCTGCCCGGCGTCGCCGCGCAGCGCGTCGACGGGCGGGCGCAGGTGCTTTCGATCCGCGGCATGGCGCCGAAATTCGGCGTCACGCTGCTCAACGGCCGCGAGATGGTCAGCACCGGCGACGACCGCTCTTTCGAATACGACCAGTTCCCTTCCGAACTGGTCAATTCGGCCGTGCTCTACAAGACGCCCGATGCCGCCCTGGGCACGCAGGGCCTGTCCGGCACGGTCGACCTGCACACGGTGCGGCCGCTGGATTACGCCGCGCGCAAGGTCTCGCTGAACGTGCGCATCGAAAAGAATTCGCTCGGCGACATCGTCCCCGGCAGCAAGAGCGCCGGCGCGCGCTTCAGTGCGTCGTACATCGACCAGTTCGCCGACCGCACGATAGGCGTGGCGCTGGGTTTCGCGCGGCTGGACAGCCCGAACCAGAAGAAGTATTTCAATCCCTGGGATTACGGCACCGCCGACTGGCTGACGAATTGCTGCGGCACGGTCGACGGCCTGCTCGCCGGCACCTCGGCCTACGACGGCGCGGAAATGGGTGCGGCGTCGACGCAGACCGTGCGCGATGGCCTGATGGCCGTGCTCGAATACAAGCCCAGCAAGGATCTGCACAGCCAGGTCGACCTCTTCTCGTCGAAGTTCAGCCAGCGCATGAACGGGCGCGAGTTCATCGCCTACTGGAACGACTGGGCCAACGGCACGACGCCGAACTGGTCGCCGCTGGCCAACTCCCATGGCGGCGGCGTGATCGCCAACATCACGCCGTTCATGACGATGCGCAAGGACAACCGCAACGACTATGTCGACGCGGCGGGCTGGAACACCGTGCTCAAGGCCGGCGGCTGGACGACGACCGGCGACCTGAGCTGGTCGCGCGCCACGCGCCACGAATCGATCGGCGAGGCCTATGCCACCGGCATCGACCCCGCCACCTTCAACGTCGTCTTCCCGGCCGGGCTTTCGGGTTTCGGCAGCGTCACCTCGGCGTTCGGTTTCGCCAACCCGGCCAACTGGCAGCTGAGCGGGGCCTGGTGGGGCGGCGGCGCCGTCGTCGGCAGGGCCGACGTGAACGACGAAGCGAAGTCGCTGCGGCTGCAGACGCGGCGCGATGTCGAGTGGGGCCCCGTCAGCGGCTTCGACGGCGGCGTGATCTATGCCGAGCGCAGCAAGAACCTGGGCTATGTGCAGACCAGCTACAACCTGACGCAGGGCACCGATTGCAATATGTGGCCGTCCTGCGCGCCGATACCCGCGGGACTGCTGCAATCGCCGGTGAACCTCGGCTTCCTCGGCGTGGGTCCCAGCATCAGCTTCGACGTCTTCAATGCCACGAACAGCGCGGCCTACACGGTCACGCCGTCGGACCCCAAGAGCCCGAGCTGGAACTGGGGCGTGAGCGAGAAGATCACGACCGCATTCGCCAAGGTCAACCTCGACTTCCATGCCGGCATGCCGGTGCGCGGCAATGTCGGCGTGCAGATCGTCAACGCGCGCCAGACGGCCAGCGGCCTGTATGACGACAACCAGGGCAACCTCACGCCGGTGACCGGCGGCAGGAACTACACCGACGTGCTGCCCAGCCTGAACCTCGTCGGCGAACTGGGCCCGTCGGCCTTGCTGCGCCTGGGCGTGGCGCGCACCGTGGCGCGGCCGAACATGGCGGACATGCGCGCCGGCACCACGGCCTCGGTGAGCCAGACCGACCGCACCTGGTCGGGCAGCGGCGGCAACCCGCAACTCGAGCCTTGGCGCGCGAATGCCTTCGACCTGTCGTTGGAGAAATACTTCGGCAAGCGCAGCTACGTCGCGTTCGCGGTCTGGGACAAGCAGGTGACCACGGGCATCCTCACCAAGGACGTTGCCTACGACTTCACCGGTTTCACGAACCCCAGCGGCATCCAGCCGATCAGCAACCTGGGCACGATGACGACGCCCACCAACACCCATGGGGGCCGCATCCACGGCATCGAGTTGAGTGCCGCGCTGGCGGGCGAGCTCGTGTCGCGTGGTCTCGACGGCTTCGGCGTCATCGCCAGCTACTCCGACACGACCAGCAATCTGCCTGGCACCGATGCCAGCGGCGCGGCGACGAACACCTCGCTCGAGGGTCTGTCGGGCCATGTCTGGGGCCTCACCGGGTATTACGAGAAGAACGGCTTCCAGTTCCGCATCGCGCAGCGCTACCGCTCGACCTTCTACGCCACCCGGCACAACGCCTTCAAGTTCATCATGGACTCGATCCAGGCGGAGAAGATCACCGACCTGCAGATCGGCTACGAGTTCCAGGGCGGCCTGCTCAAGGGCCTGGGCCTGCTGTTCCAGGTCAACAACCTGACCAACACCCCGTATGTGACGACCGCCACGGCCAACGGCTCGACCTGGATGAACGGCTACCAGCAGTTCGGGCGCCAATACCTGCTGGGCCTGAACTACGGCTACTGAGCCGGCCCCGGCCGCGATAATCGCCCGCGCACCGCGCATCGATTCCCACCCCAACAGGCCGAGGTCGCCGATGAAGTTCCACAAGCCCTGCGCCATCTTCCTGCTGGCCCTCGTCTGCGCCGCGCCGACCCGGGCTGCCGACGACAAGGGCGCCGTGCAGGACTGGCCCAACCTGGGCGCCTACCGCGCGCGCAATGCGCTGCTGGCCCCGCCCGCGCCGGGCGAGCAGCGCGTGGTCTTCATGGGCGATTCGATCACCGAATTCTGGTCACCCGAATTCTTCAAGAACCCGCGCTACATCAACCGCGGCATCAGCGGCCAGACGACGCCGCAGATGCTGCTGCGCCTGCGTGCCGACGTGATCGACCTGCACCCCGCCGCGGTCGTGATCCTGGCCGGCACCAACGACATCGCCGGCAACACCGGGCCGGCGAGCAACGAGACGATCGAGGGCAACATCGAGTCGATGGCCGAACTGGCCCAGGTCCATGGCATCCAGGTCGTGCTGTGCCTGCTGGTGCCGGCCAACGCCTATCCCTGGAGCCCGTCGCTCAAGCCCGCGCCGACCATCATCGACTTGAACCGGCGCATCCGCGCCTATGCCGAACGGCACCGGCTGACGCTGGTCGACTACTACACGCCGATGGTCGACGATCGGCTCGGCCTGCGCCGCGAGTATTCGGGCGACGGCGTGCACCCGAATGCCGCGGGCTACCGCGTGATGATCGAGCGCGTCGAGCCGGCGATCGCCGCGGCGCTGGCGGCGCGGTGACGCGCCGCCGCCGCGCATGCTGCTCGACTCGGTGGTCCGCAGGATGTCGGTGTCCCTGCTGCTGCTGAGCGGCGCCGCGGGGCCGGCCTGTGGCGCGCCGCCGGCGACTACCGATGCATTGCAGGTGCTGCACTGGTGGACCTCGGTGAGCGAGCGCCGGGCCGTCGACGTGCTGGCGCATCAGGCGGCCGCCGCGGGCATCGAATGGAAGGATGGCGCGATACCCGGCGGTGCCGGTCTCGGGGCCGGCAAGGTGCTGCGCAGCCGCGTCCTCGCGGGCGACGCGCCCGAGGTGACGCAGATCATCGGCTTGTCGATCGGCGAATGGGCCGAACTCGGCCTGCTGCTCGAAATCGACGACGTGGCGGCGGCGGCGAACTGGTCGCGCAGCCTGTTCCCGACCGTCGACAAATTGATCCGCTATCGCGACCATGTCGTCGCCGCGCCGCTGGGCATCCACCGCGTCAACACGCTGTTCTACAACCGCCGGCTGTTCGACCGCTTCAAGTTGCAGGCGCCGCGCAGCTGGGCCGAATTCGAGCGCACGGCCGAGGTCTTCAGGAACGCGGGTGTGGCCGCCCTGGCGCAGAGCAGCGAGCCCTGGCAGGTCGCGGCGCTGTTCGAGAACCTCGTGCTGGCCACCGGCGGACCCGCCTTCCACCGCGCCCTGTTCGTCGAGCGCAGCGCCGCGGCGATCGGCGATCCGCGGCTGCTGACGGCGCTGCAACGGCTGCGTCGCGTCAAGCGCTGGATCGCCGCACCCGCCGACGAGCGGCCCTGGCCGGCCGTCGTCACCCAGTTGGCGCAGGGCGACGCGGCGATGCTGGTGATGGGCGACTGGGCCAAGGGCGAGCTGAATGCGGCGGGCCATGTCACCGAGCGCGACTTCGGCTGCGCCGCGATGCCCGACACCGGCCCCTACCACCTCTACAGCGTCGACACGCTGTCGATGTTCGCCAAGGACTATGCGCATCGGCCCGCGCAGGAAGCGCTGGCGAGACGGGTCATGACGCCGGCGGCGCAGAGCGAATACAACGCCGTGAAGGGTTCGGTGTCGGTGCGGCGCGACGCCGACCCGGCGCGCATGGACGCCTGCGCGCGGGCCTCGTGGACGACCTTCGCCGCGGGCGACGCGGTGCAGGTGCCCAGCCTCGTGCACCGCATGGCCACCGACGAGGCGAGCAAGGACGCCATCGTCGCCGAAGTGCATCGCTACTACATCGACGATGCCGTCACGCCCGAGGCGGCGCGCGAGCGCCTGGCGGCGCTGTTCCGGGCGCTGCGCGTCAGCGCGACGCCGGTCCACCACTGAAACAAGGAGCGACTCGCTTGCGCAAGATCCTCATCGTCGACGACGACCTGAAGACCCGGATGCTGCTCAAGACCTACCTCGAGAAGAATCAATACGAGGTCGTCGTCTCGCACAACGGCGAGAGTTTCCTGGCCGAATTCCAGCGCCACGCCGACGCGCTGTCTCTGGTCATCCTGGACGTGATGCTGCCCGACACCGACGGCTTCGCGCTGTGCCGCGCCGTGCGCCAGCGCTCCAACCTGCCGATCATCATGCTCACCGCGAGTTCCGACGAGACCGATCGCGTCGTCGGCCTCGAGCTCGGCGCCGACGACTACATCGCCAAGCCCTACAGCCCGCGCGAACTGCTGGCGCGCATCAAGGCCATCCTGCGCCGCATGGGCTCGGAAACCGCGGCGCCGGTGCGCTACTACCGCTTCGACGGCTTCACGCTCGACCTGCTCGAACGCACGGTCTGCGACCGCGAAGGCCGTCCGGTGGCGCTGACGGGGCTGGATTTCGAACTGCTGAAATATTTCGTCGAACACCCGGGCAAGATCCTCGACCGTCATGTGCTCGCCGAGCAGACGCGGGGGCGCGATGCGGGTCCGCTGGACCGCTCGCTCGACGTGCAGATCAGCCGCCTGCGGCTGCGCCTGGACGACGACGGCAAGAATCCGCACCTGATCAAGACGGTGCGCGGCGCGGGCTATGTGTTCTCGGCCGACGTGGCCGCCTCCCATGCCTGAACCGGGCGGCGCCTGGCGCTGGCTGCCGCAGTCGCTGCTGGGGCGGCTGTCGCTGGTGATGGTGGCCGGCGTGCTGCTGACGCAATTGGCCGGCAACCTGGTGTGGGCCTCGCAATTGCGGGCGCGGGCCGAGATCGATGCGCGGACGGCGGCGCGCTATCTCGGGCATGGCGCCTCGAGCTCGATCCGCTTCTTTCGCAGCCTGCCGGCGAATTACCGCATGCTGATGATCCGCCAGTTCCGCGAAATGGGCGGCACGCGCTTCTACGTCAACGTCGGCAACGACTATGTGCCGGTGAAATCGATGGAGCACAGCGCCTTGGCCGATACGGTCATCGAGACGCTGCAATCGACGCTGAAGGCCGACCTGCCGAACACGCCGGATTACCGGCTGGCATTCGCCTGGCCCGACCAGCTGACGGTCTCGCGCGACGGCGTCAAGATCACCGACCTGCCCGAGAGCTGGGTCCAGCACATCCTGCTGATCAAGCCCGACCCGGCGCCGGTGCTGGTGATCCAGACCGAGCTCGAACCCGGCAACTGGCTCTATCTGGCGACGCTGATGCCCAACCCCTATTTCTTGAGCAGCGACAACCCGCTGTCGTCGGACCGGCTGATCCTGCAGGGGCTTTCGCTGGCCGCCGTGCTGGTGCTGTCGATCCTCGTCGTGCTGCGCTGGATCACGCGGCCGCTGGCCGCGCTGTCGGACGCCGCCGAGGCCTTCGGCAAGGACGAGCGCATGCCCAGCCTGCCCGAGACCGGCAGCCGCGAATTCATCAACACGGCGCGCGCCTTCGGCGCCATGCGCGAGCGCATCCAGCGCTATCTCGAGGATCGCGAGCGGCTCTTCGTCTCGATCTCGCACGACCTGCGCACGCCGATCACGCGGCTCAAGCTGCGCTCCGAGCTGCTCGAGGACGACGCGCTGCGCGGCGAATTCGAGGAGGACCTCGACGAGCTCGACATGATGGTCAAGGGCGCGCTGCAATGCGTGAAGGACAGCGACATCCACGAGAACCGCGTCGAGCTGCGGCTGGACGGTCTCATCGACCGCATGGTGCGCGGCGCCCGCCTGGGCGGGCGCGTCGTGAGCTACGCCGAATCGGGCCTGACGGTCCGCGCCAAGCCGCTGGCATTGCGGCGGGCGCTCGGCAACCTGCTCGACAACGCGCTCTTCTACGGCGAGCGCGCCGAGATCACGGCGCGCGCCGAAGCCGGCTGGGTCGTCATCGAGGTCCGCGACCACGGCCCCGGCGTGCCCGAGGAAGCGCTGGGCACGCTGTTCGAACCCCGGGTGCGGCTGGGCCATGGCCGCGAGCGCAACGAGGGCGGCCTGGGACTGGGCCTGGGCATCGCGCGCGGCATCGTCCAGGCGCATGGCGGCGAGCTGTCGCTGCACAACCATCCGGACGGCGGCCTCGTGGCGACCATCCGCCTGCCGGATCCGCCTGATCCGCCAGACCTGCCCGCCTGATCGTCGTCCCGGGAACCCACGATGACCGTATTGAAGGAACGCTCGCAAACCATCGACGTGATGCGCGGCATCACGCTGGCGCTGATGATCGTCGTCAACATGTCGATCAGCGAGACGCTGTCGTACACCCAACTGCTGCACGCTCCCTGGCATGGGCTGACGCTGACCGACGTCGTGTTCCCGTCGTTCCTGTTCGTCGTCGGCGCGGCGATGAGCCATACGGTGGAGAAATACCAGGGGCTCGGGCAGGCGGCCCTGCTGTCCAAGGTGCTGCGGCGCGGCGCGCTGATCTTCCTCTGCGGCTATTTGCTTTATTGGTTTCCGTTCTTCCAGTTCGACGCGGCCGGCCGGCTGAGCCTGCTGCCGCTGGACCACACGCGCATCCTCGGCGTCCTGCAGCGCATCGCGCTGAGCTGGGCCGGCGCGATGCTGATCCTGCATTACGGCGGTCGGCGCGGCGCGCTGGTGTTCTGCGCCCTGGCCCTGCTGGCGAGCTGGTGGGTGATGGCGCGCTGGGGCGACTACACGCTGACCGGCAACGCCGGCCTGCGCCTCGATCGCTGGCTGCTGGGCGATGCGCATCTCTATCACGGCGAGGGCATCGCCTTCGACCCCGAGGGCCTGCTCGGCACGCTGCCGGCGATCGTCAACGTGCTGGCCGGCTATTTCGCCGCCCGGCTGCTGCGCCGGCACGGTGCGGGCTACGAGGGCATCGCCAAGCTGTCGCTGGCGGCCGGCCTCTGCGTCGTCGCGGCGCTGGGCTGGAGCCTCGTGCTGCCGATCAACAAGAAGCTCTGGACGTCGTCCTACGTGCTGTGCACGATCGGCATCGACTGCTTCGTGCTGGCCCTGCTCAGCTATGTCATCGATCTGCGCGGCCAGCGGCGCTGGACGTATTTCTTCGCCGTCTTCGGGCGCAACACGCTGTTCATCTACCTCCTGGCCGAGGTCGGGATGTCGGTGCTGTGGCTGGTGCATGTCGGCAAGCCGTCGCTGATGGAATGGCTCTATGCCGAGGGTTTCCAGGGCTGGGCCGGCGACAGGAACGGCTCGCTGCTGTTCTCGCTGGCCTTCATGTTCGGCTGCTGGCTCGTCGGTTACGTCTTGGACCGGCGGCGGATCTACATCAAACTCTGACCATGAAAGTCGTGATCCAGGACGATGCCGCGCAGGTCGCCGCCTACTGCGCCGACCTCATCGTGCGCCGCATCGTCGCGCGGCCGGCGATGGTGCTGGGCCTGGCCACCGGCGCCACGCCGCTGGCGCTGTACCGCGAGCTGGTCGCCGCCTGCCGCGCCGGCCGCGTCAGTTTCCGCGAGGTCAGCACCTTCAACCTCGACGAGTACTGGGGGCTGCCGGCGGTGCATCCGCAGAGCTACCGCCACTTCATGGACCGCCACCTGTTCGACCATATCGACATCGATCCGGTGAACACGGCGGTGCCCCGCGGCGACGCCGCCAACGCGGCGCAGGCCTGCGCCGACTACGAGGCCGCCATCGCGCGCAAGGGCGGCATCGACCTGCAGCTGCTGGGCATCGGCCGCAACGGCCACATCGGCTTCAACGAGCCGTTCTCGTCGCTGCGCTCGCGCACCCGCATCAAGACGCTCAGCCGCTCGACCATCGCCGACAATGCGCGCTTCTTTGCGGCCGGCGAATTCCAGCCGCATCTGGCGATCACGATGGGCATCGGCACGATCCTCGAATCGAGAACGGCGCTGCTGGTGGCCACCGGCGCGGCCAAGGCGGCGGCGATCCGGGCCATGGTCGAGGGGCCCGTCACCGCATCCTGCCCGGCGTCGGCGCTGCAGCTGCACGAGCGCGCCGTGGTGGTCATCGACGAGGCGGCCGCCTCGGCGCTGACCGACGTCGAATTCTTCAAACACATCGAGCGCGAGAATCGCCGGCTCGAGAACCCCGGCCCGGGGACGCCCCCGCATTGAGCGGGCGTCGCCGGCCGCCCCCACCCCCCAACCGGCGACCGAACCCCGTCATGGTGCTGAATTACCTCTGGACCGGCTTCTTCTTCGTCGGTTTCGTCGCCGCCGCGGTGCAGTGGCTGCTGCTGGGCGATGTCGAGGTCTTCAAGCGCATCGTCGACGGCACCTTCGATTCGGCCAAGGTCGCCGTGATGGACATCGCGCTGCCGCTGGCCGGCGTGATGACGCTGTGGCTGGGCATCATGAAGATCGGCGAGAAGGCCGGCGCGATCGACTTCATCGCCCGCCTCATCGCGCCCTTCTTCGAGCGCATCTTCCCCGGCGTGCCCAAGAACCACCCGGCCAACGGCCACATGGTGATGAACTTCTCGGCCAATATGCTCGGACTGGACAATGCCGCGACGCCGTTCGGACTGAAGGCGATGGAGAGCCTGCAGACGCTCAATCCCGACCCCGACGAGGCCAGCGACGCGCAGATCATGTTCCTCGTGCTGCACACCTCGGGGCTGACGCTGATCCCGCTGGCGATCATGGCGCAGCGCGCCGTGCTCGGCGCCAAGGATCCGTCGGACATCTTCATCCCCTGCCTGATCGCGACCTATGTCGCGACCGTCGTCGGCCTCGTCGGCGTGGCGATCCGCCAGCGCATCAACCTGTTCGACCGCGTCGTGCTCGGCTGGCTCGGCGGCATCTCGGCCGGCATCGGGGGACTCGTCTGGTTCATGAGCCGGCACATGAACCGCGCCGAGATCGAGGTGTTCTCGAAGCTGAGCAGCAATCTGCTGCTGCTGGCGATCATGGTCGCCTTCATGGTCGGCGCGATGCGGCGCCGGGTCAATGTCTACGACGCCTTCATCGAGGGCGCCAAGGGCGGCATCCAGACCTCGATCACGATCATCCCCTATCTGGTGGGCATGCTCGTCGCCGTCAGCGTGCTGCGCAATTCGGGCGTGCTGGCGCTGGTCGTCGCCGGATTCAATGGCGTGTTCTCGCACCTCGGGCTCAACACCGATTTCACGCCGGCGCTGCCGACGGCGCTGATGAAGCCGCTCAGCGGCAGCGGCTCGCGGGCGATGATGGTCGATGCGATGAAGTCCTACGGCGTCGACTCCTTCGTCGGGCGCCTGGCCTGCGTCTTCCAGGGTTCGGCCGACACGACGTTCTACATCGTCGCGCTGTATTACGGCTCGGTCGGCATCAAGAGGCCGCGCTATTCGATCTCGATGGGGCTGCTGGCCGATTTCGCGGGCGTGGTGGCGGCGATCTTCGTCGCCTACCTGTTCTTCCATTGAAGGGCGTCGATGATCCGGGGCAGGCGAGCGGCGCCGCGCTGCCCGTTCGGACCTGCGCGAACTGCGCCACCGAACTGACCGGTCTTTGCTGCAGCCATTGCGGCCAGCGTCGCGATGTCGCACGCTTGACGCTGCGCAATATCGCGGCCCAGCTGCCGCGCCAGCGCGGCCTGCTGCATACGCTGGCGGGACTGGCGCGCCGGCCCGGGCAGGTGATCTTGCGCTATCTCGACGGTCACCGCGTCGAGTTCGCGAATCCGCTGAATCTGCTCACGCTGACGGCCGGATTCGCGGCACTGCTCTATACCAACCACCGCTTCGACCTGACGCCGCTGCTCGCCGGTCTGGCGCCCGATACCTTGGCAACGCAATCGCGACTGCTCAATTTCCAGTTCAAGTACCGCACCCTGCTGCAGGTGCTGGACCTGCCGCTGCTGGCGGCGATCACCTGGCTGCTGTTCCGCGGCCGCGGACGCGGCTATGCCGAGCATCTGGTGATCAACGCCTATTCGATGTCGGCCGTCAATATCCTGTATCTGCTGTTGTTCGTCGTCCTGCTCGGCGTCGACGGCACGCCGGCTTTCCGCATCGCCTGGGTCGTCGGCAGCGTGGTGCCGTTCGCGTACAAGGCGGGCGTGCTCTACGCCGTCTTCGCGGGCACCGGGCGGCGATGGCGGGCGGCGCTGCTGGCGCTCGCCGCGACGGCGTTCGCCGTCGGCCTGCAGATCGCGCTGATGACGGCCATCGCGACCTGGGCCATAGCGCCGATCTAGCACCGACATGACACCCCGCAACCGGACCTCCCGAGTCGACCGGCCGGTCCCGGACGGGAACGGCCTGGCGCGGGAAATGCCCGCCCGCGTGAAATACGTCGCTCGCCGCGGCACTTGAAGCGTGCCGGAAGCCACCTGAATAGGGGTGTCTCGGTCCATTCGAGTAGCTATACTTTCAACCGGCTGCCCAGACCCCGTGGCCGGAGAGTCCCCTGAGGCTTCGGCGTTCACCCGAATGCACGAGCCGACTCGAATCACCGGATGAAAGGTTTGGGCATGTTCGATCTCTTGGAATTCCAATCCCCCGCAGCGGCCCGGGCAGGCCGGGTCCTGGCGCTCGTCATGGCGTTCGCAGGCACGGCCGCGAACGCGCAGTCGATCGTCAATCCCGGCGCCGAAGCAGCGAAATCCGACGCGAAGAACCGCGAAGCGGAGGCCGACACGGCGCAACGGCAGAGCAGCTACAACATGCCGGCGATCAACATCGTCGGCAAGCCGCTGCCCAAGTTCAAGGACGACGAGCTGATCGGCGACTATGCGCAACCCCGCTGGACGGCGCAGCGGCTGTTCTCGGGCACGCGCACCTACGTCATTCCGAATGGCGTGATGGACTTCGAGCAGTGGTGGCGTTTCGAGACGCCCAAGGACAAGAGCCAGCCGACGCATCTGACGACGCAGAGCGAGCTCGAATTCGGCCTGCCGCACCATCTGCAGATCGATCTCTACCTGAACACCGGACACGACATCGGCTCCAGCGGTCCGGGGTCGTCGGGCTTCTCGGGCGAGGTGCGCTGGGCGCTCGACGACTGGGGCAAGATCTGGGGCAACCCGACGCTGTACCTCGAGTACACGAGCAACAGCGGCAGCCCCGACCTGATCGAGGCCAAGCTGCTGCTCGGCGACGCGCTGGCGCCCGGCTGGCACTGGGGTGTGAACTTCTCGGTCGAGCAGCAGATCAGCGGCCAGCGCACGACCGAGAAGCAGTTCACCGCCGGCATTTCCAACAGCACCATCGACCACAAGCTCGAACTCGGCGTCGAGACGCGGCTCGGCTGGACCAGCGCCGCGGGTTCGCGCGGGCACAATGAGCGCGATCTGCAGATCGGTCCCTCGATCCGCTGGACCCCGGTCAAGCAGATGCACCTGGACTTCGCGCCGCTGTTCGGACTGACCAGCGAATCGATGAAGCTCAACGCCTACGTGATCCTGGGCTGGGAGTTCTGAACGAGTTCGCCGCGCCCGCGCGGCATGCATCGAGGAGATTTCTGATGGCGAATTGGATGAAGATGAAGTTCCTGTCGGCGGCCCTGCTGTGCGCGATCGGCGCCGCCCAGGCGGCGCCGGCGATGAACCCGGCGGTGCATGACAAGGCGCAGCTCGCGGTCGACAAGGGCATCGCGTGGCTGAAGGCCCATCAGGCGGCCGACGGCTCGGTCGGCCATTCGGTCGGCCTGACGGCGCTGGCGCTGCGGGTGATCCTGGAGAACCCGCGCGGCGTTCCCGAAGCGGACAAACCCCTGGTCGCGCGCACGGCGAAATTCATCGCCTCGCGCCAGAATCCCGACGGCTCGATCGTCGAGATCCAGCACGACCAGAGCTACAACACCGCCGTCTCGATCACCGCGCTGGCGGCCACCCACGACCCGCAATGGGCGCCGGTGATCGCCAAGGCGCAGCAGTACATCATCAAGGCGCAGATCGGCGAGAGCCGCGGCTTTGCCCCCGTCGACAACTGGTACGGCGGCATGGGCTACGGCGGCGACGAGCGGCCCGACGTGTCGAACCTGCACGTCGCGCTGGAGGCGCTGAAGGCGACGGCGCTGGATCCCAACGATCCGGTCTGGAAGAAGGCGATGATCTTCGCCACCCGGATGCAGAACCGCAGCGAGAGCAACGACCAGAAATGGTCGGGCAACGACGGCGGCTTCGCCTACTCGCCGGGCATGGATCCGCCGGAACTCGGCGGCGGCACCAAGTCCTACGGCAGCATGACCGCCGCCGGCATGCTGAGCCTGCTGTTCGCCGGCACCGACAAGGCCGATCCGCGCGTGCAGGCCGCCTACCACTGGCTGACCAGCAACTACACGCTCGACACCAACCCGGGCACCGATACGCAGACGACGCTGTTCTATTTCTACGGCGCCTACGCCAAGGTCATGTACGCCTACGGCCAGGACGAT
The DNA here is from genome assembly GCA_028868825.1 of Burkholderiales bacterium. Classification (GTDB taxonomy): domain Bacteria; phylum Pseudomonadota; class Gammaproteobacteria; order Burkholderiales; family Burkholderiaceae_C; genus Rubrivivax. The sequence goes on along the minus strand of JAGWTU010000003.1, from coordinate 89,970 downwards.
TTCGTCGACAAGCGCGGCCAGCACCACAACTGGCGCAACGAGCTCGCCGACCGCCTGGTGAACATCCAGGAGCGCGACGGCTCCTGGATCAACCACCAGTCCAAGCTGTGGTGGGAAGACAAGCCCGAGCTGGCGACCTCCTGGGCGCTGCTGGCGCTGGAGCATGCGTTGAAGTGAGATTCAGCGTTCAGCGCGCGCGCGGAATCCAGTAGGCGAGCTGCGCCGCCGCGGCGAAGGCGATCAGCCCGCTGACCGCGATGCCGCTGCCCAGCGTGGCCGCCGCCGCCAGCAGCGACAGCAGCGCCGGGCCGCCGCTGGCGCCGAGGTCCGACATCAGGCGCCAGACGCCGAGGAAATGCGCGCGCCCGGCACGCGGCGAGTGGTCGGCGCCGAGCGTCATCACCATCCCCGAGCCGATGCCGTTGCCGAAACCCATCACGCTGGCCGCGATCATCAGGCCCGTGGCGCCCTGGGCCAGCGGCGTCGCCAGCAGCGCCACGCCCATGATGAGCATCGACGGCACGGCGACCCAGCGCCGGCCCTTCTCGTCCATCAGCTTGCCCGAGGGGTAGAACATCAGCATGTCGATGCCGCCGGCGACGCCATAGATCAGCGCCGCGACCGACGGCGCCAGGCCCAGGTGGTCGGCCCACAGCGGGATCACCGCCTGGCGCGTCGCGCGCACGGCGCTGACGAGCATGACGCCGATGCCCAGCGTCAGCAGCACACGGCGGCGCTCGCGCAGGATGGTGCCGAGGCCGGGCGCCGGCGCGCCGACATCCTCGGCGCCCTCGAGTTCGAGTTCGGGCATGCGCGCGGCCAGCGCGCCGGCCGCCAGCAGCGCGACGATGCCGACGCCGTAGGCGCCGACGAGGCCCCAGCGGTGGATCGCCGCCGCCGCGGCGAAGGGCCCGGCGAAGAGGCCGATGCGCATCGCGCCGCCCAGCGTCGAGAGCGCGCGGGCGCGGAACGCCGGCGGCACCGCGGCGGTGAGGAAACTCTGGCGCGCGAGGCTGAAGACGGCCTGCGACATGCCGACCATGAAGCAGGCGACGGCGAAGAGGCCGAAATGGCCCGTCAGGCCGCCGAGCGCCATCGCCAGCGCGCACCAGACGGCGGCGGCGACGATGGCCCAGCGCTCGCCGCGGTGCATCGTGATCAGCGACGCCGGCACGTTGCTGATGAGCGAGCCGATGCCGATCAGCGTCACGACGAGCGCCGCTTCCGGCACCGAGGCGCCGAGGTCGCGCGCGCTCAGCGGCACGATGGGCAGGATCGCGCCTTCGCCGAGGCCGAACAGCAGCGACGGGCCGAAGGCGGGGATGGCGATGCGACGCAGCGAGAACGGTTCGGAAGACAAGGGGTGCGGCTGGGGGTGTGCGGCCCGCATTGTCGGCCGTACACGCCGCCGGCGGGGTTCAGGGCACGCGCTTGTAGCGGTCGTAGCCGCCGAGCGATGGCCGCTTCGGCGCCAGCACCCGGACGGTCTCGGCCGGCACGGTGACGGTCGCCGACCGAGGCCACCGCCGGCGCATCGGGCGCCGCCAGCATGTCCACCATCGGCGTGTCGTCGAGCAGGTACGGATTGGCGATCATGATGCGTTCGCGCACCGGCGCCGCCGTCGGGTTGGCGATCACGACGACGGTTTCCAGCGCCCGGTCGGTATAGCGCTCGAAGGCCATCAGGTGGTCGGATTCGACCGTCCTGCAATTGCCGATGCGCAGCGCGCGGTGCTGCTTGCGCAGCGCGATGAGCCGCTTCATCCAGGCCAGGTCCGGGTTGTCGTCGCGCAGCAGGTCCCAGCGCATCGGGCCGCGGTTCTCGGGGTCGGGTCCGCCGCGCATGCCGAGCTCGGCGCCGAGCACGATCTGCCGCAGGCTGAAGTTCATCACCGCGTCGATCGATTTCAACCAGGTGCCGGGGTAATTGACGATCTCGCCGACGACCAGCGAACCCGGCTTGCTGCGATGTGCCGCGTCGGTCAGGTCGCGCAGGTATTTCGGGCCCAGCTCGAACGCCGTGTCCAGCCGCCAGCCGTCCGCGCCGTCGCGCAGGTAGCTTTGCACGACCGAATCGGGGGCCTCGTAGAGGTCGCGGCGCACGGCCGGATTCTCGAGGTTGAGTTCGGGCAGGTTCTGATAGCCGGACCACACGGGTGCACCGCCGGGGTACTGCGGCCCGATATGGAACCAGCCCCGCCACGGGCTGTCGGGGTTCCTGAACGCGTCCTGGAAGATCGGCGCGTTGCGTCCCATGTGGTTGAACACCCCGTCGAGCACGACCTTCATGCCCAGCGCATGCACCTGCGCCGCAAGGCGCCTGAAATCGTCACGGTCGCCGTATTCGGGCGAGATCTGCTTGAAATCGAGTGCGTCGTATTTATGGTTCGTGTAGGCGAGGTGGATGGGATTCAGATAGCGCACGTCGGCGCCGAGCTGCTGCACGTAGGCGAGGCGGGTGCCGAGGCTGCGCAGGTCGCCGCCCCAGAAGTCGAGCTCCTGGCTGTTGAGCTTCGCGTCGGCGAGGTCGACGCCGCGCCGGGGCACCTCCGACCAGTCGCGCAGGCGCTTGGGCGGCGGGTACAGGCTGCGCTTGGCGGCCAGGTCCGCGGCGGGCACGTAGCGGTCGACGAGGACCTGGTAGACGATGGCGCCGTTGCGCCAATCGCGCTCCCGTTGGTCGAATTCGCTGGTCGCATCGACCGCCTGCGCCGACGCCGCGACCAGCGCGAGCGCCGCCATGGCGAGCCGGAGAATGCCGGCGCGGCGGCGGGCGGGCCGCCCGCGATCGCGACTTCCTGCCCTGCGCAAGAGGAAGCACGAACCGCTAGACTGAGTCCCGCGATCGAATCGAAAGCGCAGGCGCGGGATCATCGTATGCAATCAATCTGGTGGATCCGGCGCCATCCCTGGGCGGCGATGATCATTTGCTGCGGCGCGCAGGCCCTCGTGCCGGCAGGCGCAAGCGAGGCGAATGCCGTCGATGCCACCACGAAGCGCAGCGTTCATACGGCCTCGGAATGGCAGCGCATCAACGATCGCCTGTTCGGCACCCCGGCCACCGACCTCGCGAGCCTGGCCACCCGCGCCTATGTCTGGGGCATGCCGCTGATGCACCAGGCCGAGTTGAAGGACGCGTTCGCCCGCGGTGCGGCCGGCCGACCCACCCATCCGCTGAATGCGTTCGTCCACGGCAGGATCCTCGCCGGCCCCGAGAACCATGCCGGCGTCGGCCTCAACAACGACACGATCTATTCGCTGGCCTGGCTCGACCTCCAGGACGGCCCGATCGTCATGACGGCACCGGATTTCGGCCGGCGTTACTACACGTTCTCGATGATCTTCGCCGACACCTCGGCGGAGCAGTCGCTGGGCCAGCGCACGCACGGCGGCCAATTGCCGCCGATCTTCATCCACGGGCCCGGTGACGCGGGCCAGGCGCCCCCAGGCATGGTCGACGTGCCGAGCGCCACGCGGTTTCTCCTCATCGCCGGCCGCATCCTCGTGCGCAGCGCGGCCGAATATCCCGCCGTGCATGCGCTGCAGGATCGCCTCGCGCTGTGGAGCTGGAAGGACTGGCAGATGGGGAACCGGCGGCCCGCCGCCATGCGGGCCGCGACGCCATTGACGATGGCCGGCGAGCAACTGCCCGACGATCTGGCATTCCTGGCCCGGCTGAATCGCGTATTGCAGGAATGGACCGTGCTGCCGAAAGATGCGGCCATCATCGATTCACTGCGGGGTCTCGGCATCGGGCCCGGACTGGAGTTTCATCCGGATCGCTGGTCCGAGGCTCAGAAGGCGGCCATCGAAACGGGCTTCGAGGCCGGGCGACGACTCGTCGATGCCCGCTCGCGCGAACTCGGATTGCAGCGCAACGGCTGGACCATCAATTATCGCGGCCCGCGTTTCGGCAGCGACTATCTGCTGCGGGCGGGCGTGGCCAAGGATCAACCCAATGTCGCGATTCCCGAGGAGGCGATCTATCCGCTGGCCCGCGTCGATGCAAGCGGATCGGCGCTCGATGGCCGCCACGTCTATCGCATCCACTTCGCAGCCGGCCTTTACCCGCCGGTCGGCGCTTTCTGGTCGGTCACCGCCTACGACGACAAGGGCCGCATGATGCCGAATGCGGCCGCGCGCTACTCGATCGGTGATCGATCGCCGGGACTCGTGCACGATGCCGATGGCGGCCTGACCGTCCTGGTCGCGGCCGCCTTGCCGCCCGGCGTGCCGGCACCGAACTGGCTGCCCGTCGACCGGGACCGGCCGTTCTACCTCATGTTGCGCCTGTACCAGCCGAGCGAGGAGATCCTGCTGCAGCGCTGGATGCCGCCACCGATCGAGCGCATCGACTGAACAGGCCGGCGCAAGCCTAGGGTTTGATGGCCGCGATGGCCGGCGGCAACCACTGGCCGGTCAGCATCGGTGGCTGCGGACCATAGGCGCGTATGACGACGAAGAACGGGCCTGACGGTGCCGGCAACCAGTTGCCCTGGCTGGCCGGTTCATGCTGCATCGCGATCTCGATCGCGCCGTCGGCATCGACCCTCAGCCCTGCCGTGCGGTCGCTGATCAGGTAGCGGTGCAGGGCATTCGGATAAAGGGCGAATGTCCTGGCATCGTAAAGCGTGACCGACCAGAAGGCGTCGACCGGCGGCGGCGTCGTCAGCTTCAGCCGATAGCGTGCGGTGGCACCATCGAGCGCCTTGCCGTCACCATCGACGAAGGCCGTGTACGAGGCGTTCTCTTCGCGCACATTGGCGCCGAGCCCGGCCGCATTGGTCACGGCCCGGCGCACGTAGTCGTAGCCGTAATGGCCTTTTTCCACCTTCATCCAGCCGGTTCCGGCCGGCATGCCGAGCTGGGATTTCGAGCGGCCTATCAGCGTGCTGGCAAGCTGGTAGCCGCTGTCGATGGCCGCGAGCGCCGTCGCGTCGAGGGCGGCCGGATCGAAGGCCTTGCGGCCCATGACACCCAGCGTGTGAAAGCGCGACACCAGCGCTTCTTCTCCCGGCAGGCAGCCGTTGACGCGCAGGACATGGTCGAGGACGGCGAGAAACCCGAGTGCCCCGGCGCGCGGCATCGGCGGCGCCGGGTCGGCGGCGGCATCACCCGAGGCGGCGGGCGCGATGATCCGGACCTGGTCCTGGAACGCGCGCGCCGCGACGGTTTCCGCGTCGGACTGGGCGAAGGCCCGCATCAGGATCCAGAGCTGGACCGTCCCCGCGTGCCAGACCTGGACGCCGGCGGGAGCCGATCCGTCCCAGCCCGGCGGCACGAGCAGGAAACGGCCACCCTTGAAGCCGATCGTGCGATTGCTGAGATTGTCCGGATTGCCGAAGATGTCGAAGATATTGAGCGTGAAATAGCGCAGGGTCGTCGGCGGAATGTCGATTTCCACCGGCCCGCGGCCGAGATCGATCCAGGCGGTCGAATACAGGGTATCGCTGTTCGGCACCCGGAAGGTCGCATAGTCCGGCCCGGCCAGCGTGCGCTCGTGGCGGAAGCGGTTGAAGCCGGTATAGCTGGCCGAAGTCCGGTCCCAGGCCTGGCGGTACAGCTGCTCGTACTGCAGGACCGCGGGCATGCCGTAGATCGTCGCATCGAAGGCCGCCGCGCGCAGCAGCTCGCCCCGGCTGGCCGGATCGCGCGGCAGCAGGTCCACCGATGGCGCCGCGGTGCGGCAGGAATCGGCAGGCGGCGGGGGCTCGCTGGCGCGCGTCGGCTGCGCGCAGGCGCACAGCAGGCCCATCGTGGCGATCCCCTGGATGAGTCGCCGATCGCGTCTTGAATTGCGCATGCGTGTCTTGCCTGGTTCGATGATTGCAGGATGGTCGCGGACGCGGCCGCATGATGAGGGCCCGTCAGGATGCGTAGAAACGCGTCCCGGCCCGCGCCCGCTCGCGCAGCCCGTCCGTCGCTCGGTACGCGGGCCCCAGGTGGGCGAGCGCATCGGCGCGACACACGACCTCGGCCGCCCCGAGCCAGTCGGCGTATTTCAAGGCGCCGCCGAGATAGGCCGGGAAGCCCAGTCCGAGCAGCAGCGCGAGGTCGAGCTCGCAGGCGTTGGCGACGACGCCCTCGTCCAGCGCGCGCACCGCCTCGATGATCAGCGGCAGCATCAGCCGCTCGACGATGGCGGCGTCGTCGAGCGTGGCGTGCGCACCGGCCGGCTGGATCGCGGCCAGCAGCGCCCGCGCCTCGTCGGCCGGTTCGCGTTGCGCCTGCGCGCCGCCCGGGTAGCGGTAGAAGCCGCCGCCGCTCTTGCGCCCGAGCCGGCCGGCGTCGGCGAGCAGCCGCAGCGCATTGCGCGGCAAAGGCGGCATGCGCTCGGCGTAGCCGGCCGAGATCTCGTCGCAGGCCGCGGCGCCGACGTCGATGCCGGCCAGATCCTGCAGCGCCGCCGGACCTAATGGCCAACCGAAGGCCTCCATCGCGCGGTCGATCGCCGCGTAATCGACGCCTTCCTCGACGAGCTGCAGGAAGGCGCGCATGTAGGGCGTGAGCACGCGGTTCACGAGAAAACCCGGCACGTCGGCGACGACGACCGGCGTCTTGCCGATCGCGTTCGCATAGCCGACGGCGGTGGCCACCGCGGCATCGCTGCTGCGGCGGCCGCGCACGACCTCGACCAGCGCCATCGCCGGCACCGGATTGAAGAAATGCAGGCCGACGAGGTTCTGCGGCCGCTGCAGCGCCTGCGCGAGATCGTCGATGCGAAAGCTCGAGGTGTTCGACGCCAGCACCGCGTCGCCTCCGGCGTCGCGCTCGACGGCCGCGAGCACCTCGCGCTTGACGTCGAGACGTTCGACGACGGCCTCGACGGCGAAGTCGATGGCGTCGAATCCGGCGTGGTCGATCTGCGGCGTGACGGCCGCGCGCGCCGCCGCCGCGCGCTCGGGCTTGAGCCGTCCGCGCTGCACCTGGCGTGCCAATTGCTCGCCCAGCGCCGTGAAGGCGCGATCGACGCGGCCGCCGTCGACATCGGTCAGCCGCACCGCGACGCCGGCCAGCGCACTGACCTGCGCGATGCCGGTGCCCATCACACCGGCGCCGACGACGGCGCCATGCCGCACCGTCCGCGCCGCGGCGGCGCGCTGCTTGTTCAGCTTGCGCAGCTGCTGTTCGCTCATGAAGGTCTGCACGAGCGAACTCGCGGCCTGCGTCCGGGCGACCTCGGCGAAGGCGCGGTGCTCGGCGACGAGCGCGTCGGCGCGGTTCAGCGCCGCGCCGCGCCGCATGAGCGCCAGTGCCGTCGCGGCCGCGCCCTGGTGCAGATGGCGTTTGGCTTCCAGCGCCGCCAGCGTCGTCTCGTAAGGTGCCTGCGGCTCGACGCCGATCGGCTCGCGCTTGCGCTGCTGGCGCGCGTGCCAGTCGATCTCGCCGGCGGCGGCGCGGCGCAGCAGCGCCAGCGCGGCATCGCGCAAGGCGGGTGCGGCGACGACCTCGTCGACGACGCCCGCAGCCAGCGCCAGCGCCGGCTTGTACGAGCGACCGCCGGTGACCCATTCGAGCGCGACCGCGGCACCGGCCACGCGCGGCAGCCGCACCGTGCCGCCGAAGCCCGGGAAGATGCCGAGCTTGACCTCGGGCACGCCCACCTGCGCCTCGTCGGACATCACGCGCAGCGCGGCGCTGAGCGCGAATTCGAGCCCGCCGCCGAGCGCGTAGCCGTTGATCGCCGCCACCGTCGGCAGCGCCAGGTCCTCGAAGGCCGTGAACACGGCGTTCGAATCGGCAATCTGCGCCGCCATCGCGTCGACCGACAGCCGGAACATCGCGCCGAACTCGCCGATGTCGGCACCGACGATGAACACCGGCTTGGCGCTCGTCACGAGCAGCCCGCGCAGCGCCCCCTGCGCCGCGATCGCGGCGATCGCCGCGGTGGCCGCGCGCAGCTCGTCCATCGCCAGCGTATCGAGCTTGTTGACCGATTCGCCCTCGCGGTCGAAGGCGAGTTCGGCGAATTCGCCGTCGATGCGCACCACGCCGAGCGTGCGGCCGCGGTACAGCCAGGTCCTGCCGTCCATCGCGCCCACCTAGAGCGCTTCGACGATGGTGACGTTGGTCAGCCCGCCGCCTTCGCACATCGTCTGCAGCCCGTAGCGCTTGCCGCTGCTGCGCAAGGCGTGGATCAGCGTCGTCATCAGCCGCGTCCCCGAGGCGCCCAACGGGTGGCCGAGCGCGATCGCGCCGCCGCGCACGTTGAGCCGCGCCGGGTCGGCTTCGAGCGCGCGCAGCCACGCCAGAGGGATCGACGCGAAGGCCTCGTTGACTTCGTAGAGGTCGATGTCCGACATCTTCATGCCGGCGCGCTGCAGCGCGCGCCTTGTCGCCGGGATCGGCTCCTCGAGCATGATCACCGGGTCGCCCGCGGTCACCGTCATCTGGTGCACGCGCGCCAGCGGCTGCAGGCCATGGGCCTTGAGCGCGCGTTCGTTGACGACGAGCACGCCCGACGCGCCGTCGCAGATCTGGCTCGCGTTGGCGGCGCTGACGACGCCGCCCTCGGTCAGCAGCTTGACGCCGCCTATCGACGCCAGCGTCGAATCGGCGCGTATGCCTTCGTCGCTGGCGTGCAGGCCGCCGTCGATGGCGATCGGCAGGATCTCGTCGGCGAACAGGCCGTCTCGCGTCGCCGCGGCGGCGCGCTGGTGGCTGAGCAGGGCGAAGGCGTCGAGGTCGGCGCGCGTGAGGCCGTATTTGGCCGCCACCGCCTCGGCGCCATGGAACTGGCTGAATTGCTCGACGCCGTAGCGCGCCTTGATGCGCGCGCTCCAGGGCCCGCCTAGACCTGCGTCGAGTGCCAGCTTGACCGGCGCGCCCATCGGCACCCGCGTCATGCTTTCGACGCCGCAGGCGATGACCATGTCCTGGGTTCCGGACATCACGGCCTGCGCCGCGAAATGCAGCGCCTGCTGCGACGATCCGCATTGGCGGTCTATCGTCACCGCGGGCACGCTGTCGGGCAGCCGCGAGGCCATCACCGCGTTGCGGCCGATGTGGAAGCTCTGCTCGCCGACCTGGCCGACGCAGCCGAGGATGACGTCCTCGATGGCCGCCGGATCGATGCCGCTGCGATCGACGAGCGCGTTCAGCACCTCGCCGGCGAGGTCGGCCGGATGCCGGCCGGCGAGTTTGCCGCCGCGGCGGCCGCCGGCGGTGCGCACGGCCTGGACGATAAAGGCTTGTTCGGTCATGACGGGTTTCCAAATTCGGGTTTGCGTTTGGCGATGAAGGCGGCGATGCCTTCGCGGCCCTCGGGGGTACGGCAGGAATCGGCGATCGAGCGCGCCTCCGATTCCATCTGCGTTTCGAATGTCGTCGTGCCGCTGTCGTGCAGCAGCCGGCGTGCGCGGCCCAGCGCTGGGGTCGGCCCGGCGGCGAGTTGCTCGGCGAGCGCGCGCGCCTGCGCCGCGAGTTCGGCGTCGTCGACGACCCGCGTCACCAGGCCCATCGCGGCGGCCTCTTCGGCGCCGACGCGGCGGTTCGTCAGCACCAGTTCCTGCGCGCGGCGCAGGCCCACCAGGCGCGGCAGCAGCCAGCTCGCGCCGCCGTCGGGCGTGAGGCCGATGGCGGTGTAGGCGACGGTGAAATGCGCGCTGCGCGCGGCCAGCGCGATGTCGCCGAGCAGCGCCAGGCTGAGTCCGGCGCCGGCGGCCGGGCCGTTGATCGCGGTGACCAGCGGCTTGGCCATGCGTGCGAAGCGGGCGAAGGCGATGTGCAGAAAGCCGGTCGAGCCCTTGACGAGCGCGCTCAGGCCGTCGCCGGCGGCGGTGAATTCGCCGATGTCGCCGCCGACGCAGAACATGCGTCCGGTGCCGGCGATGAGCACGCAGCGGATCGAGTCGTCGTCGTCGCAGACGGTCGACGCGTCGAGCAGCGCGCGCGCCATCTCCAGGCTGATCGCATTGCCCTGGTCCGGGCGATTCAACGTCAGCAGCGCGACGCCGCCGGCGCGCTCGAAGCGCAGCGGCGCGTTCATACGGCGGTTCCGCGCGTCTGCGCCCAGCCGTAGCGCGCGACCTCGGGCAGCGCGCGCACGGTCTCCTGCGCCCGCGCCGAGGCGGCCGTGCCGCGCACGACGCGCGCCTTGATGCCGTGGAAGATCGCGGCGAGCCGGAACATGTTGAAGGCGAGATAGAAATCGAGATGCGCGATGCCGTCGCGGCCGGTGCGGCGGCAGTACTCGGCGACGTAGGCCGATTCGCTCGGCAGGTTGAGTGCCGCGAGGTCGACGCCGGCCAGGCTCGCCAGATGCATCTTCGGCAGCCGGTACATCATCAGGTGGTAGGCGAAATCGGCCAGCGGATGGCCCAGCGTCGACAGCTCCCAGTCGAGCACCGCGAGCACGCGCGGCTCGGTGGGATGGAAGATCATGTTGTCGATGCGGAAGTCGCCGTGCACGACCGAGGTCTCGTCGCCCGGCGGGATATGCGCCGGCAGCCATTCGATCAGCCGGTCCATGTGCTCGTCGCGGCCCGCGGCCTCGAGGTCGCCGAGGTACTGCTTGCTCCAGCGCCCGATCTGGCGCTGGAAGTAGTTGCCGGGCTTGCCGTAATCGGCGAGCCCGGCGGCCTGCACGTCGATGGCGTGCAATTGCGCGATCGTGCCGACCATCGCATTGAAATACGCCGGCCGCGCCGCGCGGTCGATCTCGGGCAGCGTGACGTCCCAGAAGATGCGGCCCTCGACGCAGTCCATGACGTAGAACCAGGTGCCGATCACGGCATCGTCGGTGCACAGGCCATGCACGCGCGCCACCGGGAAGCCCCGGGCTCCCAAGGCCTGCTGCACGCGCGCCTCGCGCTCGACCGCATGGGCGCCGGCGAGCAGCGCGCCCGGCGGCTTGCGCCGCAGCACGTAATCGCGATTCGGGGTGTGCAGCTTGTAGGTCGGGTTCGATTGCCCGCCCTTGAATTGCGCCACCGTCAGCGGCCCCGCATAGCCGGCGACGTTCGCGCTCATCCAGTTCGCCAGCGCCGCCTCGTCGAAGCGGTGCGCCTCGCGCACGGCCGTCGTGCCGACGAAATCGGTGTTGGCGCTCATGCTGCCATCGCCTTGAGGTAATCCTTCTTGATCTTGCGCGCGAGCGACCATTTGTGGACCTCGGTCGGGCCGTCGTAGATGCGGAAGGCGCGCACCTCGCGGAACACCTGCTCGACGACGGTGTCGCGCGTGACACCGGTGGCGCCCATGACCTGGACGCAGCGGTCGGCGACGCGGTACAGCGCCTCCGAGACGGCGACCTTGGCCATCGACGATTCGGTCGTGCCGCGCGCGCCGCTGTCGAGCACGTCGGCGCACCAGTCGATCATCAGCTCAGCCTGCTTGAGGTCGATGCGGTTCTCGGCGAGCATGAAACCGACGCCCTCGTGGTCGATCAGCGGCTGGCCGAAGGCGCGCCGCTTCACCGCGTAATCGGTGGCGATCTCCTGCGCCCGCGTGCAGGCGCCATGCCAGCGCATGCAATGCGTCAGCCGCGCCGGCGCGAGCCGCACCTGGGCGTATTGCAGGCCCTTGCCGACCTCGCCCAGCACCTGCTCGGGCGTGACGCGCAGTTCGTCGATGGCGACCACCGGGTGGCCGCCGGGCATCGTCGAATCGATCGTCTGCGGCACGCGCTCGATGCGCAGTGCCGGGTGCGGCAACTCGACGAGGAACAGCGTCGCGCCCTCGTCGGCCTTGGCCATCACGATGCCGACGGCCGCACCGTCGGCGCCGGTGCTGAACCATTTTCGACCCGAGATCACCCAGTCGGCGCCGTCGCGGCGCGCCGTCGTCAGCAGCATCGCCGGATCGGATCCGGCGCCGTTGTCGGCCGCCGGCTCGGTCATGAAGAAGGTCGAGCGGGCGCTGCCGGCAACGATGGGCGCGAGGTAGCGCGCTTTCTGCGCCGCATTGGCGACGCGGCCGAGCAGGTACATGTTGCCCTCGTCGGGCGCAGCGACGTTGACCGCCACCGGGCCCAGCGGGGACAGGCCGGCGGCGCGCAGCACCAGCGCCGTCTCGCGGTGCGTCAGGTGCTCGCCGTCGGCGAGGATGTGCGGCGTCAGCAGGCCGCGCTCGCGCGCCGCCGCACGCATCTCGGCGACCATCTCGGCGCTCGGCCCATGGGCGCCCCAGCGCGGGTCGCGCTCGTAGCCGACGATCACCTCGCGCACGAAGGCTTCGACGCGTGCGGCAATGGCGCGGCCGCGCGCGCCGCCGTCGGCGACGCTCGTTTTTTCCATCATGGCAACTCCGATTCCGTTGGGTGCCGGGCCGGGCGGGGGGTCCGGCTCAGGTCTTGCTCAGGCCGCCGAGGAAGATCTGGCACAGCATCTGCGCCATCTTCTCGGGCGGATGGTCGTCGGCCATGCGCGGGTACCACTTGTAGGCCCAGTTGCACATGCCCAGGAACGCCAGCGTGGCCAGTTCGGGATCGACCTTCTTGAATTGGCCGTTGGCGATGCCGGCACCGATGATGCGCTTGATGCGCTCGAGATACTCGTCGCGCTTCTTGCGGATCTCGGTGCGCTGCTTGCCCTCGAGCTCGCTGTAATGGTCCATGAAGGCGCGCACATAGCCCGGATGCTCGGAAATCTGGCGCAGCGAGATCGCGCACGATTCCTCGAGCAGCAGGGCGGCGTCGAGATCCCTGGCGTCGAGATCGGCCTCGAGCACATGGATCATCGAGCCGATGTGCAGCTGGTGCATCTCGTAGAGGATGCTCGTCTTGCTCGGGAAGTAGTGGTAGAGCGTCGGCTTGCCCAGACCCATCTCGTCGGCCAGCATCTGCATCGAGGTGCCGTGGTAGCCGACGCGGTCGAACAGCGCGGCGCAGCGTTCGATGATCTCGATGCGCTTCTCGTCGTGCGCCGCCGTCGTCGCGCGGACTCGCTTCTTGCGCGCCGGCAAAACCGTCTTCGCCGGGGCCTTGGGACTGCTTGTTGTGGAGCGGACGGTAGGCACGATGGATGTCTCTGGTTTGTTCCGGGCTGGATGCGACGGCTTGTGGGCCTTTTCGTCGCAGTCTAACGCGGGCCCAAGGCCGCGCCGGCGATGCGCGCCAGCTGCTTCTTGTCGACCTTGCCGGTGCTTGTCTGCGGCAGATCGGGGACGACCAGCAGGTGCTCGGGCCATTTCTTCTTCGACAGGCCGACCGCCTCGAGATGGCGCTTGAGCTCGTCGAGCGTCGGCACCGCTGCCGCCTCGCGCAACTGGCACACGGCGCAGGCCTGTTCGCCCAGTCGCGCCTCGGGCACGGCGACGACCGCCACCGCGGCGATGGCCGGGTGCTTGAGCAGGGCCGCCTCGATCTCGGCCGGGTCGATGTTGAAACCGCCGCGGATTATCTGGTCCTTGATGCGGCCGACGACGCGGATCAGGCCGTCGGCCTCGCGGACGATCTCGTCGCCGGTCAGGAAATGGCCGTGCGGCGTGTAGCGCGCGTCCTGGTCGCCGAGGCCGCGGCAATAACCCAGGAACAGCGAAGGCCCGCGCACGCCGGCCTGGCCGCGCGCGCCGGGCGGCAGCGGCTGCAGTTCGGCGTCGAAGGCGAGGTCCTCGGTGCCGGGGAAGGGGTGGCCGTCGTAGAGCCGGCGCACGGCGATCGGGTCGGCCGGCAGCGTCGACGCATGGCCCATGCATTCGCTCATGCCGAACATGCGCAGCGCCGTCAGCCCCAGCAGGCGCTCGGCGTCGGAGACGAGTTCGGGTGTCATCGCGCTGCCGCCGACGGCCAGCGCGCGCAGCGGGCTCGGTCGCTGCCATTGCCCGGCACGCGCGCATTCGATCATCGCCGCGAGCTGGGTCGGCACGCACATCGCCCAGCGGCAATGGTTGTCCTCCATCGTGCGCAGCGCGGCCATCGGCTCCCAGGGCTCGATCAGCACGGCGCATTGCCCGAGCGTGAAAGCCATGTGGATGCCGAAGGTGAAGCCGGCCGCACTGGCCAGCGGCACGACGCTGGCGATGGCCTCGCCGGGTTCGAGTCCCGCGATCTGCGCGCAGGCGCGGGTGGCGTAGTTCATCGCCGCACTGCCGTGCATCACGCCCTTGGGAATGCCGGTCGTCCCCGACGTGAAGCCGATCAGCGCCGTGGTCGCGTCGCGCGGGTCGGCCGGCGGCAGGCCGCTGCGGTCGTACAGCCGCAGACCGAGGCCTGCGAGACCCGGTATCGGCGCCGCGCCCGAGGCGTCGATCGTCGCGACATGGTTCAGCCTTTGCTCGAGCACCTCGCGTTCGGCGCGGCCGAAATCGGGGCTGTAGGGGCAGAAGACGGCGCCGAGTTTCGAGACGGCGAGCGCCGCGGCGGCCGTCTGCGCCGTCTTGTAGGCCTGGATCAGCACGCGGTCGCCGGCGCGGATGCCATGCGCGGCGAGGTGGTCGGCGGCGGCTTCGGCCATGCGCGCGATCTGCGCCCTCGTCCAGTGCGACTGGTCGGTGCCGACCAGGGCCAGCGCGTCGGCATCGGCCTGCAGCAGGCGGGCGAACTGCGGCCACAGCGGCTCGTCGCTCCATTGCAGATCGCCGGCGCGGTGGATGGTGAATTGAGACTCAGGCAATGGACTGCCCTCCATCGACGATATAGGTCTGGCCGGTGATGAAACTGCCCGCCGGCGACGCCAGCAGCAGCACCGCCGGCACGATTTCCTCGACGCGGCCGTAACGGCGCAGCAGGATGCCCTCGCGCAGCTTCTGCTGCTGTGATTCGGGCACCGTGCGCGTCATGCCGCCCTCGAGCGAACCGGGGGCGACCGCGTTGACGCGGATGCCATGGCGCGCCCATTGCGCCGCGAGGTCGGCGGTGAGGTGGACGATGGCCGCCTTCGTCGTCGTGTAGGGCACGACCTGGCCGGCCTCGGGCTGGTACGAGAGGAAGGCGCCGACCGAGGCGATGTTGACGATGGCGCCGCTGCCCTGGGCGATCATCTGCCGCGCCGCATGGCGGCACGCGAGGAAGGTGCCGGTGAGGTTGGCGTCGACGACCTTGCGCCAGCCGGCCAGCGGGATGTCCTCGGGCAGCCCCCACCAGGACGCGCCGGCGTTGTTGACGAGGATGTCGAGCCGGCCCCAGCGCGCGACGACGGCGGCGACGGCGCCCTGGACCTCGTCTTCCTGGGCGACATCGCAGCGCAGGCCGATGGCCTCGCCGCCATGGCGCGCCGCCAGCCGCGCGGCGGCCTCGCTGCATTCGCCCTCGTGGCGCGAAGCCAGTGCGACGCGGCAGCCGGCGTCGAGCAGCCCGGCGGCCATCGCTTCGGCGAGTTCGCCGCGGCCACCGGTGATCAGCGCCACCTGGCCGTCCAGGCGCATCCGCGCGCCGACGAAACCGGGCGCGCAGGAGGATGCGGTCGTCGTGTCGTTCATTCAGCCCTCGCCGGCCAGCAGGTCGACATCCTCGGTGATGAGGATGATGCGCCGGCCCTTCATGCGGCCGGTGTGGGCGACGGCGGCGGCCCATTCGGGCGAGGCCATCGCCGCGTCGAGCGCGGCGCGGTCGGCAAAGCTCAGCACGGCATTGCCGTCCCAGGCCGGCGCCTCGGGGTGGTCGTAGTCGTGGACGACGACGCCGTGCCGGTAGGCCAGCAGCCCGGGCAGGCGGCGCGCGTGGTCGGCATGTTCGCCGCGCCACCAGGTGGTGAAGCGCTCCTGCGTCCAGTCCGGCGGACGCGACGAGAGGACGACCATGTTCGTGACCATCATGCGCCTCCTTCGGCTCAACGGCCGGTCCAGACGGCCTTGCGCTTCTCGAGGAAGGCCTTGACGCCTTCCTTGGCGTCCTCGGAATGGTGCACGACGTTGCAGGTCATGGTCTCGAGCGTGATCAGCGAATTCGTGTCGGCGTCGAGGCCGCGGTTGATCGCCATCTTCGTCATCCACATGCAGAACGGGCTCTTGTCGATCAGCGGCGCGCAGAAGTCCTGGATCAGCTGCTCGAATCCGGCCTTCGGCGCGGCGGCGTTGATGAGCTGCCAGTCGACGCATTCGTCGCCGCTGAGCAACTTGCCGCTGAGCATCAGCTCCTTCGAGCGCCGGATGCCGATCATGCGCGGCAGGCGGTAGATCGGGCCGGCGCCGCCGAACAGCGCGCGGCGGATGTGGAAGTCGCCGATCTTCGCGTCCGAGGTCGCGAGCGCGAAGTCGCAGGAGATCATCAGCTCGAAACCGCCGGCCACCGCATAGCCTTCGACGGCGGCGATGCTGGGCTTGCGCATATTGAAGATCTTGTCGTAGGTGCGCGCCGAATCGATCGCCAGCTGCAGCGAGACCGACGACTCGTGCAGCACCGGCGTCACGAGCTGGCCGAGGTCGGCGCCCGAGCAGAAGGTGTCGCCGCGGCCGCGGAAGATGACGGCCAGCGCGCGCTTGTCGTCGTTGGCGTGGTCGACCGCCACCTCGAGCTCCTTGAGCAGCTGCGGGCTGACGCAGTTGCGCTTGTGCGGGCGGTTGAGCCAGATCGTCGCGATGCCATTGCTCGCGACTTCGTACTGGATGACATCCTTCTCGGGACTCGACATATCAATCTCCTAGGGGCTGCTGGATGGGGCGCCGTTTCGCGCTGCTGGATAAACGACCGACCGGGCGGTCGGGAACTAATGCGACGCGACAATAGCACATGGGGGTGGGCTGTCAATCGAGGGTTTGCATGGGGTTGGCCGTTGCCGATCAATCGGCGACGCGCACGACGAGCCGCCCCCGGTGCCCGCCGTTCGAGAGCGCGGCGAAGGCCTGCGGCACCGCTTCGAAGCCGTCGCGTTCGTCGATGTCGTATTGCAGCGTGCCGGCGCGCAGCCAGCCCTCGATGCGCTCGAGCAGCGCGTCGACGCGGGGGCGGTCGGCGAGCAGCGGGGCGACGCGGAAACCCTCGATGCGGGCGCGCTGGACGATCAGGTTCCACAGGTTCGCAGGCCCCGGTGCGGGCTCGGCAGCGTCGTACTCGGCAATCATGCCGCACAGCGCGATGCGAGCGCCCGGGCGCAGCAAGGCCAACGCCGCCTGCAGCGGGGCGCCGCCGACGTTCTCGAAGCCGAGGTCGACGCCCTCGGGCAGCGCGGCGCGCAGCGCGGCCTCCAGGTCGGGCGCGGCGCGGTGGTCGATGCAGGCGTCGCAGCCGTAGCGCTCGACGGCGATGCGGCATTTCTCGGCGCCGCCGGCAATGCCGACGACGCGGCTGGCGCCGAGCAGGCGCGCGAACTGGCAGGCGAGCGAACCGACGCCGCCGGCGGCCGCGCTGACCAGCACGCTGTCGCCCGAGCGTACCGCGCCGACATCGGCCAGGCCATGCAGCGCCGCCAGACCCGAGGTGCCGAGCACATGGGTGTGGATGGACAGTGGCAGGTCGGCTCGCACGCTCACGGGTGCGAACCGCGCCGCGTCGCCGACGATCTGCTCGCTCCACGACCCGAAGCCGCTGACGATGTCGCCCACGGCCAGCGCGGGGCTGCGCGATGCCTCGACGCGGCCGAGCACGAGGCCGCGCACGGCAGAGCCGACGGCCACGCCGGCGCCGTAGTTCCCGCCGCGCGACGCGAGCGTCATGCGGATGGCCGGATCCATCGGCAGGCGCAGCACGCGCAATCGCACCTCGCCCGCGGCCGGTTGCGGCAGCGCCACGTCGGCCAGTGCGAGGTCGTCCGCCGCAAGCACGCCGCGGGGCACGGCGCGCAGGCGCCATTCGCGGCAAACGCCCATCACGCGGCTTCCAGCAAGGCCCCGGCCGACATCCAGGCCGCGATGCCGGCTGCAGGCACGGCGCAGAGGATGGCCTCGGCGATCTCGGCCTCGCTCGCGCCGGCGACGCGCGCGCCCTTGACATGGGTCGCCGACATCGGGCTGTAGTCGGCGGCGAGCACCGCGATCAGCATCAGCTCGGAGAGCTTGCGCGGCAGCCGGTTGCAGTCGATGGTGCCCTTGCGCATCAGGTAGTAGCCGTCGGCACCCTGGGGCACGAGCGCGAGCAGGTTCGCCAGCGGCGCCGGCACGGTGCCGAAGTAGGCCTTGAAATTCGCTTCGGCCTCACCGGGTGCCGCCGCCACGGGCGCGGCGGCCGCCGGCTCGCGCGGCCCGTAGACGGCGTCGAGGATGGCGCCGAAGGCCAGCGCCGTGGCCTCGCCGCGCAGGCTCGCCAGCAGGATCAGCGCGCTGGCGGCCTCGTCGGCCGGCAGTCCTTGGGCGCGTGCGCGCTCGAGTTCGCGCCGCGCGAGTTCGCGGTGCCCCTTGTTGATGGCGGCCGCGGCGGCGAACAGCCCCTTGAACCGGGCCGCCACCGCGCCATCGGTCTCGACGATCTCGCGGAACAGCGCGTAGCCGGCGACGGTGTAGGGCGCCAGCGCGACGAGGGCGGCGGATTCGAGGAGCGGGTTCGGTGCGGACAAGGCGTTCTCCGGCAAGGGACGGCAGGGCGGGCCGCGGCGCAACGATAGCGCGCCGCGGCGGTTCCGGTACGGGCGACATCAACGGTCGACCGCCCGGTCGGGTCAGTCGTGCAATATATCGAGGCGCGGGCGCCGCAACAGAGGGAAACCCCCTATGCCCAAGCCTCGCAAACAATTGACGGCCGACCGGACGGTCGAGTACATTGAATCGACGAACCGGACGGTCGAGAATTTTCGAGCCGCCGGACCCAGGAGCAACATCGCAATGCATTTCGAGCAATCGCCGAAATCCAAGGAATGGCTGGCGCGGGTCGAGGCCTTCATGGTCGAGCACGTCTACCCGGCCATCCCCGTCTATCGCGAACAATCGGCCGCGATCGATCGCTGGACGCAGACGGCGCCGGTATTCGAGGAACTCAAGGCCAAGGCCCGCGCCGCCGGACTGTGGAACATCTTCATGCCGCCGTCGGAGCACGACGACGAGTACTTCCGCAGCGTCGGCCTCAGCAACCTCGAATACGCGCCCATCGCCGAATTGATGGGCCGCGTCTACTTCGCCTCCGAGGTCTTCAACTGCATGGCGCCCGATACCGGCAATTTCGAGGTCCTGCACCGCTACGGCACGAAGGCGCAGAAGGAGCGCTTCATGTTGCCGCTGGCCGAGGGGCGCACGCGCTCGGCCTTCCTGATGACCGAGCCCGGCGTCTCGTCGTCCGACGCCCGCAACATCCGCACCGAGATCCGCCGCGACGGCGGCGACTACGTCATCAACGGCCACAAATGGTGGTCGTCGGGCGCCGGCCACCCTTATTGCGACTTCTTCATCGTGATGGGCAAGACCGACCCGCTGGCCGCCACCTACAACCAGCAGTCGATGGTGCTGGTGCCGGCCGGCACGCCGGGCGTGACGCTGGTGCGCCATCTCGACGTCTTCGGCTACGACCATGCGCCGCATGGCCATTTCGAGGTCCGGCTCGACAACGTGCGCGTGCCGGCCGAGAACCTGATCCTCGGCGAGGGGCGTGGCTTCGAGATCGCCCAGGGCCGGCTCGGCCCGGGCCGCGTGCACCACGCGATGCGCGTCATCGCCTCGGCCGAGGTCGCGCTGGAGAAGATGTGCGTGCGGCTGCAGACGCGCAGCGCCTTCGGCAAGACGATCGCCGAGCATTCGTTGTGGGAGGAGCGCATCGCCCATGCGCGCACCGAGATCGAGATGGTGCGGCTGCTGTGCCTGAAGACCGCCTACATGATGGACACGGTGGGCAACAAGGCGGCGCGCGCCGAGATCGCGATGATCAAGGTCGCCGCGCCGCGCATGGCGCAGCGCGTCATCGACCATGCGATACAGGCCTTCGGCGGCGGCGGCGTGAGCCAGGACTACGGCCTGGCCGAGCTGTGGGCCAACACGCGCATCGTGCGCCTGGCCGACGGCCCCGACGAGGTCCATTGCCGCGACATCGCGCGCATGGAATTGAAACGCCACAAGGGACGCAGCTACGCCGACGTGCGTGCGTATCCGGGATGAGCACCGCCGGCACCATGGCCCCGGAGCAGGCCGCGCCGCGCCGCTACATCGGCAATCTCGGCGCCGTGCTCACGCAGGCCACGATCGACGAAGCGCGGCTCGCGCGCTATCTCGCGGCCTCGGTGGCCGGCTTCAAGGGGCCGCTGCAGTTGCGCCAATACCAGGGCGGGCAGTCGAATTTCACCTACCTGGTCGAGACGGCGGACGCGAAGTACGTGTTGCGCCGCAAGCCGCCCGGCGTGCTGTTGAAATCCGCCCACGCCGTCGATCGTGAATACCGCATCCTGCGCGCGCTCTCGGGCCTCGGCGGCGAGCGGGCCGTGCCGGTGCCCGAGCCGCTGGCCTTCTGCGACGACGAGTCGGTGATCGGCAGCATGTTCTACGTCATGCGCCATGTGCCGGGCCGCGTGTTCTGGGACTGTCGCATGCCCGACCTCAGCCGCGACGATCGCGCCGCGGTCTTCGATTCGGCCAACCGCACGCTGGCCAATCTGCATCGTATCGATTTCACGGCGCTGGGCCTGGCCGATTTCGGGCGACCGGGCAATTACTTCGAGCGCCAGATCGCGCGCTGGTCGCGTCAGTACGAGGCGTCGAAGACGGTGGACATCCCGGCGATGGACCGCCTGCTCGCCTGGCTGCCGACGGCGGTGCCGCCCGACGACGGCAAGCAGTCACTGATCCACGGCGACTACTCGTTCCACAACCTGCTCATCCACCCGACCGAGCCGCGCGTCGTCGCCGTCGTCGACTGGGAACTCTCGACGCTGGGCCACCCGCTCGGCGACCTGATGTACCACGCGATGGAGTGGTACCGGCCGGCCGGCGTCGACGCGCGCGGCACGCTGCGCGATGCCGACCTCGACGCCTTGGGCATCCCGACGCTCGAGCGTTACCTCGAGACCTATGCCGAGCGCACCGGCCTGACCTTCGACGGTGCGCTGCCCTTCTACCGCGCCTTCAACCTCTTCCGCACGGCGGCGATCCTGCAGGGCGTCGCGCATCGCGCGGCGGCCGGCGTTGCCGGATCCAGCGCCGGCGAAGTGACGCCGCTGATCGGCCCGCTGGCCGCGGCGGCCTGGCAATTCGCCAGCGAAGGCCAGGCGCCCTGAGTCTGTTTCCCCCCGCAAGGTGACTGGCCCGGCAAGGGCAGCGCCGAATCCCGACCGATCGACACTGGACACCACGGAGACAACCATGAAGAAGTTCCAGCACGGCCCCCGACTGACCCAGGCCCTGGCCTGCGGCGCCATCGCAGGCCTGTTCGCACAGACCGCGCTCGCGCAGGCGGCCGCACAGGCCGCGGCGCCGGCCACCCAGGTCGCCGCCGCGACCGACAGCACCGACCCGGAAGTCATCGTCGTCACGGCACGGCGCAAGTCCGAACGCATGATCGACGTGCCGGTGTCGGCCACCGCGGTCGGCCCGCTCGAGATCAAGCAGTACGACATGACCTCGGTCGCCAACATCCGCATCGCGGTGCCGCAGATCACGTTCGACCGCGGTTTCACCGGCAGCGCGACCTCGATCTCGATGCGCGGCGTCAGCTCGTCGGCGCTCGACGCCGGCGTCGAGCAGTCGGTGCTGGTGGACTACGACGGCATGGCCATCAGCCGCGGCCGCATCGTCAACGACGCGCTGTTCGACCTGCAGACGATCGATGTCCTCAAGGGACCGCAGGCCGTGTATTTCGGCAAGAACTCGCCGGGCGGCGTCGTCTCGGTGCAGTCGGCGGCGCCGACCAAGGAGTTCAGCGGCTACGCCAAGCTCGGCTACGAAGTCACGACGAACCACAACAAGTCGCTCGAGGCCGCCGTTTCCGGCCCGCTCAACGATCAGTGGCGCTACCGCCTGGCCGCGTACAGCAGCAAGAGCGAGGGTTATATCGAGAACATGGATCCGGCCGGCGTGGCCGACCTCGTGCGCACGGCGGCGACCGGCAGCACCTTCGTGCCGCCGATGCCGGCCAAGCTCGGCGCCGAGAAGAAGCAGGCCGGCCGCCTGACGCTGGCCTACAAGGGCGGTGATTTCGACGCCACCTTCAAGCTGCTTGGCAGCAATTACACCGGCCAGGGTCTGCAGAGCTTCAGCGAGGTGATGGGCTGCCCCGCGGGCGTCACGCAACCGCGCACGGCCGGCGGCAAGGTCGTCGACCCGAACGGCGATTGCACGCTGAACAACAAGTCGTCGCAGGGCTGGCTCTCGCCGGCCATCATCGCCCCCTGGTCGCAGGTCAACGTCAACGACGGCGGCCAGCCGTACTCGAAGAACAACACCGTGATGCCGGTGCTGACGCTGAACGTCACCACCGACAGCTTCAAGCTGACCTCGGTGACCGGCTATTACGACTATCAATACGTCAGCCAGGGCAACGCCGACGCGACCTCGTATTCGTATTACTGGTCGTACAGCAACGAGAACAACCAGAGCTATTACCAGGAACTGCGGGCCGTCTCGACATTCGACGGTCCGGTAAATTTCGCCGCCGGCGGCCATTACGAGAACAACCATCGCGTGCTCTTCGTCGGCGGCGCCAACGGTCCCGCCAAGCAGGACCCGGCGACCGGCCGCTACGAGAGCGGCGACAACGAACAGCACAACAAGAGCACGGCCTATTCGGTCTTCGGCCAGGTCATCGTCAAGCCGAGCAAGGCCTGGGAGCTCGCCGCCGGCGGCCGCTACACGAGCGAGCGCAAGGACCTCGACACGCTCAACGTCTACGTCAACCCGGCGGTGGCGGCTTCGTACCTGGCCCAGGGCCAGCACATCAACGCCTCGGCCAGCGAGAACAACTTCTCGCCCGAGGCCACGCTGAGCTGGCACGCGAGCCGCGACGTGATGCTCTATGGCGCCTACAAGACGGGCTATCTCTCGGGCGGCTTCTCGAACCCGGGCACGATCGGCGCGACGACCTCGGTCAACACGCTGAAGTTCGACGCCGAGAAGGTCAAGGGCTACGAGCTCGGCGCCAAGGGCTCGCTGCTCGACCGCACGCTGACCGGTTCGCTGACGGCCTACCACTATCAGTATTCGGGCATTCCGCTGACCTCGCTGATCGCGCTCGACGCAACGCACATCACCTATGTGACGCAGAACGCCGCGAACACGATCGCGCAGGGCGTCGAGCTCGAAGGCAGCTTCCGCCCCACCGGCGCGCTGACGCTGCGCGGCTCGGCGAGCTACAACGATGCGCATTTCGCCAGCTTCGCCGCCGCGCAGTGCTACACCGGCCAGACGGCCGCGCAGGGCTGCAACACCGACCCGGTGACGCATGGCGCGACGCAGGACCTCAGCGGCAAGGCCGTCTACCGCTCGCCGAAATGGATCGCCACGGCCGGCGGCATCTACGAGCAGCACCTGGGCGGCGACCTGCGCCTGACCTGGAACGCCGACCTGCGCTATTCGGCTTCGTATTACGCCGGGCTGAACCTCAACCCGGCCTCGTTCCAGCCGGCGTACACGTCGGTGAATGCCGGCGTCAGGCTCAGCGGCCCCGGCGACCGCTGGTCGTTCGCCGTCATCGGGCGCAACCTGGGCAACCGCATCTACGCCACGCTGGGCGTCGACAAGCCCGGTGGCACCGGCGAGGTCTTTGCCGTGGCCGGTGAGCCGCGCACCGTCGTCCTCCAGGGCGAGTACCGCTTCTGAGGTGCCGCAGCCGATGAGCCCCATGCAACTCGAATGCGACCTGCTGGTGATCGGCGCCGGCATGGCCGGGCTGTCGGCCGCCGGCTGGGCGGCCGAGCGCGGCGCGCGGGTCGTCGTCGTCGAGAAGTCCGATGCCATCGGCGGCTCGGCCGCGCTGTCGGGCGGCATGCTGTGGACGGCCTCGTCGCCGGCGCGCATGCAGCTCTACGCCGGCGGCGCCACGGCGCTGGCCGAGGTCGTCTGCCAGGAATATCCGCGCGCCATCGCCTGGCTGCGCGGGCGCGGCATCCACCTCTCGCCGGCGATGCGCGTGCTGCATGGCTACGGCTACCAGATCGACATCCTCGAGCACCTCAACGGCTGCGCGCGGCTCGTCGAACAGCATGGCGGCCATGTCGTGCGCGGCACCACCACCGAGCGCTTGCTGCGCGACGAGGCCGGCCGCGTCGTCGGCGCGCGCACTTCGCATGCCGACGGCCAGGTCGACGTCATCGCAGCGAAGACGATCATCGCCACCGGCGGCTTCCAGGCCGACCCCGAATGGCGCGCGCGCCAGATCCATCCCAACGCGCGCGACATGCTGCTGCGCTCGAACCCCTGCAGCGACGGCGCGGGCCTGCGCCTGGGGCGCGAAGCGGGCGCCGCGCTGGAGGAAGACCACCCCGGCTTCTACGGCCATCTCGTCAGCGCCTCGCCGGCCTGGGGCGACCCCAAGCTCTACACGCTGCTGTCGCAATACCACAGCGACCATGCACTGCTGTTCAACGAGGCCGGGCGGCGCTATTGCGACGAGACGGCGGGCGACCACACGAACACGCTGCAGACGGTGCGCCAGAGCCATGGCCGCGCGATCTGCTTCTGGGACGAACGCGTGCACGCCGAGCAGGCGACGCAGCCCATCGTGCCGATCGCGCCGCCGATGGACCGACTGGCCGTTGCGCTCGAGCATGGCGGCGCCGGCATCGCCGCGGCGGGGCTCGATGCCGTCGCCGCCTTCGCCGACGCCCAGGGTTTCGACGGTGCGCAGCTGCTGCGCACGCTGGCCGACTACAACGAGCGCGCGCGCCACGGCTGGGAGACGCTGGATCCGCCGCGCGCCGAATCCTGCCTGCCGCTGGACCGCGCACCGTATTACGCGCTCGTCGTGCTGCCGGCGATCACCTTCACGTTCGGCGGCCTCGTCATCGACCCGTCGGCGCGCGTGCTGCGTCCCGACGGCGCCGCCGTTCCGGGCCTGCTGGCGGCCGGCGCCGATGCCGGCGGCGCCTTCGGTCTCGGCTATGCGGGCGGGCTGGCGCTGGCGATGACCTACGGCATCACCGCCGCGAGAACGGCAGGGTGGAATTGAATGGCCAGGCATGATTTCAGCGACAAGGTCGCGCTCGTCACCGGCGCCGGCGGCGGCATCGGCCGCGCGGCCTGCATCGAATTCGCGCGCGCCGGCGCCGCGCTGGCCTGCGTCGACGTCGATGCGGCGCGTGCGCAGGCGACGGCGGCCGCCGTGCGCGATCTCGGCGGCCGCGCGATCGCGCTTGTCGCCGATGTCACCGACGCCGCCGCCGTCGAGCGCTATGTCGCCGACACGTTAGTCGCATTCGGCCGCATCGACGCCTTCGCCAACAACGCCGGCTACCAGGGCCGCCTGCTGCCGCTGGTCGATTATCCGGACGATGAATTCGACCGCGTCATCGCGATCAATCTGCGCGGTGCCTATCTCGGCTTGAAGCATGTGCTGCGCGTGATGCTGCGCCAGGGCAGCGGCGCCGTCGTCAACACCGGGTCGATCGGCAGCTTCATCGGCTACGGCGGCCTGTGCGCCTACGCGGCGAGCAAGCATGCGCTGATCGGACTGTCCAAATCGGCGGCGCTGTCGGTGGCCAAGACCGGCATCCGCGTCAATACCGTATGCCCGGGCGGCACCGAGACCGAGATGATCCGCGCCATCGAAGCGGCGCTGCCGCGCGACGAGGCGGCGCGCATGATCAGTGCGATACCCGACGGCCGCCGTGCCTGGCCCGAGGAGATCGCGCGAACGATCCTGTTCCTGGCGTCCGACGACGCCTCGCATATCACCGGCCAGTCGCTGGTGATCGACGGCGGCAGGCTCGCCGGATGAGCGCGACGCAGGCAGCACCCACCCTTGAATCGAATCCTGGAGACATCACGATGAAGCAAACCCGCAAGACCCATCCCCTGCCCGTCGGCCTGACGCTGGGCGTCATCGCCAGCCTGTTCGCGCCGCTGGCCTTCGGCCAGGCCGCAGCGCCGGCGGCCGCGGCGGCATCGGCGAGCGCGCGCGCCGCCACCGGCGAAGCCGATCTGCAGCAGATCGTCGTCACCGCGACGCGGCGCAGCGAGAAGCTCTCCGAGGTGCCGATCTCGGTGAGCGCCGTCACCGGCCTCGATGTCGAGAGCAAGCGCATCACGAACTTCGCCGACGTCGTCAACATCACGCCAGGCCCGACCTTCATTCCGGTCAAGGGCAGCGCGACGAGCACGATCCAGATCCGCGGCCGTTATTCGAACAACGATGCCACCTCGCTGCAGAACCCGGTGGGCGTCTACATCGACGACCTGTATTACGGCTCGCTCGCCTCGTTCGATTCGAATTTCTTCGACATCCAGCAGATCGCCGTGCTGCGCGGCCCGCAGGGCACGACCTTCGGCCGCAACGCCGTCGGCGGCGCGGTGCAGATCACCAGCAACGTGGCGGTGATCGGCGAGAGCTCGGCCCAGGCCAGCGTCACCGCGATGAAGTACGACCACGCGCAAGGCGGCATCGAGTCGACCGGCTATTTCAACGTGCCCCTGGGCGAGAAGCTGGCCGGGCGTTTCGCCTACAGTGTCAAGGACGACGGCGGTTACCAGCACAATCTGCTGACGGGACATTACGTGGCCGACGACAAGATCGTCGGCTTCAAGGGCTCGCTGGCCTATCAGCCGGCGCCCGACCTGAAGCTCACGGCGCTGGGCTCGTATTCCCGGCGCAACAACAAGGGCGACGGCGCGCACGTCGTCGGCATGGGCTGGGTGGCGGCCGCCGAGGCCGCCGCCTCGAACAGCCTGCACGACGTGATGATCGACGACGAGGGCAAGGTCACGCGCGACATCGGCTCGCTCGTGCTCAAGGCCGAGAAGAAGATCGATGCCGGCACGCTGTCCTTGATCGGCGGCTACCGGCACCTCAACGCCTCGTTCGGCTCCGATGCGGACGGCGGCCCGATGCCGGTGAATTTCCCGTCGATCAACGTCAATCGCGAGGACCAGGAAAGCCTGGAACTGCGCTTCGTCTCCAGGACCGACCAGCAGTTCGATTACGTCACCGGCATCTATGTCGGCTATGAGGATCTCTTCCATTCGATCCTCTTCAACTTCAATGGCACGAGCCCGAACAGCCAGCTCTCGGTTCTCACCAAGGGCACATTGCAGACGCAGCTCGTGACCGGCACCGCCAAGACGCTGAGCGTGGGCCCGTACTTCGAAGGCCGGTGGAAGTTCAACCCGCAATGGTCGTTGACCGGTGGCCTGCGCTATGTCTACGACCGCAAGAAGGGGCTGACCGAGCACGATGGCACGTCGGCCTTCTACGGCGGTCCCTATGTCGCGAACCTGCCCTCGACCAACTGGACGGCGCTGACGCCGCGCGCGATCCTCGATTACAAGCCGACCAAGAACGTGATGTTCTACGGCTCGGTGTCGTCGGGCTACCAGGGCGGCGGCTGGGTGCTGACGGCGCCCACGCAGGCCAAGGCGCTCACGCCGCTGCAGCCTGAAAAGACGCTCAGCTACGAACTCGGGACGAAATCCTCGTTCTTCGAAGGCACGCTCGTCACCAACGCCTCGCTGTACCAGGCGAACACCCGCAACCTGCAGGTGCGCAGCCTCGTCAACGGGGCACTCAACGACACCAACGCGGGCGAGGCCCGGGTGCGCGGCGTCGAACTCGAGCTGGCGGTGCGTCCGGTGCGCAACCTGACGCTGGGCGTCAACTACGCCTACACCGACGCCATCTACAAGTCGTTCCCGGGATGCGCGGCGCCGAACATCAACTGCACCGGCAATCCGCTGCCGTTCACGCCGAAGAACGATACGACGCTGTATGCCGACTGGTCGATGTCGCTGGGGTCGGCGGGATCGCTGATCTGGCATGCCGACGACAAGTTCGCCGACAGCTACCGGCTGGCCGCGACCAATACGCAGCAGATCGCCTGGCCCTACACCCGGCGCGACGGCATACTCAACGCGTCGGTGACCTTCGTGCCGGAAAACGGCAAGTGGGATTTGCGGTTCTGGAGCAAGAACCTGACGAACCGGCAATACGCCGCCAACAGCCTGAACTACTACTTCTACAACATGTCGGTGGCCGACGTGAAGGCGACGGTCGGCACGCCCGATTCCGAGACGATGACGATCGCCCCGCCGCGCTCGATCGGCGCCACGCTGACCTACTACTTCTAGTCGCCGACGAAGCCCCCCTGGCCGGCCCTCCCGCATGAAGCGCCCATCCACGCCGCCCCCGCAGGCGTCCACCGACAGCCCGAGGTGCACGGGATGAGCACGCATGCGCCGGCGCAGGTGCCCGACGACGAGCCGGTGCGGCATCGCCGCTACGCGCTCTTCGTGTTCTTTCTCGTCTCGGTGTTCAACTACCTGGACCGCACGATCCTCTCGATCCTGCAGGTGCCGGTCAAGCGCGAACTGGGCTTGAGCGACGCGCAGCTCGGCATGCTCACCGGGCTGGCGTTCGCGCTCTTCTACGCGACGCTGTCGCTGCCGATCGCGCGGCTCGCCGACCGCACGGTGCGCAAGGTCGTCGTCGCCGTCTCGCTCGTTGCCTGGAGCGTGATGACGTCGATGACCGGATTCGCGACGAGCTTCGCGATGCTCGTGCTGCTGCGCGTCGGCGTCGCCATCGGCGAGGCCGGCAGCGTGCCGGCGATGCATTCGATGATCTCCGACCTGTTTCCGCCCGAGCGGCGCGCGACGGCGATCTCGCTGCTCGGCCTGTCGCTGCCCGTGGGGACGCTGTTCGGCTTCCTGCTCGGCGGCTGGCTCGCCGACAGCCTGGGCTGGCGCCAGGCCTTCGTCTACATCGGCGGCGCCGGCATCCTGCTCGCACCGCTGGTGCTGCTGACGCTGCGCGAACCGCAGCGCGGCCGCTACGACCGCGTGCCCAGCGACCTGCCGACCGTGCGGCAGGCGCTGGCGCTGCTGTGGAGCCTGAAGAGCTTCCGGCTGCTGGCCCTGGCCGGCGGGCTCAACGGCTATGTGCAGATCGCGATGCAGGCCTGGAACGCGCCTTTCTACAGCCGCAGCTTCGGCCTGCCGCTGAGCGAGATCGCCTTCTGGCTGGCGCTGATGAATGGCGTCGGCGGCGCCATCGGCCTGTACGGCGGCGGCTTCCTCGCCGACCACATCGGCCGGCGCTGGAACCGCGGCTACATGCTCGTGCCCGCCGTCGGCGTGCTGATCACCGCGCCGGTCGGCATGCTGCAATACCTGACGCGCGATGTCCATGTCTCGCTGGCCTGCGGCTTCGTCACCTCGGCCTGCGTCGTCTTCTATTTCGCGCCCATCATCTCCGGCGCGCACCAGCTGGTGCTGCCGCGCATGCGCGCGCTGACCTCGGCGATGCTGGTGCTCGTCGTCAATCTGATGGCGATCGGTCTCGGGCCGCTGATCACCGGCAAGGTCAGCGACCTGCTGGCGCCGAGCCTGGGCCAGGATTCGCTGCGCTACGCGCTGGCCTCCTGTATGGGCGTGGCGCTGGTCTCGGCGTTGCTGTGGTGGCGCGCGGCGCACCATTTCGTCGCCGAGCGCCATGCGGCGATCCGGCGCAGCGAGGCCGGCGCCGCGCCCGGCGCGGGTTATGCGGCCGCCGTGGCGGTCGAGACGAGGACATGAAGGTGAACGCGGGCAGACTGGCATCGAAGACGGCATTGATCACCGGCGCGGCCGGTGGCATCGGCGCCGAGACGGCGCGGCGCTTCGCCGCCGAGGGCGCGCGCGTCGTCGTCAGCGACCGCCGCGACGAAGGCCTGGCGGCCTTCGCGGCGACGCTGCCGAATGCGCTGGCGCTCAAGCTCGACGTGACCAGCGAGGACGACTGGATCGCCGCGACGGCCTTCGTGCGCGAGCGCTGCGGCCGCCTCGACATCCTCGTCAACAACGCCGGACTCGTCGCGCCGCCGGCGGCGATCGAGGCGCGCTCGGTCGACGACTGGGACCGCGTGATGGCCGTCAACGCGCGCGGCGTCTTCCTCGGCACCAAGCATGCGATCCCGCTCATGCGCGCCGGCGGCGGCGGTGCCATCGTCAACATCTCGTCGCTGGCGGCGCTCGGTCAGAGCCAGATCATGGATGCGCTGTACGCCGCCAGCAAGGGCGCCGTGCGCATCTTCACGAAAGTCACCGCGGCCCAGCATGCCCACGAGGGCATACGCTGCAATTCGGTCCATCCGGGGCCGATCGACAGCGAGATGCTGCGCGGCGTCTGGTCCGATCCGGCGAAGATCGAGCGGCGCCTCGCGCGCATCCCGATGGGCCGGCTCGGCCGCGCCGAAGAGGTCGCCGCCGCCGTGCTCTATCTGGCCAGCGACGAGGCCGCCTACACGACCGGCGTCGAACTCGCGATCGACGGCGGCGCGCTCGTCCAATGAACACCACCCACCCATCGATCCCCGAGGCCCGCGCCCGCGCCGACGCGCTGCGCGCGCAGGTGCGCCGCTTCCACGCCGAGGTGATGCCGGCCGAACTGCGGCGCAAGAGCGAACGCCACCAGGTGCTCGACAAGGCCGATTACGGGCTGTGGATGCGGCTGCTGCAGGCGCAGGGCTGGGGCATCGGGCATTGGCCTGCGGCACATGGCGGACGCGACTGGTCGCTGCTCGAACGCTTCGCCTTCGAGGAAGAACTGGCGCGCCTGGGCTGCCCCTGGGTGATCCCGTTCGGCGTCAAGTATGTCGGGCCGGTGATCGTTGCCTACGGCAGCGCGGCGCAGAAGGCGCGCTTCCTGCCGCGCATCGCCGACGGCTCGGATTTCTGGTGCCAGGGCTATTCCGAGCCCGGCGCCGGCTCCGACCTCGCGGCGCTGAAGACGGTGGCGCTGCGCGACTGCGACCGCTACCGCGTCAGCGGCCAGAAGGTCTGGACGACCTATGCGCAATGGGCCGACTGGATGTTCTGCCTCGTGCGCACGCCGCGCGAGGACCGGCGGCCGCAGCAGCAGATCTCCTTCCTGCTCGTCGACATGCGCAGCCCCGGCGTCACGGTGCGGGCGATCGAGACGATGGACGGCTACCGCCATGTCAACGAGGTCTGGCTCGACAATGTCGAGGTGCCGCTGGACCAGCTCGTCGGCGAGGAAGGCGACGGCTGGACCTACGCCAAGTACCTGCTGAAGAACGAACGCACGGCCGGCGCGATTCCCGGCATGGTGCTGCACGGACTGGCGCGGCTGCGCCGCGCCGCGGTCGACGCCGGTCGCTGCGGCGATGTCGCGCTGGCGCACCGCATCGGCGAGCTCGAGCTGCGTTCGATGGCGCTGCGCGCGATGGCCTATCGCGGCGTCGAGGCGATGATGGCCGGCACCGACCATGGCGCCGAGGCCTCGCTGATCAAGCTGCGCGGCACCGAGCTGTACCAGGACGTGGCCGAGGCGCTCGTCGACCTGCTGGGCCCGGCCGGGGTCGCCTTCGACATCGCCGCGCTGCATGCGGCGGGCGCGCCGCCGCTGGGCCCCGACGACGCCGGTGGCATCGTCAAGGACCATTTGTACAACCGCGCGGCGACGATCTTCGGCGGGGCCTCGGAGATCCAGCGCAATATCGTCGCCAAGACGGCGCTGGGGCTGTGACGATGATGGACGACGACATCGCGCGCATGCTCGGCGACGCCGCGGCGCGCTGGGGCGAGGCGAATTACGAACTGGCGCAGCGCAAGCCGCGGCTGGCGCTGGCCGGCGCGTTCGACGCCGCGGTCTGGAGCGCATACGCCGAGATGGGCTGGCTGGCGCTGCGACTGCCCGAGGCCGATGGCGGGCTCGCCGCCGATGCGGCGGCCGTCGGGGCCTTGATGGAAGTGGCCGGATCGCGCCTGCTGCTCGAACCGCTGCTCGTCAGCGCCGTCGTCGGCACCGGGTTGATTGCGGCGCATGCGCCGGCGCCATTGCGCGAACGGCTGCTGCCGCAGCTCGTGGCGGGCGGCGTCAGGCTCGCCTTCACGGGTCCGGCCCCCGCTTGCGCGTGGCGCGATGGCGCCCTGCACGGTCGCGCCGAGGCCGTGCTGCAAGGCGATGTCGCGGATGGACTCATCGTCGCCGCCTGCGACGCCGCCGGCGCCGTCGTCGCGCTGCAATACGTCGAGGTCGACGCACCGGGCGTGCGGCGCCGCGCATACCGCCTCGTCGACGGCCGCGGCGCGGCGAATTTCGAATTCGAGGGTGTCGCCGGCGTCATGCTGGCCAGCGGCGATCTGGCCGCCCGGGCCGCCGAGACGGCGCTCGCCGAGACCTGGGTCGCGCTGTGCGCCGAGGCGCTGGGCTGCGTGCGTGCGCTGCTTGCCGCGACGCTGGAATATCTGAAACTGCGCCAGCAGTTCGGTCGCCCGCTGGGCGTGAACCAGGCACTGCAGCATCGCGCCGTCGACCTGCTGACGCTGCAGGAGGAGATCCTGGCGCTGACCGAGCAGGCGCAACGTGCGCTCGCGCTGCCGGCGCCGCAACGCCGGCGCGAGGTGGCCGCGGCGCGCGCCTACATCAGCCGCGCGGCGCGCCGCGTCGCCAACGAGGCGGTGCAGATGCACGGCGGCGTCGGCATCACCGACGAACTGGCGGTCAGCCACCATTTCCGCCGCCTGATGGTCAATGGCGCGGTCTTCGGCGACCGCGACGCTCAATTCGATCAATTCCTGTCATGCGCGGGCATGGCGGACTGAACGGGAAATCCACGATGAAGGACTTGCAAGGACGCGTCGCCGTCATCACCGGCGCCGGCAGCGGCATCGGCGCGGCGCTGGCGCGGCGTTTCGGCGCCGCGGGGATGAAGATCGTCGTCTCCGACATCGACCTCGGCGCCGCGCAGGCGACGGTGACGGCACTCGCCGCGGCCGGCGTCGACGCCATCGCCGTGAAGACCGATGTCGCCGACCCGGCGCAGGTCGATGCGCTGGCCGACGCCGCCTACGCGCGATACGGTGCGGTGCACCTGCTGTGCAACAACGCCGGCGTCGTGCCGGCGGGCCGGCATCGGCAGGTCTGGGAATATCCGCTCGAGGATTGGCATTGGTCGAACGACGTCAATTTCATGGGCGTCGTCCACGGCATCCGCAGCTTCATCCCGCGCATGCTCGAGGCCGGCACGCCGGGCCATGTCGTGACGACGGCCTCGGTCGCCGGGCTCATCAGCAGCGCCGGGTCGGTGACCTACAGCGCCGCCAAGCATGCCGCCGTGCGCGTCACCGAGGCGCTGTACGCCGGGCTGATCGAGCGCGGCGCGGCCATCGGCGTCTCGCTGCTGTGCCCCGGGCTCGTCAACACGCGCATCTACGAATCCGAACGCAACCGGCCCCAAACGCTGCAGCCCGCGTCGGGCACGGCCGCCGAGGCGCCGGAGCTCGCGGCCGTTGCCGACCAGCTCTACCGCAGCGCCATCAGCCCCGAGACCGTCGCCGAGCAGGTGTTCGAGGCCGTCGTCGACAACCGCTTCTACGTGCTGACGACCTCGGCCTTCGACGCCGCGATCCGCAGCCGCTGCGAGGCGCTTCTCGAACGCCGCAACCCGCAGTTCGCGAGCGTGCTCAGCCTCGTGCAGAGCGATCTGCACCCGCAGGAGAAATCAACATGAATCGACTCGCAGGCAAGGTGGCGCTGATCAGCGGCGCGGCCTCGGGCATCGGGCTGGCGACGGCGCTGCGCTTCGCCGGCGAGGGCGCGGCCGTCGTGCTCGCCGATCGCGACGACGCGGGGCTGGCGCGCGCGCTGTCGCAGATGCCCGGTGAAGGTCACGTGGCCCAGCATATCGACGTCACGATCGAGGCCGACTGGGTCGCCGCGATGGCGGCCATCGATTCGAGACACGGGCGCCTGGACGTGCTGTTCAACAATGCCGGCTTCGGCCGCTTCCGCTCGATCGTCGACACCTCGCTCGACGAATGGCGCTCGATCATCGCCGTCAATCTCGACAGCGTGTTCCTCGGCACCAAGCACGCGCTGCCGCTGCTCGCGAAATCGGGCCGTGGCGCCATCGTCAACATGTCGTCGATGCGCGGGCTGCGTGCCGGGGCCAACGCCGGTTCGTATTGCGCGGCCAAGGCGGGGGTCCATCTGTTCACCAAGGTCACGGCGCTCGAATGCGCCGCGGCCGGCAATGGCGTGCGTGCCAATTCGGTCCATCCCGGCCATATCGAGACGCCGCTGACGGCCGCCGCCTACGCCAACCCCGAACTCGCCCAGCGCTTCATCGGCCACACGCCGCTGGCGCGTTTCGGCCGCGCCGCCGAGATCGCCGACGCCGTGCTGTTCCTGGCCAGCGACGAATCGAGCTACATGACCGGCGCCGAACTCGTCGTCGACGGCGGCGTCCTCGCGCAATGAACGAAGGTTCGACCATGGACGACCAGATCGCCGGGCTCGTCTGCCCGCATATCGCCCTTCGCGGCGGCGCGCTGACGCTGCTCGGCAGCCGCTGCGCCGCCTGCGCCGAGGTCTATTTCCCGCCCGCCGGCAATTGCACACGCTGCCTGTCGCGCGACCTGCGCCCGCACGACCTCGGCGGCCGCGGCACGCTGTGGTCGTGGACAGTGCAGTCGTTCATGCCCAAGCCGCCTTACGACGGCGGCGAGGCGCCCGAGCAGTTCCGCCCCTACGGCGTCGGCTATGTCGAGATGGCCGACGGCATCAAGGTCGAGGCCCGGCTGACGCAGGCCGAGGGCCTGCGCATCGGCATGGCGATGAAGCTCGTGCTCGCCGATTACGGCGCGCCGGACCGCCCTGGCGCGCTGCGCACCTACGCCTTCGAACCGGAGACCGAGGCATGAGCAACGAGGACGTGGCCATCATCGGCGTGGGCATGCACCCCTTCGGCCGCACGCCGGATCGCAGCGGGCGCGAGCAGGGCGCGCATGCGGTGCGCGCCGCGCTCGCCGATGCGGGCCTCGCCTGGAACGATGTCGGCATTGCCTACGGCGGCAGCCAGGACGCGGGCAATGCCGACGCGCTCGTCAACGACCTCGGGCTGACGGGCCTGCCCTTCGTCAACGTCGCCAACGGCTGCGCCACCGGTGGCAGTTCGCTCGCCAGCGTCGTCGCGGCCATCCGCTCGGGTGTCGCCGAGATCGGCGTCGCCGTCGGCTTCGACAAGCATCCGCGCGGCGCCTTCAACCCGAAACCGCGCAACTGGGGCCTCGAGGACTGGTACGGCCAGACCGGGTTGATGCTGACGACGCAGTTCTTCGCGCTCAAGATCCGGCGCTACATGCACGAGCATGGCATCACCGACGATGCGCTCGTGCGCGTGGCCGAGCGCGCCTACGCCAACGGCGCGCTCAACCCGCAGGCCTGGCGCCGCAACGCGATGTCGTACGACGAGATCGCGAATTCGGCGATGGTCAGCGAGCCGCTGCGCCAGTTCATGTTCTGCAACCCGGCCGAGGGCGGCGCCGCGGTCGTGCTCTGCCGCGCCAGCGTCGCCAGGCGCTACCAGGCGCGGCCGGTGCGCGTGCGCGCGGCAGTCGTGCGCACGCGCCACCATGGCTCGTTCGAAGTCTTCAGCCCGATGCTCGCGACGCAGGCGGCACCGGCGCCGACGGTGACGGCTTCGCGCGCGGCCTTCGAGGCGGCCGGCGTCGGCCCCGCCGACATCGACGTGCTGCAGCTGCAGGACACCGACAGCGGCAGCGAGATCATGCACATGGCCGAGAACGGCTTTTGCGAGCATGGCGAGCAGCCGCGGCTGCTGGAAAGCGGCGCCACCGCGATCGGCGGCCGGCTGCCGATCAACACCGACGGCGGCTGCCTTGCCAACGGCGAGCCGGTCGGCGCCTCGGGGCTGCGTCAGGTCATCGAGATCTGCCTGCAGCTGCGCGGCGAGGCCGGCGCGCGCCAGGTGCCCGGCCAGCCCCGGCTGGGCTACACCCATGTCTACGGCGCGCCGGGTGTCAGCGGCGTGACCATCCTCGAATCGCTTTAGGAAGAACCGCATGGAAATCGACAATGCCCTGCTGAAGACGCCGCTGCTGCGGCGCATCGCGCCCTACACCGTCGGCGGCTATCGCCGCCTGCGCAGCGTCATCGACGGCGACGGCGCGCTGCCGGCGCGCGTCAAGGCGCTCTATGTCGCGGTGGCCGCGACGACGCGGCATTACCCCGAACTGGCGAAGCGCGAATTGACGCGCGCCCGCGGTCTCGGATTGACCTTCGACGAGGCCTCGTCGGCGGCCATCGTGCTCAGCAGCGTGCGCGGCGAGGGCGCGGCGCTCGAATACGTCGCGCTGCTCGAATCGGTCTACCCGGGGCAGACCGGCGGCGCTGCCGAGGAACAGCTGATCGATGTCGCGCCCGGCGACGCGGAGAAGAACTTCCTCGCCTATTTCGGTTCGATGCCGCCGTCGCTGGGCCGGCTCATCGATCTCGTGCCGACCGGCGCCGACGCCTATTACCTGCTGCGCGAGGGCACGATCAACGGCACGCCGCTGGGACCGAAATATTCCGAGCTGATGCTGGTGGCGGTGATCGCCGCCGAATACAACCCGCTGGCCAGCGTCCACATCAAGGCGGCGCGCCGCGTCGGCGCCAGCGAGACCGAGATCGCCGAGACGCTGCTGTGCACGGTGGCGACGAGCGGGCTGTCGGCCTGGGTCGCCGGCGTCGCGGCGATGGACGCGCCTTAGACGCTCGCCATGGCCGCCGAGACCGCTTTCCCGCGCCTGTTCGAGCCTTACCAGCGCGGTCGGCTGCAGCTCGCCAACCGCCTCGTCGTGCTGCCGCATGGCACGAGCATGGTCAGCGAGGGCGGCATCACCGAGGACGACATCGCGTATTACGAGGCGCGCGCCCGCTCGGGCCCGGCGCTGATCATCACCGGCGCGTCGGTCGTCGCCGACAGCAGTGCCGTGCGCACGCGCAAGCTCGTCGAACCGTACAACGAGGCCGTGCTCGAGGGGCTGCGCCAGCGCGTCGACGTCATCCATGCACACGGCGTCAAGGTCGTCGGCCAGATCATCCATCTCGGGCGAGAGACGATCGGCAGCGAATTCGAGACCGCGCCGCTGGCGCCGTCGTTCCTGCGCTCGCCGCGCGACCCCTACGGGCCGCAGGTGCTCGACGACGCCGGCATCGCCGACATCATCGAGGCCTTCGGCGTCAGCGCCGCGAATCTCGAACGCACCGGCCACGACGGCGTCGAGATCCACGGCGCCCATGGCTACCTCGTCGCGCAGTTCCTGTCGCCGGCGACGAACCGGCGCAGCGACCGCTGGGGCGGCCCGATCGACCACCGGCTGCGCTTCCTGCGCGAGGTCATCGCGGCCATCCGCCGCCATTGCAGCGACGCCTTCTGGCTCGGCCTGCGCCTGAGTGCCAGCGAGGAGATCGCCGACGGCCTCGAGGTGCCCGACACGGCGGCGATCGCCAAGGCCGTCGCCGCCGACGGCGGTGTCGACTACCTCAGCATCACGTTGGGCACGCGCGGCCTCTACGTCAAGGACGCGACGGCGCCGCCGGCCACCGCGGCGCGCGCCGCCGGCATCATCCGCGAGGCCTGCGGCCTGCCGGTCATCGTCGGCCAGCGCATCAATACGCCGCAGGTCGCCGAAGCGGTGCTCGCCGCCGGCCAGGCCGATTTCGTCGGCATGGCGCGCGCCTTCATCGCCGATCCCGACTGGGCCACGCATGCGGCGCAGGGACATCCCGAGCGCATCCGCCCCTGCCTGGGGCTGAACCAGGATTGCCGCTCGTTCTCGCCGCATCTGCATTGCGCGGCGAACCCGCAGGCAGGACGCGAGCGGACGGTCGAGTTCACGCAGTCCTTGCGTGCGACGAAATCACGCCGCATCGCCGTCATCGGCGGCGGACCGGCCGGCCTCGAGGCCGCGCGCGGCGCGGCGCTGCGCGGCCATGCCGTCACCGTGTTCGAGGCCAGCGACGGCCTCGGCGGTCAGTTCCTCTACGCTGCGTCGCTGCCGCAGCGCAGCGAATTGCGGCGCCTGATCGACTATCTGCAGGCGGAATTGCGGCGCCTCGAAGTCACCGTGCATCTGGGCCGGCGCATCGACGAGGCGGCCGATCTCGGCGTCCCCTTCGATGCCGCCTTCGACGCCGCCGTCGTCGCCATCGGCGCCGCCGCGAACGCGCTCGATGACGAGTGGCGGGCGCCGCATGCGATGAGCTGGTTCGAACTGCTCGAACAGGGCGCGCCGGCGCCGCGTGGCGCCGCGCGAGCCCTCGTCGTCGACGACGGCAGCGCCTTCTGGTGGACCTACGGCGTCGCCGAGGCGCTCGTGCAGGCCGGCTGGCGCGTCAAGGTGGCGACGCCTTCGGCGGCCATCGCCGCCGCGATCCCGACCGAGAGCGTCGGCCCGCTGCTCGCACGGCTGGGCCGCGGCGGCACCGAATACAGCGTGCTGACGGCGCTCGACGCGGTCACCGCCGACGGCGCCGCGCTCGTCAACGTCACCAGCGGCGAGTCGCTCGACTGGCCCTGCGAACTCGTCGTCGTGCAGACCGGCCGCTCGTCGCGCAGCGAACTGCTGCCGCGGCTGCGCGCCGCCGGCATCGAGGCCCAGGCGATCGGCGATTGCGTCGCGCCGCGGCGCGTCTCGCATGCGCTGCTCGAAGGACAGCGCGCGGCGCTGCGGATCTAGACGCGACGCCCGCGATGGCCTTCACACCCGACGAACGCAGGGTCCTTTGCAATATGCCCGGCATCGGCCCCGGCGTCGTCGACCGTCTCGAGCAGGCGGGGGTCGAATCGCTCGAGATGCTGCGCCGCATCGGCGCCGACGCCGCCACGGCCAGGGTCTGCCGCCTGCTCGGCAGCAGCGCCTGGGGCAACCGCAGGCGCGCGCTCGAGCGCGCGCTGACTTCGGCGCGCGCCGATGTCGCATTCGTGGCATCAAGCAACACTGGGCGGAATTGATGTTTGCAGATCGTCCGCGCAATGAGGACGAAGTCTCAGTCGGAGCCTCAAAAACCACTCCGAAGAAGTGGTAACATTCTGTAATCGCGATCCAGGGACGTCCGACGTTCGTTCGCGATAAGGGCAAACCGGTTGAAAGACCGGGACGCAAAGCTTCCGGCCTACCGCATGAAACAAACATGCCATGGCAGCGGGGCCGCCGGATGGGGCCTGCCGTTGCGGACCCGGGGGTGGCCGCGCTGCCTGGCGCCACCGAGCACCCCCCATGTCGCATACCACCTCCCACCTCGCGCCGGTTCGCGGTTCGGTTCTCGCCTGGTCGCGTGCCGGCGCCCTGTTCGGCCTGATGCTCGCGTTGGCTGGCTGCGGCGGCGGCAGCAACAGCCCTGCGGGCGACGTCGCCGCCGCGGCCGCTGCGGCCACCGCTGGCCCGACGGCCGCCACTGCCGCGGCGCTGGTCGCGAACGTGACGATCCAGCCCAGCTACCACCTCGCGCCGGTGCTGCCGGGCGACCCCGACGACGTCGACCGCGACGGCCATTCGGCCAGCGCCCATCGGGCGCCGCGCGAGGTCGGCATCCCGGCTTCGCGCCAGGGCGCCTCGACGAAGGCGCTGACGTACCAGGAAGTCGTCGAGGGAGCGTCGCGCGCGCACGCCATGAGCGTCGGCGCGGCCGCCGCGACCGCGGCCACCACGGTGACCTACACGCCGGCGCAGATCCGCGCCGCCTACGGCCTGCCGCCGGTGCCCATCGACCTCGGCAACATCACCGCGCTGCAGGCGGCGCAGCTGGGCGCCGGGCAGACCGTCTACGTCATCGACGCCTTCCACAACCCCTACGCCTACGGCGAACTGCTGGCCTTCAGCAGCCTCTTCGGGCTGACGCCCTGCACGCAGAAGACGCTGGCGACGACGGCGACGCTGCCGCTGGCCGCGCCGGCGTCATCCGGTCAGACCGCCTGCGAGTTCTACCAGGTGGCCAGCGGCAATGCGGGCTCGATCGCCGGCACCGCGCCGCGCTACGACCCGCAATGGGCGATCGAGATCGCGATGGACATCCAGTGGGCGCATGCGATCGCGCCGCTGGCGCGCATCGTCCTGATCGAGGCCGCGGCCGACAGCATGGCGGGCATAAGCGACGCGATCCGGCTTGCCGACGCCATGGGTCCGGGCGTCGTCTCGATGAGCTTCGCGACGGCCGAGGGCAGCTTCGTCGCCGCCAACGACGCGCTGTTCCAGGTCCGCGGCATGTCGTATTTCGCGTCGACGGGGGACAGCGGCGCGGCGGTGAACTGGCCGGCCGTCTCGTCTTCGGTGGTCGCGGTCTCCGGCACCAGCCTGAGCTACAGCGGCAGTGGCGCGCGCAGCGAGAAGGCCTGGTCGCTCGCCGGCGGCGGCGTCAGCGCCGCCGTCGCCGCGCCCAGTTACCAGAACGCCGCGCTGCTGCACCTGGCCGCGGGCACGCGGCGCTCGGTCGCCGACGTGGCCATGAACGCCGACCCCAACACCGGCCAGTTCGTCGCCGTCATTCCGAACCCGCTGACTTGCACGTTCTGCCAGGTGAGCTGGGTGACCGCGGGCGGCACGAGCCTGTCGACGCCGCAATGGGCGGGCCTCGCCGCCGTCGCCAACGCCATGCGCGCGCTCGCCGGCAAGGGCGTGCTGGGCGCGCCGCACGCGCTGTTGTACCAGTCGCTGGCGAGGCCCGGCGCCTATGCCGCGGCGTTCCTCGACGTCGCGCAGGGCAACAACGGCAACTGCGTCACCTGCACGGCGAAGGCCGGCTACGACGGCCCCACCGGCCTGGGCACGCCCAACGGCCTGAGCCTCGTCAACCTGCTTGCCGAAAACACCGCCGCAGCGACGAGCGCGCCGACCGTCAACCCCTCGACGGTCAAGGGCGCCTACGGACAGCCGATCAGCTTCACGCCCTCGGTGTCGAGCCCCGACGCCTACAGCCTCGCGCTGAGCGGCGCGCCCGCCGGCATGGCGGTGTCGGGCAGCGTCGTCAACTGGCCGAAGCCGGTCACCGGCACCTACGCGGTGAAGGTCAGCGCGAAGGACCTGAAGACCGGGCTGACGGGGCAGGGCACCATCACCATCGTCGTCGCGCCGCCGCCGCCGCCCTTCGTCAGCAGCGCCAGCCTGACGGCCACCGTCGGCAAGCCGCTGGCCTTCGGCGTCTCCGCCGGCGACCGCTATCCCTGCAAGCTCAGCCTCGTCGGCGCGCCGGCTGGCATGACGCTGGCGGCCGGCACGATGAACAACGCCAACGTCAACTGGCCCAATCCGGTGGCCGGCGTCTACCGCTTCACCGTGCGCGCCGACGATGCGCAGACGGCGCTCTCGGGCCAGGGCAGCTACACCGTCGCCGTGAGCCCGGCGTCGGCGCCGCAGGTGGCCGCCGGCAACGTCGCCGGCAGTGGCGGCGTGCCCTTGTCGGTCAAGGTCGGGGTGGTCGCGGCCAACGCCTACACGCTGAGCCTGGCCGGGGCGCCATCGGGGATGACGATCGCCGCCGACGGCACGCTGTCGTGGCCCAGTCCGGTGAACGGTAACTACGGCGTGACCGTGCAGGCCCGCGACAGCCGCACCGGCATCGTCGGCACCGGCGTGATCAACGTCGCCATCGGCGGCAATGCCGGCCCGCAGATCATGGCTTCGGTGATGAGCGGTGTCGCCGGCAAGCCCTTCGCCGGCACGATCACGATCACCGACGCGGGCGCCGGCCTCATCGGTGTCGCCGCCGGCGCCAGCAACGCCGGCATCCAGGTCACCACCCAGCTCGGTATGAACGTGACGACGGTGAGCTGGGCCGCGCCGGTGGCCGGCAACTACAGCGTGCAGATCTCGGTCACGGACTCCGCCGGCCGCAGCTCGATGGCGTCGATCCCGCTGATCATCAGTGCCAAGTGAGCCGTCGGCTGCGCCGGTCTCAATGGTCTTTCGCGTGTTGCACGGACAGGGCGATCTCGAAAGCCTCGTCCAGCGTCACGGCCCCGTCGCGGAAATCCGCCTGCGCCTGGCGGCAGGCCGCGCGCTCCTCGCGCTGGATCGCGCGCCAGGCGGCGAGGCCGGCGCCGGCCTCCTCGTACAGGCCCATGCGCAGGCACGAGGTGCCCAGCGCCTGCATCGTCGCCAGTGGTGCGTAGATGCTGGGCTCGACCGCGTCGATGCTGTGCAGCTTGCAGATCCACAGCGCCGAGGCCAGTCGCCGCGCGCGATCGTCGCCTGCGCCAGCCGCAGCGCGCCGTCGCCGGTCTGCAGCGGCATGGAAGCGGTTCGTGAGCAAGCGCGCTTCATTCAGATCCTCGCTTCGGCGGCCCATTGCCACGAGCCGTGGGCCAGCGACCGCACCGGCCCGCTGTCGGCCAGCCTGGCCAGCATGTTGAAGGTGTCTTCGTACATCGGCAGGTCGGGCGAGAACCTCGAGTGGGCCGACTTTCGCGATGCTTCATGCTCCGCTTCCAGGCGGTGATATTGCTCCCGATAGCCGGCCGCCTGGGCGTCGAGCCCGAGCCGTTGGCAACACTCGGACAGCAGCTTCGTGATCAGGCGGCGGTTGCGCAGATGGTGGCCGAACACCGGATTCGCCGTGGCCTGCAGCAGCGTGCGGTGCGCGGCGTCGAGCTCGCCGCGGGCGATCTGGCAGGCGGCGCGCTCGCGCAGCGCGGCCAGCTCGACGTTCACGAGGCGGAACGATTGCGCGATGTCCAGGCATTGCGCGATCGCGTCCAGCGCTTCGCCGGGTCTGCCGTTGCGCAAGAGTGCCGCGGCCACGGTCAGGTAGCCCATCGAGCGCACGTCGGCGCGCCCCCAGACGAAGGAGAAATGCTGGGCGCCCCGCGCATAGGCGAGGCCGCGCTCGAGCATCGCGCTGGCGTACTCGAGCGTCTGTTCGCGATCGTCGGCGACGATATTGCAGGCCACGGCCAGCATCGTCATCGAGCGCCAGATGAAGGGCGCGTCATGGCGGTCGCGCGACAACGACAGCGCCATCAGCCCGATGCGCTCGGCGCGGTCGGCGTCACCGACGCGGGCGTAGGCGCCGGTGATGCGTATCAGCGCGTGGATGATGCCTTCCTCGAAATGGATCGCATCGGCCAGCCGGTACGCCTCGCAGGCATTGGCGAGCGCCTGCTCGTACAGCCCCAGGCTGTCGCTCAAGGACAGCGCCAGACGGCAGCGCGCCGCGACGATGGACTCCGGATCGTTCAAGGCCATCGCATCGGCCAGGGCCCGCGTCAGGCTGTCCAGCGCCGGCGCGATGTCGCCATTCAGTTGCAGCAGTTCCCCGATCAACAGCCGCGCCCTGACGGCATCGGCGTCCCGCGCGGGCTCGCCAGCGCAGTCTTCGAGCGCCGCCCGAGCCAGCGCCAGCGCGCCGGCGAATTCCGACGCGCGCAGCGCGTTCTCGGCATGGTGGAGTTTCGAAAGCATGATGAACCGGCGGTTTCGAGCCTCTTGCGCCACACCGACGATGTCGGCAGGAACTGGAACCCGTACTCTTGCAGAGGTCATTGTCTAACCGCGAATCGAGCCGGTGCAAGGCGGCATCGGAATAATTCGCTATCCGTTGGGCAGCCGCGCCGCGGCGAGTCGGCGATCCCGGCGGCGCTCGAGCCAGGCCTGGCCGCTGACGAGGGCCAGACCCGCGCAGACGAGCACGGCGCCGCCGGCAAAGCCGCTTTGCAGCGATTCGTCGAGCAGCCAGACTCCGAAGGCGACGCCG
This sequence comes from Burkholderiales bacterium, assembly GCA_028868825.1. Classification (GTDB taxonomy): domain Bacteria; phylum Pseudomonadota; class Gammaproteobacteria; order Burkholderiales; family Burkholderiaceae_C; genus Rubrivivax. Next base: position 46,568 of record JAGWTU010000003.1, on the reverse strand, counting down.
AACAGCGGCGTCAGGAAGGAGAAGATGCCGAGCTGCGAGGCGACATAGCGGCGCAGCAGCCAGAACCAGGCGAGATAGCTCGCGAACGAGACCGCCAGGCACTGGAAGACCAGGCAGGCCCAGACGAGCGGCGTGGCGTGGAAAGCGCCCTGGCCGCTGGCGTAGGTGGCGGCCAGCAGCAGCACGAAGGCCACCGCCAACTGGTACAGCAGCGTCTGCTTGGCGGGCAGGGTGGCCAGCCGCGAGCAGCGCACGATCACCGTCGTTCCCCCCCAGCCCGCGCCGGCGAGCAGCGCCAGCACGTCGCCCGCCATCGAGACGCCGCGCTGCGGCGCCGCGCGGTGGCCGACGAACGCCAGCACGATGCCGGCGAAGGCCAGTGCGATGCCGGCCCACTGCAGCGGGCGCAGCCGCTCGCTGCGCAGCCGCGCGTGCAGGCCGAGCGCGGCGAAGATCGGTGCCGTGTAGAGGAAGACGACGACATGCGAGGCCTCGGTGCGGCGCACCGCCTCGCCGACGCAGAGGAACTCCACCGCGAACAGCAGCCCCACGGCCAGCCCCGGGCGCCAGACACCGTCGGCCAGCGTCATGCGTTCGCCCTGCGCGGCCATGAGCAGCGCGATGAGCGCCGCCGCGACGCCGGAGCGCAGGGCGATCTGGAACACCGGCGCGACGTCGGCGGCCGTGGCCTTGAGCGCCACCTGCTGCACGCCCCAGACCAGGCACAGCACCAGCATCAGCCCCACGGCCTGGGCGTCGATCGAACTTCTCGTCTGCATGTCGGCGTCTCGGGCCTCGCGCTCGCCGTCCGGTGCCACTCGGCGCGCGACGTTCTATACCTTGGTGTACGGATCGGGCCCACTGTATACCGATGCATGCGCGGATTCAGCGGCGCGTCGATTCATCCGAAGACCAATCTTCTAGTATGGGTTGGCGCGCATCCAACCCCGCTGCACGCCGGCATGCCGATCGAGCCCGTCCGATGGACCAGACCACCACCAAGTACCCGATCCACGAGACGCTGGTCATACCCGCCGCGATGCTGGAGAGCTGGCAGAAGACGGTCGACCTGATGGCCGAAGTGCTGCAGGTGCCGGCCGGCCGCCAGCGACGCCCGGCTCGTCAAGCAGCTGCAGACCATCAAGACGGCCTCGCTGCATCTGCTCGAGGTCATCAACGACGTGCTCGAGATCTCCCGCATCGAGGCCGACCGCGTGACGCTGGTACAGCTCGACTTCAGGGTGCCGTCGGTGATCAACAAGGTGCGCAGCCTGATGGGCGATCAGGCCCTCGCCAAGCGCCTGCAGCTCGGCTTCGAGATCGACGAAGCCCTGCAGCGGATGACCCTCAACGGCGACGAACTGCGCCTGACCCAGATCCTCGTGAACTACGTCGGCAACGCGATCAAGTTCACCGCGCGGGGCGCGGTCACGGTCTCGGCACCCATCGCCTCCCAGACCGACGCCGACATCGTGCTGCGCTGCGAGGTCCGCGACACCGGCATCGGCATCGACCGAGCCTTGCAGTCGCGCCTGTTCGGTGCCTTCGAGCAGGCCGACCCGGCCATCGCCCGGCAATACGGCGGCAGCGGCCTCGGGCTGGCCATGCGGGTGCCCGCGTGCTGCTCGCCGAGGACGAACCCACCGACCAGCGGATGCTGCAGGAACTGCTCGCCCATGTGGGCATCGAGGTCGACATCGCGGCCGATGGGTGGCAGGCGATCGAGCTGGCGCGGCGACGTCGCTACGACCTCGTGCTGCTGGACCTCGAGTTGCCGGTCGTCGACGGCGTCGAGGCCGCGAAATCGATCCGCGCGCTGCCGGGCTACGACCAAACGCCGCTGCTGGCGTACACGGCCCATGCCTTCAGCGACGATCGGCAGGCCTGTCTGAACGCCGGCATGGACGACCATCTCGCCAAGCCGATCGAACCAGGCCGGCTGTTCGAGGTCCTGCTTAAGTGGCTGGAAAGGCCCGCACCGCCGCCGGCGCCGGCGTGAAGGGCCGCGCGGCGCGCCGGCCTCAGTTCAGGTGCAGCAGGCGCGCGGCCTCTTCGAGCCGCGCATCCTCGATCTCGCGCAGCACGCCGGAGAGATCGACCGCACCGGGCTGCACCTCGTAGCGGCCGGTCAGCGGCATGTCGGGCACCAGCGCACCGCCGGCGTACAGCGCCCAGATCTCGGGGCCGTAGCGCGTGGCCAGCAGCTCCGGCGCATGCTGGCCGAAGAACTTGCGCAGGTTGTCGACATCGCGCATCAGCATGCGCGGCGCGTGGTTGTTGCCGGCGGCGTCGACGGCCTGCGGCAGGTCGATGATCACCGGACCGTCGGCGGCCAGCAGGACGTTGAACTCCGAGAGGTCGCCGTGGATGACGCCGGCGCAGAGCATGCGCACGACTTCGTCGATGAGCGCGCCGTGGTGCAGCCGCGCCTCGGTGTCGCTGAAGGCCAGGTCGTTGAGGCGCGGCGCCGCGTCGCCCTGGGCGTCGGTCACCAGCTCCATCAGCAGCACGCCGTCGTGGAAGTTGCGCGGCCGCGGCACGCGCACGCCGGCCGCGGCCAGGCGGTACAGCGCGTCGACCTCGGCGCTGCGCCACGCGGCTTCCTGCTGCTGGCGCCCGTAGCTCGTGCCCTTGGCCATCGCGCGTGCCTGGCGGCTGTTGCGGACCTTGCGGTTCTCGGTGTAGTCGACGGCCTGGCGGAAGCTGCGCTTGTGCGCCTCCTTGTAGACCTTGGCCGCGCAGGTCTCGTCGCCGCAGCGCACGACGTAGACATCGGCTTCCTTGCCGCTCTTGAGCTGGCGCACGACGCTGTCGATCAGGCCTTCGGCCATCAGGGCCTGCAAGCGGGCTGGGGTTTTCATCGCCCGATTCTCAGGCCTGGGCGACGGGGGCGTGCTCGGGCCCGTGCATTCGGGTTCGATGCGGGTGGCGATGGCCGAGACGCAGCGCGCAGGCGTCACCAACTTCACCGGCGGCGAGGCCGCCAACGGCGTGCTGGGCCATATCAGCGTCCATGTCGTCAAGGCGATGACGGAGAAGATCGCCAGGTTCGATGCGCGAGCCCTGTCCGCCGCGCTGCACGGCGCGAGGATCTCGGCCGCCGAGCCCCCCCGGCGTGCCGATGGAGGTGTCGTTCGACAAGAACGGCGACCTCGATCGGGAAAGCTTCCTGATCAAGGTCGACCATGGCAAGCGGGTCGTCGTCGAGACCTTGCCGGCCATGTCGGCGAACTGACCCCGGCGCCGGCGGACGCTCGGTCCCTGATCGCCGAACGCGCCAACGCGGTATTCTCGAAAGGCCCGGTACGCCGCCCGCTGTACTTCACCGGCACGCCTGGTGGGGGCATCCCGGTGGCCTAGACTGGGTCCTCCCTGTCGATCGCATCGAACCCAGAGGAAACATCGTCATGACCTCGACCACCATCGAAGACCTCGAATCCCAAGCCCGCAGCGCATTGGCCGGCGCCGAGAGCGAACTCGACCAGGCCGCAGCGACCAGCGGCGAGAAGGCTGCCGAGCTGCGCGAACGCGCGCGCGCGCAGTTGAAGGTCGCGCGCGAGAAGCTGGCCCAGGCCGGCGACAAGGCCATCCGGCATGGCAAGGCCGCGGCCCGCACGACCGACCGCTACGTCCACGATCACCCCTGGCGCGTCATCGCCGGGGCGCTGGCGGCGGGTGTGGCCCTCGGCCTGCTGCTCAACCGCGACCGCTGAGCCGGCGGAGATGCTGCGCTCGCTGCGCCAGCTGGCCGCCCTGGCGGCGACCATGGCGCGCAGCCGCCTCGAACTGGCCGGGCTCGAGATCGGCGAAGCGCTCGAGCGCAGCGTCGTCAACGCCTTGCTGGGGTTGGCGGCGCTGGGGCTGATGCTGCTGGCGCTGCTGACGGCCACGGCGCTGGCGCTGCTGCTGACCGACGAAGGCCACCGCGCGGCCTTGCTGCTGGCGCTGCTGCTGCTGTACCTGGCCGGCGGCGTCGGCCTGCTGCTGGTGTTGCGGGCGCGGCTGCGCAAGTCGCCGCCGCTGCTGGCCGCCACGCTGGCCGAGTTGCAGCAGGACGTGCAGACGCTGGGGCGTGCGCCATGAGCGGATCTCGCCGGGAAAGCATGCTGATGCTGCGCGCGCGCATCGCGGTCGAACGCGCCGAGATGGTGCTGGCCCTCGGCGATCTGCGCCAGGCCGCGACCCCGGGCGGATTCGCGGGCGGCCTCGTGCGTGGCCTGTGGGCCGGCGCCCGCGGCTGGGTCGGCGGCGGCGCCGACGGCGGGCCCGGCGCCACGGCGCTGTTGCGCATGCTGCGCCGCGGCTCGCGGCTGGCGCCGCTGCTGGCCGCGGCCTGGCCCGTGCTGCGCGTCGTCTTCGCGCGGCGTCGCGCCGTGCGCCGCATGCTGCTCGGCGCGGCCCTCGTGGCTGCGGCCTGGGGCGCCTGGTCGGCGACGGTGCGGCGCGACTAGATCGCCGCTTGGCATTGCATCGCGCTCGGGCCAGGCCTGGCCGCTGACCCGCATGGACATCGTTGGCGATACCGATGTGCCAGACCATACTCGGCCCACGACGACGATCTTGCGCGCGAGGGCCACTGCCCCCGCCCTTGGCCGGCCTCGCAACACGACAGGTGCAACCATGACGACCCGAACCTCGGCCGAACGACTTTTCAACGCCCTCGATCACGCCCGCCTTTCGCGGCTCGGCAGCGATGCCTTGCCGGCCACCTTGCGTGATCTGCTCGACGAGCATCCCCTGGTCGCGCCGCAGGAAGTGCCCGGCGACCTCGTCACGATGGGCTCGCAGATCGAGCTCTCCTGCGCCGACGCCGCGGTCCCCCAGGTGGTGACGCTGCGCTATCCCGGCGATGCCTCACCCGCCGCGGGCGGCATTTCGATCCTCGCGCCGATGGGCGCCAGCCTGCTGGGCATACGCGTCGGCGACACCGCGCAATGGCGCCTGCCCGGTGGCCGCACGCTGCGCGCGCGCGTCGACAGGATCCTCTACCAGCCCGAGTCGCAGGGCGACTTCCTGACCTGAAGCGCTTGCCGCTGTGCGCCCGAGCCGCATTGCAATGCGCCGTTCGACCCCCACATGAGGCCGATGCGGGAAGCCCATCGACTTCCCGACGAGCCCAGGAGCCTCTTGATGAAGAAAGTCCTCTCGACGCGCAGTGCGCCCGGTCGGCATTGGGTCGGCGACGGTTTCCCGGTGCACGGCCTGTTCGGCTACGACGCCGGTGCCGCCGAACGCAGCCCCTTCCTGCTGCTGGACTACGCCGCGCCGACGCGCTTCGAGCCGACGAGCGCGCGCCGCGGCGTCGGCGAGCATCCGCACCGCGGCTTCGAGACCGTCACGATCGTCTACGACGGCGAGGTCGAGCACCGCGATTCGACCGGCCAGGGCGGCGTCATCGGCAAGGGTGACGTGCAGTGGATGACGGCCGGCGCCGGCATCCTGCACGAGGAGTTCCATTCGGCGAACTACGCCCGCACCGGTGGCCCTTTCGAGATGGTGCAGTTGTGGGTCAACCTGCCGGCCAGGGACAAGATGACCGAGCCCGGCTACCAGGCCATCCTCGACGCCGAGATTCCCGCGCTGCCGCTCACCGACGCCGCGGACGCGGTCGCCGGCCAGGTGCGCGTGATCGCCGGCGCATGCGGCAGCGCCCGCGGGCCGGCGCATACCCACACGCCGATGAACGTGTGGGATGTGCGCGTGCAGGCCGGACGCACCGTGTCGCTGGCGCAGCCCGAAGGCTGGACGAGCCTGCTGGTGGTGCTCGAAGGCACGGTCGAGGTCAATGGCACGACGCCGTTGCGCCCCGCGCAGATGGCCACGCTGTCGACCAGCGGGCGCGAGATCCGCATCGAAGCCCACGGCGACGCCAAGCTGCTGCTGCTGGCCGGCGAGCCGATAGCCGAACCGGTCGTCGGTTATGGACCGTTCGTGATGAACAGCCAGGCCGAGATCGTGCAGGCTTTCGACGATTTCAATCGCGGCAAATTCGGTCGCATGGCCTGAGCGGGGCTGAAAGGGGCGGCGTGCGATACTCGGCACGCGCTGGCGCTGCGACGTTGGGGAGCGTGACCGGACATCCGTGCGGAGTCGAAGTCACCTCGAAGCGGCATGGCCGTCGGCGCAGTCGTTTCGGGGTCCAAGATTCGACAGCCATCGATTCCGCCTAATTCGGAATCGATGCATGAGCCGAATTCGCGCGGCCCCACATGTCTCCATTCGATCCAGACCATGGACACCAGACCGAGCGCATATCCGGATCACCCCGACTCCCATGCCATGCCCGGCAGCGGCCAAAGTCCCGCCGGCCCGCCACCGCCGACTGAAGGCTGGAATCTCGAAGACAGACCGAAGAGTGCGGCGCGACTCGCCGCCGAGGCGGCATTCGGTCCCGCACCCATGGACCCGCCGCCGCTGCATCCGGCGCCGATCGTCGTGCGTCGGAGCCGCCTGCGCGAGGCGGGTCCCGCCGAGAACGGCGGTACCGCCGACTCCGGCGCCGGGCCGGGCACCCAGCGCGCCCCCCGGGTGTTCCGCATTCCTGCGGCAGCCGTATCCATTGCGGATGAATCGGCATCCACCGCGCAACCGAGCTTGCCGTCGCCTATGGCCGAGGCCGAGCTGCCACCGGTGCCGCGCTCCGAGCGCATAGGTCACGACAGGCGATCCAGGCTCATTCGACATATTGCCGTCGCGCCGACGCAGCGCGTTGCGACGCTCCCGCTTGCCGGCTCGATGCCCGCCTCGGATGAGGTGATGCCGGCGCGGACATCGCAGCGACCGGACTCGGCAATGGCCGCCGCGTTGGCGGCGGACCTGTCCGCCGCCCTTCAGCGACTGCGGGAGGTCGAGGCCCTGTTCGCGCAACTCGATGCGCTGAAACGCGAACTCGCCTTGATCCATTCGGCGCGAACGTTCAGGGTCTTTCGGCGCTGATTCGCGGCTGCGACGTCGGCGCGTCCCGCCGGCCGATGCCGAGGATGGCCCTGGCCTCGTCGGCCGTGGCCGGCGGCCGGTCCAGCAGCCGCCCGATCGCCGCGATGCGTTCGACCAGTTGTGCATTGCTGGTCGCGAGTTCACCCTTGCGGAAGTGGATGTTGTCCTCGAACCCGACGCGCACATGGCCGCCGAGCGCGATCGCCATCGTGCCGAGCGTGAGCTGCGCCGCGCCGATGCCGGCGACGGTCCAGCTGCTGCCTGCGGGCAATTGCGAGCGCAGGTACATCAGCGCCTCGGCGCTGCCCGGCATCGCGCCGGGCACGCCGAGCACGAAATCGAAATGCGCCGGCGCGTGCACCAGGCCCTTCTTCAGCAGGCGCTGCGCGGTGGCCATCATGCCGGCGTCGAAGACCTCGAGTTCGGGTTTCACGCCATGCTCGACCATCGCGCGCGCGAAGGTCTCGATGTCGGCCGGGTGGTTCATGAACACGTCGCCGCCGAAATTCACCGAACCCAGCGACAGCGTCGCCATCTCGGGCGCCAGCGTCACCGGGGCGATGCGTTCGCTCGCCGTCATGCCGACGGCGCCGCCGGTCGAGACCTGGACGATGAGGTCGCAGCGCGCACGCACGGCGTCGATGATGGCGCGGTAGGCCGCCGCCTCCTGCGTCGAGCTGCCGTCGGCGCGGCGCGCATGTACGTGGACGATGGCGGCACCGGCGCGCGCGCATTCGAGCGCGGCCTGGCCGATTTCTTCGGGGCTGATCGGCAACGCCGGCTGCTGCTCGCGCGTGACCTCGGCACCGGTGAGCGCGGCGGTGATGATGAGCGGGCTCAAGTCGCGCCCCGGCTCAGCGCAACTTGCGCTGGCATTCGAGCGGCACGACGCAGGTGCCGCTGGCCTTGCAGACGACGACCGGCTCGGCCAGCCGGTTGGCCGCCGAGGGCTGGTGCGGCAGTCCGGCCGAGGCGATGACCTTGCGCGCCTCGAACACCATCTTGCGCGAGGTGCGACCGCTGGCGACGATATGCCCGCGCGCCTCGATGTAGTCGCCGGCGCGCACCGGCGCCAGGAACTGCACCTCGTCGTAGGCGACGAACAGGCCCTCGTCGCCGTCGCTGTCGATCAGCAATTCGGTCGCGACGTCGCCGAACAGGTTCAGCATGCGCGCGCCGTCGACGAGATCGCCGGCGTAATGGGCATCGTGCGCGCTGATGCGGATGCGGATCAGGCTTTCGTAGGGAGCGCTCATCTCAAGCCGCCTTTCTCGCGTTGCTTCTCTTGATCCATTGATCGATTGCGAACGAGGCCACGTTCTCGGCGTAGCAGCCGGGGCCGAAACCCGCGTCGTAGCCGAGTTCCTTGGCCAGTTCGTGCGTGATGCGCGGGCCGCCGACGACGAGGATGACGCGCTCGCGCAGCCCCTCGGCTTCGAGGATGTCGGTCAGCCGCGTCAGGTTGTCGAGATGGATGTTCTTCTGCGTCACGACCTGCGATACCAGGATGACGTCGGCTTTCTCGTCGATGGCGCGCGCCACGAGATCCTCGCTGTCGACCTGCGCGCCCATGTTGATGGCGCGGATCTCGTGATAGCTCTCGAGTCCCTTGTGGCCGTTGAAGCCCTTCATGTTCATGATCGCGTCGATGCCGACGGTGTGCGCGTCGGTCTCGATGCAGGCCCCGAGCACGACCATCTTGCGTCCCATGGACTCCTTGATGAGCGCGTCGATCGCGTCCTTGGCCAGCACCTCGAATTCGGGCCGCGCGACCTGGATCTGATTCAGATCGATGCGGTGCCGGACCTGGCCGTAGACGATGTAGAAGCTGAAGCCCTGGCCCATGTCCTCGGCATGCGCGACGGCCGGCTCGTCCAGTCCCATCGCGAGCGCGAGGCGGCGCGCCGCCTCCTTGGCGTTCTCGTCGAGCGCCACCGGCAGCGTGAACGAGAGCTGCACGCGGCCATCGTCCTGGGTGTCGCCGTAGGGCTTGATCCAGCGCGGCTCTCTGCTCGGGTGGTCCATCGTCAGGCTCCGGCCAGCATCAGCGCCGGGAAGGGGTTGTGGTAATCGTCGGCGGTGGCGATGACGCCGTCGAGTCCCTTGCCGCCATCGGGCTGGCGCGCGATGTCGGCGAAGGTGCCGCGCGCGATCGCCTGCGGCAGGCCGATGCGGTCGATCTCGGCCAGCATCTCGGCCGCCTCGGTCAGCACCTGCTGCGCCCGCGTCTCGATCAGGCCGCCGCGCTTGAATTCGACTTCCGCATGCAGGTCGCGCATCGTGTTGAAGACGTAGCGCGCGTTCTCGATCGCGAGGTAGCGGTCCTGGATGAACGGCGTGTGGATGGCCTCGGTCATCATGCCCAGCAGATGGACGTTCTGGCGCGTCACGGTGGAAACGACGTTGAACAGCGCGTCCTGCACATGGCCGCGGAAGATGTTGCCCGTCATGTGCTTGGTCGGCGGCATGTATTTCAGGCTCGCCTCGGGGAAGACCTGGCGCGCCAGCTGCGCATGGGCCAGTTCCCAGAGGAAGCCGTTCTCGAGCGCCGGGTTGATCTCGAAGGCACTGCCCAATCCCATCTGCGAGGGCTTCAATCCGCAGAGATGGGCGAACTGCTCGTTGATGAACTGGCTTGCGAGCACCGTGTGCGCGGCCTCGACGGCGTCGGCCGTCGTCAGGTAGTTGTCCTCGCCGGTGTTGATCATGATGCCGGCGTAGCCGTTGACCATGCGCGAGAAGAACTGGTCGATGAAGGTGCGCTGCATATTGATGTCGCGGAAGATGATCCCGTACATCGAATCGTTGAGCATCATGTCCAGGCGTTCCATCGCGCCCATCGCCGCGATCTCGGGCATGCACAGCCCCGAGCAGTAATTCGTCAGCCGGATATAGCGCTTGACCTGGGCGCCGACCTCGTCGAGCGCGGCGCGCATGAGGCGGAAGTTCTCCTGCGTCGCGTAGGTACCGCCGAAGCCCTCGGTCGTCGCACCATAGGGCACGTAGTCGAGCAGGCTCTGTCCCGTCGAGCGGATCACGGCGACGATGTCTGCGCCTTGCTGCGCCGCGGCGCGCGCCTGCTTGACGTCCTCGTGGATGTTGCCGGTGGCCACGATCAAATAGAGCCAGGGCGTCGGGCCTTCGCCGTACTGCGCGATGCGCGCGCTGCGCCGCGCGCGTTGCGCGGCGATGTGCTCGCACATGCGCGCGGCCTCGGCCTCGGCGACGCGGCGTGCGGCCTTCTCGGCGCGCGCGTCGCGGGGACGTGCGAGTGTGATCTTGCCCTGCGCGACGCCCTCGGCGACCTGCTGCGCCGTCAGTCCCTGCTCCTCCATCGCCGCGGCCAGCAGCGGCGCCGCGCCATGGACGATCAGCCCGCTGCCGCGCAGATGGTCGACGACGCGGTTGGGCAGCGGCACCTGGTTCTCGTCGACGCCGTCGACACCGAGCAGGCGCAGCGTCGCCCGTTCGACGCTGGTCGTCGTCTTGCGCGCCGCCTCGTCGCGCACGCGCCGCGCGATGCGCGTCGCGGCCGCGCGGGCGCGGTCTATCACCGCGGGATCAAGCTGCAGTTGCGCCATGGGGGGATCGTTCGGTCAGGGAAGCGGGGTGGCTGGACTCGAGCACGACGTCGGTCACCGCATGGCGCGGGCAGGCGTCGCGTGCCGAGGCCAGGAAGGTCGCGGCGTCGAAATGGCCGCCGAGCGGGGAGGTCGGGTTGAGCGTGATGCCGGCGATGCGGATGCCGCGATACGCCAGCAGCCGCGCGCCGCGTGCCTCCAGCGCCGCGAGGTCGGTGGCGTCGACGAACAGCCGCGTGCCGTCGGCGACGATGACGACGAGGCCGGGGTGGCGCTCGGCCAGCGTCAGCAGCGCGGCCCAGAGTTGGCGAGCGACGGCGCCGGTGACGGCGACGCGGCCGACCTCGGCGCCGTCGTGCGCCAGCAGTTCGCCGCCGGCGTTCAGGCTCGCGATCGGTGCTTGCCACAGCGGCTGGCCGTCGCGCGTCCACAGGCCGACGCCCTGCGCCGCGAACAACTCGGCGCAGGTCGATCGCATTTCGGGCCCGGCCTCGGGAATCGCGAGGATGGCGAGGCGGTCGCGCGTCTTGCGCAGCACGTCGGCGATGCCGCCGCCGATGGCCGCGCCGGTGGCGAGCACGACGCCATCGGCCATGGCGGGCGAGGCATGGTGGCTGCGCCCGAGCGCGCCGTCGACGAAGATCTGCGACGCGCCGCAGCGCCGCAGCGATTCGATCGCGCGCAATTGATCGTGGCTGCGCGACGCGCCGGCGACCTCCATCTCGCCCTGATCGAGCACCTTGACGATCAGGATCTCGCCCAGCGGGCTGGAGAGGCCGCTGCCGGCGAGTACCTTGGTGCGCACGCCGCTGCGCATCAGCGTGTCGCGCGCGGTGGCGACGACGGTGCCGGGCCAGACGAGCACCGGCGGTTTGGGGATCGAATAGACGGCGTCGAATTCCTCGCCGTCGCGGCCGATCGACGTCAGCCCGACGTCGACCGCATCGGCCGCGGCGCAGGCCAGCAGATGGTTCAGCGCCACCGTCTTGCCGGTGTTCTTCGTCATGCCCATCACCGAGACCACGGCCATGCCGTCGTCGCGGATGCGACGCCACAGCGGCGAGGCCGGGGCGCGCCGGTTCAATGGGGTACCTTCGCCCTTGAAGGGCTTCGGTGTGAGCGCTTGGGAGCGGCCCGGCGCGCTCACGTGTAGATCTCCTCGAACAGCCGGCGCAGCCGCGGGCTCTGGCGCAACAGGCCGAGCGCGAGTTCGGCATGGCCGCGCGCATAGCCGTTGCCGACGATCATCTCGACGTCCTTGCCCACGCCCTCGGCGCCCAGCGCTGCGGCGGTGAAGCTCGTCGCCATCGAGAAGAAATAGATGCGGCCGCCCTCGCGCGTGGCGAGGATGCTGCCCATCTCGGTGTGCTGGATGTTGACGCAGTTGATCGTCACGTCGGCCATGCGGCCACCGGTGGCCGTGGCGACGGCGTTCATCAGCGCCACGGCGTCGCGCGCATCGACCTGCAGCGCCTGGTCGACCCAGCCGAGTTCGCGCATCCGCGTGCAATCGGCCGCGAACGGCGAAACGCCGATCACGGTGCCGCGCGCGCCGGCGCTTTGCCGCGCCTGGTAGCAGCACAGCGTGCCCGATTTGCCGCCGCCGCCGATGACGACGACGGTGTCGCCGGTCTTCACGAGGCGCGCCGTCTGCGCCGGCGCGCCGGCGACGTCGAGGATCGCCAGCGCCGTCGTGCGCGGGATGTCGTCGGGCAGCCGCGCATACAGGCCCGAGGCGAACAGCACCGCCTGGCCTTCGACCTCGATCTGGTCGCGCTCGATGTGAACGGCCTTGATCCGATCGATTTGCAGCGGCGTCAGCGACAGCGACACCATCGTCGCGATGCGGTCGCCGACGGCCAGCGCATCGCGGCCGGCGAGCGCGCGGCCGATCTCGCGCACGGTGCCGATCAGCATGCCGCCCGAACCGGTGACCGGGTTGTGCATCTTGCCGCGCTCGCCGACGATGCGCAGCACCTCGGCGGCGATGCGGTCGGCGTCGGCGCCGACCTCGCCCTTGATCTGCGTGAAGCTGGCCGAGTCGATGTTCAGCGTGTCGACATCGATGAGGATCTCGTTGGCCGCGATGACCATCGCGTTGTCGATCCTCCACGCCGGCTGCGGCAGCACGCCGGGCGGCTCGAGCACGCGGTGCGTGCCGAAGGGCGACGGGTTTTCGTATCGGCGGCTCATGGGGGGTCTCGGGGGTGGGTGGCGCTGCTGTTGCAGCGGCCGCCGACGGTGCTTCAGTTCGTGCGGCTGGGGACGCGGAAATCGAGTCCCAGTCCCGGCATTTCGACCGTCCGGCCGGCGTAATTGCGGCATTTGACCGTCGTGCCGGTGCCGTCGGCGCGCAGCTCCTCGCGCACGTATTGCGGGATGATCGGCAGCTTGCCGAGGCCGCCGAGGCCGTCGACGATGAAGGTCGGCACGGCGGGGCCGCTGATCCAGCCGCGCAGGCCCTCGTAGAGCTCGAGCATGCGGTGGTGCGGGACGATGAAATGGTGTGCGCCCTCGACCATGTCGGTCGAGTACACGTAATACGGCCGCACGCCCATTTCGAGCGACTGCATGAACAGCTCGCGCATCACGGCCACGTCGTCGTTGACGCCCTTCAGGCAGACGGTCTGCAGGCCCATCATGATGCCGGCCTTCTGAATCAGCTTCACGCGCTCGCGCAGCAGCGGCGTGATCTCCTTCGGGTGGTTGATGTGGATGTTGATCATCTGCACGCGGTGCCGCTCGAGCACGGCGCAGAGCTCGGGCGTGACGCGCGTGGGCAGCTGCACGACCATGCGCGAGCCGATGCGCAGGAAGCGCACGTGCGGGGCGCGGCGGCGCAGCTCGCCGAGGATCTCGTCGAGGCGCTCGTCGCTGAAGGTCAGCGGGTCGCCGCCCGAGAGCAGCACGTCGTCGATGTCCTTGTTGCCGGCGATGTAGTCGATCGAGCGCTCGATCTCGTCCTTGTGCACCGAGCCGTCGGGCTGCGACACCATGCGCTTGCGCGTGCAGAAGCGGCACAGCGACGCGCAGGTGTTGCTGACGAGGAAGAGCACGCGGCGCGGATAGCGGTGCACGACGCTGGTGCCGGGAATCGTGTCGCCTTCCTCGCCGAGCTCGTCGAGCATCGTCTGGAAGCCAGGTTTCGATTCCTCGTTGCGCGTGGGCAGGTACTGCAGCCGCAGCGGGCAGTTCGGATCGTCGCGGTCCATCAGTTGCGCCATGTACGGCGTGATCGCGACCGAGAACTGGGAGTAGACGCTCTCGTCGACCTTCTCGACGTGATTCAGGATGCCGTAGAGCTCGGCGTGGTGCGTGTAGCGGCGCGAGAACTGCTTCTGCCAGGGCTCGGCGGCCGGGTCGTAGGCGTCGAGTTCCTCGCGCGTGAGCAGCTTGCCGTGATGGATCGGGATGATTTGCTGAAGCATGATCGTTCCTCGTCGGGGTCTCGCGATAGGCTTATCTTAGGAATCAGCAGGGGCCGACCGATACATGCAAAGTGGTGGTACAAACGAGTCGAAATCAGTCAGAATGACTGACGATCATGCACATTGACCGATCCGGCTGATTGCACCTGCTGACCACGCCATGTCCACCCCGCCCGACGCCCTCGACCAGCAGCTGATCGCGCTGCTCAAGGTCAATTCGCGGCTGCCCGTCGTCAAGCTCGCGCAGGCGCTGGGCTGCGCGCGCAGCACGGTGCAACTGCGGCTGAAGGCACTGGAGGACAGCGGCACCATCACCGGCTACACCGTCAGCGTGGCGCGCGCCAAGCCCAGCGCGCAGATCCGCGCCATCGTGCTGATCGCCATCGACCCGCGCCAGGAACCCGAGATCATCAAGGCGCTGGCCCGGCGCCACGAGATCGACAAGCTCTACACCGTCAGCGGGCGCTACGACCTGTGCGCGATGCTCAGCACCGAATCGACCGAGGAGCTCGACGCGGCGATCGACCGCATGCGCGCGGTCAAGGGCGTCAACGAGACCGCCTCGACGATCCTGCTGACGACCAAGCTCGACCGTCCCGAGTGAGGCCGCAGGGCCCCGGCAGCGGCCGCGATCAGCGACCGACCGCCCGTTCCACCCGCTCCGACACGCGGATGCGGTCGGCCAGCGTGCGCAGCAGGAATTCGTAGAACGCGGCCGCCAGATCGGGGCGCTCGCGGCGCATGCGCTCGAAATGGCCGCGCGTCAACGACATCACGGTCACCGGGCCCTCGGCGGAGACCGTGGCCGAGCGCGCCGCGCGGCCGAAGAATCCCATCTCGCCGACAACCGCATGCGTGGCGATGCTGCGCACGCGGTGCGTCGGATCGGCGTCCGGCGCCAGATCCACCGCCAGCCTTCCCGCGACGACGAGGTCGACGGCGTCGGCGGGCTCGCCCTGGCGGTACAGCACGGCCCCGCCTTCGAAGCTGCGACGCTCGAGGTAGGCGAGAAGATCGGCCGCCGTCGCCGCGCCGCCGAGTTGCTCGTGCAGCCAGGTTTCGAGGTCGACGGCATCGGCGCTGCAGTCGATGCCGGCCGCCGCGAGCAGCGCATCCTCGCACCAGGCGAGCGCCGCCGTCGCGCTCGGGAACGGCGCGCGCCCGTCCGGCCCTGCGAACAGCCCTTCGCGTTCCAGCGCGCGTCGAAGCCCGGGCGCGGTGTTCGAATGCAGCAGCGCGACGCCGGACTTCGCGCAGTGATGGCGCAGCTTGGTCAGGCTGATCGGCGCCGAGGCGTCGGCCGCCGACACGCTGCCGAAATCGAGGATGACATGGCGCACGCGGCCGGCGGGCAGGTCGCGGATGTCGCGCCGCACGCGTTCGAACACGCCCTCGGACGAGCCGAAGAAGATGTAGCCCGCGAGCCAGTAGATCTGGATCGCCTCGCCGCCCTCGGCGAGGAAGGCCGACGCCCGGCTCGAACGGCTGACGCTGCCGGCGAACTGCGCCCGCGACAGATGCAGTCGCACGACGCCGATGCGCGCATAGTTGGCCGAAAACAGCAGGCAAGCGCAGACCACGCCGCCGAGGACGCCGGCCAGATAGCCCCAGCGCACGCAGGCCGCCATGATGGCCAGGGCGAGGACGATGTTCAGCGCGTCGCGCTGGGCCAGCGGCTTCGCGAAGGCCTCGGACAGAAAGACCCAGCCCAGCTGCAGGACGAGCCCGGCGGCGATCGGTATCGGTATCAGCGCCGGCAGGTCGAGATTCAACAGCCCGACGGCACCCAGCACGACGGCGCAGGCGACGCCGCTGAGGCGGCCGGCGCCGCCGGTGCTCTCGAGCAGGCGGCTCGTGCCCAGTTGCATGCTGCAGACGATGCCGCCGCAGGGCACGGCCAGCAGCGTGCCCAGGCCATGCGCGCGCAGTTCGACATCGATGTCGGCCGCCGCCCGGCGCGTGACCTCGAGGCTCGACAGCTTGGTCACCAGCGAGACCAGCGCGACGACGGCCACCGCCATCAGCTCGGGCACGAAGCCCAGCGCCTGCGGCAGCGACAGCGGCGACTCCTGCAGCGCCGGCCACGGATTCCAGGGCTTCAAGGCACCGAGCGAGGGCAGATACCAGCCTTGCGCGGGATCGGCCAGCCCGAGCTGCCTGAGCACGAGCGTGCCCAGCAGCGTCAGCGCGACCAGCGTCGCCGGCACGGCGTAGGGCCAGCGCACCCAGCGCCGCAGCGCCAGCAGCAGCGCGAACAGTGCCAGCGCGCAGGCCAGCCTGGCGGCCGCGGCGCCGGTCCAGGCGTCGAGCAGATCGCTGCCCGCGTGGCCGCGCGTCATGCGCAGCGCGCCGGCAACGAGCAGCCAACCCGTCGCGGCCATGAAGCCGGCAACGACGAAGTAGGGCACGAAGCGCAACAGCGCGCCCCAGCGCCCGATGCCCAGGCCCAGCAGCAGCGCGCCCGAGATCGCCGACGCGGCGGCGAACAGCAGCAGCGTCGCCGCGATCGCCTGCTGCGGCGTGCCTCCGGCGGACAGCACCGCCGGCACGGCGCCCGCAGCGACCAGCACCAGCACCGCGCCGGTGGGCGAGTCGATGCCCGTCGTCAACGGCGGCAGGCTGGTCTTCCAGGCGACGATCACGCCGACGATGGCGCTGCCGATCAGCATCGCCCAGATCGCCGTCGCGGCGCCGTCGGCGAGCGGCGCCGGGAACATCAGCGCCCCGAAGGAAACGATGTTCGCGATCAACACGATGGCCGCGACGGCGCCGGCCATCGCGTTGCCCGCCACATCGCGGCCGGTATGGGCCAGACCTGGCGACCCCGATGCCTTGGCCTCATTCATCGATCGACAAGCTCCCTCGGGGCTGCGGGACTCCGCCGCGACAGGAAGCGGCTGCTTTCTGGTCGGGCCGCGCCGGCGCGGCAACTCGCGCCAGTGTGTGGCGCGGGGTCACCGATGGTTCCACGCCGGCGCGACGGCGCATTCGGGATCGTCGCGCGTCGGGCCTCCCAATTCGCGTGATAGCCTTTGTGTCCGGGCACGCCGACAGGGGCCCGTGGCACGGTCGAGCGCCTCTCGGGTCCGCAAATCGATAGTCGCATCGTTCGACCAACCATTCGGAGGGGGGACGAATTGGCACCATCACTGCCGCGCGCCCTGGCGCGCCTGCAGCAGGACCTGCACCGGTTCGATGCCGCAGGCCATGCCGCGAAGTTCGCGGCCCTCCAGGCCGCCGCCAGCGCGGCCCTCGTCGCCAAGCCGGTGCTCGCCGACTACCACGACGCGCTGCTGTTCGTGCACGCCAATCCCGGCGACGCGGCCACGCAGCGGCTCGTCCAGCGCGAGTTCGGGCGCATCGCCGCGTTCCTGCGCCAGCGGCGCGGCAAGGTGCCGGCGGCGCTCGAGAACCGCGGCCTGCCGTTCGCCGATACGGTGACGCGCTTTTCGCACGATTGCGCGCGCTGGCTGCTGGCGCATCCGCAGGCGAAGGCCGCATTCGAGTCGTTCGAGGTGCCCAAGCTCGATCTCAACGATGTGCTGCGGCTGACGCTGCCCTCGCTCGAGCGCAATGAGACCACGGCCGCATTGGCGCCGCTCGAATTGCTCGATGCGCTGCGCGTCGAGCCGGCGCGGCGCCTGCGTTTCCTCGTCGACGAACTCGCGCGGCTCGACGCCCAGCCCTATGTCAAGGACCGTCTCTACGACAGCCTCGATGTCTGGGTGCGCGTGCGGCCGACGTCGCCGGCTTTCTCCTGGTCGGGCAATCGGCTGCCCGGCGTGCGGCCCTATCTGCAGCGCGAACTGCTGCGCCGCTTCGACCCGCTGCAGCTGATGAACCAGCCGCTGCCTGCGGCGCGCGAGCTCGACGCCGAGGGCGCGCTCGCCATCGCGCTGCGGGTGAAGAATTCGCTCGCGCTGACGGTGCGCGAGACCGACCCCGGCAGCTACCTCGATGTGCGCGCGCTGCGCGTGCACGACCTCGATCGCGGCCTCTCGGTCGTCACCTACGGCATGACGCCCGATCGCCAGTTGCCGCTCGAGTCCTATGTCGGCTTCACGCTGTTCAAGAACGGCATCGCGGCGGCCTACGGCGGCGCCTGGCTGCTGGGTCCGCGCGCCGCGTTCGGCATGAACATCTTCGAGCCGTTGCGCGGCGGCGAATCGGGCACCATGATGTGCCAGGTGCTGCGCGTCTACCGGCAGCTGTTCGGCGTGCGCTTCTTCGAGGTCGACGCGCATCAGTTCGGACTCGACAACCCCGACGGCATCGCCAGCGGTGCCTATTGGTTCTATTACCGCCACGGCTTCCGTTCGCTCGACCCTGCACTGGCGCGGCTGGCCGAGCGCGAGCGCGAGCGTCTGGCGTCGCGACCCGGACTGCGCAGCGCCGAGAAGACCCTGGTGGTGCTCACGGGCAGCAACGTGGCGCTGAATTTCGGCGGCCCGGTGCCGACGCCACTCTTCGACCTCACGACGCCGGTGACGCGCCTGGTGCAGCGCCGCTACCGCGGCGACCGCGCGGCCGCCGAGCGCGATTGCTGCGCGCGCTTCGTCGCCGCCGCGGCAGGCGCGCTGCCGGCGCCGCCGAGCGACGACGAGCGCCGCGTCCTCGCCGAAGTCGCGCTCGTTGCCGCTGCCGCGCCGATCACCGACGCGCGGCGGCTCGGCCTGCTGGCGCGCATGGTCAGCGTCAAGCCGGTCGACGTCTACGGCTACCAACGCCTGTGGCTGGACTACTTCGGGGAGGGCTGACGAAGTCGGCCGAACAGGCTGCCGCTCTCGCTACAACCGCATGGCGGCGTTCCCGTCGGCGCTTATCGCCTAAGACTTCGCAAGGGTTTTCTAGCCCCTCATTTGCGGGGGATCCTTCGTTGACCCTGTCGGCAACACATGAAACATTTGTCCGCCAAGTTGGCTGGGCGCGATGGCGCTGCGGCCATCCAACAACCAAGGAGTTTTCCCATGCATAAGGTTCAAGGCTTGAAGCGATTCGGCGTGCCGCTGGTTTGCGGTTCGGTGTTGCTCGCCCTCGGGCATCTGGCCACCGCGGCCGAACTGGGATCGATCAACAGGCCCCAACTGCGCGTCGGGCCGGCCCAGGCGCAGGTGACCACGCCCGACATCGCCAGTGGTCCGCAATACGGCCTGTTCAAGTGCCAGGTGATCGGCGCCGGCAGCGCGGCGAATTGCCTCGATCCCTACGAAATGCGCCGTGCCTACCGGACCGACACGCAGATCGCCGCCGGCTATGACGGCAGCGGCCAGACGATCGTCATCGTCGACGCCTACGACAACCCGAACCTCGAAGCGCAGATCGCGCACTTCAATGCGTACTACGGCCTGCCGCCGACGCATCTGACGCGGGTCGCTCCCGATGGGCTGGTGCCGTTCGATCCGACCGACCCGAACATGGTCGGCTGGGCCGAGGAGATCAGCCTCGACGTCGAATGGGCGCATGCGATCGCGCCGGGCGCCAACATCGTCCTCGTGCAGGCGCGCACGCCTTCCGATGTCGACATCAGCAGCGCCTTGAAATACGCCGTCGACAACCGGCTCGGCGATG
The DNA here is from genome assembly GCA_028868825.1 of Burkholderiales bacterium. Classification (GTDB taxonomy): domain Bacteria; phylum Pseudomonadota; class Gammaproteobacteria; order Burkholderiales; family Burkholderiaceae_C; genus Rubrivivax. The sequence continues at coordinate 27,055 of JAGWTU010000003.1, read as the reverse complement.
TCGTCTCGATGAGCTTCGGCGAGAACGAAAGCTGCATCGACCCGGCCCAGATGGCCGCGTACCACCAGATCTTCGTCAACGCGACGAAGAAGAACATGACGCTCGTCGCCTCCTCGGCCGACCAGGGCGCGGCGCAGTCGAGCTGCGATGGCACGTCGTGGGTCAAGGCGGTGTCGTCGCCGGCGGTCGATCCGCTCGTCACCGGCGTCGGCGGAACCGAACTCACGGTGGCCAAGTACTGCCTGCCGTCGCTGGGCTGCGACCCCACCCAGAATCCCGCGGCCGGCACCTACCAGTCGGAAACGGTGTGGAACGAGGGCCTGCCCTATGGCGACTACGGCAACCTGTTCGGCTATGGCACGCTGTCCGGCGGCGGCGGCTACAGCGTCGTCTATGGCGAGCCGCCGTACCAGCAGGGCACGATCCACGGTGGCAAGCAGCGGGCGGTGCCCGATGTCTCGTACAGCGGCGCGGTCGAACATGGCGTGCTGACCTACCTCGACATTCCCGGCGTGCCGGCGGGCTTCTACCTCTTCGGCGGCACCAGCGCCGGTGCACCGCAATGGGCGGCGATCGCGGCGATCACGAACCACAAGGCGGGCCATGCGCTCGGCTTCCTGAATTCGGCGCTCTACAAGATCGGTCGGACGCCGGTCGGCGGCAGCGGCTTGCACGACATCACGGTGGGCACCAATTCGTCGCTGCAGTTCGACCAGTACGGCAATCCGGTCGACATCGTCGGCTACGGCGCGGGCCCGGGCTGGGACGCCGCCTCGGGCATCGGGACGCCGATCGCCTCGTCGATCGTCGACCTGCTGATCGCCCAGGTGGCTCCGGGTGATGCGGTGGCGGTCATCAACAACACAAAGGCGACGCCGGTGGGCAAGCCGGCGGTGACCGGTCGCGTCAAGCCGCACTGAGCGGCGAGGTCGCGCGGCCACCGCAGCGGTGCCGCGCGCGCAGGATCAACCGGGGCCCGCGCGGCCCCGGTTTTCATGGCCTCAGGCCGCTGCCGGCTGGCGTGCCGAGTCGCTCTCCTGCGCCAGCCGGATGGCCTGGGCGACCCAGCCGTCGCGTTCGATGCGGCCATGGGCCACACCGTGGATCTTCTGCAGATTGTCCGGCTTGCCGTGGACAGCGCTGACGAGCAGATTGCGGCTGCCGGCGCGCACATGGGGCGCTGGCACCGGTGCCGGTGCCGGGACGTCCCGCAGCGCCTGTTCCAGCGCCGCGAGTCGGTCATGCAGCGGATTGAGATCGGGTTCACGCTGCGGCGGGATGTGAATGCCGGCCACCGCCGCCAACAACGGTGCGAGGTCGGTCGGCTGCGGTTTCGGGATCTCGATCGCGCGCACGGCGGAGTGCACCTGATCGAGCCTCGGCTGCAGCGGCGTGATCGCCGCTTCGACACCATGCGGCCGCGTCAGCAGCGGATCGAGATCGACGGCGGCGCGCTCGCTCAGCCGGCGCTCGAAGCCATCGCGCCAGCTCTGCCATTCGCCGGCGAACTGGTGATAGCGCACCGTCACGTCGCCGATAGCGACGCATCAACTACCAATGGGCGAGCCAGGCGCCCGCCAGCGCCGCGAGCAGCAACAGGCCCAGGATCTTGATCAGCAGAAAAGCCATCGTCGATTTCCTTTCGAAGCGAACCGAAGTGGGCGGCTCGCGCTTACCGCGCGACGTCGGCCTCGATGAGATTCAATGGAATCCGCCGCGATGCGGAGTCGACGAGCGCCCGCTACGCGTCGGCGATGCCGTTCCCAATCGAGGCGGACCCGCCGAGCAGCGGATTCAGGCCATGCGCCGATCGCGCAGGAATTCGTAGGCCGGGCGGCAGGCGTCGGCGACGCGCCGGGCCGCCGCGTCGAGTCGCGGCAGGCGTTCGCGCCAGGGTTCGAAGCCGGTCGATCGCCAGACCGCCTCGTACCAGTGGGGCGCCCAGACGCCGTCGCTGGCGCGCGGACCCGCGGGCCATTGCAGCATGGTGGCGCTGAATTCGATGTCGAACAGGGCGCAAAGCGCGCGCAATTGCGCTTCGGGATCGCGCAGGAATTCGCCGGCGTCGATCACCGGCGGCGGCCGGCCGTTGGCCGCGGCGAGTTCATCGTAGAGGCGCCGCTGCTGCAGCAATCCGATGTCCTCGGGCGCCACCGTCGCGCGCGACTTCAGATACGACTCGACGACCTCGGCCGGGTCGCGGATCAGCAGCACGTTGGTCAAGCCGAGGATCCATTCGCGGTCCATCGCGGGCAGGAGATGGTGCGTCATGTGCTTCTGATACCAGAGCGCGCGGCCCTGCGGCACGGGCCCGAGCAGTTGCGCGACGACGGTGCGCCAGTCGGTCTCGCCGGCCGCGATGACCTCGTCGCGCCCCGGATGATCGATGCCGGTCGCCGCGAGATAGGCGGCGTACAGCGGTTCATCGCTGACGGCGCAATCGGGGCGGTTCTCGAACGAGCGCATCAGCGCCGTCGAGATGTTGCGCGGCCCGCTCCAGACGGCTATGCGCAAGGTCATCGCCGGGCGTTCCGCGCTGCGACATCGCGCTCGACGAGGCCGCGGTACAGGCCCTGCAGACGCGCCACCATCGGCCCCGGGCGGCCGTCGCCCAAGATGCGGCCGTCGACGCTGCGCACCGCGGCGACGCCGGCGAAAGTGCCGGTGACGAAGGCCTCGTCGGCGCCATAGACCTCGGTGAGGCTGAAGTTCTTCTCGCGCGCGGCGATGCCGGCCTCGCGGCAGACCTGCAGCACGTTGGCACGCGTGATGCCGGCCAGGCAGTAGTCGCCGGTGGAGGTCCAGACCTCGCCGCGGCGGACGATGAAGAAATGCGTCGAATTGCAGGTGGCGACGAAGCCGTGCGGGTCGAGCATCAGCGCCTCGTCGGCACCGGCCGCCGTGGCCTGGATGCAGGCGGTGATGCAATTGAGCTTGCTGTGGCTGTTGAGCTTGGGGTCCTGCACATCGGGCGCGCCGCGCCGCACATGCACCGTGTACAGCGTCAGCCCGGCGGCCAGCGTCTCGGGTTTGGCGAGCTTGAATTCGGGGATGATGACGATGGTCGCCGGGCCGACGGTGACGCGCGGGTCCTGGTAGGGCGTGCGCTTGACGCCCCGCGTGACCATCAGCCGCAGATGCACGCCGTCGCGCATCGCGTTGGCGGTCAGCGTGTCGTAGACGGCGCGCGTGAGTGCCGGGCGATCGAGGCCGATGTCGATCGCGATCGCCTTCGCGCCTTCGTAAAGCCGGTCGAGATGGGCTTCGAGAAAGACCGGATGCCCGCCGACGACGCGCAAGCCTTCCCAGACACCGTCGCCGAGCACGAAGCCGCTGTCGAAGACCGAGACGACGGCCTCGGCGCGGGGCTTGAGCGCGCCGTTGATCCAGATGCGGATCGTCGCATTGCGCGGATCGTCGTGGAAGTCGTGGATGCTCTGCGACATGGCGGTTTCGGCTACGAGCGGTCATCGTAGCAGCGGCGACACTGCATGAAGAAATGCGCTGCAAGCAACGTAGAGCAGCGCAGAAACAGAAATGCCCTGCGGAGCAGGGCATCTGTGATCTCGCCGCATCCGGCGACATCGCATCACTTGGGCGTGATGCTCATCGGCACCGCGGTGCCGAGTGTGGGGTAGGTGGTTCGGTGTGAGTTCTCGATAAGTCGACCCTCCTTCCGAGTTCGCCGGCATCGACGAGGTCGATACCGACAAACCGAACATGACCGCGTGATGACTGCAGTGGACGACTTTTGGCTGCGGCTGTCAAGCGGCTTTCGGCGCCTCCAAAGCGCGGTAAAGGTATACGCCGTCGTCGTCCAACCGGCGCTCGACGAGGCCGCGCGCCAGCAGGTGGTTGAGGCAGGCCTGGGCCTCGCCGGTGGCCATGCCGAGCAAGCCGACGTCGTTGGGTCCGATCGGCCGTCCGAACAACGCGCCGAAGACGTCGACGACGCGCCTGGGCTCGGCCAGCGTGCGCAGCAGCCTGTCGAAGGCGCGCTGCTGGCCGCCGGCGAGGCGGTCGAGCCGCGCGTGCAGACCGCGGAAAGGCTCGTTGTGCGCCGGCAGCACGAGCACGCCGTCGTCGACCTCGCGCCGGATCTTGGCCAGCGACGCCAGCCATTCGCTCATCGGGTCGGCGTCGGGTTCGGTCGGATAGACGGAGACGTTCGACGAGATGCGCGGCAGCACCTGGTCGCCCGAAATCAGCAGCCCGAGTTCGGGGCAATGCAGGCAGGCATGTTCGGGCGAATGGCCGCTGCCGGTGACGACGCGCCAGCGCCGGCCGCCTATCGTCAGATCCTCGCCGTCGTGGATGCGGCGGTAGCTGTCGGGCAGCGTGTGGATGTGCTTGCCGAAATTCCCGAAACGCACGCGGTAGGTCTCGATCGCCGATTCGCTCCAGCCGGCGCGACGGTAGAAGGCGATGCCGTCGTCGGGCGCCTCGCGCCCCGAATCGGAGACCATCACGCGGCAGGTCAGGTATTCGAGTCGCGTCATCCACAGCCGTGCGCCGAACTTGCGCGCCAGCCAGCCGGTCATGCCGATATGGTCGGGATGCATGTGCGTGACGATGATGCGCCGGATCGACCGCCGGTCGGGCGCGGCGGCGAACAGCTCGCGCCAGACGGCCGCGCAGTCGTCGCTGCGGATGCCGGTGTCGACGAGGGTCCAGCCTTCCTCGCCGTCGTCGATCGCCCAGAGGTTGATGTGGTTCAGCGCGAAGGGCAGCGGCATGCGGATCCAGTGCACGCCCGGCGCGACCTCGAACATCGTGCCGTGCGGCGGCGCTTCGGTCCAGGGGTAGGTCGGCAGCACCCGCGGGGTGCCTTCGTCGTCGCTGCTCAGTTCCATGCGGGGTCTCCTTCGATGCGAGCGTAGCGCAGCCGGCCCCATCGTCGCCGGGCCGCCTTCAGAACAGCCGGTCCAGGCCGACGAGCGTCGCCACGCCGAGCGCCGCGAACATCGCCGCCGTGATGCCGTGGACCCAGGCCAGGGGGATCTTCTGCGCGATCTTCTCGCCCAGCAGCACGGCGGGCACGTCGGCCAGCATCATGCCCAGCGTCGTTCCCGCGACGACGGGGACGAGGTCGTGGAAGCGCGCCGCCAGCGCCACCGTGGCGATCTGCGTCTTGTCACCCATCTCGGCGAGGAAGAAGGCCAGTGCCGTGGTCGCGAAGACGCCGTATTTCGGCGCCGCGGCCAGCTCGTCGTCGTCGGCCCGGTCGGGGACGAGCATCCAGGCCGCCATCGCGATGAAAGCGACACCGATCACCCAGCGCAGCAGCGACGGCCCCAGCTGGGCCGCGATCCAGGCGCCGAAAGCGCCCGCCGCGCTGTGGTTGATCAGCGTCGCGACGAGGATGCCGGCGATGATGGGGACGGGTCTCTTGAACCGGGTCGCGAGCACGAAGGCCAGCAACTGCGTCTTGTCGCCCATTTCGCCGAGGGCGACGACACCGGCCGAGATCAGGAACGCTTCCAAGGGAACTCCGCGGCGCCGCGCAAGCCGCGGCGCCGCGGAGTTTGTCAGACGTTGCGTCCGGCGGCGACGGCGATGGCCTCGCTGAGCACGGCGCGGTCGCCGATATGGTTGGCCAGCAGCAGCACGAGCTTGGCCAGCACGCGTTGCGCTTCCTCGTCGGGGAGGTCGCGCTGGGCGTCGACGAGTTCCTCGTAGAAGCCGTCGGCGTCTTCGATCTGGCGTTCATGGATCAAGGGCATGGCGGTCTCCTGCTTTTCAATGGCCGAGGCAGCGGCGCAGCGCGGCCTGGACCTTGCCGGCGTCGAACGCGCGCCAGCGCGCGGCCACATGCTGGTCGGGGCGGATCAGCACGCAGGTGCCGGGCTGGCCGTCGTAGCGCTGCGCGACGAGTCCTTCGGCGTCGATGAAGTCGCGGCCGACCTCGACGACGCGCGCCGCGACATCGCCGCACTTGATGTCCTTCTGCCCCACCGCGCCGAAGGCCAGCAGCGTGAACCCCGGGCCGATCTGCTGCAACAGCCAGCCGGGCTTGCCGTCGGCGCCGCGCACCGGCGCGTCGGCGCAGTTCGTGCCCGGCTTCATCTGGCCGGCGAAGGGCGATTCGTCGGGCGTGTTCAGGCTCGAATTCACGTAGGGCGTCGGCGTCGAGAGCCGGCCGCTGTTGACGAAGGCGCGCGCGAACGGTTCGGTGCGCGCGAGTTCGAGCACGGCGTCGCGCAACACGCGGCTGGTGCGGCTCTTGGGCGTGATGAAGTCGGTCGACTGCGTCGAGTGGCGCAGGTTGTCGTCGGCCGCAAACGCGCGCTCCTCGTCGTAGCTGTCGATGAGCGATGGCGCGGCGCTGCCGTCGAGCACGAGCTTGAACTTCCAGGCGAGGTTGTCGATGTCCTGCACGCCGGTGTTGGCGCCGCGTGCGCCGAAGGGCGAGACCTGGTGCGCGGCGTCGCCGGCGAACAGCACGCGGCCGTAGCGGAAGCGGTCGATGCGGCGGCACGCAAACTGGTAGACCGAGACCCATTCGAGCTCGAATTCGACACCCTCGCCGAGCATCGCCTGGATGCGCGGGATCACCTTCTCCGGCTTCTTCTCCGTTTCGGGGTCGGCGTCCCAGCCGAGCTGGAAATCGATGCGCCAGACGTTGTCGGACTGCTTGTGCAGCAGCACGCTCTGGTTGCGGTGGAACGGCGGGTCGAACCAGAACCAGCGCTCGGTCGGGAAATCGGCCTTCATCACGACGTCGGCGATGAGGAAGCGGTCCTGGAAGAACTGCCCGGTGAACTGGCCGCCGACCATGCGCCGCGTGTCGCTGTTGGCGCCGTCGCAGGCGATGACCCATTGCGCCTCGGTCTGGAAGACGCCGTCGGGCGTCTCCAGCGTCAGCACGGCGCGCTCGTCGTCCTGCGCCAGGCTGATGAGCTTGTGCTTCCAGCGCAGGTCGACGAGCGGCGAGCGCTCGCAGGCCGCGACCAGCATCTCCTCGAGGTAGTACTGCTGCAGGTTGATCATCGCCGGCATCTTGTGGCCGGCCTCGGGCAGCAGGTCGAAGCGGTACGCCTGCAGGTCGCGATGGAAGACCTTGCCGACGCTCCAGCTCACGCCCTTGGCGACCATCGCCTCGCCGACGCCCAGGCGGTCCCAGATCTCGAGCGGCCGCTTCGCATAGCAGACGGCGCGCGAGCCGATGCTGACCGTGTTGTTGTCGTCGATGATCACCGCCGAGATGCCGCGCGCCGCGCATTCGAGCGCGGCCGTGAGGCCGATCGGCCCCGCGCCGACGATGACCACCGGGTGGCGCGTCGCCCGGCCCGCGCGCTGCTCGTCGCTCTGGCGGTAGCTGAACTCGGGGTAGGTGTAGGTCTTCTGCATCGCCGCCGCCCGCGTCTTATTGGCCGAGCTCGGCGCTGTGCATCCACGCCGCGTGGCGCGGCGCGCGCTTCGTGCGCGACCACTCGTCGAGCATCGCCCACTTGACGTCGTCGAGCGACTTCATCTGCTCGGGCGTGGCGGTGTCGGCGGCGAGTTCGAGCCGGTGGCCGTTGGGGTCGAAGAAATAGATCGACTTGAAGATCGTGTGGTCGGTGATGCCGATGACGGGGATGCCGGCGGCCTCGAGCCGCGACTTCGCGGCGGCGAGGTCGTCGACGCTGCCGACCTTGAGCGCGATGTGCTGGACCCATTCGGGCGTGTTGGCATCGCGGCCCATCGCCGGCGAGTTCGGCAGCTCGAAGAAGGCGAGGATGTTGCCGCCGCCGGCGTCGATGAAGATGTGCATATAGGGGTCGGGCGCGTGCGTCGAGGGCACGCGGTCCTCGGCGATGGCGAGCACGAATTTCATGCCCAGGTGTTGCTCGTACCAGCGCACGGTCTCGGCGGCGTCGCGGCAGCGGTAGGCGACATGGTGAAAGCGTTGGATCTGCATGCGGTCTCCTGGTCGGTTTCGGGTCGGTGCGATATAGTAACCGCGGTTACTACAAACTGGCAAGCGCCCTTATGAGAATGGGGCGCTCCATCAAGTACCATTCGTTATCGATAAAGCGGCGTCCATGGACATCGAGCAGTTCTTCCCCTACCGCATCGCGGTCCTCGCCGAGGCCGTGAGCCAGAGTCTGGCGCAGGTCTACCGCGAGCGCTTCGGCCTCACCCGCGACGAATGGCGCGTGCTGGCCGCGCTGGCCGATGCCGGCAAGGTGAAGACCGCGGTGCTGATCGAGGCGACGACGCTGGAGAAGATGCCCGTCAGCCGCGCCGTCGCGCGGCTGGCGGCCGACGGCCTGATCGAGCGCCTGCCCGACCCCGAAGACGGCCGCGGCCAGCTGCTGCGCCTGCTGCCGGCCGGGCGCGCGCTCTACGCGAAGGTGGTGCCGATGGTGCAGGCGCGGCAGGAGTTCCTGCTCGATGCGCTCGACGCCGACGAGAGGGCGGTGCTGGACCATGCGATGACCAAGCTGCTCGACAGGGCGCGTCTGCTGCGGCGGCAAGGCTGAGCGCCGCTGCGGCCGTCCTAGCCCTCGAGCGTTTCCCACATCTGCCGATCGCGCTCGGCCGTCCAGATGCGCGGATCGCGGTACTGCGTCGCCTCGTCATAGGCGCGCGTGACGTCGAAGGGCATGCAGTGGTCGAAGATCACCCAGCTGCCGTACTTGGGCTTGAGCGCGGCATAGGTCTCGCGGTAGACGGCCTTCAGGTCCTTGCCCGCGGCGGCGCCGGCGCGCACGCTGGCGTAGAGGTCGCTGACGAAGGCGCGCGTCGACTCCAGCCCCTGCTGCACGCGGGCCTCGCCGAGCAGCGCCGGGCCGCGGCCGGGGACGAGCGCCAGCGGCTTCAGCGCTGCGATATTGCTCAGCGTCTGCGGCCAGTCGGTGAAATAGGCGTCGCCGGCGTAGGGCGTGGCGTCGAACTCGACGAGGTCGCCCGAGAGCAGCGTGCGCTCGCCCGGCAGCCAGACGACGGTGTCGCCCTTGGTGTGGCCGCGGCCCAGTTGCAGGATCTGCACCTCGAGCTGGCCCAGCCACAGCGTCATCCTGCCGCTGAAGGTGATCGTCGGCCAGGTCAGCCCCGGCGGCACCGATTCGACGTTGCGGAACAGGCGCGGGAAGCGGCCGATCTCGCTCGCCTTGTCGGCCTCGCCGCGCTCGACGATGAGGTCGCGCGTGTCCTCGCTGGCGATGATCTGCTGCGGCGCGTAGGCGCTGGCGCCGAACACGCGCACGGCGTGGTAATGCGTCAGCACGACGTAGCGGATCGGCTTGTCGGTGACCTCGCGGATGCGGCGGATGACGTCGGCGGCCATCGCCGGCGTCGCCTGCGTGTCGGCCACCAACACGGCGTCGTCGCCGATCACGATACCGGTGTTGGGGTCGCCCTCGGCCGTGTAGGCCCAGGCATGCTCGGACAGGCGCTCGAAGCTGACCTTCTTCTCCTCGAGGTCGGCTTGGGACGCGAACTTCTTGGTGCTCATGGCGGGCGATCTCCTGGGTCGGGTGCGGTGCGGCGATGCCTGGGCGTCGCCGGGGACTGTGCCGCAGTGTACCGGCGTCGTTTTCGATTGGCAAATGACTTTGCTTTAGGCAAACTCGATCCCGAAGGAGAAACGGTGATGCGCGCAGCGGACGAGGCGGAGCAGGGCGACGAGGAACGCGGCCGGCGCGCCGTGCAGTCGGTGGAGGTGGGCGGGCGGCTGCTGCTGGCGCTGGCCGACGGTGCCGGGCCGATGACGCTGAAGGATCTGGCGGCGGCGGCCGGCCTCGCGCCTTCCCGCGCCCATCCCTATCTGGTGAGCTTCGGCCGCCTGCGGCTGATCGAGCAGCAGGCCGATGGCGGCCGCTACGCGCTCGGCCCCGCGGCGCTGCAGCTCGGCCTGGCCTGCCTGCGCCAGCTCGACCCGCTGCGCGTGGCCACGCCGGTGGCCGAGGCGCTGGCCGCGGCCACCGGCCATGCGGTGGCGATCGCCGTCTGGGGCGATTTCGGCCCCACCGTCGTGCGCATGATCGAGGCGCGCCAGCCGCTGCACGTGGCGATGCGCGTCGGCACCGTGATGTCCATCCTCGGCACCGCGACCGGCCGCGCCTTCGCCGCCGCGCTGCCCGATGCGCGCATCCGCGACGCGCAGACCCTGGCGCTGGGCGACCCCGGCCGCGCGCCGCAGCCGCTGTCGGCGCAGGCGCTGGCCGAGGTCGCGCAGGCGCGCCAGGACCTCGCCGCGCATGGCGTGGCGCGCGCGCAGGGCCGGCCGATCCCCGGTGTCAACGCCTTCAGCGCGCCGGTCTACGACAGCGAGGGCGTGGCCGCGCTCGTCATCACCGCGCTCGACCACCAGGACCGGCTGCCGATCGCCTGGAACTCGGCCAGCGCGCGCGCCGTGCGTGCGGCAGCGGCCGAGATCTCGGCCCGGCTGGGCTGGCCGGGCGCCGCGAAACACCGGGAATCGATGCGCTAACGATAATGGCCCGCCCTGCACCCGGCGCGCCATGCCCACCGCTACCCGTTCGCTGTTCCAGCATCCGCTGGCCTTCTTCGCCGGCACGCTGCTGATCGCGCTCGGCGTGCTGGCGCATGGGCCGATGTTCCTGATGGGCCGCCACACGCATTGGCGGCTCGTCGGCATGCCGATGACGCTGGACATGTGGGTCGGCATGGCGATGATCCCGATCGGCCTCGCCTTGGCCTCGTATGGCCTGCTGCCGCCGCGGCCGCGAGCAGGCGCCGCGCGCGGCGCGACGGCCTTCTTCCATGTCGCCGACGGCGTCGGCCTCAACCGCGAGCACGCCAAGCTCGTGCTGGTGCTGATCATCACGCTGGCGATCGACGTCATGAAGCCGGCGACGCTGGGCTTCGTGATGCCGGGCATGAGCGAGGAATACGCGCTGCCGCATGCGCAGGCCAGCCTGCTGGCACTGTTCGCATTGACGGGGACAACGCTCGGCTCGGTCGTCTGGGGCCGCGTCGCTGACCGCTACGGCCGTCGCGCCGCGATCCTGCTCTCGGCGCTGATGTTCATCGGCACGGCGATCTGCGGCGCGATGCCGAGCTTCGAATGGAACCTCGCGATGTGCTTCCTGATGGGCGCATCGGCCGGCGGCCTGCTGCCGATCACCTTCACGCTGATGGCCGAGACGGTGCCGGCACGGCATCGCGGCTGGCTGCTCGTGGCGCTGGGCGGCATCGGCACCTCGGCCGGTTATCTGATCGCCGCCGGCGCCGCGGCGCTGCTCGAGCCGCTGTTCAACTGGCGCGTGCTCTGGCTGCTGGGTTTCCCGACCGGCGCGGCGATCATCTTCCTCAACCGCTACATCCCCGAATCGCCACGCTTCCTGGCCTCGATCGGCCGCCGCGACGAGGCGCTGGCGGTGCTGCAGCGCTACGCCGGCCGCCGCACGGGGCTCGAGACCGACGACGCCGGCCATCCCGGTGCGCCGGTGATCGACGAGAGCCACCCCGCGGCCAGCCTGCGCCAGCTCGTCCATGGCCGCCATGCCCGCGTGACCTGGGCGCTGCTCGTCTGCGGCATCGGCTGGGGGCTGGCGAACTTCGGTTTCCTGCTCTGGCTGCCGAGCAATCTGCGCCAGCTCGGCGTCGATCCGGCGACGGCCAGCGCGCTGCTCGCGCGCTCGGCCATCCTCGCGCTGCCCGGCATCGGCGTCGTGATCCTCATGTACCAACGCTGGAGCAGCTTCAAGTCGCTCGTCATCTTCATCGCCTGCACGGCGTTGTCACTGTTGCTGTTCGCGGCACTGGCGCTGCTGGAACTGCGCTCGACCGCGCTGACCACGGCCGCGACAGTGGCGCTGCTCGTCAGCGTCAGCGGCGTCATCGCGATGCTGATTCCGTACGCCGCCGAGATCTACCCGGTGCATCTGCGCGGCAGCGGGTCGGGGCTGGTCGCGGCGAGTTCGAAGTTCGGCGGCATCGTCGGCGCCGGGCTCGCGCTGTTCGGCTTCTTCGACCATTTCGCGATCTCGGCGCTGGTGATCGCGCTGCCGATGGCGGTGTCGGCGCTGTTGCTCGCGCGCAGCGCGGTCGAGACGCGGGGCGTCAGCCTGGAAGACATCCAGCGCTCGATCGCCGCGCATGGATCCTGAGCGGACGCCGATGCCGATGCTGCTGCACTATTTCGCCGCGCTGCCCCGGGGCAAGGTCGTGCTCTGGTGCTACCTGATCTGGTATCTCGTCACCGCGATCACGCTGTTCGAACCCTCGCCGTCGCTGTGGCTGAGCTCGGCCGGCATCAGCCTCGTCATCGGCTACGCGCTGCGGCTGAGCGTCGATCGTGGCGCGGCCACCGACCGCTGGCAGCTGTTCCGGCTCTACTTCATGCCCTTCGCCGTCTCGAGCTTCTCGTCGATGATCAAGGGCCAGTCGTATTTCCTGGTCTTCCCGCGCCGTCTGCCGGTGCTGGCGGCTTCGATCGGCGGCTGCCTCGCCTTCGTCGCCTTCGTCGGCCTGTGCCGGCGCCTCGAGTCGATGCGCCTGCGCCGCGGCGCTACATGAAATTGCGCGTGTGGCGCTGCGCCAGCGCCGCCGCGACCTCGGGCCCGAAGCCGAGCTTGACGAGTCGCGAACGCCGGCCCTCGGCCATCTCGGCCATCAGCTGCTGCACGCGCGCATGGCCGGCGGCGATGGCCTCGGGCGTGAAGGCGCCGGCGGCCAGCAGCACGAGCGCGTCGAACACCTCCTCGTTCAGACCGTCGGTGTCGGCCAGCGCGTCGTGGCGCGCGTCGACGGCGGCGCCCAGGCGCGATCGCAGATCGGGCTCGACGGCGAGCTGCCAGGCCAGGTGCGACATGCCGAACGCGACATGGCGCGCCTCGTCGCGGCCGGCCAGGCGGCAGATCTGGCGCGTCACCGGATCGGGCGCCCAGGCCTGGAGGAAATTCAGCAGATTGACGAAGCTGCCCTCGCCGAGCACCGCCAGCAGCAGCGACGAGACCGAGAAGTCCGGCGCGTCGAACAGCGTCTTCAGCGAGGCCTGCGCGCCGGCCGTCGACAGCGCCGGGCGCCGGCCCTTGAGCGCGATGCGGCGCGTGAAGACCTCGACATGGCGCGCCTCGTCGGCGATCGTGATCGCCAGGCATTGCAGCACCTCGCGGTAATGCGGGTGCATCTGGCCGAGGAACCGCGCCGGCACCAGCAGCGCGGCGTTCTCGTTCTCGACCAGATAGGTCATGACCTGGACGACGGCGTCCTCGACCTCGTCGGGCAGTTCGAATTCGGCCTGCCAGTCGACGGCGACATCGGGGTCCCATTGCGCGGCGACGGCGGCGGCGTACAGCCGTGCCGCGTCGTCCGACCACAGCGCGGGCTTGTCGGACAGCGGGAAATGGAATTCGGGCGCGCCGGCCTCGACGAGCGCGCCGCGCGCGGCGACGCCCCAGCGCGCATCGGCGCGATCGGCGACGGCGCCCGGCGGCGAGGCCTGGCCGGCGTCGGCACGCGCCGCGCCCTGCCAGCGCGCGTCGGTGCCTCCGGTGATCGTCAGCGCGCCATCGACCGTGCCCAGCGCCAGGCCACGTTTGCGGCACCAGGCCGCGAGGTGCAGCGCGAGGTCGGTGTGGCTGCCCTGGACGCGCAGCGCCTGGCCCGGCGCGCGCCGGCGCAGGCCGTGGTTCAGCAGCAGTTGCGCGCCGCCGTCGAGGCCGAGCGGTCCGAGGTCGAGCGCGAGCGGCGGCGTCGGCGGCTCAGCCATGACCAGGGACGGTCATGGCCTTCGGGCCGTCCATCTCGCCGCAGGGCGAGATGGAGCCGCGGCCCTCAGTAACGGTAGTCGGCGACACCGATCGCCCCCTGGGCATCGTAGAAGCCGGTCGCGGTGACCGCGCGATCGAGCAGCGCGTAGCCGGCCGTGCGGCCGGGCTTCCACGCGCGCAGCCCTTCGAGTTCGAGCAGCGGCCGCACGGCGGCGTCGTCGAACGACATCGCCATCAGCAGCTCCTCGAACCTCGCCAGCGCCGCCGCCGGCGCACCGGGGCTGGTGGTGAAGTTGCAATGGTCGTAGGCGGGGGTGCGCGCGAGCACGCGGCAGCGCCCAGGCGGCAACGTGCCCTCCTGCGTGAACGCGAGGTGGTTGCCGTCGATCATCCAGGCCGCGTCGACGCCGCCGGCGACGAGCGCGCGCGCCGCGTCGCGTTCGCCGCCGACATGGTCGCCATGCTTGCCGCCGAGCACGTCGTGGCGCACGACGGTCGCTTCGGTATCGACGGCCAGACCCTGTTCGCGCAGCCATTGCAGCGGGATCAGCGTCGCCTGCGGCGAATCGATGGCGCCGACGCCGATGCGCCGGCCGCGCAGATCGGCCACGCCGTGGATATCCGAATCGGCGCGCACGACGAGCACCGACGTGAGGTCGCAATCGGCGTCGCGCATCGTGATCGCGCGCACCTGATCGGCGACGCTGCGCGCGCGCGCGATGCGCTCGGCACGCAGCCAGGCGAGCGGCGAATTCCAGGCGACGTCGATGCGGCCGTCGAACTGGTCCTCGACCTGGCGCTCGTAATTCGAATACAGCACGTAATCGAAGGGCAGTCCGTGATCGATGAAATGCTGCTTGAAGCCTTCCCAGATCGTGACCACCTTGGGCGCGTAGGCGACGGCGCCGAGGATGAGGGGCTTGTCGTCGTGGATGTGGTGCATGCGGTGTCCGCGCCTCAGAACAGCGGCAGGCCGAGGATGGCCTTGCCGATGAAGTCGTAGAGCATGTCCGAAGTCGGCGCCATCACCGACGCGGCGCGCGCGTCGCGGAACTGGCGCTCGACGCCGACGTCCTTGCGGAACGCGGCGCCGCCGCACACGCGCATTGCCGTGTCGGTGACGGCCAGCGCGGTCTCGGCCGCATGGGCCTTGACCTCGAGCACGCGCAGCATCGCGTCGGCGCGCTGCGCAGCGAGGGCGGCGACGGTGTCGGCCAGCATCAGCGCGGCGCTGTCGGCCTGGATCTTCGCGCGTGCGAGGTAGGCGCGCACCGTCGGCAGGTCGGCGATCGAGCTGTCCAGATGGGCGTAGCGCGTGGCCGTGACATGGGCGCAGGCGGCGCCGAGTGCGCCCTCGATCAGGCCCACCGACGCGGCGGCGTTGAGGACCGAGAACCAGGGCAGGACGACGCCCATCATGGTGTCGAAGCCGCCGCCGTCGGCGCCCAGCATCGCGTCGCGGGCGACATGCACGCCCTCGGCGCGCACGGGTGACGAGGCGTTGCCGCGCAGCCCGAGGCCGTCGAAGGGCGCGACCGTCGTGAGGCCGGGCGCGTGGCCCGCGACGAGCCACAGGCTGCTCGCGCCCTCGGCGGCCAGCGGCCGGCTCGACCAGACATAGGAGTCGGCCTCGGCGGCCGACGTGACCCAGCTCTTCGCGGCGTCGAGCCGCACGGCGTCGCCGTCGACCTGGGCCGTGCTCGTCGGGGCCCAGAAATGGCTGCGCGATCCGGCCTCGGAGAACGCGAGCGTGCTCAGGTGCCGGCCCGCGGCGACGGCGCGGCGCGTCTGGCCGGTGCCGAACTTCTCGATCACCGCGGTGGCGCTGTAGTGCATCGCCAGCACCATCGCCGTCGAGGCGCAGGACTGCGCGACGCGCCGCACGGCGGCCGCGGCATCGGCGAGCGTGCCGCCGGCGCCGCCGACGGCGCTGTCGCTGACCAGCCCGAGCAGCCCGCCGGCGGCGAGCGCATCGATGCCGGCGCGGGGAAAGCGGCCGAGCTTGTCGGTCTCGGGTGCTGCCGGCGCGATGGTGCCGGCGACGATGGCGTCCAGCCCTTGCAGGCGGGCAGCCGCCGTGGCGGCCGTGGCGGCCGTGGAGGAGGTCGTGGTCATGTGGTTTCCTGGCCGACTCATGCGGCGGTTGGCGGAAAAGGGAAGCCCCCTGCGCACACTCAAGGTGCCGGGTCGGCGGTGGGGATTGTCGCGGATCGGGCGTCGGGAGGCCGCGTGGGGCGTGCGCCTTGTCTTCGTGCGACGGCCGAACCCATGTCCGGACCTCCGGCATGCGCTACCAGGTGGCGGACAACGCGCAGCCCTACCGTTCGCGCACCGAAACGGGCGCGAAACCGTTCATCGTCGATTGATCGACGATCTATTGATTCATTGCTTCGCCGACCCGACCAGCACCGGCGTGCTCTGGTAGACGGCCGGGAACAGCCGCTTCAGGTTGTCGATCTTGGGCAGGTCGTTGTAGACGATGTACGGGTAGCGCGGGTTGAGCACCAGAAAATCCTGGTGATAGGCCTCGGCCGGATAGAAACCCTTGAGCGATTCGACCGTCGTCGCCAGCGGCTTGCCGAAGACATGGGCGCGGTTGATCTGGTCGATGTAGCTGCGCGCGACGCGGGCCTGTTCGGCATCGGCGGCGAAGATCGTCGAGCGGTACTGCGTGCCGCTGTCGGGGCCCTGGCGATTCAACTCGGTCGGGTCGTGCGCGACCGAGAAATAGATCTGCAGCAGCCGGCCGTAGCTGATCGCCTTCGGGTCGTAGGTGACGCGCACCGACTCGGCGTGGCCCGTCCTGCCGCTGCCCACCTGCTCGTAGGTCGCCGTGTCGGCGTTGCCGCCGGCGTAGCCCGAGACGGCCACCTTCACGCCGGCCACATGCTCGAACACGCCCTGCACGCCCCAGAAGCAGCCGCCGGCGAAGACGGCCGTCTGCAGCGTCGCGGCGGGCGCCGGCGTCAGGTCCGTCGTCGGCGCAGGGACGACCACGGCCGATTCGCCGGCGTGCGCCAGCAGCGCATACGAGCCGGCCGCGGCCAGCGCCAGCGTCGTGAGCCGAAGGGCAAGGCGGGAAATGCGGGTGGGGGTCTTCTTCAAGGGGCGGCTCCTGGAGCTGATGATTCGAGTGCGTCGGCTGCCGCGCTTCAGGCCGCGCCGGGCTTGAAGCTCAGCGCGACGCCGTTCATGCAGTAGCGCAGCCCCGTGGGCTTGGGGCCGTCGTCGAAGACATGGCCGAGATGGCCGCCGCAGCGTCGGCACGACACCGCCGTGCGCATCATGCCGAAGCTGCTGTCGCTGATTTCGAGCACGGCCTTGGGCAGCGGCTGCCAGAAGCTGGGCCAGCCGGTGCCGCTGTCGAACTTGGTCTTCGAGCTGAACAACTCCAGCGCGCAGCCGGCGCAGGCGAAGCGGCCGCTGCGGTGTTCGTCGTTGAGCGGGCTCGTGAAGGCCCGCTCGGTGCCTTCCTCGCGCAGCACCGAATACTGGCTCGGCGTCAGCAGCTTGCGCCATTCGGCTTCGCTGTGCGTGACCTCGAACGTGGTGGCGCCTGCCGCCGTGGCATTGCTCAGGCCGAGGCCGCGCAGCGCCGTCAGGCCGTAGGTCAGGCCGGTCGCGCCGAGCGCGAGAAAGATCCTGCGGGTGGTCTGCTTCGTCATCATGATGTCGTCGATGGTGGGGCGTGGAGTGGCTGCCATGCGTGGTCGCGCGAGCGGGCGCGTTCCTTACTGGCCTGGCCGGCGGACCGACCGACGCCGCGGCCGGGGATTCGAGTGTGACAGCGGATCGATTTTTTCGCAGGGCGGTCCGCGCGCGCTCGCGCGCCTGCGCCCGGCGTCTCCGGTTGCAACATGTGCTACGGCAGCGAGTCCCGCGGCGACACCCGAATCATTTGCTCGCACAAGCACACCGGCCGAAACCGGGGCATTGCCGATGGCTGATTAACGTGGCCTCGCCTGCTGACAGAGCAAGCCGCGGCCGAGGCCGGGGCTGACGTCGACATCGGGTAACCGCCGCCACTACCGGCCCCACGGTCCGCCACCATGCTTACTGCACCAGCCGCCCCGGCCCAGCGCTCGTCGTTCATCGCCCGCCACCTCGCCCGCCACCTGACGCGCCCCCGCGGCGCCTGGGTGCAGCGCGAGGACGCGGCGATGGGCACCGCCATCCGCGTCGAACTCTGGAGCGAAGACAACCGCCAGGGCGAAGCGGCCGCCGCCGCGGTGCTTGCCGAGATGCACCGCATCGACCGCGCGATGAGCCCGCACAAGATCGGCTCCGAGCTCTCGCTGATCAACCGCGAGGCGCCGCGCCGCGCGGTGCCGCTGTCCGAGGAGATGGCGCTGCTGATCGGCCGCGCGCTCGAATACGCGCAATTGTCCGAAGGGGCTTTCGACATCAGCTATGCCGCGGTCGGCCAGCTCTACGACTACCGCCGCCATCAGCGCCCCGATGCCGCGGCGCTGGCTGCGGCGCGCGAGTGCGTCGGCTGGCGCCAGCTCGAATTCGATCGCGCCCGCGGCACGCTGCGCTTCGCACGCGCGGGCATGCGCATCGACCTCGGCGGTTTCGCCAAGGGCCATGCGGTGGACTGCGCGGCGGCGCTGCTGCGCCGCCGCGGCATCGCCCATGCCTGGGTCAGCGCCGGCGGCGACAGCCGCGTCATCGGCGACCGTCGCGGCCGCCCCTGGAGCGTCGCCATCCGCGACCCGCGGCGCGAAGGCGAGGCGGTCGCGGTGCTGCCGCTGGAGGACGTCTCGATCTCGACCTCGGGCGATTACGAGCGCTATTTCGACGCCGAAGGCCAGCGCTGCCACCACATCATCGACCCCGCCACCGGCGTCAGCCCGCAGGGCGTGCGCAGCGTCACCATCCTGGCCGAGGACGGGCTCGCCGCCGAGGCCTGGTCGAAGACGGTGTTCGTGCATGGCGTCGAACGCGGCATGGCGCTGATCGCGGCGCAGCGCGGCGTCGATGCCGTCGTCGTCGACGGCGACGGGCGGCTGCACGCGAGCGCGGAGCTGCTCCATGCCGGCGGCTGAGCGCGCGCCGCGGCGCGGCCGTGGCGCGGCGCTCGCGTACACGTTCGCGCTCGCGCTGTCGTTGCCGTTCTGGTTCGCCGCCTGCCAAGGCGGCAGTGGCGGCGCCGCGGCCGATGCCGTCACCGTCAACGGCGACGTGCCGATCGCCTATGTCCAGCGCAGCTCGTCGCTGGTGCAGAACCCGACCGAGGGCGCCGGCTTTGCCCCCGGCGGCGATCTCTTCGTGCGCGAGAAATCGTCGGCCTCGGCGCCCGAGCACAACCTCACGGCGCGCTACACGCAGGGCGTGGGCGACGCGAGCAAGCCCGAGGTCAGCTACGACGGCAAGACCATCGTCTTCGCGCTCAACTGCCCGGTGAGCAACACCGCGACCGTCGATGGCACGCCCACCGGCACCCCGGCCTGCACGGGGCACTGGAACATCTGGGAATACCGGATGAACGACCTCACGCCCGCGGGGCTCGTCGGCGGCACGTTCAGGCGCCTGACGGCGAGCACGCAGGACGACGACGTCGACCCGGTGTACCTGCCCGCCGGCGGCGGCATCGTGTTCTCGAGCAACCGCCAGGCCTCGTCGCATCTGAACCAGGCGCTCGGCCATGCCTATTACGCGGCCGACGAATACGAGCGCCAGCGCGTCTTCAACCTGCACCGGATGAAGGCCGACGGCAGCGCCATCGAGCAGATCACGTTCAACCAGAGCCACGACCGCAAGCCGACGATCCGGCCCAACGGCGACATCATGTTCTCGCGCTGGGAGCATGTGGCGGCGCGCAACCGCTTCGCGATCTTCCGCGCCAAGCCCGACGGCACCGACCTGTTCGTGCTCTACGGCGCGCACAGCGCCGGCAACAGCTATCTGAACCCGCGCGACATGGACCCCAAGGGCGCCTACGCCGGCCAGGTGCTGTCGACGCTGATGCCGCTGTCGAAGACGCACGAGGGCGGCGCGCTGCACCTCATCGACATCGCGAACTACTCCGAGGACGACACGCCGGCGACGAGCCAGCTGCCGGCCATCGGCGGCCAGCGCGAGATCACGGCGCGCCCGATCAACGACGGCACCGGCCTGTCGCCGGCCGGCCGCGCCGCGACGCCTTATCCGCTGTGGGACGGCACCGACCGCGTCCTCGTCGCCTGGCGGCCCTGCGAGGTCCTGCGCAGCGGCGTCGTCGTGCCCTGCACCTCGCTGAGCGCGGCCGAGGTCGCGCAGCTGCAGGACCCGACGCGCACGCAGGCGCAGATCGAGTCCGCGGCGGTGCAGGACAAGGCGCCGCCCGACTACGCGATCTATCTCTTCGACCCGCAGGCGCAGACCTGGCTCATCGTCGCCGCGCCGCCGTCGGGCCACATGAACCTCGACCCGGTGGCGCTGGCGCCGCGCAGCGAACCCGCGGTCGTGCAGCCCACCGTCGTCGATCCGGCGCTGGCGGCGCAGGGGCTGGGGCTGATCGAGGTGCGCAGCGTCTACGACACCGACGGCCTGCAGCGCATGGCCGAACCGATGCTCGTCGCCGGCGACCATCCGGGCTGCGCGCTCGGCATCGCGCAGACGGCGCCGGCCGACCCCAACGACACGCGCAGCCAGGTCGCCGACCTGGCGCGCATCAAGGACCCGGCCGACCCCGCCTACGGCTGCGCGCCGGCGCGCTTCATCCGCGCCACGCGCGCCGTCGCGCCACCCTCGGGCGCGATCGGCGTGCGCGCGGCGATCGGCCAGACCGACTTCGAGCCGGCGCAGATCCTGGGCTACGCGATGATCGAGCCCGACGGCTCGTTCAAGCTCCAGGTGCCGGCCGACACGCCGCTCGCCTTCTCGGTCGTCGACGCCCAGGGCCGCGGCATCCAGACGCACACGAACTGGATCCAGGTGCGGCCGGGCGAGCGCCGCACCTGCGATGGCTGCCACAGCCCGCGCCGCGGCGCGGCGATCAATTCGGGCGCCATCGTCGACCGCCTGCCCGCGGCACTGCAGCCGGCGCTGGCGTCGCAGCACCAGGCCGGCGAGACGATGGCGTCGACAAGGGCGCGGCTCGACGCGGGCGTGCTGCAGCTCGCCGGCGACCCGGTCTACGCCGACCTCTGGGCCGACACGACAAGGGCCGGCGTCACCGCGCGGCCGGCGATCTCGCTGCGCTACACCGGCAACCCGGTCGCCGCCGACGACCTCGCGACACCGGCGCCCGCCGCCGGCGTCATCAACTACCCGCAGCATGTGCAGCCGCTGTGGAGCCGCGACCGCGGCGCCAACACCTGCACGAACTGCCACGCCGGGGGCACCCGGCCGAACCTCGGCGCCACCATCGCCGGCACCGGCCGTCTGGCCTCGTACGAGGCGCTGACGGTCGGCGACCCGGTGATCGGCGCCGACGGCCAGCCGCAGGTGCAGCTCGTCGACGGCGTGCCCGAGATCGTGCGCGGCCCGACGCTCGTCGACACGGATTCGGGCGACGTCAACAGCGCCGGCCAGGCGCGCAAGAGCCGGCTCACCGAGATCCTCTGGGGCCAGAAGCTGCTCGCCCGTGCCGCCGCCGTGGCCGCCTTCCCGTCGCCGCCGGCGACGGCGCCCGACCACGCGGCGATGCTCAACCGCGCCGAGAAGCGCCTGCTCGCCGAATGGATCGACCTCGGCGGCCAGTACTACAACGACCCCTTCGACGCGGCCAGCGGTGTGCGCACCGTGGCCGCGCTGCCGGCGAACGTCTTCGCGGCGCAGATCGAGCCGGTGCTGCTCGCGCGCTGCGCCGCCTGCCATCAGGCGGGGCTCGGCGACCCGCAGAACCGCTTCGTGCTCACCGGCGCCGTCGACGGCGACTACAACGTCACGCTCAGCGTCGTCACCGACACCTGCCATGTCGCCGCCAACCCGCTGCTGGCGCGGCCATCGACGATGCCGCACCCGGCCGGCGCCATCGGCCAGACGGGCGCCGTGCTGCCGGCCGGCAGCGCCGACTACGCGACGCTGGCGGCGTGGATCGCCAGCGGATGCCCGGCGCCATGAAGCGCCGGCGCAACCTCGGCGCCGTCGCATGGGTGCCATCGATGGTCTGGGCGCTGCTCGCCGGCGGCTGCGGCGGCGGCGGCACGCTCGACAACGCGCCGACGATCGTCAACGGGCCGCTGGCGGCCGGCCAGCAGAAGCTCTCGTTCGCGTATTTCCAGCGCTGCGTGTTCCCGGTGCTGACGACGCCGATCCCGAGCCCCGCCGGCGGCACGAGCAACACCTGCGCATCGGGCGGCTGCCACGACAACGTCACCGGAACCGGCGGTGCGCTGCGACTGGTCGGCGGCGCGACGCCGGTCGACCTGACGCTCGACGCGGCAACGATCCGCGCCACCGACATGTACAAGAACTACTACTCGGCGATGGGCGAGACCGTCATCGGCCAGCCCGAGCAGAGCCGCCTCGTCGACAAGCCGCTCGTGCGCGGCGTGCTGCATGGCGGCGGCATCGTCTTCGCCAGCGCGACGGACCCGCGCGTGCTGGTCCTCGAATACTGGATCAGCCACCCCATGCCGCAGGGCCAGGACGAGTTCAGTGCCGCGGGTGCGGCGCTGTTCGCGCCGCCCGATCCGGTGGCCGGCGCCTGCAACACGCCATGAAGGCGCCGGCATCGACGATCGCGGCGATCGCCGCCGCGCTGCTGCTGGGCTGCGTGTCGCTGGCTCATGCCGACGAAGGCGCGCCGGCGGCGGCGATGCCGCCTTCGTCCGCGGCGGAACGGCTGCAGGTCGCCGAGCCTTATATCGAGCTCCACACCGGTCCCGGCCGCGGCTACCCGGTGCAGTACGTGCTCGAGCGCGGGCAATGGCTCGTCGTCGAACTGCGCCACACCGACTGGTTCCGCGTCCGCGCCGAGGGCGGTGCGGCAGTCGGCTGGGTGCGGCGGCCGCAGCTCGAGGCGACACTGACCCAGGCCGGCGGCGCCAGGACCTTCCGCGACATCGCGCTCGACGACTATCTCGGCCGCCGCGTCGAATTCAGCGGCGGCTGGGGCCATTTCCAGGGCGACCCGATGCTGCGCCTGGCGCTGCAATACCGGCTCGGCGACGCGCTCGGCGTCGAACTCGTCGTGGGCCAGGTCCAGGGGCGGTTCTCGGGCACCGATTTCTGGCACGTCGACCTCGTCTCCGAACCCTGGTCCGATCGCCGCCTGTCGCCGTATTTCGCGATCGGCCTCGGCCGCTTCGACAACCTGCCCAACGCCAGCCTCGTCGACGCGGTGCGCGTCAACGCCCGGCTCGCGGTGGCGACGCTGGGGCTGCGCTGGCATCTCGGCCAGCGCTACACGGCGCGGCTCGACTGGTCGCTGCACACGGCCCTCGTCTCCGACCAGCGCAGCACCGAATACCGCAGCCTGACGGCGGGCATCGGTTTCTTCTTCTGAATCTCCTGAACCGGCAGCGATGAAAACCAAGAACATTCGATCCCCACGCGCAGCGCGTGCCGCCGCAGCGATCCTGGCGCTCGGCGCGACCTTGGGCGCCGCATTCAGCGCGGCGGCGCAGACGGCGCCACCGACGCCGGCATCCGACACCGAACCGGTGATCGTGCCGCGCGTCGAACGCCGCGAGGTGCCGCTGCCGCGCTACCCGTCGAACGATTTCTCGATCGGCGTCTTCGGCGGCAGCTATTCGACGCAGAACTTCGGCAGCAGCGGCGTCGCCGGGTTGCGCCTGGGCTACGCGGTCAACGAGGACGTGTTCGTCGAGGCCACGTTCGGGCGCACCCGCGTCAGCGATGCCAACTACCGGCTGATCCTGCCCGGCGGCATCTTCGCCCAGCGCAGCGAGCCGCTGAACTACTACGACGTCGCCGCCGGCTACAACGTGCTGACGGGCGAATCGTTCTTCGGCAGCCGCGTCGCCAAGGCGACCCAGGGCTATCTGCTCGCCGGCATCGGCAGCACCTCGATCGCCGGCCAGCGCCACCAGACGATCGCCGCCGGCTTCGGCCTGCGCGTGATCCTGAGCGATCGCTACTCGGTGCAGGTCGATGTGCGCGAACGGTTCTTCGCGCTCGACCTGCTCGGCCAGCGCCAGAGCACGAGCAACCCCGAGGTCACGTTCGGCCTCGCGACCTGGTTCTGAAGACGATGCGCGCCCTCGTCTTCTCCTTCCTGCTCGGCGTCGCCCTCGTCGGCGGCGCCGGCGCCGCCGCCCCGGTGCCGGCACCGGACTTCACGCTCGCGACGCCCGAGGGCCGCAACGTGCGCCTGGGCGAACAGCGCGGCCAGGTCGTGCTGCTGAATTTCTGGGCCAGCTGGTGCGGGCCCTGCCGCCAGGAGGCGCCGCGGCTGGGGCCGCTGGCCGAACGCTACCGCCAGGCCGGCTTCGTCGTCCTCGGCGTCAACATCGACGACGACCCGCGCAAGGCGGCGCAGACGGCGGCGCGCTGGGGCCTGACGGTGCCGGTGTTGCTCGATGCCGACAAGGCGGTGAGCCGTCTGTATGCCGTCGACTCGATGCCATCCAGCGTGCTGATCGACCGCGACGGCCGCATCCGCCAGCGCTACCGCGGCTACCGCGAGGGCGCCGAGCAGGCCTACGAGCAGGACATCCGCGAACTGCTGAAGGAGTGACGACGATGCGCGCGCGTTTCCTCATCCGGTTCGTCGGGACGCTCGTCGCGGCGGCGCTGCTCGCGGGCTGCGCCGTCCGGCCCTGGGTCCAGCCCTACGAGCGCGGCCGCCTCGCCGACCCGATCATGCAATGGTCGCGCGCGGCGCTGCCGGCCGAGCAGCTCGAACATGTGCATCTCGTGCGCGAAGGCGCGCGCGGCGCCACCGGCGTGCAGGGAGGCGGCTGTGGCTGCAATTGAGCGCCTGCGCCGCATCGCGAGTGCGTGGACGAGCGGCCTGTTCGGCGGCGTCTTCGGCGGCTTGCTCGCCGGCGGCGGCAGCGCGCACGCGGCGCCCCTGCCCGACGACCAGGCCGAGCTGATGTTCCACAGCTACGACGGCGGCGGCGTGCGCGCCAGCGGGCCGGCGCTGCTCGTGCGCAAGAGCCTGGCCGACCGCGTCTCGCTCTCGGCGCAGTACTACGTCGACGCGGTCAGCAACGCCAGCATCGACGTCGTCACGACGGCGAGCCCTTTCCGCGAGACGCGCCACGAATGGCAGCTCGGCGCCACCGGCGTCGTGCGCGACGCGACGCTCACGCTCACCGGATCGCACAGCGCCGAGCCCGACTACCTCGCCGATGCGATCAACGCCGACATCGCCCACGAAGTGTTCGGCGGCATGACGACGGTCAGCCTCGGCTTCTACCGCGGCCACGACGAGGTCGGCAAGAAGGGCACGCCGGGCTGGATCGACACCGCCACGCATTGGAAATACCGCGTCGGCGTGACGCAGATCCTGAGTCCGCGCTGGCTCGTCAGCCTGAACGCCGAGGCCGTCGCCGACAGCGGCTATCTCGGCAGCCCGTACCGCGTCGCGCGCATCTTCGGCGCCGCCGTGCCCGAGCGCGACCCGCGCACGCGCAGCAGCCGCGCGCTGACGCTGCGCACGACGCTCGACACCGGCGACTGGCTGCCGCGCAGCTCGCTGCGCGCCGAGTACCGCACCTACTGGGACAACTGGGCGATCCGCGCCGGCACCGCCGAGATCGGCGCCGCCAAATACCTCGGCGCGAACTTCCTCGTCGACGCGCGGCTGCGCGTCTACAGCCAACGCAAGGCGCTGTTCTACAGCGACAACGCCGGCGCCGAGACGCAATACCTCTCGCGCAACCGCCAGCTCGGCACCTTCGACAGCACCACGGTCGGCGCCGGCGTCGCCTACAGCTGGCCGCGCGCGCCCGCTGGCTGGGACGTGAAGCTCAACGCCGCCTACCAGCGCATCGCCTACCGCTACAAGGACTTCACCGACCTGCGCACCGGCCGGCCCTATGCCGACGATGCCAACGTGCTCCAGCTCTACATCACCGCCGCCTATTGATGCGGCCCGAGGACCGAACGATGTCGCCCTGTTTCCATCGCTGTGCCGTGATGCTGCTGCTGGCGCTCGCGCTTGCGCTGCCGGCACGGGCCGACGAGGTCGCGCCCGCCGTGACCGGCGCCGCAAGTCCGGCAAGCGCTGCGGAGCCCGCCTCGCTCGACCACCGCATCGAGGACCTGAAGACGACGCTGATCGGCATCAACCGCGACCTGCTGGTGCTCGAGGAGGACCTGCTCTACCCGCCGGGGACCCAGGTCGCGGTCTTCGTCAGCATGGATGTCGGCAAGCTGTTCGAGCTCGAATCGGTGCGCGTGCTGCTCGACGACAAGGTCGTCGCGGCGCATCTGTACACGGCCAACGAGGTCGAGGCGCTGCACCGCGGCGCGATGCAGCGCCTGTTCCTGGGCAACCTGCGCACCGGCAAGCATCTGGTGACGGCCTTCTTCACCGGCCGCGGCCCGCACGTGCGCGACTACCAGCGCGGCGCGACGCTCGAATTCGACAAGGGCAGCGAACCGCGCTATGTCGAGCTGCGCATCCGCGATGCGCAGGCCAAGCTGCAACCCGAGTTCGAGGTCAAGGTCTGGCAGTGATCGCGCCGCGCTGCAAGGTCCTCGTCGCGCTGCTCGTCGCCGCGGTGTCGGCGCCGGCGGCGGCGGCCGGCGCACCGGCCGTGCCCGGCGCGCCGGTCGTCATCGCCGCGCCGCATTACGGCGCCGTGCTCTTCGACTTCTATCTCGACCGGCCATTCGACGCGCTCGGCGACCTGATGGTGTCGCAGCACTTCGATCGCCTGGGCGGGCATCGCGACGAGGCCGAACTGCTGCGCGGCGGACTGCTGCTCGACGCCGGCGCGCCGCGCGCCGCGGCGGCGATCTTCACGCAGCTGATCGATGGCGGCGCGCCGGCTTCGATCCGCGACCGCGCCTGGTTCCTGCTCGCGCGCTCGCAGCATGAGCGCGGCGATGGGGACGCGGCAGCGGCGGCGATCGCGCGCATCGGCGCGCCGCTGGCCGGCGGGCTCGAGGACGAGCGGCAGCTGCTCGCTGCGCGGCTGCTGAGCGAACGCGGCGACGATGCCGGCGCCGCGCGGCTGCTCGCCGCCGCGGCGGAGGTGCATCCGGCGAACGCGCTGCTGCGCTACAACCTCGCGCTCGCGTGGCTGCGCAGCGCTGGCACCGCGTCCGGCGAAGGCCCTGTCGCGCGCGCCCTTGCGCTGCTCGAAGCGATCGGCAGCGCGCCGGCCGAAGACGACGAAGAGGCCCGCGCGCTGCGCGACCGTGCGAATCTCGCGCTCGGCACCGTCGCGCTGCGCCTGCACGAGCCCGAGCGCGCGCGCGCCGCGCTGCAGCGCGTGCGCCTGCACGGCGACCGCGCCGATGCGGCGCTGCTCGCGGCG
>JAGWTU010000028.1 GCA_028868825.1 Burkholderiales bacterium | reverse complement strand
CCGGCCGTGCTCGAGGCGGTGCGCAAGGCCGCCGTCGACGGCTTCAGCTTCGGCGCGCCGACCGAGCGCGAGGTCGAACTCGCCGAGGCCATCATCGCCCAGGTCCCCGGCGTCGAGCAGGTGCGGCTGGTGAGCAGCGGCACCGAGGCCGGCATGAGCGCGCTGCGCCTGGCGCGCGGCGCCACCGGCCGCGTGAAGATCATCAAGTTCGAGGGCTGCTACCACGGCCATGCCGACGCGCTGCTCGTGAAGGCCGGTTCGGGACTGGCGACCTTCGGCCACCCGACCAGCGCCGGCGTGCCCGAGGACGTCGTCAAGCACACGCTGGTGCTCGAATACAACAACGTCGAGCAGATCGAGCAGGCCTTCGCGACCCAGGGCGACGAGATCGCCTGCGTGATGATCGAGCCGATCGCCGGCAACATGAACTTCGTGCGCGCCGCCGTGCCGTTCATGAAGCGGCTGCGCGAGCTGTGCACGCAACACGGCACGATGCTCGTGTTCGACGAGGTGATGACGGGTTTCCGTGTCGCGCTGGGCGGCGCGCAGAGCCTCTACGCGAAGCTGATTCCGGGCTTCCGCCCCGACTTGAGCGTCTTCGGCAAGGTCATCGGCGGCGGCATGCCACTGGCGGCCTTCGGCGGCAGCCGCGCCGTGATGAGCCTGCTCGCGCCGCTCGGCCCGGTCTACCAGGCCGGCACGCTCAGCGGCAATCCGGTGGCCACCGCCTGCGGCCTGGCGACGCTGCGCGAGATCGCCAAACCCGGCTTCTTCGAGGCGCTGGCCGCGCGCACGCGCTCGCTCGTCGACGGCCTCACCGCCAGCGCGCGCGCCGCCGGCGTGCCGCTGGTGGGCGACTGCGAGGGCGGCATGTTCGGCTTCTTCTTCGCGTCCGAGCTGCCGCAGAACTACGGCGCCGTGCTGGCCACCGACAAGGACCGCTTCAACCGCTATTTCCACGCCATGCTGGATCGCGGCGTCTACCTCGCGCCGGCGCTCTACGAGGCCGGCTTCGTCAGCGCCGCGCACGGCGCCGCCGACATCGAAGCCACCGTGGCGGCGAGCGCGCAGGCCCTGTCGGCCTGACAGGGTCGAGGGCCGGGACCCTGCACGCCGGGGTTAGAGTGGGCCTCCACCCGCTCGCCCCGAGGTCCCATGTCCCCGTCGTTGCCGTGCATCGCGGCGCTGCTGGCCGCGCTGATCGCCGCGCCGGCCATCGCCGCCCCCGAGACCGCGCCGAGCGCGGCCGCCGAAGTCGCCGCGCTCTACACGCGCAAGGCGCACATCGCCCAGGTATCGATT
The DNA here is from genome assembly GCA_028868825.1 of Burkholderiales bacterium. GTDB lineage: Bacteria > Pseudomonadota > Gammaproteobacteria > Burkholderiales > Burkholderiaceae_C > Rubrivivax. Next base: position 63,578 of record JAGWTU010000028.1, on the reverse strand, counting down.
TCACCCGACGGGCAGCGGCTCGCGATGCTCGTGCCGCAGGGCAACGGTCGCCAGGCCCTGGTCGTGCAGGAGTTGCCGATCGCGGCCGCGGCCCGCATCGTCGCCGGCTTCCGCGACATCGACATCCGCTGGTTCCGCTGGGTCAACGAGCGGCGCCTGATCTACGGCGCATCGGCACCGGGCCAGTCGCTGAGCAGCCGCGAGCGCGGCATCCTCGCCGTCGACGCCGACGGCAAGGAGGATCGCCAGCTCGTCGCCTGGGTCGACGGCATCAACGACATCGGCACGCACATCAAGACGCGCATGCTCGACTACCGCTGGCAACTGCTCGAAACGTTCGACGGCGGCGGCGACGAAGTCGTGATGGCGCAGACGACGCGCACCGAGGCGGGCGAGCCGGTCGACACCCGGTTGCTGCGCCTGGACACGCGCACCGGCGCGACGAAGGCGATCGGCATCGGCGTGCCGGGCGCGGCCGTCGCCTGGGTCTTCGACGCCGCGGGCGAGTTGCGCGTCGTCGCCACGCGGCGGCAGGGCCGCTTGAAGCTGCTGTGGCGCGAGGGTGGATCCGGCGACTGGGTGACGGTCGACGACCAGGACGCGCTCGCCGCCGCCGCGCTGCACCCGGTCTACCTCGAGGCGGACGGCCGCCTCGTCGTGCGCACGCGCGCCGGCGGCGACACCTTCGGCCTCTTCCATTACGACCTGAAGCGGCGCCACCTCGACCCCGAGCCGCTGGCGCAGGCCGCGCGCTACGACATCGCCACCGCCATCGTCGACGACCGCCGGCACGAGGTCGTCGGCGCGCGGCTCGTCGCCGACCGCCCGATCACGGCCTGGTTCAGCGAGCGCATGGCGGCGCTGCAGAAGGCCGTCGACGCGGCGCTGCCGGCGGATCGCTCGAACCGCATCGCCTGCGGCCGCTGCGCGACCAGCGCGAACTATCTCGTGCTGTCGCAATCGGACCGCCAGCCCGGCGAGTACTTCGTCTACGACCCGCAGCGGCGGACGCTTTCGGCGCTCGGTGCCGTGCGGCCCTGGATCGCCGAGTCGACACAGGCGCGGCGCAGCTGGCACTGGACGACGGCGCGCGACGGCCTGCCGCTGCCGCTCGTCGTCACCCATCCGCCGGGCCATGATCGCGAGGCGCTGCCCGCCGTCGTCCTCGTCCACGGCGGGCCCTGGCTGCGCGGCGTCGACCGCGGCTGGAGCGAGGAGGCGCAGTTCCTCGCCGCGCGCGGCTACCGCGTCATCGAGCCCGAGTTCCGCGGCAGCGACGGCCTCGGCGCGCGCCATTTCGAGGCCGGACTCAGGCAATGGGGCGCCGCGATGCAGGACGACCTCGCCGACGCCGTCGCCTGGGCCGCCGCCCAGGGCCTCGTCGACGCGAAACGGGTCTGCATCGTCGGCAGCAGCTACGGCGGCTATGCGGCGCTGATGGGGCCGGTGCGCAACCCGGGCGTCTACCGCTGCGCGGCGAGCTTCGCCGGCGTCACCGACCTGAAGTTGATGTACAGCCGCTGGATCATCAGCGACAGTTCCGCCGAAGGCCGCGAATACGCGCTGCCGGCGCTCATCGGCGACCCCGATCGCGACGTGGCGATGCTGGCCCAGGCCTCGCCGATCGAGCGCGTGGCCGAGATCAAGGTGCCGCTGCTGCTGGCGCAGGGCCGCCTCGACCGCCGCGTCCCGCCCGAGCATGCGAGCCGCTTCGTCGCCGCGGCGCGCGCGGCCGGCGTCGCGGTCGACAGCGTCACCTACGACGACGAGGGTCATGGCTGGACGTACAGGACCCATCACGCCGACTTTCTGACCCGGCTCGACGCCTTCCTCGCGCACAGCCTCACGCCTTAGAGCCAGCGGCGGCGCGTTGCCGCGGCATCGACGGCGCCCGCCGTCCCTAGAATGCCCCATGCACGTTCACATCCTCGGCATCTGCGGCACCTTCATGGGCGGCCTCGCGGCGCTCGCGCAGGAAGCCGGCCACAAGGTCAGCGGTTGCGACAGCGGCGTCTACCCGCCGATGAGCGAGCAGTTGCGCGCGCTCGGCATCGAGTTGATCGAAGGCTTCGGCGCCGACCAGATGGCGCTGAAGCCCGATGTCTACGTCGTCGGCAACGTCGTCACGCGCGGCGAGGCCTTTCCGCTGATGGAGGCCATCCTCGACGCCGGCGCCGCCTACACGAGCGGCCCGCAATGGCTGGCCGAACAGGTGCTGGCCCGCCGCCATGTGCTGGCCGTGGCCGGCACTCATGGCAAGACGACGACGACGGCGATGCTGGCCTGGATCCTCGAGCAGGCGGGGCTGCGGCCGGGTTTCCTCGTCGGCGGCGTGCCGCTGAATTTCGGCGTCTCGGCGCGACTGGGCGCCGGCCGGCCGTTCGTCATCGAGGCCGACGAGTACGACACAGCCCTCTTCGACAAGCGCAGCAAGTTCGTCCACTACCGGCCGCGCACGGCGATCCTCAACAACCTCGAACACGACCACGCCGACATCTTCCCCGACCTCGCGGCGATCGAGACGCAGTTCCACCACCTCGTGCGCACGGTGCCGGGCAGCGGCCGGCTGATCGTCAACGCGCGCGACCCGGCACTGGCGCGCGTGCTCGCGCGCGGCTGCTGGAGCGAGGTGCAGCGCTTCGGCACCAAGCGCGAGGAACCGGGCGGGCTGTGCGCACGCGGCGATGCCTCGTCGTTCGACGTGCTGCGCGGCAGCCTCAAGCTCGGCCATGTGGCGTGGAACCTGATCGGCGAGCACAACCAGATGAACGCGCTGGCCGCCATCGGCGCCGCCGAGCACCTGGGCGTGGCGACCGAGGCCGCCTGCGCGGCGCTGGCGACGTTCGAGAACGTGCGCCGGCGGCTCGAGCTGCGCGGCACGGCCGGCGGCGTGCGCGTCTACGACGATTTCGCGCACCACCCGACCGCCATGCGCACGACCATCGACGGCCTGCACCGCGCGCTGGAGCGTGACGCCGCCGGCGCGTTGCCGACGCCGCCGCCGCGCATCCTCGCCGCCTTCGAGCCGCGCAGCAACACGATGAAGCTCGGGACGATGAAGGCGCAGCTGCCCTGGTCGCTGGAGAACGCCGACCTCGCGTTCTGCCTGCAGGGGGACTATGGCTGGAGCGCGCGCGAGGCGCTGGCGCCGCTGGGCAAGAAGGCCGTCGTCGCCGACAGCGTCGACGCGCTCGTCGCCGCCATCGCCCGGGCCGCACATCCGGGCGACGCCGTGCTGTGCATGAGCAACGGCGGCTTCGGCGGCATCCACGCCAAGCTGCTCGCGGCCTTGGCGGCCGCGAAGGAATAGGCGGCGCGCGGCGGCGAACCGCGCGCCGCGGATCTCAGCTGCGTTGCAGCGTGGCCTTCAGCGCCTCGGTGATCAGCTCCAGCGCATCCTGCAGATGCGCGCGCGTCTCGACCGAGAGCCCCGAACGGCCCGCGGCGCGCCGCAGTTCACCCTGCAGTTCGACCGCGTTCATCCGCGTCAGGCTGATCGCGTCGGCCGGCAAGTCGGGGGCCGGCTTCGTCAGGACGGCCTGCAGGCGACGCAGGTGCGCGCGCTGCAGGTCGCGCCGCAGCGGGTCGATGTCCTTGCCGGATTTCAGCTCCGACCAGACGGCCTCGCGCAGCGTCGCGTAGACCTCGGCCAGGCCGATCGCGCCCTTGCGCTGCGCGGCAGGCAGGAAGTTCGGCAGGTCGAGCAGGCGCTGCGCGGTGCCGGCGTCGAGCAGCTTGTCCATCGCCGTGGTCTGCAGCTTGAGCACGGCGGCGCCGACGTCGAGCGGGCCGTTGCGTTTCCATTCGACGTAGTCGGGCCCGACGCTGGCCAGGAACTCGGGCGAGAAGCGGAAGCTGTCGGCGCCGAAGATGCCGCTCGTCAGGAAGCGCAGCGCCCGCCGCTGCTGGGCCGGATCGACCGGCACGTAGGCCGGCTTGCCGCTGCCCGGCAGGTCGCGCGAGGTGTTCATGCCGCCGACGTACTTGGCCGCGAGCTCGGGCATGTTGCGCAACTGGCGCAGGCCTTCGAGGACGCTGCGGCGCGCGCGCTCGGGGTCGTCGCCGGCTTGCGGCCTGCGCTGCTCGACGCGCTGCCAGAGCTCGCGCGTGAGCTGCAGCCGCCGCTCGTACCAGCCCAGCGGGTCGTTGCCGAGGTCGAAGCGGTTGACCAGCGGGTCGAGCCCGGTGATGCCGCCGAAGCCGCCGGCATCGCCGTCGTCGGCGAAGGCCAGCCGCGGGTCGTTGCGGCTGCGCTCGGCGATCGCCTCGAGCTCGGCCTTCTCGTGCCCCGGGGTCAGCGGCTTGTAGCCGTATTCGATCGCCCAGTAGTCGTAGGCGCCCAGCGTGACCATGTTGTATTCGCTCTTCGCCTCGCCCGCCAGCGGCAGGTTGAAGGCGTTGTAGTCCATCACCGAACCCGAAATGCCGTGGCTCTCGGCCCAGGCCTTGTCCTTGAGCTCGGCCAGCGTGACCGTCGTCGAGGCCTTGAAGTTGTGGCGCAGGCCCAGCGTGTGGCCGACCTCGTGCGTGATGACGTCCTTGATGTAGTTCTGCACGAAGGCCTCGGCCTCGGGGCTGTCGGGGTCGAGTTCGCCGCGCGCCTCGAGCAGGTCGAGCGCGAAATCGAACTGCTCGGCGGCCTCGGCGGCGTAGTCGCAGGCCTCGTCGGCATGGCGGCCGACGATCGCCGGCAGCCGCGGCACGTCGTCGCGGATCAGGCGCCGCGCGCCGCGACCGAAGACATCGCTCATGCCGATGTCGGCGTCGAGGATCTCGCCGGTGCGCGGGTCGTCGCGGTTGGGGCCGATGGCGAAGCCGACATCGGCGCCGACGAACCAGCGTATCGACGCGTGCTGCGCGTCCATGTCGTCGAAATCGTCGCCGTCGGCCTGCTGGCGCACGACGATCGCGTCCTTGTAGCCGATCTTCTCGAAGGCCTTGTTCCACTCCAGGATGCCGGCGCGGATGCTGGCCCGGTAGCGCGCGGGGATGTTGGCATCGAGCCAGTAGGTGATGGGCTGCACCGGTTCGGACAGCGCCGCCTGCGGGTCCTTCTTCTCGAGCCGCCAGCGCCGGATCTGGTGCACGCGCGGGTTGGCGCGGAAGTCGTTCGACAGGTCGGTGTAGCTCTCGGTGAAATAGCCCACGCGCGGGTCGGCGGCGCGCGGCGTCATCGGCTGCGGCGGCAGCTCGCGCAGGCTGTAGACATAGCCGACGAAGAGGCTGCGCGGGTCGGGCAGGTTCTCCGACGGCGGCGGCGTCATCGGCCGGGGCGCGCCCGGCGGCAGCAGCGGCGGCGCGGCGATGCGCGGCACGGCGTAGAGCACCTTGGCCTCGAGCGTCGTCATGCCGGCATCGGCGCGCACGCGCTCGAAGTACGAGTTCGCCTTGTCGGGCGCGTAGGGCATGCGGTACGCCATCTCGAGCGCCGTGCTGTAGCCGGCGATGTCGGCGAGCAGGAACGACGCATCGACGAGCACCGCCTTGCGCGCCGGATCCTCGGCACTGGACACCGGCCCCGAGGCGACGACGCTGTCGCTGAAGCCCTGGCCAACGGCGCGCCGCGACGCCGGGTCGCCCGGGGCGCGGAAATCGAGCTGCTTGGCGACGACCTGCATCTGCTTGCCGATGCGGTGGAACTCGACCATCCAGCTCGGCCCCATCTGGCTCGCGTAGAGCCCGCGCTCGCCGACCGACTGCGCGACGTTGACCGTGAACAGCAGCGGCTTGTCGAGGCGGTCCGGGCCGATCTCGAGCCAGACCTTGTCGTCCTTGCGCCAGACCGGGATATAGCCGTCCTGACGCTGGGCGCCCTTGGAGACGACGGCGAAGGGCTTGAGACCGTCGGCATCGGGAGCCGAGGCCGCGTTGTCCGGTGCCGACGCCGCGGCGGCGGCGCTGGCGACCGCTCTCGCCGAAGTCGGCGCGGCGGCCGGCGGTGTCGCGCAGCCGGCGACGGCGAGTGCTGCTGCCGCGGTGGCGGCCCGTGTGAGCGGGTGGTGCGAGACTTTGCGCATGATGGGTTGCCTGGCCGCGTCGCGGCCGCAGTCAAAGCCGCGGATTCTGCAACCGGGGACCGGATTTCGAGCACACGTTTCTACGGAGCCGACATGGAGCCAGCGACACACCTGATCTACCTGCACGGCTTTCGCTCGTCGCCGGCTTCGGCCAAGGCGCGCCGCCTCGCCGCCTGGGTCGCCGCCGAGCGACCCGATCTGCAATGGCTGTGCCCCGAGCTGCCGCCCTCGCCGCGCGCGGCGATGGACCTCGTGCGCGCCGCCACCGCCGATTGGCCGGCGGCCACCAGCGCCGTCGTCGGCAGTTCGCTCGGCGGCTACTACGCGACGCTGCTGGCGCAGGAGCGTGGCTGGCGCGGCGCCGTCATCAACCCGGCCGTCGAACCGGCGCGCGACCTCGCGGCGGCCGTCGGCGAGCAGACGGGGTGGCACGACCCGCAGCGCCGCTTCGCCTTCACGTCGGCGCACCTGGCCGAGCTGCGCGCCCTCGGCCGCCCGCCGATCGGCCACCCCGAGCGGCTGCTGGCCGTCGTCGCCAAGGGCGACGAGCTGCTCGACTGGCGCGAGATGACGTCGCGTTACGCCGGTTGCGCGCTGCGCCTGGTCGAGGGCAGCGACCACGGCCTGTCGGACTTCGACGACCATCTGCCGGCGCTGATCGACTTCCTGGGCCTGCGGCGACAATCGGGCCCATGTATGCACTCTTCGACGACGCCGGGAAGTTCCACGCCGGCCGCCTGATGTCCGAGGCCGAGGCCTCGGTCCAGATCGAGCTCGACTCGGGCAAGCGGGTCAAGGTCAAGACGGCCAACGTGATGCTGCGCTTCGACAAGCCGGCGCCGGCCGAGCTGATGGCGCAGGCGCAGGCACTGGCGCTGGAGATCGACCTCGACCTGGCCTGGGAATTCGCGCCCGAGGCCGAGTTCGGCTTCGCCGACCTCGCACGCGACTATTTCGACGCCGCCGCCGGCCCCGAGAAGCAGGCCGCGGCGCTGCTGCGCCTGTTCGACGCGCCGCATTACTTCCGCCGCCTCGGCAAGGGCCAGTTCAGGAAGGCGCCCGAGGAGACGGTGAAGGCCGCGCTGCTGGGCATCGAGCGCAAGAAGCAGCTCGCGCTGCAGATCGAGCAATGGGCGGCCGAACTCGTCGCCGGCCGCTGCCCCGAGCCGGTGCGCGAGCAGCTCTACCGCATCCTCTTCAAGCCCGACAAGAACGGCCCCGAGTACAAGGCCGTGGTCGAGGCCTCCAAGCGCGCCCAGCGCGCGCCGCTGGACTTGCTGACCGCCGCCGGTGCCATCGCCAGCCCCTACCAGTTCCACTGGCAGCGCTTCCTCTTCGACGAGTTCCCCAAGGGCACCGGGTTCGGCACGGCGGCGCCGGCCGCGCCGGCGATCAAGGAGGAGCTGCCGCTGGCCGCCGTGCGCGCGTTCTCGATCGACGATTCGGCGACGACCGAGATCGACGACGCGCTGTCCTTCCAGGGCCTGGGCAGCGGCAGCGTCGTGCTGGGCATCCACATCGCGGCGCCGGGGCTGGCGATCACGCCCGACAGCGCGCTCGACAGGATCGCCCGCGATCGCCTCTCGACCGTCTACATGCCGGGCTGGAAGATCACGATGCTGCCCGACGAGGTCGTGCAGGCCTACACGCTGGCCGAAGGCCGCGACTGCCCGGCGCTGAGCGTGTACTTCACGCTCGACGAGGCGACGCTCGCGATCCGCGGCGCCGAGACGCGCATCGAGCGCGTGCCCATCGTCGCCAACCTGCGCCACGACCGGCTCGACGCCGTGGTCACCGAGGCCGCGCTGGCCGGCGAGGCGCCGGCCGACTTCCCGTTCGCGGCCGAACTCACCTTCGCCTTCCGCCTCGCCCGCGAGCTCAAGCGCCGGCGCGAGGTCGTGCGCGGCAAGCCCGAGAACTTCAACCGCCCCGATTACAACTACCGGCTCGAGCGCGCCGACGCCGCTCACGAGCCGCGCGGCGACGAGCCGGTCGAGATCACGACGCGGCGGCGCGGCGCGCCGCTGGACCTCATCGTCGCCGAGGCGATGATCCTGGCCAACAGCCATTGGGGCGGCTGGCTCGGCGAGCTCGGCGTGCCGGCGATCTACCGCAGCCAGGCCAGCCTGGCGCCCGGCATCAAGGTGCGCATGGGCACGAAGCCGGCGCCGCACGCCGGCATGGGCGTGGCGCAATACGCCTGGTCGACCTCGCCGCTGCGGCGTTACGTCGACCTCGTCAACCAGTGGCAGATCATCGCCTGCGCGCGCCACGGTCGCACGGCGGCGCTGGCGGCGCCCTTCAAGCCCAAGGACGCGGCGCTGTTCTCGGTGATCTCGGCCTTCGATGCCGCCTACGCGGCCTACAACGGCTTCCAGCAGGCGATCGAGCGCTACTGGACGCTGCGCTATGTCGAGCAGCAGGCCCTGGTCGAGATCGACGCTGCGGTGATGAAGGACGGCCTCGTGCGCGCCGAGGCGTTGCCGCTGGTGTTCCGCGTCGCCGGCACCGAGAGCCTGGCGCGCGGCGCGCGCGTGCGCGCCCGCGTCACCGGCATCGACCTGCTGACGCTCGAGCTGCACGCGACGCTGGCGGCGCGGCTGGATGCCGAGGCCGAGGTCGCCGCTGCGGCGGCCACCGACGTGCCCGACGACGAGGACGAGGCGGCGCCGCTGCTGCAGCTCGCGATCGAGGTCGACGAGGCAGAGCCGAACCCGGCCGCGGCCGCCGCGGCACCGGCCGCAGCCTGATCCGCGGCGATGCGCTGGCGCGAGCTGTCGACGCTGCAATGGGCGCTGCTCGCGTCGGCGGCGTTCCATGGCGCGCTGCTGCTCGTCCATGTCGTCGGGCCCGGGCGCATCGAGCGCGCCTTCCGCGACGCGCCGCTCGAGGTCATCCTCGTCAACGCCAAGACCGCCGAGGCACCCGACCAGGCGCAGGCGATCGCGCAGGCCAGCCTGGCCGGCGGCGGCGAGGCGCAGCGCGGCCGCGCGACCTCGCCGCTGCCGATGGAGGCGCTGGCGCGGCCGGGCGACGCGGCCGAGGACGCGCACCGCCGCATCGACGCACTGCAGGAGCAGCAGCAGCAGTTGCTGGCGCAGATCCGGCGCGAGATCGCCGCGCTGCCGCCGCCCGACCCGCGGCGCGACACCGGCACGCCGCTCGAGCGCGACCAGGAGGAGCGCCGGCGCCAGCTGCTGCGGCTGCTGGCCGAGATCGAGAAGCGCATCAACGACGAGAACGCGCGGCCCAAGAAGCGCTACATCAGCCCGGCCACGCGCGAGGCCGTCTATGCGCTGTACTACGACGGGCTGCGCCGTCGCATCGAGGACCGCGGCACGCGCAACTTCCCCGAATGGCAGGGGCACAAGCTCTACGGCGAGCTGACGATGAACGTCACCGTCGACGCCGCCGGCCGCGTCGTCGACGCCGAGATCGTGCGCCCGTCCAAGTCGCACCTGCTCGACCAGCAGGCGGTGGCCATCGTCCACGCCGCCGCCCCCTTCGGCCCCTTCAGCGCCGCGATGCGCGCGCAGGCCGACCAGATCGTCGTCACCTCGCGCTTTCGCTTCACGCGCGACGAGGGACTCGAAACCACCCAGATCGGCACCCGATGAATCCCGCTCCGACCGCCCCCGCCCCCCGCACCGACGGCACCGACCGCGACGCCCTCGCGGTCGACCGCTACGCCGTCCTCGGCAACCCCGTCGCCCACAGCCGCAGCCCGGCGATCCACGCCGAATTCGCGCGCCAGACCGGCGCGGCGATCGAATACACGCGGCTGCTGTGCCCGCTCGACGGTTTCGAGGCCGGCGTGCGCGCCTTCGCCGCCGGCGGCGCGCGCGGCTGCAACGTCACCGTGCCCTTCAAGCACGAGGCCTGGCTGCTCGCGGCGCGCCGCAGCGACCGCGCCGAGCGCGCCGGCGCCGCCAACGTGCTGCGCTTCGATGCCGAGGGCTGGTGGGCCGACAACAGCGACGGCATCGGCCTCGTGCGCGACATCGAACAGGGCGCCGGGCTGCCGATCGCCGGCCGCGCGCTGCTGCTCATCGGCGCCGGCGGCGCCGCCGCCGGCGTGCTGGGCCCGCTGCTGGCGGCGCGGCCGTCGCGGCTCGTCGTCGTCAACCGCACGGCGGCGAAGGCGCAGGCCCTCGTCGCATCGCACGCCGGCTGGGCCGCCGAACAGGGCGTGCCGCTGGCGGCGCGCACGCTCGACGATCCGGGCCGCGGCTACGACATCGTCGTGAACGCCAGCGCCAGCAGCCTCGCCGGCGTCGCCGCGCCGGTGCCGGCGTCGGTGCTGGCGAGCGGCGCGCTCGCCGTCGACCTGATGTACGGTGCCGCCGCCGAGCCGTTCCTGGCCTGGGCGCGCGCGGCCGGCGCCGAAGCGCGCGACGGGCTGGGCATGCTCGTCGAGCAGGCGGCCGAGGCCTTCCACGCCTGGCGCGGCGTGATGCCGCGCACCGCGCCGGTGCTGGCGTCGCTGCGCGCGCAGATGGCCGCCGCCGCGAAGTGATGGCCGTGGCAGCCGCGACCTGGCGCCGGCGCGCGCTGCGCCCGCTGGCGCTGCTCGCGCTGTGCGCGGTCGCGCTCGAACTCGTCTTCTTGCTGCGCATCGCGCTGATGAAGGTCGTGATGCCCGAGTCGACCACCTTCCAGCGCAGCGAGATCGCCCGTCTGCTCGTGACCAAGCACGAGATCGCCTGGAGCCAGGACGCGGTGCCGATGTCGCGCATCTCGACCAACCTGGCGCGCGCCGTCGTCGCCAGCGAGGACGCCGGCTTCGTCGACCACGACGGCGTCGAATGGGACGCGATCGAGAAGGCCTGGACGCGCAACGAGCGCGCCGAAGAACGTGCACAACAACGCGCCGTGCAGCGCCCGGTGCGCAGCCGCGCCGGGCGGCCGCCGCCGCCGGTGAAGGTCGTCGGCGGCTCGACGATCACGCAGCAGCTGGCGAAGAACCTCTTCCTCTCGGGCGAGCGCACGGTGCTGCGCAAGGGCCAGGAACTGCTGCTGGCCTATGCGCTCGAGGCCATCCTGGGCAAGTCGCGCATCCTCGAGATCTATCTCGACAACGTCGAATGGGGCGAGGGCCTGTTCGGCGCCCAGGCCGCCGCGCGCCATTACTTCCACATCGACGCCAGCCGCCTCGGCGCCGAACAGGCGGCGCGGCTGGCGGTGATGCTGCCGGCGCCCAAGCGTTTCGAGAAGAACCCGGATTCGGCCTATGTCGTCGGCCGCGCCTCGACCATCGTCGCGCGCATGGGCGCGGTCGACCTGCCCTGAATCCGCGATGATCGAACGATGATGAACCCCAGCGCCGAGATCGCCGCCGTCGCCGCCCGCCTCGTCGTCGACGAGGGCATGGAATACGCGGCCGCGAAGCGCCGCGCGGCACGCGACTTCGGCCCCCGCGTCGCGCTGCCCGGCAACGAGGAGGTCGAGGACGCGGTGCGCGAGCACATCGCCCTCTTCCACGCCGACACCCAGCCGGCCGAGCTGCGCGCGCTGCGCGAGCTGGCGCTGGTCTGGATGGCGCGGCTGGCCGAGTTCCGCCCGCATCTCTCGGGCGCCGCCTGGCGCGGCACGGCCACGAGGCTGTCGGCGCTGCACCTGGACCTGTATTGCGACGACAGCAAGGCGCCGGAGATCGCGCTCGTCAACGCCGGCGTCGATTACGACGGCGCCGGGCTCGACCGCCCCGGCCGCCGCGAGCCGCTGCCGCTGCTGACGCTGGCTGCCCCCTGCCCCGCCCTGGGCGAGACGGTGACACTGCACCTGCTGCTGCACGACGCCGACGAACAGCGCGGCGCCCTCAAGCCCGACGCGCGCGGTCGCAGCTGGCGCGGCGACGCGGCGGCGCTGCGCCGCGTCATCGCCCAGGACGACACCGAAGACGGCGCCGCAGGCGGCGCCCACCAGGACTGACATGAAACCCCAAGCTCACTTCGTTCGCAGCCCCAAAGGGGGCGCCCAGTACCTTCGGAACGGCCGCGCGGTACCGAAATGAACCGACGCCATTGGATCTACCTCGGCGGCGGCGCGGCGGCGCTCGCCGCCGGCGCCGCCTGGCGCCTGCGCGGCCTGGCCGCGCCGGTTGACAGCAGCGCCACCGCCGCCTTCTGGCAGGCGCCGCTGAAGAACCCCGACGGCACGCCGCTGGCGCTGGCCGCGCTGCGCGGCAAGCCGCTGGTGCTGAACTTCTGGGCCACCTGGTGCCCGCCCTGCGTCAAGGAGATGCCCGAGATCGACCGCTGGTCGCGCGCCTTCGCGGCCCGCGGCGGCGTCGTCGTCGGCGTCGCCGTCGACAATCCCAAGCCGGTGCGCGAGTTCTTGGCGACGCGGCCCGTGGGCTATACCATCGCCGTGGCCGGATTCGAAGGTGCCGAAATCGCCCGCAAGCTCGGCAACACGGCTGGCGCCCTGCCCTACACCGTGCTGATTTCGACCGACGGCGTCGTCACCCACCAGCGGCTGGGACCGACGAGTTTCGATGAACTCGAGGGCTGGACCCGAGGCAATTGATCCGAATCCGCAAAAATCCAGAATTTCGCCTCTATCTACGCAATGCCGCCTTCAACGGTCTCTAAAAAGCGTAAAGTCCAGCCTCCGAATGCAGACAGGGTGATCTTGGGAGGCACCCGCGCAAGACACGGCTAACCCGGCCATTTTGCAGCGCATCGAGGTCGATCGACGAACAATACCGCCTCGATCGCGCGCGATCGAGGCCGATGCAGCCTCGGCACCCAACACAGGACCCGCGAAGATGGACCTCAGAAAACTCAAGACCCTGATCGACCTCGTCTCCGAATCGAACATCTCCGAACTCGAGATCACCGAGGCCGAAGGCAAGGTCCGCATCGTCAAGGGCGGTGTCGCATCGGCGCCGCCGATGCCGACCTACTCGACCGCCGCGGCGCCGCTCGCGGCACCCGCCGCCGCAGCCGCCGCCCCCGAGGCCGTGGCCGAACCGGTGGCCGAGGGCCGCATGATCAAGTCGCCGATGGTCGGCACCTTCTACCGCGCCGCCAGCCCCGGCGCCAAGCCCTTCGTCGACATCGGCGACCAGGTCAAGGAAGGCGAACCGGTCTGCATCATCGAGGCGATGAAGATCATGAACGAGATCGAGTCCGACTGCGAAGGCAAGATCCTGCGCATCCTGTGCGAGAACGGCCAGGCGGTGGAGTTCGGCCAGCCGCTGTTCATCGTCGAATAGGCCGCTCGCCCGTGTTCAAGAAGATCCTCATAGCCAACCGCGGCGAGATCGCCCTGCGCATCCAGCGCGCCTGCCGCGAGCTCGGCATCAAGTCGGTCATCGTCTATTCCGAGGCCGACCGCGAAGCCAAGTACGTCAAGCTCGCCGACGAGGCCGTCTGCATCGGCCCCGCGGCGTCCAACCTCAGCTACCTCAACATGCCGGCGATCATCTCGACGGCCGAGGTCACCGACGCCGAGGCCATCCACCCCGGCTATGGCTTCCTCAGCGAGAACGCCGATTTCGCCGAGCGCGTCGAGAAGAGCGGTTTCGTCTTCATCGGCCCGAGCCCGGAATCGATCCGCCTGATGGGCGACAAGGTCTCGGCCAAGCAGGCGATGATCAAGAGCGGCGTGCCCTGCGTCCCCGGCAGCGAGGGCGCGCTGCCCGACGATCCGAAGGAGATCATCCGCATCGCCCGCACCGTCGGCTACCCGGTGATCATCAAGGCCGCCGGCGGCGGCGGCGGGCGCGGCATGCGCGTCGTCCACACCGAGGCGGCGCTGATCCACGCCGTGCAGACGACGCGCGCCGAGGCCGGCGCGGCCTTCGGCAACGCCGCCGTCTACATGGAGAAGTTCCTCGAGCATCCGCGCCACATCGAGATCCAGATCCTCGCCGACCAGCAGAAGAACGCCGTCTGGCTCGGCGAGCGCGACTGCTCGATGCAGCGCCGGCACCAGAAGATCATCGAGGAGGCGCCCGCCCCCGGCATCCCGCGCCGCGTCATCGAGCGCATCGGCGACCGCTGCGCCGCCGCCTGCAAGAAGATCGGCTACCGCGGCGCCGGCACCTTCGAATTCCTCTACGAGGACGGCGAGTTCTATTTCATCGAGATGAACACGCGCGTGCAGGTCGAGCATCCGGTGACCGAGATGGTCACCGGCATCGACATCGTGCAGATGCAGATCCGCGTCGCCGCGGGCGAGAAGCTGCCGTTCACGCAGCGCCAGATCCAGCTGCGCGGCCACGCGATCGAATGCCGCGTCAACGCCGAGGACCCGTACAAGTTCACGCCGTCGCCGGGGCGCATCACGCTGTGGCACGCGCCGGGCGGGCCCGGCGTGCGCGTCGACTCGCATGCCTACACGAACTACTACGTGCCGCCGAACTACGATTCGATGATCGGCAAGATCATCTGCCACGGCGACACGCGCGACCAGGCGCTGGCGCGCATGCGCACGGCGCTGTCCGAGACCGTCGTCGAGGGCATCCACACGAACATCGCGCTGCACCGCGAACTCATGGCCGACGCGAAGTTCATCGAGGGCGGCACCAGCATCCATTACCTCGAAGGCTGGCTCGGCCAGAGAAAGCGCTGATGTTCGAGCTCGTGCTGCGCGCGCCGCAATCGCTCGTCGAGGCGGTCTCGGATGCGCTCATCGACGAGCAGGGCGCACTCTCGGTCTCGGTCGAGGACGCCGACGCCGACAGCGGCGAAGAACGGCCGCTGTTCGGCGAGCCCGGCATGCCGCCGCCGGCGCCGGGCTGGGAGCGCTCGACGATCAAGGCGCTGTTCGAGAACGAGGCCGGCGCCGACGCCGCCGCCGTCGCGCTGCTGGCGCGCGGCTGGCCGCTGCACCTGCAGTCGCTGGCCGAGCTCGCCGACCAGGACTGGGTGCGGCTGACGCAGTCGCAGTTCGCGCCGGTGGCGATCACGCCCGGGTTCTGGATCGTGCCGAGCTGGCACGAGCCGCCGGCCGCCGCGACGCGCGTGATCCGGCTCGACCCGGGTCTGGCCTTCGGCACCGGCACGCATCCGACGACGCGCATGTGCCTGCGCTGGATCGCCGCCGCGCCGGCACCGTTCGCGCGCGTGCTCGACTACGGCTGCGGCTCGGGCATCCTCGCCATCGGCGCCGCGCTGCACGGCGCGGCGCGCATCGACGCCGTCGACATCGACCCCGCGGCCGTGCAGGCCACGCGCGAGAACGCGGCGCGCAACGGCGTCGCCGCGACGACGCTGACGCCGGCGCTGCCCGACGCCGCGCACGGTGAATACGACCTCGTGCTCGCCAACATCCTGGCCACGCCGCTGAAGCTGCTGGCGCCGCTGCTGTGCGCCCATGTCGCGCCGGGCGGCCGGCTCGTGCTCGCCGGCATCCTCGAGCGCCAGGCCGACGAGCTGAAGGCGGCCTATGCCGGCCGGCTCGCGCTCGACGTCGCCGACCGCGACGAGGGCTGGATCCTGATGACGGCGCGGCGCGCCCTGCACTGATGGCCGGACTCGCGACCCGCTGCCCCGCCTGCGACACCGTGTTCCGGGTCGTGCCGGACCAGTTGCGCGTCTCCGAAGGCTGGGTGCGCTGCGGCCGCTGCGCCGAGGTCTTCGACGCCAGCGCGAGCCTCGTCGACCTCGAGACCGGCCAGCCGCGGCGCGTGTCGATGCCGCCGCGCGCACCCGACGCCGCGCCTTCGCCGACGGCGGCCGAATTCCAGCAGGCCTTCGTCCATTCGCGGCCGGCGCCCGAAGGCACCGCAGCGGCCGCCGGCGACCGCGACCCGCCCTTCGAGAACCCCGAACCGGCGAGCGCGCCGCCGCCCGCGCCAGCACCCGCCGCCGCGCTGTCGCGCGAGCCCGCGCCCGAGCCCGAGGACGAACCCGACATCAGCGCCACGGACGCCGACGATGCCGAGCCCAGCGTCGACCCCGCCGACCGCCCCTCCTTCGTGCGCCGCGCCGAGCGCGCCGAGCGCTGGCGCCGCCCCGGCGTGCGCGCCGCGCTGGCGCTGGCGGCGCTGGTGCTGCTGCTCACCCTCGGCGCCCAGGCCACTTACGTGTATCGCGACGCGATCGCCGCGCGCGAGCCGGCGCTGCGGCCGTTGCTCGCCGCCGCCTGCCAGCCGCTGGCCTGCAGTGTCGGCGCCGTGCGCGCGATCGAGAAGATGGCGGTCGACAGCAGCGGACTCGTGCGCGTCGAGAAGTCGAACCTCTACAGGCTCTCGGTCACGCTGCACAACCGCGACGACATCGAACTGCTGCTGCCGGCGATCGACCTCGCGCTCACCGACAGCCAGGGCAAGCTGCTGGCGCGGCGCGTGCTGACGTCGGCCGAGCTCGGCGCCCCGCGCCAGACGCTGGCCGCCGGCCGCGAACTTGCGCTGCAGGCCACCCTGCAGGCGGCCACCGATCCGGTGGCCGGCTACACGGTCGAACTGTTCTACCCCTGACCCCCTGCCTGAAAGCCCCCGCCCATGCCGGCCCTGATCTGCGGTTCACTCGCCTTCGACACCATCACGACGTTTCCTGGCCGCTTCGCCGACCAGATCCTGCCCGACCAGGTCCATATCCTGAACGTCTCGTTCCTGGTGCCGACGCTGCGGCGCGAGTTCGGCGGCTGCGCCGGCAACATCGCCTACACGCTGCACCTGCTCGGCGGCGATCCGGTCGTGATGGCGGCGATGGGCACCGATGGCGCCGACTACCTCGCGCGCATGAAGAGCTGGGGCGCCGAGACCTCGCTCGTGCGCGTCGACCCCGATCTGCACACGGCGCAGGCGATCATCATCACCGACCGCGACAACAACCAGATCACCGCCTTCCACCCCGGCGCGATGACGCATGCGCACCTCATCGCCGACCCGTCGCCCGCGCTGGCCGCGACGCTGCGCATCGGCATCATCGCGCCCGACGGCCGCGACGCGATGTGGAAGAACGCGCACCGCATGCACGCGCTGGGCGTGCCCTTCGTCTTCGACCCGGGCCAGCAGCTGCCGCAGTTCAACGGCGAGGAGCACCGCGAGATCCTCGGCCTGGCGAGCTGGGTCGCCGTCAACGACTACGAGGCGCGCATGCTCGAGGAGCGCACCGGCGAATCGCCGCAGGCGATGTCGCGGCGGCCGAACCTGCGTGGCGTCGTCGTCACGCTGGCGGCCGAAGGCTGCGAGGTCTGGGTGCGCGGCGAGCGCAGCGCCGTGCCCGGCATCACGGCCACCGGCGTCATCGACCCCACCGGCTGCGGCGACGCCTTCCGCGGCGGGCTGCTCTACGGGCTCGAGCGCGGCTGGAGCCTCGCACGCAGCGTCGCGCTGGGCAACCGCATGGGCGCGCTGAAGATCGCGCAGCGCGGGCCGCAGCACCACGTGCTCGACGACGCGGTGCGGGCCGAGATCGCGCGCTGAACGGCGCGCGCCGGCCCCAGCGCCACGCGTGGCGCGCTACGCCGTCGACAACCTGAACACCGACACCGCGTCGACGAGCTGCTCGGCCTGCTGCTTCAGGCCCTCGGCCGCGGCGGCGCTTTCCTCGACCAGCGCGGCATTGCGCTGGGTCGCCTGATCCATCTGGCTGACCGCGGCGCCGACCTGACCGACGCCGGCGCTCTGCTCGACGCTGGCGGCGCTGATCTCGCCCATGATGGCGGTGACGCGGCGGATCGCGCCGACGACCTCGGTCATCGTCGAGCCGGCCTCGTCGACCTGCGAGGTGCCGACCTCGACGCGCTCGACGCTGGCGGTGATCAGGCTCTTGATCTCGCGTGCCGCCTCGGCGCTGCGCTGCGCCAGGCTGCGCACCTCGGAGGCGACGACGGCGAAGCCGCGGCCCTGCTCGCCGGCACGCGCCGCCTCGACCGCGGCATTCAGCGCCAGGATGTTGGTCTGGAAGGCGATGCCGTCGATCGTGCCGATGATGTCGGCGATGCGGCGGCTGCTCGCATTGATGTCCTTCATCGTCTCGACGACGCGCGCGACGACCTCGCCGCCCTGCACCGCCGTGCTGCTCGCGCCCTGGGCCAGGCGGTCGGCCTGGCGCGCGTTGTCGGCGTTCTGCTTGACCGTCGCGCCGAGCTCGTCCATCGACGCCGCGGTCTGCTGCAGCGCCGCCGCCTGCTGCTCGGTGCGGCTGGACAGGTCGAGGTTGCCCTGCGCGATCTGGCTCGTCGCCGCAGCGACGCTCTCGGCGTTGCTGCGCACGTCACAGACGACGCGCTGCAGCGATTCCTGCATGCGCTGCAGCGCGCCGAGCAGGCGTCCGGTCTCGTCGCGCGAGCCGGCCTCGATGCGGTGCGTGAGGTCGCCCTCGGCGACGCGGTTGGCGGCCGCGACGGCCAGGTCCAGGGGTCGGGTGATCGAGCGCGTGAGGACGAAGGCGCTGGCGACACCCGCCAGCATCGCGATGGCCGCGACCAGCGCCAGCGTCAGACGGCCCTGGTCGTAGACGTCGCTCGCCTTCACGATGCTGGCATCGAGCAGCTGCTCCTGGTAGCCGTTCAGGTCGGCCAGCGCCGCCAGATAGGCGGCCTGGGTCGCGTAGCGCGGACCGAACAGCAAGGCCGTCGCCGCCGCCTGCTTGCGCTGGCCGGCGAGCGCGAGCACCTCGTCGGTGAAGCCCAGGAACGCCTTGCGCGCGGCGAGCAGGCGGTCGTAGCGCGCCCGGCCCTCGGTCGACCTCAGCGTCTTGTCGAGATAGGCCAGCTGGTCGCGGATCAGTATCCGGTCCTTGTCGTAGGCCTCGAGGTGCCGGCGCCGCGCCGGTTCGTCGTCGAGCAGGATCAGATCGCGCGTGATGCGGGCCTCATCCATCACGACGAAGGAGATCCGCTGCGTCGCATTGACCTTGGGGTAGCGGTCCTTGCCGACCTCGTTCACGGCGCCGTCGAGGCTGGCCATGCGCGCCGCGCCGACCCCGGCCAGCAGCAGGAGCAGCGCGATCAGCAGGCCGAAGCCGAGGCCCAGCCGGACGCCGATGTTCAGATTCTTCAAGGGGAGCTCCCGGTTGCGTCGCGCGGCAAACGCTTGCACCGGCGCCTCGTGGCCCCGGCAAGGTGCAGGCGCCGGCAACGGCGCGGGGCCCCTCCGCCCGACAGTTTTCAGTTCGTGAACTATCTCTTCGGATAGTTTTCAACGAACTTGAGCATCACCGCCGCGAGCGGTGGTGATGCACCGTCGATGCCGGCGGCGCGACCGGCCAGCGCGCGCGCTGCGCGCGGCAGCCGCCGCGCGCGGCCCGGCCTTACTGGACGACCTGCGCCAGCTTGCCGCTGGCGTAGCGCTGCGCGACCTCGCCCAGCGCCAGCGGCTTGATCTTCGCCGCCTGGCCCTCGCAGCCGAACTCGAGGTAGCGCTGCTTGCAGATTGCCTTGGCGGCCTCGCGCGCGGGCTTGAGCCAGTCGCGGGCGTCGAACTTCTCGGGGTTCTCGACCAGGAACTTGCGCACCGCCGCGGTCATCGCCAGCCGGATGTCGGTGTCGATGTTGACCTTGCGCACGCCGTACTTGATCGCCTCCTGGATCTCGCTCACCGGCACGCCGTAGGTCTCCTTCATCTTGCCGCCATGGGCGCGGATGATCTCGAGCAGGTCCTGCGGCACGCTCGACGAGCCGTGCATCACGAGGTGGGTGTTCGGGATGCGGGCGTTGATCTCCTTGATGCGGCTGATGGCCAGCGTCTCGCCGGTGGGCTTGCGGCTGAACTTGTAGGCGCCGTGGCTGGTGCCGATGGCGATCGCCAGCGCGTCGAGCTGGGTGCGCTTGACGAAGTCGGCGGCCTGCTCGGGGTCGGTGAGCAGCTGCTCGCGCGTCATCGTCGCGTCGGTGCCGTGGCCGTCTTCCTTGTCGCCACGCATGGTCTCGAGGCTGCCCAGGCAGCCGAGCTCGCCCTCGACGGTCACGCCCTGCACATGCGCCATCTCGACGACCTTGCGCGTGACCTCGACGTTGTAGTCGTAGCTGGCGATCGACTTGCCGTCGGCCTCGAGGCTGCCGTCCATCATCACCGACGAGAAGCCGAGGTCGATGGCGCCGCGGCAGACATCGGGGCTCTGGCCATGGTCCTGGTGCATGACGAGCGGGATCTGCGGCCACGACTCGATCGCCGCCAGGATCAGGTGCTTGATGAAGGGCTCGCCGGCGTACTTGCGGGCGCCGGCGCTGGCCTGCAGGATCACCGGCGCGCCGACCTCGGCCGCCGCCGTCATCACCGCCTGCACCTGTTCGAGGTTGTTGACGTTGAAGGCCGGAATGCCATAGCCGTGCTCGGCGGCGTGGTCGAGCAGCTGGCGCATCGAAACGAGAGGCATGGAGATCTCCGAGTGGTTGGGAACCGCAGTCAGCGCCTTTCGTACCGCGCCGTAATCGATCGATTTTAGGCCCAGCACCGGGCCGTCCCGCGGCCCGATCGAGGCACGCCGCGCCGGCGGCAAATGCACCGTGAAACGCCCGCTTTTCGGCACCGGCGGCGGCGGCGGCCGCGGCGACACTCGCGCCCACGTTCCTATCGAAAGTACGGCCATGGCGCGCATCGACCTCAACGCGACGACCCAATGGATCACCGCCGCCGCGATCAGCGACGGCGCCCGCCTGCCCGATCTGCTCGCCGAGCGGCTCGGCGTGACGCGGCGCAGCGCCTGCAACGCGCTGCGCCGGCTCGTCGCGCTGCAATGGCTGACGGTGCAGGGCTGCGCGCGCCGCCGCGTCTACCGGCCGGGCGCGCTGCGCCAGGTCGTGCGCCGCTACGCGATCGCCGGGCTCGAGGAGGACGCCCCCTGGCGCCACGACTTCGCGCCCTGCTTCGAACTCGCACCCGAGTTGCTGCGCATGGTCCGCCATGCCTACACCGAGCTGCTCAACAACGCCGTCTCGCACAGCGGCGGCACCCAGGTCACGGTCTCGATGCGGCAGACGCCGCTGCAGGTGCAGCTGCTGATCTCCGACGACGGCTGCGGCCTGTTCGAGCGCATCCAGCAGGGCCACGCGATCGCCGACCCGGCGCTGGCGATGTTCGAGCTCGCCAAGGGCAAGCTGACGACCTCGCCCGACCGCCACCGCGGCCACGGCCTGTACTTCAGCTCGCGGCTGGCCGACGTGTTCGACATCCACGCCAACGGCGTCGCCTACCAATGCCGCAACTGGGACGAGCGGCGCTGGCACGCCGGGCGCCCGGTGGCGCGCGTCGGCACGACGGTATTCCTGGCCTTCGCCATCGGTACGCCGCGCACGCTCGGCGAGGTTGCACGGCGCCACAGCGCCGACGGCGCGGGCACCCGCTTCGACTGCACCGAGGTGCCGCTGCACCTGCTCGGCCAGGACGGCGGCGGCGGGCTCTCGCTGGTCTCGCGCGCCGAGGCGCGGCGCGTCGTCGCGCGGCTTGCGGGCTTCGAGCGCGCCGAGCTCGATTTCGGCGGCATCGCCGAGATCGGCCAGGGTTTCGCCGACGAGCTGTTCCGCGTCCTGCACCGCGAACTGCCGCGGCTGGAACTGGTGCCGCGCCGCATGAGCGAGCGCGTCGCCGCGATGGCCGCAGCCGTTTGATCGGGAGTCTGACCGGGCGCCGGCGCGCGGCGCCTCAGCGCACCTGCGCCACCTTCAGCATGTTCGTGCCGCCGGGGTAGCCCATCGGCTCGCCGCAGGTGATGGCGTAGGTGTCGCCGGGCTTGAGCACGCCGCGCTCGACGAGCAGCGCCTCGGCTTGCGCCAGCGCCGTGTCGCGATCGGCGACCTTGGGCATCAGCAGCGGCCGCACGTTGCGGTACAGCGCCATGCGGCGCTGCGAATTGAGCTGCGAGGTCAGGCCGTAGATCGGCACCTTGATGTTGTGGCGGCTCATCCACAACGCCGTCGACCCCGATTCGGTGAGCGCGATGATGGCGCGGCAGCCGAGGTGGTTGGCCGTGAACAGCGCGCCCATCGCGATGCTCTGGTCGATGCGGCCGAAGCGCTTGTTCGTGAAGTCGGCGTCGAGCAGCACTTCCTCGGCGCGTTCGGCCTCGAGCGCGATCTGCGCCATCTGCTCGACCGTCTCGACCGGGTACTTGCCGGCGGCGGTCTCGGCGCTGAGCATCACGGCGTCGGTGCCGTCGAGCACGGCGTTGGCGACGTCGCTGACCTCGGCGCGCGTGGGCACCGGCGCGAGGATCATGCTCTCCATCATCTGCGTCGCGGTGATGACGACCTTGTCCATCTCGCGCGCCATGCGGATCATCTTCTTCTGCAGCGCCGGCACGGCGGCGTTGCCGACCTCGACGGCGAGGTCGCCGCGCGCGACCATGATGCCGTCGCTGGCGCGCAGGATGGCCTCGAGATGCGGGATCGCCTCGCTGCGCTCGATCTTGGCGATCAGCGCCGGCTTGTGGCGCGTCGCCTCGCCGGCGACGTAGGCGAGCTGGCGCGCCATCTCCATGTCGGTGGCGTTCTTCGGGAAGCTGATCGCCAGGTACTCGCACTGGAAGGCCACGGCGGTCTTGATGTCCTCCATGTCCTTGGCCGTCAGCGCCGGCGCCGTGAGCCCGCCGCCGGCCTTGTTGATGCCCTTGTTGTTCGACAGCTCGCCGCCGAGGACGACCTTGGTGTGCACCTGCTCGCCGAGCACGCTCTCGACGCGCAGCTTGATCAGCCCGTCGTTGAGCAGCAGCGTGTCGCCGGGGCGCACGTCGCGCGGCAGCTCCTTGTAGTCGAGGCCGACGATCTCGACGTTGCCGGGCTCGCTGCGCTGGGCATCGAGCACGAAGGCCGCACCGGGCTCGAGCATCACCTTGCCGTCGGCGAACTTGCCGACGCGGATCTTCGGCCCCTGCAGGTCGGCCATCAGCGCCACCGTCTTGCCGACCTTGTCGGCGACCGAGCGCACGAGCGCGGCGCGATCGATATGGTCCTGCGCCTTGCCGTGGCTGAAATTCAACCGCACGACGTCGACGCCGGCGCGCAGCAGCCGCTCGAGCACCTCGGGGTCGCTCGAAGCCGGGCCCAGGGTGGCGACGATCTTGGTGGCGCGGGTCATGGTCGGGCTCCGAAGGTGGCTATTGGGCGGCGATTATGGGTGTCGTCGGCGACAACGAGTTACGCACCGATTACGGCCGCCTAGACCTAGGATGGAGGGAGAAGGGACGCCGGCCATCTAGATTGCGCGGTTGCGCCGACCCGGCGCGGTACAAAACCAAACCGAGGAGTCCCCCCGTGAAATTCCAACGCGTGCTCGTGGCCGTCGCCGCCGCCCTGTCCTTCGCCGCCGGTGCCCAGGCACCGGCCGCTGCCGCCGCCGCCAGCACCGCGGCGCCGGCGCCCGCAACCGCTCCTGCTGCTCCTTCGGCTCCCGCCGCCGCCACGGCCGGCACCGAAAGCGGCAAGGTCGCCTACTACGGCCGCAAGTTCAGCCACCGCCGCACGGCCAGCGGCGAGCGCTTCAACCCCGCCGCGCTGACGATGGCGCACAAGACGCTGCCCTTCGGCACCCGCGTGCGCGTCACGAACACGAAGAACCACCGCAGCGTCATCGTCCGCGTCAACGACCGCGGACCGAGCACTGCCGACCGCGTCGGCGACCTGTCGCTGGCCGCGGCACGCCGCCTGCACATGTTGCGTTCGGGCGTCATCGAGGCCCAGCTCGAAGTCCTCGGCGGCGGCGCGGCGCATGGCGCCCGCCACCACAGCCGCGCCCGTCACGGCAAGCACTGAACGGGCATCCGCCGAAGCGGGCCCGTCCGGGCCCGCCACGACTGCTCTTGCTTCAGCCGTTGCCCGCCGTGGCCGCCGCGTCGGCCACCGCCAGCGCCGTCATGTTGACGATGCGGCGCACCGTCGACGACGGCGTCAGGATATGCGCCGGCCGCGCCGCGCCGAGCAGGATCGGACCGACGGTGACGCCGTTGCCCGAGGCGACCTTGAGGACATTGAACAGGATGTTCGCGGCGTCGAGGTTGGGCAGCACGAGCAGGTTGGCGCTGCCGGCCAGCGTCGTCTCGGGCAGATAGCCGCGGCGCACGGTCTCCGACAGCGCGGCGTCGCCCTGCATCTCGCCGTCGCTCTCGATGCCGGGCGCGAGTTCGCGGAACAGCGCATGCGCCTGGCGCATCCGCTTGGCCGCCGGCCGTGACGACGAGCCGAAGATCGAATGCGAGAGGAAGGCGACCTTCGGCGGCAGGCCGAAGCGAGCCACCTCGTTGGCCGCCATCAGCGCGATCTCGGCGAGCTCCTCGGCGCTGGGCTCCTCGTTGACGAAGGTGTCGGTGATGAACAGGGTCTGGTTGTCGAGCATCAGCGCGTTCATCGCCGCCAGCGTGCGCGTGCCGCTGCGCGCGCCGATCACCGAGCGCACATGGTCGAGGTGCGCGTCGTAGCGACCGACGAGGCCGCAGATCATCGCCTCGGCCTCGCCGCGCTGCAGCATCAGCGACGAGATCAGCGTGTTCGAACGCCGCACCGTGGCCTTGGCGGCGTCGGGCGTCACGCCCTCACGCGCCATCAGCCGGCGGTAAAGCTCCCAGTAGTCGCGGAAGCGCGGGTCTTTCTCGGGGTCGCAGAGCTCGAAGTCGCGGCCGATCTGCAGCCGCAGCCCGGCGCGCTCGATGCGCATCTTCACGACCTCGGGGCGGCCGACGAGGATCGGCCGCGCCATGCCCTCGTCGAGCACGACCTGCACGGCGCGCAGCGTGCGCTCGTCCTCGCCCTCGGCGTAGACGACGCGCGCCGCGCCCTTGGCGCAATGCGCCTTCGCGGCCTCGAACACCGGGCGCATCACCATCCCCGTCTGGTAGACGTAGCGGCCGAGCGACTGGCGGTAGGCCTCGAGGTCGGCGATCGGCCGTGTCGCCACGCCCGATTCCTGCGCCGCCTTGGCCACCGCGGGGGCGATGCGCAGGATCAGCCGCACGTCGAAGGGTGTCGGGATCAGGTAGTCGGGGCCGAACTTGAGGACACGACCCTGGTACGCGGCGGCGACCTCGTCGCTCGTCTCGGCCTTGGCCAGCGCGGCGATCTCGCGCACGCAGGCCAGCTTCATCGCCTCGGTGATCTTCGTCGCGCCGCAGTCGAGCGCGCCGCGGAAGATGTAGGGGAAGCACAGGACGTTGTTGACCTGGTTCGGGTAGTCGCTGCGCCCGGTGGCGATGATGCAGTCGGGGCGCACGGCCTTGGCCAGCTCGGGCCGGATCTCGGGCTCGGGGTTGGCGAGCGCGAGGATGATGGGCCGCGCGGCCATCGTCGCCACCATCTCGGCCGTCAGCACGCCCGGGGCCGAGCAGCCGAGGAAGACGTCGGCGTCCTTGACCACCTCGCCGAGCGTGCGCGCGTCGGTGCGCTGGCAATAGCGGTGCTTGCTCTCGTCGAGCTTGCCGGCGAGCACGTCCTCGCGGCCGGCGCGGATCACGCCCTTGCTGTCGCAGACATAGACGTTCTCGCGCCGCACGCCCAGGCCGACCATGACGTCGAGGCAGGCGATGGCCGCCGCGCCGGCGCCCGAGACGGCGATCTTGACGTCGCCGATCTGCTTGCCGACGAGCTCGAGCCCGTTGAGCAGCGCCGCCGACGAGATGATGGCCGTGCCATGCTGGTCGTCGTGGAAGACCGGGATGTTCATGCGCTCGCGCAGCTTCTTCTCGATGTAGAAGCATTCGGGCGCCTTGATGTCCTCGAGGTTGACGCCGCCCAGCGTCGGCTCGAGCGCGGCGACGATCTCGATCAGCATGTCGGGGTCGCGCTGCGCGAGCTCGATGTCGAAGACGTCGATGCCGGCGAACTTCTTGAACAGGCAGCCCTTGCCCTCCATCACCGGCTTGCCGGCGAGCGGGCCGATGTCGCCGAGACCGAGCACGGCGGTGCCGTTGGTGACGACGCCGACGAGGTTGCCGCGCGAGGTGTACTCGGCGGCCAGCGAGGGATCCTTCTCGATCGCCAGGCACGCATAGGCCACGCCCGGCGAATAGGCCAGCGAGAGGTCGCGCTGGTTGAACAGCGGCTTCGTCGGCGTGACGGAGATCTTGCCGCGCGTCGGTGCGCGGTGGTATTCGAGCGCGGCTTCGCGCAGCGCGGCTTCTGCATCCGAGAGGGGGGGCGTCACGGCGGTCTCCTGGGTCTGGCTTTTGGAGCGCACAGATTACGCCTGTTTGGCGCGGCCGCGCTGCGGTGGCGCAAGCGCGGCCGCCGCCGCTCAATCCAGCCGCAAGGCGCGGTCGAGTTCGGCGCAGGCGCTGGCCCAGGAGAAATTCCGCATGACGTAGTCGCGCGCGGCGGCATGTCGCGGCGGCGCCGCGAGCGCGCGTGCGACGGCGCCGGCCAGCGCCGCCGGCTCGTCGTGGGTATCGGCGGCAATGAACGGATCGGGCCGCAGGCCGTTCGCCGCCGCGCTCGTCAGCGCGACGCGGCGCGCCATCGCGTAGGCCTCGAGGACCTTGTTCTGCGTTCCGCGCGCCACGCGCAGCGGCGCGACAACGGCACCGGCATGAGCGACATAGGGCCGCACATCGGGAACGCGCCCGGTCACATGCACGCCCGGTCTTTCGGCCAGCTGCTTGACCTCGTTCGTCGGCTTGCTGCCGACGATCCAGAACTCGGCCGCGGGCCGCTCGTGCCGCAGCAGCGGCAGCACCTCGTCGGCGAACCAGCGCACGGCGTCGACGTTGGGCCAGTAGTCCATCGCCCCGACGAAGACCACGGTCTCGGCGCCGGCCGCGTACGGCGGCTCATGGGCCAGGTCAGGGTCGTAATAGTCGGTGTCGACGCCGTTGGGGATGACGCGCACGCGCGCGGCCGATTCAGGCGCCAGGCGCCGGTAGAGATCGGCATCGGCATCGCTGATGAACGAGGTGACGTCGTAGGCCTGCGACATCGAGCGCTCGAGTGCGAGCAGCGTGCGCGCCTCGCGCCGGTAGACCCAGCTCATCAGTCCGCGGTGCGACTCGGCATACGAATTCCACTTCTCCGAATCGACGTCGGCGTAATGGGTCACGCGCGACACGCCGCCATACCGTGCGTCGGCGACATAAGGCGCCATCGCGCTGCAATAGGCGAGCACGGCGTCGATGCCGCGCTCGCGCATCGTCGCGTCGACCCAGGTCTGCAACGCAGCGCTGGCGTAATAGGCCTCGGTCAGCGAGCGAGCACCGAGCAGCGCGCGCGCGCTCCACAGCCGCCGCCGCAGCGGCGCGATGCCGACGAGCTTGAGCTCGGTGCAATACGAGCGCAGCTTCTCCTCGTGCGCCCAGTCCTCGGGGCTGTCGACGAAGGCGCCGAGGTAGACCTGATGGCGCTGCGAGAGATGGCGCAGGAAATTGAAGGTCGTGATCTTGTCGCCCTTGTCCGGCGGATAGGGGATGCGATGGGCGAGGTAGAGGATCTTGGCCATGGTCTGTTCAGGAACGGTCGAGCCAGTCGCGGACCGCGTCGAGGCTGTGGACGACGAGGTCGGCGCCCGATTCGCTGCGCGCCTGGCCGGACCAGTCGATGAGGATGCGGTGGCCGACGCCGGCGCGGCGGCCGGCCTCGATGTCGGTCTCGTAGTCCCCGACGAGCACCGAGCGCGCGAGGTCGATGTCGAGTTCCTCGGCCGCCTGCAGCAGCATGCCCGGGTTGGGCTTGCGCCGCGGCGATTCGCGGCGGTACTCGCCGATGCCATGTTCCGGGTGGTAGGGGCAGTGGTAGACGCGGTCGACGAGCGCGCCGCGACGCGCCAACTCGGCCACCATCCAGGCGGTCAGCGCCTGGAAGTCGGCCTCGGTGTAATAGCCGCGCGCGATGCCGGCCTGGTTCGTCACGACGACGACCGCGAGGCCGAGCGTGTTCGCGCGCGCGATCAGCGCAGCGATGCCGGGGCAGAACTCGAACTGCTCGACGCGGTGCACATAGCCATGGTCGACGTTGATGACACCGTCGCGGTCGAGGAACAGCGCGCGCCGACGCGGCGCAGCGCTCAGCGGCGTGTCCATAGCGGCAGCACCGTCTGGGCGTGGTCGTAGTCCTCGGGCACGCCGATGTCGATGAAATGGCCGGCGCAGACATGGCCGCGCAGTCCGAGCTCGGCCGCATGCGGCGCGAACAGGTCCGACTCGAGCGAGAACGCCGCCGGCAGCGCGTAGCGAGCGAAGGTCGAACGCCGCAACCGGTAGACGCCGGCGTTGATCAGACCGGGACCGCTGCCGCTCTTCTCGCCGAAGGCGACGATGCGCTCGCCGTCGATCTCGACCCGGCCATAGCGCGACGCGTCCTCGACCCGCCGCAGCACGATGGCGTCGGCATCGGGCACGCGATCGCACCAGGTGCCGAAGGCGGTCAGGTCGAGCCCGATCCAGGTGTCGCCATTGAGCACCAGCGTCGGCTCGTCGGGAAGCCGGCGCATGGCCTGCAGCACGGCGCCGCCGGTGCCCAGCGGCGTCTCTTCGTGCGAGTACTCGATCGCCATCCCGCGCCACGAATGCCCGACATGGGCCTCGATCTTGTCCGCCAGGTGCCCGGTGGCCAGCATCGCGCGCGCGCAGCCGGCCTCGGCCAGCGGGTCGAGCAGGTAGTCGAGAAACGGCCGCCCCGCGACCGGCGCCATCGGCTTGGGCAGGTCGACGACGCGCTGGCGCAAGCGGGTGCCGAAGCCTCCCGCGAGGATGACTGCCTGCATGCGCTCAGTCGCGCGGGAACATCTGGCGCTCGACGAGCGCGCACAGCGCGTGGCCGCAGACGATATGGCCTTCCTGGATCTTCGGCGTCGAGCGCGACGGGATGCGGATGCACAGGTCGGCATGCTGCTCGATCGCCTCCCGCTGGTTGCCCGTCATGCCGACCGTCACCATGCCGATGCCGCGCGCCGCCTGCAGCGCGCGCAGCACGTTGGGCGAGCGGCCCGAGGTCGAGATGCCGACGAGCACGTCGCCGGCGCGGCCCAGGCCGAGCACCTGGCGCTCGAACACGCGCTCGTAGCCGTAGTCGTTGCCGATCGCCGTCAGCACCGAAGTGTCGGTCGTCAGCGCCACGGCGCCCAGCGGCGCGCGGTCGTAATGGAAGCGGCTGACGAATTCGCCTGCCAGATGCTGGGCGTCGGCGGCGCTGCCGCCGTTGCCGCAAAACAGCACCTTGCCGCCGGCGCGCAGCGCCTTCACGCAGGCCGCGGCGACGGCGGCGACGGTGGCCTGGAGTTCGGCGTCGGCGCTCATCGCCGCGAGCACCTCGCGCGCGCTGTCGATGTCGGCCTTGACCAGCGCCGCGGCGCCTTGGAGGTTGTCGCTCACAGTTTCCACCCTTCGGTTCCGTGTTTGCTGAAATGGCAGCCGCCGACCTGACCGCCGAGGGCCTGCAGCGCGCGCATGACGTCGACGCGCCGGCGCGGCTCGACGAGGAAGAACATGAAGCCGCCGCCGCCGGCGCCGCTGACCTTGCCGGCGAGTGCGCCGTGGCGGCAGGCCGTCTCGTAGGTCTCGTCGATCTGCGGATTCGTGATCTGGCTGGCGAGCTGCTTCTTCCACAGCCAGCCCGAACGCATCGATTCGGCGAGGGCGTCGAAATCGCCCTTGAGGATCGATTCCTTCATGCTCACGGCCTCGCGCTTGAGCGCGAACGAGGCGTCGAGGCTGGTCTGCGACTTCGCCTCGACGTTCTTGCGCTGCTCGTCGATGATCGCCGCCGACTGGCGCGAAACGCCGGTGAAATACAGCACGAGCGAGGCCTCGAGCTCGGTCAGGATCCAGTTCTTGATGCGCAGCGGGTTCACGACGACGCGCTCGTCGGCATAGAACTCCATGAAGTTGAAGCCGCCGAAGGTGGCCGAATACTGGTCCTGGCGTCCGCCCGCGAGGCCGACGTCGATGCGCTCGATCTGGTAGGCCAGGCGCGCGATCTCGTACTCGCCCAGCGGCAGGTTGAGGTATTCGACGAAGGCCTTGATGATGGCGACGACGAGCGTCGACGAGGACCCCAGACCCGACCCGGCGGGGGCCTCGGAAAACGTCGTCAAACGCACCGGCAGCGGCTCGCCGCCGCGGAAATCACGCACGATGCGGTTGTACACGCCCTTGTGCAGGCGCAGCGGCTCGGTCAGCTCGAGCTCGGCGACGGCGGCGCCGGCGTGACTCTGGTTCTGATCGGCGGCGACCATTTCGATGCGGCCCTCGGGCAGCGGGTCGAGCATCGCATAGGCGTACTTGTCGATCGCCGCGTTCAGCACGTAGCCGCCATGCTGGTCGCAGAACGGCGAGACATCGGTGCCGCCTCCGGCCAGTCCCAGGCGCAACGGCGCGCGGGCACGAACACTGCCTTTCATGGCGAAATCGCTTTCTCTCGGGTATGCGGCGGCGCGCGCGACGCGCGGCCGGTCGAAGCAGGCGAGGATGCTAGCGCGCCGACGCGGCATGACGGCGCAGGCGGCCCGTTGCCAGCGCCCGCGGCGTGGCGTGCTTCACGCCGCAGCGCCGAGGTCGCCGGCGCTGCCCGGCGGCGCGGATCAGCCTGCCGCGCGCGCGGCGAGGATCTCGAACGCCGGCAGCGTCTTGCCCTCGAGCACCTCGAGGAAGGCGCCGCCGCCGGTCGAGATGTAGCCGATGTCCTTTTCGATGCCGTATTTGGCGATCGCCGCCAGCGTGTCGCCGCCGCCGGCGATGCTGAACGCCGGGCTCGCGGCGATCGCGCGCGCGATCGTCTCGGTGCCATGGGCGTAGGCGTCGAACTCGAACACGCCCACCGGGCCGTTCCAGACGATCGTTCCGGCGGCCTTCAACTGCGCCGCCAACGTCGCCGCAGTCTGCGGCCCGATGTCGAGGATGAGGTCGTCGTCGGCGACATCGGCAGCCAGCTTGACGGTGGCCGGCGCATCGGCCTTGAAGGCCTTGGCGACGACGACGTCGGTGGGGATCGGCACCGCCGCGCCGCGCGCCTTCATCGCCGCGATCACCGACTTCGCCTGGTCGAGCAGGTCGGGTTCGGCCAGGCTCTTGCCGATCGGCAACCCGGCGGCGA
Organism: Burkholderiales bacterium; assembly: GCA_028868825.1. Classification (GTDB taxonomy): domain Bacteria; phylum Pseudomonadota; class Gammaproteobacteria; order Burkholderiales; family Burkholderiaceae_C; genus Rubrivivax. Next base: position 32,661 of record JAGWTU010000028.1, on the reverse strand, counting down.
GCATGAAGGTGTTGGCGATGCCGCCGCCGACGATGAGCCCGTCGACCTTGGTCGCCAGGCTTTGCAGGATGGTCAGCTTGGTGCTCACCTTGCTGCCGGCGACGATCGCCAGCAGCGGCCGCTTCGGGTTCGCCAGCGCCTTCGTCACGGCGTCGATCTCGGCCGCCAGCAGCGGCCCGGCGCAGGCGATGGGCGCGAACTGCGCGATGCCGTAGGTGCTGGCCTCGGCGCGGTGCGCGGTGCCGAAGGCGTCGTGGACGAAGATGTCGCACAGCGCCGCGAGCTTGCGCGCCAGCGCCGGGTCGTTCTTCTTCTCGCCCTTGTTGACGCGGCAGTTCTCCAGCAGCACGACCTGCCCCGGCGCGACGGTGACGCCGTCGACCCAGTTCGAGACCAGTGGCACCTCGCGGCCGAGCAGTTCCGACAAGCGCGCCGCGACCGGCGCCAGCGTATCCGCGGGCTTGAACTCGCCCTCGGTCGGGCGGCCCAGGTGCGAGGTCACCATCACCGCGGCACCGGCGTCCAGCGCCATGCGGATGCAGGGCACGCTGGCGCGGATGCGGGTGTCCTCGGTGATGCGGCCGGCATCGTCCTGCGGCACGTTGAGATCGGCGCGGATGAACACCCGCTTGCCGGCGACGCGGCCCTGGGCGATGAGGTCGGCAAGACGGATCACGTTCACGGAATTCTCCGGGTGCTGAGGTTGGGATGGCGGTTGACGATTCTATGCAGGGCTACCAGCCGAGCCCCAGGCGCAGCGGCAGCAGCACCGCCATGCCGACGACGATGGTGCCGAGGATGCCGCGCCGCCAGGCGTAGTAGGCGCCACCGGCCAGCGCCGCGTACAGCCGGGCGTCGCGCCAGGTGTCGATCAGATGGCCCTGGGTCATCACGACCTCGGGCACGACGACGGCCGCCAGCGCGGCCAGCGGCGCATAGCGCAGGCCCTGGCGCAGCCAGACGGGGATCGGGATCTCGCGCTCGGTGATGAAGAAGAAGCCGCGCGTGACGACGGTGATGACCGCCAGCCCGACGATCGCGAGCAAGGGCCCTACCCATTCGATCATGTCCGGTCCTCCAACGGCGGCACCGTGCGCGGCCGGCTGTGGTCGATGACCAGCGCGATGGCGACGGCGGCGGCGATGGCGACGACGATGTTGAGCTTGAAAGGCAGCGCGAAAGCCGCCACCGCCGCGCAGCCGGCCACCGTGCCGGCCACCGCGGTGGCCTTGTCGGTGACCAGCGACGCGCCCACGCCCAGCAGCGCCAGCACGCCGGCGAAGCCAAAGCCCCAGCGGTCCGGCACCGCGTCGCCGGCGAAGATGCCCAGGATGGACGGCACCTGCCAGGCGAACCAGTTGCACAGCGCGCCGCCCCAGAAATACGGCAGCTGGTCGGGCCCCGGGCGCGGCTCGGGAAAGCGCCGCATGAACATCACATAGTTCAGGTCGGCGGTGAAGTACGCCAGCCGCAGCCGCTGCGCCCGCGGGTAGCCGATGAAGTAGGGCCGCCACTGGGCGCTGAAGATCACGAAGCGCAGGTTCACGCACAGCGCCGTCGCCCAGACGACCCAGGTCGGCGCGCCGCTGATCAGCAGCGGCAGCACGGCGAGCTGCGCGCTGCCGGCAAAGACGATCAGCGACATCAGCACCATCAGCGCCGGCGGCAGGCCGCTGCGGCCCATCGCGACGCCGGTGATCAGGCCCCAGGCGCCGATGCCGAGCGCCGTGCCCAGCATCTCGCGCGCCCCACGGGCGAATTCGGGGTGGCGCCAGTGCGCGGTGGTGGTGAGGGCCGGGTTGTGCACCGCGGCATTGTCGGCGGCCGGCGCCGCCGCCGCTTCAGCTGGCTACTGTTTCTTCACGCTGCCGCTGCCGGCGACGCGGCTGCTGACGCTGGCGTTGCCCGCGTAGACGACGTCGCCGCTGCCGGCGATGCGGACGTCGAGCGTCCTGTCGGCGTGCACCGCGGCGTCGCCGCTGCCGGCGATGCGGACCTTCACGTCGTCGGCGCGCAGATCCATCAGCCGCAGGTCGCCGCTGCCCGAGACGCTGGCCTGCAGCGTCGTCGCCTGGCCGCTGGCGGTGACATCGCCGCTGCCGGCCACGTGCAGCTTCAGCGCCGCGGTCTCGATCGCGTTCAGCTTCGCGTCACCCGCGCCCGAGAGCGAGAGTTCGAGCGCCGGCGTGCGGTAGCCGTCGATCGCGACATCGCCCGAACCCGCCAGCGAGACCGCGTCGAGCTTCGGCATGGCGATCGTCACCTGCGTCTTCGAACGCTGGTGGATGCTCTCGCCGCGCTTCCAGCGCAACTTCAGCGTCGCGCCGGCGCCGCTGCCCTCGACGACGGTTTCGAGCAGCGGCAGCAGGTTGTCGTCGGCGCTCACCGTGAGCTGTTGCGGCCCCTGGGTGATCCGCAGGTCGAAGTCGCCGCTGCTGGCCACGGACTGGAAGGCGGCGACCTGGCGCGTCTGGGTCTGGACATGGCCCGAACCCAGCGTGAAGGCCAGGGCGGCAAGCGAGGTGAGCAGCGGCGCCAGGGCGGCGGCGACGAACAGAGGGCGGCGGACGAGGTTCATGCGAGGCTCCCGAGGCGAAGAGCACCGACTGTGGTGCCGCCGCGCCGCGCCGGCAACACCGGTGCGACAGCCCGCGCCTGGGCGCGACGAAACGCCCGGGATCAGGCCCTTTTCTTCGCCTTCTTCTCGGGCGCCGATGCGGCCGGGGCCTCGTCGGCGGCGTCGCTGGCCGCGCCGTCGGCCGACTTGTCGGCCACCGTGGGTTCGGCCGGCGCCGGCTGCGCGTCGAGCTTGTTGTCGCGCATGTAGTCGTTCATCTCGCGCCAGCCGGCGAAGATGGCGGCCTTCTCGGCGCGCTTGTTGTTCTCGTAGCACTGCTCGATCGAGCGCGCCGAATAGCGGCAGCCGCCGCCGATGGCCTTGCCTTCGGCTTCGCGGCGCGCGGCGACGGCGCTTGCCGACTCGATGCCGAGCTGGTCACAGCCGCCGACCAGCAAGGCGGCGGCCACGGCGATGAGGAGGCGGGCGGTGATGGAGCGGTCCACGCACCGTTATCGGCGCTGCGCGCGCCGCACTTGAGGGCTCACGCCGATGCGCCGGGGTGCCGCTGCAGGAATTCCCGCGCCGCGATCCGGCGCCCGCCCGGCAGCTGGAGTTCGAGCAGTTCGAGCGCCCCCTCGCCACAGGCGATCACGAGGCGCCCTTCACCGCGCTCCAGCCGCTGCCCCGGCAACCCGGCGGCACCTTCGACGACGCGGCCGCGCCAGACCTTGACGGTCTGGCCGCCGATCTCGGCGCTGCAACCGGGGAAGGGGTCGAACGCGCGCAGCCGCCGCTCGATCACCGCCGCCGGTGCAGCCCAGTCGATCGCGCCCTCGGCCTTGTCGATCTTGTGCGCGTAGGTCACGCCCTGGGCGCCCTGGGCGACCGGCGCCAGCCGAGCCTGCGCCAGATCGTCGAGCGCGGCGACGATAAGCCGCGCGCCGATCGCCGCCAGCCGGTCGTGCAGCGTCGCCGCCGTGTCGTCGGCGCCGATCGCCGTGGCTTCGGCGAGCAGCATCGCGCCGGTGTCCAGGCCGGCGTCCATCTGCATGATCGTGATGCCGGTGCGCGCGTCGCCGGCCTCGATCGCGCGCTGGATCGGCGCCGCGCCGCGCCAGCGCGGCAGCAGCGAGCCGTGGATGTTGAGCGCGCCATGGCGCGGCAGCTCGAGCACCCAGCCCGGCAGGATCAGGCCGTAGGCGGCGACGACGAGGACCTCGGGCGCGGCCGCCGCGAGTGCGGCCCGCGCGGCGGCCGCGTCATCGGGGTACTTGCCGTCCAGGCGCAGGCTGCGCGGCTGCGCGAGTGCCAGGCTGCGCGCCAGCGCCAGCTGCTTGACCGGCGAGGGCTGCAGCTTCAGGCCGCGGCCGGCGGGCCGGTCGGGCTGGGTCAGCACCAGCACCACCTCGTGGCCGGCGGCCAGAAGCGCGTCGAGCGCAACGCGGGCGAATTCCGGCGTGCCGGCGTAGGCCAGCCTCATGCGCCGGCCTTGGCCTCGTCGCGCGTCTTCTTCAACATCTTCGTGCGGATGCGGTTGCGCTTGAGCGGGCTCAGGTACTCGACGAAGACCTTGCCCAGCAGGTGATCCATCTCGTGCTGGACGCAGACCGCAGTCAGTCCCTCGGCTTCGAGTTCGAACGCGACACCGTCGCGGCCGAGCGCGCGCACGGTGACGCGGGCATGGCGCTCGACCTTGTCGTAGATCTGGGGCACCGACAGGCAGCCCTCCTCGGCGACCGCCATCTCCAGGCTGCGCGCGACGATCTCCGGGTTGATCAGCACCTGCGCCTGGTCATGCTGCTCCGAGGTGTCCATCACGATGACGCGCTCGTGCACGTCGACCTGGGTCGCCGCGAGGCCGACACCGTCGTTGGCATACATCGTCTCGACCATGTCGTCGACGAGGCGGCGCACGCGGTCGTCGACCTCGCGCACCGGCTTGGCCACGGTGTGGAGTCGGGGGTCGGGGTAGCGCAGGATGGTCAGAAGGGACATGGACGAATCCGAATCGGCGAAACAGCTGGCAACAGGTGTGGAAGGGCTGCAACGAGGCCCGGCGCCGGCATCCGTGGGAGACCTCACGCCTGGGCCGTTTCATTGCGGCATCAAGGGTTTACGGGCAGAATCTGTGAAACCATATGAACATTGGCATCCCGCAATGCGGCTCGTCTGCCGGCGGGATCTTCACCCTCAGGGCCGGGCGGTATTCTGGCATCCGCCACGGCTCCTCACACAGCCCGGAGACCCCAGCGTCATGAGCATTCGCAATCGTCGTTGCACGCGCTCGGTGCTGCGCTTGGCCGCGGCCTGCGCCGCTGTCGCCGCGCTGCAGGGCAGCGCCATGGCCCAGGCCGCCGGCCAGTTGCCGGTGCTGCCGCAATGGCGCGCGACGGCGCAGCACGTGGCCCAGGCCGGCATCCCCTTGTCCGAACTCGCGGCCAACGCGCCCGACAGCCATGTCGTGCAGCGCGGCGACACGCTGTGGGGCATCTCGGGGCTGTTCCTCAAGAGCCCGTGGCGCTGGCCCGAACTCTGGGGCATGAACCTCGACCAGATCCGCAACCCGCACCTGATCTACCCGGGCCAGATCCTGGTGCTGGAGAAGAAGGACGGCCGCGCCTCGCTGCGCGTCGCCAAGGGCTTGGGCCAGGAGCCGACGAACACCGTGCGCCTGTCGCCGCGCGTGCGCGGCGAGGTGCTCGACAACGGTGCCATCGCCTCGATCCCCCTCAACTCGATCGGCCCCTTCCTCAACGAGGCCGTCGTCTTCGACGCCAACACGCTCGCATCGGCGCCGCGCATCGTCGCCACCCAGGAGGGCCGCGTGCTGGTCTCGCGCGGCGAGACCGCCTATGTGCGCGGCGACCTCCATGGCGCGACCGATTTCCGCCTCTTCCGCGAACTCAAGCCGCTCGTCGACCCCGAGACGCGCCAGGTGCTCGGCTTCGAGGGCCGCTACGTCGGCACCGCCGTCTTCGTCCGCTCGGGCGGCATCGAGGACGCCGGCAACGGCAAGGGCGTCGTCGTCCCCGACACCTTCCGCATCACGAGCACGACCCTCGAGGCCGGCGTCGGCGACCGCCTCTCGCCGGTGCCGCAGCAGGAACTCGTCGCCTACGTGCCGCACGCGCCGGCGGGCAAGGTCGAATGCCGCATCGTCTCGGTCTACGGCGATGGCCTCAACGCCGGCCAGAACCAGGTCGTCTCGATCAACCGCGGCAAGCAGGACGGGCTCGAGCGCGGCAACGTGCTCGCGCTTTGGCGCGCCGGCGCCCAGGCCGTCGACACGACCGACGGCCAGAAGACCAAGATGCACCTGCCGGACGAGCGGCATGGCCTGCTCTTCGTCTTCCGCGTCTTCGACCGCGTCTCGTACGCGCTGATCCTGAACGTCCAGGAACCCGTCAGCGCCGGCGACCGCTGCACGAGTCCATAGCGAGCGCCGCAGGCGCTCGCGCCGACTCGCCGGCCTGCCCCGGGAAGCCACCGCGATGCCGGCCGACGCCGATTTCGCGGCCTGGCTGAGGCTCATCGAGACGCCCGGGCTGGGGCGCGCATCGGCGCGGCGGCTGCTCGCGGCGCTCGGGTCACCCGACGCGGTGCTCGGGGCCACCGAGGCGCGGCGCGCGGCCATCGTCGGTCCGGCCGTCGCGGCCGCCCTGCGCGAGCCGCCGCCCGACTGGCCGCAGCGCCTGGCCGCTGCGCTGGCCTGGCTCGCCGGGGAGCCGAACCGCAGCGTGCTGACGCTGGACCACCCCGACTGGCCGCCGCTGCTGCTGCAGTCGCCCGACCCGCCGCTGCTGCTCTACGTCGAGGGCGACGCGAAGCGGCTCGCCGCGCCGGCGCTGGCCATCGTCGGCAGCCGCCACGCGACGCCGCAGGGCATCGACCACGCGCGCCGCTTCGGCAGCGCGATCGGCAACGCCGGCTGGGTCGTCGTCTCGGGGCTGGCCGCGGGCATCGACGCCGCGGCGCACGAAGGTGCGCTCGCCAGCGCGGCCGGCACCGTCGCCGTCTGTGGCACCGGGCTCGACCAGGTCTACCCGGCGCGCCATCGGGCGCTGGCGCGGCGCATCGCCGCCCACGGCGCCCTCATAAGCGAGTACTCACCCGGCATGGAAGCGCTGGCGCACAACTTCCCGCGCCGCAACCGCATCATCGCCGGGCTGACGCGCGGCACGCTGGTCGTCGAGGCGGCATTGAAGTCGGGCTCGCTGATCACGGCCCGCCTCGCCGCCGAGGCCGGTCGCGAGGTGTTCGCGATGCCGGGCTCGATCCACGCGCCGCAGTCCCGGGGCTGCCACGACCTCATCAAGCAGGGCGCCAAGCTGGTCGAGACGGTGCAGGACATCTTCGACGAACTCGGCGCCGGCGGCATCGGGGCCGCCGCGGTGGCGCCGCCCGCACCCGCCGCCGACACCACCGACCCGTTGCTGCAGGCCCTGGGCGCCGAATCGCTGACGCTGGACGAGCTGCAGGACCGCAGCGGGTGGCCGGCCGACCGGCTCGCGGCACGGCTGCTCGACCTCGAACTCGAAGGCCGCCTGGCGCGCCTGCCCGGAGGCCGGTTTCAGCGACGTTTTGCCGCTTGAGGACCCGGTCGGCTCGGGTATAGTGGACCGATGTTCGAAGTACTGGTCTATCTCTACGAGAACTATTGGCGCCCGGATGCCTGTCCGGAACCCAAGCAGCTCTCGCGCAAACTCTCCGCCGTGGGCTTCGAACCCGAGGAAATCCAGGACGCGCTGCGCTGGCTCGACGGCCTGGCCGACAGCGCCGGCGCCGTCACCGGCGCGCCCGAGCGGGCGAGCATGCGCGTCTACACCGACGCCGAGCGCGAGGTGCTGGACGAATCGTCGGTCGGCTTCATCGCCTTCCTCGAATCGGCCGGCGTGCTGCCGGCGCCGATGCGCGAGATGGTGATCGACCGCGCCGTCGCCGTCGGCGCCGGCAAGCTCGACCTCGAGGACCTGAAGATCATCGTGCTGATGGTGTTCTGGAGCCTGGGCGAGGAGCCCGACGCGCTGATCCTCGACGAGCTGTTCGTCGACCCCGGCGACCGGGTGATCCACTAGTTCAAAAGCCGCGAGCCGTCGACGTCGAGCTTGGCGAGCGCGCTGCGCGTCGCGCGCACCGTCAGCGCCTCGTCCTGCGCCGGCAGCATCAGGCCGGCCTGCAGATAGGACGCCAGGCGGTGCTGCTGGAACAGCACGCAGCGCCCGTGCGGCGTGACGAACAGCGAGAGCTGCTTGCGCAGGCCATGCCAGGCCAACTGCACCGCCTCGCTGTGGCCGCCGCGGTCCAGCATGTACCAGCTGCCGACCTGCAGCTCGCGTGCCCAGGCGACCATCGCCGGCGTCGGCATCGAGCCGCCGTCGAGCACGACGTCGAGCTCGCTGCTCTGGTGCCCCGAGAGGTCGAGCACCATCGATTCGTCGATGTCGACGTCGGCGGCCTCGGGCAGCAGTTCCTCGAGCGTTTCCAGCCGCTCCATCAGCTCGCGCAGCCGGTCGTCGGGGATCACCGCGGCCTTGGCGGTGAACGCCGCGGCGAGCGAGTTGTTGAGCTGCTGGATGTTCTCGTCTTGCTTGGCGGCGTCGATGCCGGCCGAGACCATGCCCTCGCGCAGCGATTTCAGCAGCACCGGCAGGCGCCGGATGACCTCGGCGCGCTCCTCGCGCGTGACCTTGGCGCTGGCGCTCCAGATGAGGTCGGCGGCGGCGCGCTTCATCGTCTTCGTCTGCTGGTCCTGGGCGCCGTAGCGCACGGCCGTCGTCGCCAGCACGTCGGCCCAGACGTGGAACAGGAACTGGCGCACGCCTTCCTGCACCGGCACCTCGTTGAGCATGCGCCGCAGCTCGATCGTGTACTGGATCGCCAGCGTCTCGCGCTGCTCGACCTGCTGCGCCAGCGAGACGCCGCGCCGCGTCGCCTCGTTCTCGGTGCTGAAGTAATGCTCGAGGAATTTCTCGAACTCGGTCAGCACGGTCTGGAAGACGCGACGGCCGGTATCGGGGTAGGCCTCGACGACCTGGACGATGCGCTTGATCTCCTTTTCGAGCGCGCCCGAGCCTTCGCTGGCCGCGCCGCTGGCGGCGCTGTCGAAGCCCATCACGCAGGCGCCCATGCGGTCGATCAGGCGCCGCGCCGGGTGGTCGATGGTGGCGAAGAAATCGGGCTCGGTGACGGCCACGCGCAGCACCGGCATCTGCAGCCGCGCGAACCACACGCGCACGCTGGCCGGGATGCGGTCCTCGGTCAGGATGCTCTGGAACAGCAGCGCGACGATCTCGATCGTCGCCCGCTCCTCGGGCGTCGCCGCGGCCTTCTTCAGCGCCTGCTTGCGCTGGTGCAGCTCCTCGAGCATCACCGGCGCGGTCAACCCGACGCCGGCGTCGCCGCGCGTCGACAGGCGGTGGCGCAGATCGACCTGCGCCGTGTCGATGGCGTGCGCCAGGGCCGGCGACATCGCCGAATGCGGCCCCAGCGCCTGCGACCGCGTCGACGTGCCGAAGGCCGGCACATGGCGGCCGATGAGCCGGTTCAGGCGGCCGAGCACGGCCTCGGCATGCTCGCGGCTGCGCGCCAGCGGCGCGCCGCGCGTCATCATCCGCGTCTCGTCGCTGACGTCGCCGCGCACCGACGAAGGCCCCCAGGCGGTGTAGCCGCCCGGCGGCGCCGCATAGCCGCTGCCGTAGGCCGAGTTCGCCGGCAGGCCGATCGACGGCCCGGCATCGCGGCCGCCGCCGGCCTGCCACGACGGTGCCACCGGATACTCGCGGGCGCGGCGGATGAAGGGCCGCAGATCGACCTCGGCAAGCACGCCCTGTTCGACGAGCCAGCGGTTGGCCTCGTGGTACGCCTCCTCGACGAGCGCGGCGAATTCCTCGTGCAGCGTCGGCTGCATCTCGCGCCAGCCCTCGAGCGAGAGCCCGGCGGCGCGCCAGGATTCGAAGACGATGCGCGCCAGCACATGGGCGCGCAGCATGTCGTGCGGTTCGAGCTCGGCGCGGCCTTCGAGATGCGCGACGCGCGAACGCAGGTCGGCGAATTCCCAGGAGGCGCGGTCCATGATCGCCAGCGCCAGGCGCGAGGTCACGATCTCGAGTTCGATCGCATCGTCGGAGACCAGGGTCAGCGCGTCACGGCCCTGCCCGGGCGGCGGCAGGTCGCCCGGATAGGTGGCCGAGACGCCCGAGGTGAGCACCTTGCGCAACCCGGCGACGATGCCGCGGTGCCAGGCCTGGGCCCCGGTGCCCAGCGCCTGCACGAGGTCGCGCCGGCGCTGGAAGACGGCGTGTTCGCTGGGCTTGTCGAAGAGGTCGCGTGCGGCGTCGATGACGGCCTGCACCAGCGGCACCAGGCCCTTGACCAGCTCTTCGGAGTAGAGCCTGCGCGCCTGGCCGGCAAGCGAGTCGGGCGAGGCGCGGTTGGCCATTGCGGCGGGTCAGCTCGGATGAGTGGCGGTTCGGCCCACTCTACACCACAGCCCCGGCGTTCGGGTCGTTCGGGTCGCTGTCCTTCGTCGAGGTCCCTAGCTTGACGAGGTCGTCGCGCTTGACGCCCAGCCACATCGCGATGCCGGCGGCGACGAAGATCGACGAGTAGATGCCGAACAGGATGCCGATCGTCAGCGCGATGGCGAAGTAGTGCAGCGTCGGGCCGCCGAAGAACAGCATCGACAGCACCATCATCTGCGTCGAACCGTGGGTGATGATGGTGCGGCTCGTCGTGCTCGTGATCGCGTGGTCGATGACCTGGTGCGTATTGAGCTTGCGGAACTTGCGGAAGGTCTCGCGGATGCGGTCGAAGATGACGACCGATTCGTTGACCGAGTAACCCAGCACCGCCAGCACCGCCGCCAGCACCGAGAGCGAGAACTCCCAGCGGAAGAAGGCGAAGAAGCCGAGGATGATGACGACGTCGTGCAGGTTGGCGATGATGCCGGCGAGCGCGAACTTCCATTCGAAGCGCACCGCCAGGTAGGCCATGATGCCGAGCACGGTGACGAGCAGCGCGAGCGCGCCGTTCTGGTACAGCTCGGCGCCGACCGAGGCGCCCACCGCCTCGGTGCTGGTGAGCAGCAGCGGCTCGCTGCCGTCGGCGCGCGCGCAGCTGGCGCGGCTGACCTGCTCGCCCTGCGGCGTCAGGTACTGCTTGCGGCCGCTGACGCCCGACTCGGCCTTGCACAGCGCGTCGAAGACGCGGCCCGAAACTTCGGTCTGCTTGACGTCGGCGCGCACCGGCACGCGGATCAGCACGTCGCGCGAGGTGCCGAACGGCTGCACCTGCACGTCGCCGTAGCCCAGCGTCTCGACGGCCGAGCGCGCGCGGTCGATGTTGGCGGTGTCGGCGTAGGCGACCTGGATCAGCGTGCCGCCGGTGAACTCCACCGAGAGCTCGAGCCCGCGCGTGGCGAGGAAGAAGACGGCGGCGGCGAAGGTGATGGCCGAGATGATGTTCAGCACCAGCACGTGGCGCATGAACGGGATGTCACGCTTGATACGGAAGAATTCCATGACCGCCTCCCCTTACGACTTCACGGCCGGCACATCGCCGTCGGGCCGCCAGACCTGCCCGATCGAGACGCCCTTCAAGCGCTTCTGGCGTCCGTACCAGAAGTTCACGAGGCCGCGCGAGAACATCACCGCGGAGAACATCGATGTCAAGATGCCGAGGCAGTGGACGACGGCGAAGCCGCGCACCGGCCCCGAGCCGAAGGCCAGCAGCGAGACGCCGGCGATCAGCGTCGTGACGTTGGAGTCGAGGATCGTGCCCCAGGCGCGTTCGTAGCCGGTGTGGATCGCCACCTGCGGGCTCGCGCCGCCGCGCAGTTCCTCGCGCACGCGCTCGTTGATCAGCACGTTGGCGTCGATCGCCATGCCCAGCGTCAGGGCGATGGCCGCGATGCCCGGCAGCGTCAGCGTGGCCTGCAGCAGCGACAGCAGCGCCACCAGGCACAGCAGGTTGAAGGCCAGCGCCAGCGTCGAGAAGACGCCGAACAGCCGGTAGTACAGGCACATGAAGGCGGCGATGGCGGCGAAGCCGTACATCACGCTGTGGAAGCCCTTGGTGATGTTGTCGGCGCCCAGGCTCGGGCCGATCGTGCGTTCCTCGATGATGTCCATCGGCGCGGCCAGCGCGCCGGCGCGGATCAGCAGCGCGAGGTCGTTGACCTCCTGCGGCGTGAAGCGGCCGGTGATCTGGAAATCGGTGCCGAACTCGCCCTGGATCGTCGCCACCGACAGCGCCTGGCCCTTGCCCTTCTCGTAGAGCACGATGGCCATCGGCTTGCCGAGGTTCTCGCGCGTGACGTTGCGCATGTTGCGGCCGCCGACGTCGTCCAGCCGCACCGAGACGTCGGGGCGCTGGTCGCGGTCGAAGCCGGCGGCGGCCTGCTTGATCTGCTCGCCGCTGGCGATGACGTCGCGCTTGAGGCCGACGCTGCCGCCCTCGCGCGTCGGCACGACCTCGGCCGCCGTCGCGGCATCGGGGTCGACGAGGCGGAACTGCAGCGTCGCCGTGCGGCCGATGATGTCCTTGGCGCGCGCCGTGTCCTGCACGCCGGGCAGCTGGACGACGATGCGGTCGGCGCCCTGCTGCTGGATGACCGGCTCGGCGACGCCGAGTTCGTTGACGCGCTTGTGCAGCGTCTCGATGTTCTGCTTGATGGCCTGGTTCTGGATCTCCAGCGCCGCCTTCGGCGAGAGCCGACCGACGACTCGCATCGCGCCGGCGTCGCCGGGCTGCTCGGTCCAGGTCATCGAGGGCAGGCGGTCATACAGCAGGTCGCGCGCCTTCGTCGCCTCGGCGGCATCGGGCACGGAGACGGTGACGCCGTCGGGGTCGCGCGTGATGCCGGAGAAACGCACGCGCTTGTCGCGCAGCGTCGTGCGCGCGTCGCTGGCGTAGCTGTCGACGCTGAGCTTGACGGCAGCGCGCATGTCCACCTGCATCAGGAAGTGGACGCCGCCGCGCAGGTCCAGGCCGAGGAACATCGGCAGCGCGTGCAGCTTGGTGAGCCAGACGGGCGAGCGCGAGACGAGGTTCAGCGCGACGATGTAGTCGGGGTTCGCCGGGTCGGGGTTGAGCGACTTCGACAGCGCGTCCTTGGCCTTGAGCTGGATGTCGGTGTTGGCGAAGCGCGCGCGCACCGAGTTGCCGTCGAACTGGACGAAATCGGGCTGCACGGCCGCCGCGGTCAGCACCTGCTGGACGCGGTCGACCATGGCGCCGTCGACGCGCACCGTGACCTTGCCGCCGGTGATCTGGACGGCCGGCGCCTCGCCGTAGAAGTTGGGCAGCGTGTAGAGCACGCCGATCAGCAGGGCGACGCCGAGGATCGCGTACTTCCACCAGGGGTAGCGGTTCATCAAGATTCCTTGGCCGGGCGGCCTCTTGGTGGCTGGGCGGCGCGCCAGGCGCCGCCGCGGGGGACTGACTTACTTGTAGGTGCCCTTGGGCAGGACCTGGACGACGGCCGCGCGCTGCACCTGCAGCTCGACGCCGTTGGCGACCTCGACATGGACGAAGGTCTCGCCGATCTTGGCGATGCGGCCGATGACGCCGCCGCCGACGACGACCTCGTCGCCCTTGGCCAGGGCGTCGATCATCGCCTTGTGCTCCTTCTGCTTCTTCATCTGCGGGCGGATCATGATGAAGTACAGGACCACGAACATGAGCACCAGCGGCAGCAGGCTCATGAGCGACGATTGGGTGCCGCCACCGGTGGCGGTCTGGGCAAAGGCTTCGGAGATAAACACTTTCGGCGATCCTCGACGGTAGCGTGCCCGGCAGGAGCGGGCGAACCGCGCATTTTAGGGTGCGCGCGCGGCGACCCCGGGACGCGCGGGCGCCAAGCTCAGGGCGACCAGCATCAGCAGGTAGGCGAGGAAGGCCACGCGGGGCACGTCGAGCAGGCTGTCGAAGAGGCCGACGACGACGAATCCGACCAGCGCGCCGGCCAGCGGCGGCGCCAGTTCGTGGTCGCGGGCGCGGCCGGCGGCGAGGCGCCAGAAGGCGCCGGCGAGCAGCGCCAGGAACAGGCCGAGACCGATGGCGCCCTGCTCGAGCAGCAGGTGCAGGAAGAGGTTCTTCATGTGCCAGGGCAGGTGGTACTTGTCGCTGCTGAAGAACCAGCGCGACATGCCGGCACTGAAATCGCGGTTTTCGAGCAGTTCGCGGCCCCTGGCGTCGGTCGCGCTCAGCTCGGCGATGCGCGCCGCGCGCCCGCTGTCGGCGACCGCGACCGAGAAGACGATGAAGTTCGGTGCGAACCAGTCGCCATGGTCCAGCCCGGGCCCTGTCAGCTGCAGCTCGATCGCCTGCGTCTGCCCGGCGGACGCGACGACCCTGGCGCTGGCCACCCTGCAACTGCCGTTGTCGTAGAGCAGATGCTTGCGGCAGAGCTCGAACTGCAGCGTCACCGGCGCGTCGGCGCCGACCCGGGCGCGCACCGTCACCGGCCCCTCGAAGGCATCGACGCGCTGCGACAGGCGCAGCATCTCGCCCCAGCCCAGCATGTGCTTGCCGCCGCTGAGCGCGAGGTGGCGGTCGGCACCGGCGCCGCCCAGCCGATAGTCGCCGACCTCGTCCTCGACATAGCCGGAGACGAAGCGGTTCGCCGGGTAGCGCCCCAGCCCCTTGCCGAAGAACCAGTCGCTGCCGCCGTTCATCAGGCCGACGCCATGCTGCCAGTGGACGAGACGGGTGTGCAGATCCTCGCGGCCGCTGGCGAAGCGGTCGTCCATGTAGCTGCCGCCCAGCAGCACGCCGCCGACGAGTCCGACGACCACCAGCGCCGCCGTCTGCGTGCCCTGCCAGCGCAGCGCGTCGGGCCAGCGCGGGCGCCGCGACGCGCAGCCCCAGGCGGCCAGCAGCGCCAGCACGGCGGCCGCGGGCAGTGCCTGCGTGCGCGCCGCCGCACCGCCCCAGTAGCCCGCGACGGTCGGCACGAGTCCGATCAGCGCGACGAGCGCGGCGCCGTAGCCGATCGCTAGCGCGCGCGCCGGGCGCCGCCGCAGCACCATCGCCGCCAGCGCGCAGGCGCTCCAGACGAGCGCGTAGACGAGGTAGGGCCCCTTGGGCAGCGCCAGGGCGGCCAGCGTCAGCAGCAGCGCCGCGACACCACCCGCGCCCAGCACGGCAGCGGCGGCGCGCGGGGCCGGCGCCGACGATGCGGAGCCGAACCAGAGCGAGCGCAACCGCGCCGGCGCCGCCAGCACCCAGGGCACGGCGCCGAGCAGCGCCAGCATGACGCGGTAACCGCCGCTCGGGAAGGTCCAGGCGACGGCGCCGGCGAACAGCAGCCAGACGAGGATCGTCGCCAGCCAGGGTGTCGTCGCGGCCGTGCCGGCCGACGCCGGCGATCGCGTTCGCTGCTGGGCGGCCAGCGCCGTCATCGTGATCAGCGCCGCCGGCACGCCGATGTAGACATCGCGCGAGAACGTCGTCAGGCAGCCATAGGCGCCGATCAGCACGATGAGCGCCGCCGCGAACCAGCGCCGCGCACTGTGCGCGCGCAGCAGCTCGCGCACCGCGAAGGGCATCGTCAGCGCGAGGAAGCCGTCGAGCGCGGCGCCGCCGACATGCATCTCCCAGAACAGGGCCGTCGTGCGGTAGTCGGACGAGAAATTGCCCAGCCCGGTGTTCGCCCAGCGCTCCCACAGCAGCAGCAGCGCCACCACGCCGAGGCCGCCGGCCATGCCGAGCGCGAACGCGCGTGCCGAGCGCTGGGGCTGCGCGCGCAGCGCCCCGGTCCACAGCGGCAGCACGAGGCAGGCGAGGAAGTAGGGCTTGAGCAGGCGCAGGCTGTTCATCGACTCCTGATAGCCCTGCCACCAGCCCCAGACCAGTCCGCCGGCGTCGGCGAAACCCCGCAGCAGGCTCACGAGCAGCGCCGCCGCATAGCCGGTGATCAGCAGCCCCTTGAGCGCCGTCGCGCCGCCGGCCGGGCGCGCCTCGGGTCGCTCGAGCAGCCGGCGCGCATAGGCGCCCGCGGCCACCGCAAGCACCGCGATGTCGAATTCCTCGAACGTCAGCCAGCCGGTCCATGGCATGAGGTCGATCGCCGGCAGCAGCACCGGCAGCAGCGCCAGCGCCGGCAGCGGGCGCCAGAACGCGAGGCCGCCGAGCGCGGCGCAGCCCAGCAGCGCCAGCGCCGGCGACAAGGGATGGTGCAGTGCCAGGAACAGCGCCAGCGCCGCGCTGGCTGCGGCCGCCAGGGCCGGCGGCACTTGGGACGGCTTGCCGCGCGGCGACGGCGACGCCTTCGACGACCGGCGGCGCCGCGACTTCCGGGGGACGGCCGGCGCCGGATCCGTCATGGCAGCACCTTCATCGGTGGCGGGACCACGATGTCGTAGGGCCAGTCGGCCGATCGATTGCCGCTCTCCTGGGCACCCGGCGGCACGTCGAGCCGGCCGCCGCCGGCCCAGAGGTTGTCGACCAGTTCGACCTTCGCCGGGCCGGGGGCGACATGCACGAAGGTGCCGCCCCAGCGGCCGTCGTTGACGATGACGTTCGCGCGCAGGTGCAGCCGGTTCGTCGCATATCGATAGCCTTCCGCGGCGTACGAGACGATGACCGAGTTGCGTGATCTGCGCCCCTGCTCGACCACGTTGGCGACCATCTCGACCTCGCCGCCGTTCGGGAATTCGACCTCGTAGCTCGAGCGACCGGCGGGCCCGTCGATGAGGCGGTTGTAGGCGAGCACGTTCTTCCAGGCGCGCGACTTGACGAGGTGGCCGGCATTGCCGTCGTGCAGGTAGCTGCCGACCAGCCTGAACGAGGCGATGGCGCCGACATAGATGCCATGGCTGTAGCCGTCGCCTTGACCGAGGAAGCCGAATTCGGAATCCTCGACGTCGAGCGTCGAGCGCACATCGGCGGCGGTGATGATGCCGCTCTCGCTGGCGTAGAAGCGGCATTGGCGCACCAGCAGCTGGCCGCTCTCGAGCCGGATCCCGGCGCCGTTGCGATCGGGTACGCGGGCGCCGACGAACTCGATGTTCTCGATCGTGACCTCGCCGCGGCGCACGACCCAGATCGCCTTGCCCTCGGCGCTGGCACCGTCGGCGATCAGGCGTACGCGGTCGCCGCGGCCGCGGATCGTCAACCGCGCGCGGTCCCAGACGGCGACGTCGCGGTGGTAGTCGCCGGGGTCGATCTCGATCACGCTGCCGTCGACGGCGCGCCGCGCCGCCTCGGCGATGGTGCGGATCGCGCGCGTCGGCCCGACGCGGATCACGCGCGCATCGTCCGCAGCCGCAGCCGCCGGCGCCTGCATCGGGTTGGGCGCGAGCGGCGGCACCGCGAACGGCAGCGCGCGCTCGGCCGGGCTGGGCTCGCCGAGCGCGACGCGCAGTTCCTCGAGCATCGGCACGCCCCAGCGCTGCAGGCGCGGATGGCCGACGAGGCGGCGCTCGGCGTGGTCGATCATCTCGCCGGGTGAGCGCGGCGCGTCGCGCAGCGCTGCGCTGCCGGCGCGCAGACCGAGCACGACGACCAGGCCGAAGCCGAACAGCGCAAGCAGGCAACCGATGCCGCGACGCGACCGGCGCACCGCACCGCTTGCCGCCCCCGTCAAACCAGCACTTCGGTGCAGGCCGGGTGTCCGAGGAAGGCCTGCGGGCTGGCCGACGGCCCGTAGGCGCCGGACTGGAAGATGACGACCAGATCGCCGATCTCGGCCTGCGGCAGCTCCATGCGGTCGGCCAGGATGTCCAGCGGCGTGCACAGCGGGCCGACGGCCGACGCGACCTCGACCGCGCCACCCTGTGGCGCCCGGCCGATCGCCGCCGGGTAGTTCTTGCGCACCACCTGGCCGAAGTTGCCCGAGGCCGCCAGATGGTGGTTGAGGCCGCCATCGCAGACGAGGAAGACCTCGCCGCGCGAGAGCTTGCGGTCGACGACGCGGGTGACGTAGACGCCGGCCTCGGCGACGAAATAGCGGCCGAGCTCGATGACGATCGAAGCTCCCGGCATCGCCGTCTCGAGCCGCTCGGCCAGCCGCTCGAGGTTGGCGCCGATGGGCGCCAGGTCGAGCCGCTCCTGCCCCGGGAAATACGGCACGCCGAAGCCGCCACCGAGGTTGAGGTGGCGCACCGGCGCGCTCGCCAGCGCGGCCAGCCGCAGCGCGAGTTCGAACGACTGGCGCTGCGCCTCGCAGATCGATTCGGCGTTGAGGTTCTGCGAACCCGAATAGAGGTGGAAGCCCTCGAACGCGAGGCCGAGCTCGCCGATGCGCGCGAGCACCGCCGGCACCTGCTCGACATCGATGCCGAACTGCTTGGGCCCGCCGCCCATCTTCATGCCCGAGCCCTTGAGCTCGAAGTCCGGGTTCACGCGCACGGCCACGCGCGCCGGCAGGCCGAGCTCCTGCGAGGCCTGCGCCAGGATCGGGAGCTCGCGCGCCGATTCGACATTCACGAGCACGCGCGAGGCCACCGCCTGGCGCAGTTCGACATCGCGCTTGCCGGGCCCGGCGAAGCTGACGTCGGCCGCCGCGGCGCCGGCGTCGAGCGCCACGCGCAACTCGCCGCCCGAGGCGACGTCGATGCCGTCGACGAGCCCGACCATCAGCGCGACGACGGCCGGCATCGGGTTGGCCTTCATCGCGTAATGCAGCATCACCGCCGAGGGCAGCGCGGCGCGCAGCGCGGCGACGCGCGCGCGGATCAATGCGCGGTCGTAGGCGTAGAAAGGCGTGCTGGCGACGCGCGCGGCGAGCACGCTCAGCCGCTCGCCGCCGACGGTGAGTTCGCCATCGACGCGCGGGAACTGCGACATCGGCACATGGACGGGGGCGGTGCGGCTCATCGGGGCGTCTCCAACCATTGCGTCGCCAGCAGCTTGCGGTCGATCTTGCCGTTGGGGTTGCGCGGCAGCGGGCCGGCCATCGGGTGGATGCCGGCCGGCACCATGTAGGCCGGCATGCGCTGCTTGCAATCGGCGAGCAGCGCGGGCACGTCGAGCGCCGCGCTGCCGTCGGGCGCGGTGGCGATGATCTGGATCGCCTGGCCCAGGCTCGGGTGGTCGACGCCGAACGCGACGCATTCGCCGACGCGCCTGGTCGAATAGACGATCTCCTCGACCTCGGTCGGACTGACGCGGTAGCCCGAGGTCTTCATCATCTCGTCGCGGCGGCCGATGAAATAGAGAAATCCTTCGGCATCGCGGCGTACCGTGTCGCCGCTGAACACGGCGTATTCGGGCAGCTGCAGCCCGGCCATGCGGCCGCCGCGGCCGGCGCCGAGCAGGCGGTAGCGCTCGGCCGTCTTCTCGGCATCGTTCCAGTAGCCCTGGCCGACGAGCGCGCCGCGGTGCACGAGTTCGCCCGGCTCGTCGGGTGCGCACTCGCTGCCGTCCTCGCGCAGCACGAGGATCTCGGCGTTCGGTATCGCGCGGCCGATGCTGTCGGGGCGTCGGTCGACCTCGGCCGGCGGCAGGTAGGTGCTGCGGAAGGCCTCGGTGAGGCCGTACATCAGGAACGGCAGTGCGCGCGGCACGCGCTGGCGCAGTGCATCCAGCGTCTCGCGCGGCATGCGCCCGCCGGTGTTGGCGAAATAGCGCAGATGCTCGCCGACCTCGGCCGGCCATTCGAGCTGCGTGAGCTGGATGTACAGCGGCGGCACGGCGGTGAGCCCGGTGACGCGCTCGCGCGCCATCGCCTTGAGCACGTCGCGCGGCATCAGGTAGTTCAGCAGCACGACGCGGGCACCGGCGTGGAAGGCGGTGGTGAGCTGGCTGAAGCCGGCGTCGAACGACAGCGGCAGCGCCGCCAGCAGCGTGTCGCCGGCGCGGTTCTCGAGATAGCTGGCGACGCTCTTGGCACCGGCGACCATGTTGCGGTGGCTGAGCACGACGCCCTTGGGCAGCCCGGTCGAGCCGCTCGTGTAGAGGATGGCGCAGATGTCGGTGTCGATGACGCGATGGCCGTCGGCAGGCAATGCAGCCAGCAGCTCGGACCAGCGCTGCACGGCGACCGCGCCGCCCGCCGGCGCGGCCTGGCCGTCGGTGAGCACGAGGTGGCGCAGGTCCGGGCATTGCGGCAGCACGGCGGCCAGCAGCGCAGCACGCTCGGGTGACGTGACGATGACGCGGGCGTTGCAATCGCGCGCGATGTGGCCCACCTGTTCGGGCTTGAGCAGCGGGTTCATCGGCACCATCACGAGGCCCGCGGCGGCGGTGCCGAAACTCGCGACGACGGCCTCGAACCGCTTCTCGAGCCAGATGCCGACGCGCTCGCCGCGTTCGAGGCCGAGTGCGCGCAGCCCGGCGGCGAAGGCCGCGGTGTCCTGCGCCAGGCGCTCGTAGGTCCAGGTCTCGGCGCCATAGGTCAGCGCCGGCGCCTGCGGCGTCAGCGACCGGGCGCGGAAGATCAACTCGTGCAGCAGCGCGGCTTCGGGAGGATGTGGGCTCATGTCGGGAGTGCTACGGGCGGGTTCGCCAGGCGAACCGGCGCCGGATGGGACGATGTTAGTCCGCCACGATCGGCGGCCGCTCGGCGGGATTTTCAACGAGTCGAACGGGGTCCGGCGAGGTGGAAACGCCAACAATGGCACGACTCCCATCGAGGTGGCCGGGATGGCCGCCTAGCCGGGAATCGACGCCGATATGATCGCGGGCGTAGCGGTGTGTCCGCGCCGACCCGGCGCCGTCCACCGACCAACCCCAATCGAAGAAGCGGACTAGCGTGGATACGAACAAGGAAGTGCTGAACATGCTGGACGACGTGCTCGGTCTGCACGGCCGTGCCCAATCCTTCGACGCCGACACGCGTCTGCTCGGCTCGATCCCCGAACTCGACAGCATGGCCGTCGTCAGCCTCGTCGGCGCGATGGAGGACCGCTTCGGCATCTCGGTCGAGGACGACGAGATCAGCGGCGAGACGTTTGCGACCGTCGGCAGCCTGTGCCGGTTCATCGTCGAACGCGTCGGGACTTGAGGCGATGGCTCCAGGTCCGCGACTCTGCTCACATCGGTGGCTCGCCACCGCAGGCGTGCTTGCCTGCACGTTGTCGGCTCAATGGGCCTGGGGGCAAAGCGCGGTCGAGACGTTGATCGAACCTTGCCCGCGCACCAATACCTTTCCGATCCCGAACAACCGAGGACCGTGGGATTTCCGCACCAATCCGGGTGTCCGCATGGTCGAGAGCAATCACTTCACGCCCAACGTCGAGAATCTGGAACATGGCAATACGGGGACCCTCGCGGCCGAAATTGCCTTCCTGCTGCACGCCTTTCCGAACCATCCGCGCGGTCTGGCGACGCTGATGCGCTGGTCGATCCGCGACAAGACACCTCAACCGGGCAATCTCGACTACACGGTCGAATGCTATTTCCTGCGCGCCGAGCGATTCCGCCCCGACGATCTGATCGTGCGCATGCTGCACGCCGACTACATGATCCAGCTCGGTCGGCCCAAGGACGCGTCGATGCAGCTCGACTATGTCGCGATCAAGGCCGGAGACAATCCGTTCACCCACTACAACCTGGGTCTGCTTTACTTCCAGATGGGCCGCTACAAGGATGCTCGAGAGCAGGCCTGGGCCGCGATGGATGAAGGCATGGAGCGCAAGGACCTGATCGAGCGACTGCGCGCGAAGGGCGAATGGTCCGATCCGCCTGCCTCCGCGGCTTCGGCGCCGGTCGACGCCGCAAGCGGCGCAAGCGCCGCTACCCATTGAACCGAGAGAGTGCGTAGGCGCCGGCGAGGCCGGGGCGCGCAACCCTGCGAGATGCCCAGCCCAGCGAAGCCCGAACCGCCCCGTGCAGCCAGACCTTCGGTGCTCGTCCTTGACGGCGACCAGGCGTCGACGCTGTCGATCGTGCGCGCGCTCGCGCGTCGCGGATTGGCCGTCGAGGTCGCCAGCGATGTCGAACACCCGCTCGCCGCCAGTTCGCGCCATGTCGCGGCCTGCCTGCGCTACCCCGATCCATTGCGCGACGAGGCCGGATTCGTCGCTTGGCTGCGGCAACAGCTGGACGAGCGGCGGCGCGGACTCGTGATTCCGGTCACCGAGCGCACGCTGGTGCCGCTGATGCGCGCGCGCTCGCGCTTCGAGGGCGAACCCATCGCGATGGCAAGCGCCGAGGCACTCGAGCAGGTGCTCGACAAGGACCGCACCGGCGCGCTCGCGCGCTCGCTCGGCATCCCGGTGCCCCGGTCCATCGTCGTCGCCTCCCCGGCCGAGGCCGTCGCCGCGGCGAAGGATCTCGGCTACCCCGTCGTCGTCAAGCCGGCGCGCTCGGTCGGCGGCGGCGCGGGCGAACGCGTCCAGCTGCGCGTCGCCTACGCCTTCGACGACGCCGGTCTCGAGGCCGAGGCGACCTCGGCGCTGCGCCATGGCGCCGTGATCCTCCAGGAATACTTCCGCGGCGACGGGGTCGGGATCGAATTGATCGCCGACCAGGGCGAGGTCCGCTACGCCTTCCAGCACCGTCGGCTGCACGAGGTGCCGCTGACCGGCGGCGGCAGCACGCTGCGCGTGAGCGAGGCGCCGGTGCCGGCGCTGCTCGAGGCCTCGCGCAAGCTCATGCAGGCGCTGCGCTGGCATGGCGTCGCGATGGTCGAGTTCAAGTACCAGCCGCAGACAGGCGCCTTCGTCCTCGTCGAGATCAACGGCCGCTTCTGGGGCTCGCTGCCGCTGGCCGTCGCCGCCGGCGCCGACTTCCCGGCCATGCTGCATGAGCTGTGGACCACCGGGCACGTCGGCGACTGGCCGGCGGCGCGCAGCGGCATCGTCGCGCGCCATCTCGCGCGCGACATCGACTGGTCCGAGCATGTGCTGCGCAAGGCGGCGCCACCGCAACTCGTCACGCTGCCGTCCAAGCGCGAAGTGCTGCGCGACTGGCTGCTGATGTTCTCGCCGCGCCACCATTTCGACGTCCAGAGCTGGCGCGATCCCTGGCCCGGGCTCGTCGACCTCGGCCGCATCGCCAGCCACCAGGCGCGCCGCTTCGGCGCCATCGTCGCGCAGCGGCGCCGGCTCGAGCGCGAGCTGCGCGCCGCGGCGCCGGCACGCCAACGCCTGCGCAAGGCGCGGCGCATCGTCTTCCTCTGCCACGGCAACATCAACCGCAGTGCGCTTGCCCAGGCCTATGCCGAGCGCCGCTACCCCGGTCGCTTTGAATTCGCCTCGGCCGGCTTCCACAGCCCCGCGGGGCGGCCCGCCGATCCGACGATGGTCGACGTCGCCGCCACCGCCGCCGGCGGCGTCGAACTCGGCGCCTGGCATTCGCGCACGCTCGACGCCCGGCTCGTCGCCGACGCCGACATCGTGTTCGCGATGGAAGTCGCGCACCTCGACCGCCTCGCGCGCGAGCATCCGGCCGCCGGCGGCAAGGCCTACCTGCTCGGTGCCGCCAGCGCATCGAACCCGGCGCAGGTCGAAGTGCCGGACCCCTACGGCAAGACGCGCGCCGTCTACGAGCGCGTCTGCAAACAGGTGCTGACCTCGGTCGACGCCTGGCTCCAACCACCTCAGGACTGAAGCCCCATGTCGCTGCTGTCGGCATTCGCCGCCAATCCGTCGCTGGTGCTGCGCCACCGCAACATCTTCCTGCTCAGCCATATGCGGGCCAATACGAGCCTGCTCGGCCATCTGCTCGGCAGCCACCCGCAGATCGAGGGCTATTACGAGATGCACATCGGCTACTACAGCTGGAAAAGCCTGTGGCGCCAGAAGATGCTGCATTTCGCCGACCACAGCGCCAAGCCCGGCGCGCGCTACATGTTCGACAAGGTGCTGCACGACGGCCATGCCGTCGCGCTGCCGCTGCTGGAGCGCCCGAGCAGCCGCACGATCCTGATGCTGCGCGAACCGACGCAATCGATCCGCAGTCTCGTCGTGCTCTACCGCGAACATCTGCCCACGCAGCCCGAGGCCGAGGTCGTAGGCGCGGCGCGCTATTACATCGACCGGCTGAAGTCGCTGGCCGGCGTCGCGCGCAATCTGCAGTCGCCTTATTTCTACCTCGACGCCGAACTCATCGTCAGCGACACGGCGCCGACGCTGGCCGCGCTCGGCGACTGGCTGCAATTGGACGGACCGATCCCGACCGAATACGGCGTCTTCAACCGCACCGGCAGCGGCGCCGCGGGCGACCATTCCGCGCGGCTGAAATCGGGCAAGGTCGCGGCGCAAAAGCGCAGCTACGACGAGATCGAGATACCGACGGCGCTGCACGAAGAGGCGCTGCAGGCCTACGGCGAACACCGCGCGGCGCTGATCGCGCGCGCGCAGCGGTCGGTGCAATTGCCGACGAGGGCCGCAGCGTGAGCGAACGGACCTCGCACGCCCGACCGCGTTTCCTCGAACTCGGCGGTCGGCGACTGTTCGCGCTCGACATCGTCCCCACCGGGACCCGCCGCGGCGCCCTGCTCTACCTGCCGCCTTTCACCGAGGAGATGAACCGTTGCCGCGCCCATGCCGCCAAGCAGGCGCGCGCGCTGGCGGCGCTCGGCTATCGCTGCCTGCTGCTGGACTACCACGGCACCGGCGAGAGCGGCGGCTCGACGCTCGAGGGCGACTGGGATCTCTGGCTCGACGACGCGAAGCGGGCCGCGCGCTGGCTCGCCGACGACAGCGCGCTGCCGCTCACCGTCTGGGGCGTGCGCACCGGTGCCTTGCTGGCGGCGCGGCTGGCCGCGGCGCGCGAGGTCGCCGTCGAGCGGCTGCTTTTCTGGCAGCCCGTGCTCGACGGCAAGCTGTTCCTGAACCAGCACCTGCGCTTGCGCATCGCCACGCAGATCGTCCACGCCGAGGCCCGCGAGACGACCGAATCGATACGCGAGCGCCTGCGCGGCGGCGAGACGCTCGAGGTCGGCGGCTATCCGCTGACGCCGGCGCTCGCCGAAGGCCTGGCGGCGATGCGGCTCGCCGACCACCTCGCCGCGCCGGGCCCGCGCATCGACTGGATCGAGATGGTCGGCCCCTCCGACACCGGCCTGGCGCTTCCGAGCCAGCGCGCCGTCGAGCAGATCCGCGGCGTCGGCGTCGAGGTCGCGACGGCGGTGGCCGTGTGCCCCAAGATCTGGCAATTGCAGGTTCCCGAATCGGCGCCCGATCTGATCGCGACGACCTCGCGCCTGATGGGAGCGCAAGCATGAAGTCGACCGAACTGCCGATCGTCTTCGAATGCGAGGGGAGCGAGCTCGTCGGCATCGTCCATCGGCCCGAGCAGGTCGCGGCGCGCGGCCTGCTGCTGGTCGTCGCCGGCGGCCCGCAATACCGCGCCGGCGTGAATCGGCTGCAGGTCGAACTGGCGCGCGACCTCGCCGCGATGGGCATCCCGATGATGCGCTTCGACCACCGCGGTCTGGGCGACAGCGAGGGGCGCTTCGGCGGCTTCGAGGATGTCGGCGCCGACATCGGCGCGGCGATCGCGGCCTTCCGCGCCCAGGTGCCGGGCTTGAACGAGGTCGTGCTCTGGGGCGGCTGCGACGCCGCGTCGGCGATCATGATCAATGCCTGGCAATACCCCGAGGTCACCGGCATCGCGCTCGGCAACCCCTGGGTGCACACCGACGAGACGGCCGACAAGGTCGCCGTCGACCATTTCAGCCGCCGCATCCTCGATCGCGATTTCTGGTCCAAGGTGCTGCGCGGGCAGTACGACCCCAGGCCGGCGCTGGGCACGCTGGCGCGCAGCGCCCGTTCGCGATGCGCGGCGCTGATCGGCGCGCGGCCGCGCGCCGCGGCAACCACACCGCATTTCATCGATCGCATGTGCCAGGGGCTGACGCGCTACCGCGGCGATCTGCTGCTGGTGATGAGCGGACGCAGCCAGGTCAGCCGCGAATTCGACGAGCTCGTCGCGTCGGCGCCGCCCTGGCAGCGCGCGCTGACCTCGCCGCGGCGCGTCGATCGTCACGACCTGCCCGATGCCGACCAGACCTTCTCGGCATCGGAGTCGCGCGGCCTGCTGCGCGAAATCCTCGGCGGCTGGCTGCTGGGCGCGAAGCCCGGACCGGGCGAACCCCGATGAACCCGCTGATCTCGGTCGTCATCGCGACGCGCAACCGCCCCGCCCTCTTCGCCGAGGCGCTGGATTCGGTGCTCGCGCAGGGCCGCGACGACGTCGAGATCGTCGTCGTCGACGATGGATCGAGCGCCGAATCGCTGTCGGCTTACCAACCGATCTGGGATGCGGCGGCGCAAAGGCTGGGCGAACGCTGGTCGCTGCACCGGCTCGTCGAGCGGCCGCGGGGCCATGGCCCGAGCTATGCGCTCAATACCGGTGCGGCGCACGCGCGCGGCAGCCACCTCTGCTTCCTCGACGACGATGACCGCTGGACCGACAGCGGGCACCTCGACCGCGTCGCGCGCGCCATCGGCGATGCCGCGGCGCAAGGCCGCGTGCTCGATCTCTACATGGGCAACCAGGAGGCCTGGATCGGTGACCGCAGCCTGGGCCTGCTGTGGCTGGGCGCGCTGGCCGCCGACCTCGAGGCGCGCGGGCGCCGCCCCGACGAGCAGGGACGCTACGAGGTGACGGTGGCCGACCTGTTGCGCATCGACGGCTTCTGCCACCTCAAC
Organism: Burkholderiales bacterium; assembly: GCA_028868825.1. GTDB lineage: Bacteria > Pseudomonadota > Gammaproteobacteria > Burkholderiales > Burkholderiaceae_C > Rubrivivax. The sequence goes on along the minus strand of JAGWTU010000028.1, from coordinate 6,558 downwards.
GTCTTCACGGTCCGGCGCGAACTCTACGAGCGCGTCGGCGGCATGGACGAGGGCATCCGCTGGGAGCAGGATCGCAAGCTCTACCTCGACCTGATCGAGCCGGCGCGGCTGATGCTCCATCACCCGGCGGTCGTCTCGCGCCACCATGTGCCCGATCCGAGCCAGCGCAACAACGTGACCACCGCCACCGCCGGCATCGACAAGCGCCTGTACCAGACGCTCGTGATGGACCGCGTGCTGGCACGCAGCGCCGACCCCGCCATCCGCCGCCACGCCCGCTTGCACAAAGGCTACGCATTGAAGAAGATCGCGGTCGATTACGCCGCCGCGGGCGACTGGCCCAACGCCAGCCATTACGCAGGCCAAGCCCTAGGGGCTGCACCCGGCCTGAAGTGGTTGCTGTATACCGCCCGCTGCAAATGGCGGACATGGCGCACATGGTCGCAGACCCATTGATGCAGGCCGACCATGTCTGACTTGCGCCGATCGATCGCCTATTCCGCCGTCCAGACCTATGTGAGCATAGGCCTGCAACTGGTCTCGACCGCGGTTCTTTCACGCATCCTCACACCCGCGCAGGTCGGCGTCTTTGCCATTGCCGCCGTCTTTGCCGCATTGGCCAGCACCGTGCGGGATTTCGGCATCGGCGAATACCTGATCCAGGCGAAGGATCTCGATACCCAACGCATCCGGGCGGCCTTCCTCGTCAATATCGTCACCTCGTGGTCGATGGGCCTGGCGATGCTGCTCCTTGCGTCGCCGGTGGGCGCCTTCTATCGCTCGCCCGAAATCACCACGGTGATGCAGGTGCAGAGCGTGAATTTCCTGTTGATCCCCTTCGGGGCGATCAACATGGCCTGGTTCCGGCGCGAGCTGAATTTCAGGCCGATATTCTTCTGCAGCGTCGCCTCGGACGTCGTCAGCCTCATCGTCGCGATAGGGCTCGGCTTGCGAGGCCTCGGTGCCTTGAGCCTGGCCTACTCGTCCCTGGCGGGCGTCGTCATCACCGTCGTCGTCTCGATGGCCTTGAGGCCGAAGGAGTTTCCCCGCTGGCCGGGGACGAAGGGATTCGCCGAGGTGGCGCGTTTCGGCGCTTACGCCAGCGGTCTTTACGCCATCGGTCAACTCGGCCGCGGCGCGCCGGAGATGATCCTCGGTCGCGCGCTCGACATCACCGGCGTCGCCCTTTTCAGCCGCGGCGGTGGCCTCATGCAGATGTTCAGAATGCTGGTCACGCGGGCCGTGGGCCCCGTGTTCATGCCGTATTTCGCCCGCGCCGACCGGGATGACGGCAACGTGTCACGCGCCTATACGCACAGCGCCAAGCTGCTCAATGGCGTCGCCTTCACGATCATCGGTTTCCTCGGATTGGCCGCGTTTCCGCTCATACGCATCGTCTATGGTCCGCAATGGGACGCTGCGGTGCCGCTCGCGCAAATCCTCTGCGTGGCTGGATTCATGGAAATGATGCACACGATGGCCAAGGAAGCCTTGATGTCCAGCGGCAAGGTCAAACTAGCAACCAGGCTGCAGTTCCTGCAACAACTCGCCCAGGTACTGGGGCTCCTGCTCGCGATTCCTTTGGGACTCACCGGCGCCTGCTGGGGCATGGTGGCATCGGCCGTCTGCACGGTCGGGCTGTCGCAATGGCATATGCGGGTCGGCGCCGGGTTCACGGTTGCCGGTCTATGGGAGTCGGTGGCATCGAGCCTGCTGGTGGCCCTGCTCGCGCTCGCGCCGATGGTCCTCGTCGTCAACGTCATGCCGGCCCACCCCGGCAACTACATCTGGCAGTTGCTGATCGGCGGCTCGCTGACCACCTTGGCCTGGCTCGCGGCTGTGCGGGCGACCCGGCACCCGCTGTGGGGCGAGGTCATGCGCGCCGCAAATCCCCTCAGGACGCGGCTGCAGGCTCGCCGCATCCGCGACGCTTGAAATCTCCAGGTTCTCCCAAACTCCACGCATGGACACCACGCTCACTTCAATCTGCATCGGATCACCCCGGTTCGCCGACCCCGACGACGCCGCGCTCGAACCGGCGCAGGCCTGGCGCAGCCTCATAAGCCGCGTCGGGGTCGCCGCGGCCGCGTCCCAGGTCGGTGGCGATTTCGCGGTCGCCTTGCCGCTGGACGACGGCAGCGTCTTCATCGCCGTCGACCGCTTTGCCATCCGCACCCTGTGCTGGCGCATCGAAGGCGGCAGCCTGCGCTTTGCCGAGCGTGCCGATGAACTGGCCGCGGGCGCCTCTCTCAGCCCGCAGGCGATGTACGACTACCTGTATTTCCATGTCGTGCCCTCGCCGCGCACCGTGTTCGACGGCGTGCAGCGCCTGCCGGCGGCGCATTGGGGCCTGTTCAAGGACGGCCGCCTGACGCCGCAGCGTTACTGGACGCCCGCGTTCAAGCCCCGGCGTGAACCCGATTTCGAAGCGCTGCGCGCCGAATTCCGCCGTCTGCTGCAGGACGCCGTGGCGCGCCAGCTCGACGGCAGCACACCCGCCTGCTATCTCAGCGGCGGCACCGACAGCTCGACCATAGCGGGAATGATCGGCCTGGCCGCGGGCCGACCCGCGGTGGCCTATTCCATCGGCTTTGCCGCCCAGGGCTACGACGAAATGGAGTACGCGAGGCTGGCCGCGAAGCATTTCGGCTGCGAACACCGCGAGATCTACTTCAGCCCCGAGGATCTGGTGCGCGACATCCCCAAGGTCGCCGCCTGGTACGACCAGCCGTTCGGCAATTCGTCGGCGCTGCCGGCGTTCCACTGCGCCGAGCGCGCCCGCGCCGACGGCATCACCCGCCTGCTCGCCGGCGACGGTGGCGACGAACTGTTCGGGGGCAATTCGCGCTATGCGACCGACAGGCTGTTCGAACCCTACGCGCGCATTCCGGCATTGATCCGCCGCGGTTTCCTCGAGCCGTTCTTCGGCCTGGGCATCGTCTCCAGCCTGCCTGGGCTGCGCAAGGGTTCGAACTACATCCGGCTGGCCAATCTCGGCATGCCCGAACGCGGCCAGGACTACAACCATGTGCGCCGGATCGGCGAGTCCACCGCGCTGACGCGGGACTTCGTCGCCGCCATCGAGCCCGCCGACGCCGTGCGCCAGCAGCGCGCGGTCTGGGCCGAAGCCGAATGCACTGACGGGATCGACCGCCATCTGGCCTACGACTGGCGCTACACGCTGGCCGAATGCGACCTGCCCAAGGTCGTCGGCACATCGACGATGGCAGGCGTTTCCGTCGGATTCCCGATGCTCGACGACGCACTCGTCGATTTCTCGATGACGCTGCCGGCTGATTACAAACTGCGCGGCGACGCGCTGCGCTGGTTTTTCAAGGAGGCCTTGCGCGGTTTTCTTCCCGACGGCGTCATCACCAAGAAGAAGCAGGGATTCGGCCTGCCCTTCGGGGTCTGGATGGTGCAGCACGACGGACTTCGGCGCCTGTCGGTCGACGCCGTGTCTTCCCTCGTCGCCCGCGGCATCGTCCGGCCCGAATTCGAGAGCCAATTGTTCGACCGACTGCTCCCGGACCATCCGCATTACTACGGAACGATGGTCTGGATTCTGGTCATGTTGGAACATTGGCTGCGCAGCCATGCACCGAACTGGCGCCATCCAGCGTAATGGCGTGGTCTCGCTTGCCGGCGTCGGCCGAACGGCGTGAATTGCGAATGAACAAGAACCAGAGGAGAACGAATTGAGTCACGAGGACGGAAAGAAGTACACCGGCGACCGTGCCGTGATCCTGGACTATCTACCCGGAAAGTTTTCCACCTTGCTGGATATCGGATGCTCGTCCGGAGAATTCGGCGCCAAGGTCAAGAAGCAGTCCGGCGCCGTGGTGTGGGGAGTCGAGCCGGTGGCAGCCACGGCAAAGAACGCCACGAAGGTGCTGGACAAGGTCATACACGGCTACTTCGACGCCGAATCGCCCATTCCCGACGATTTCTTCGACGTCGTGACGTTCAACGACAGCCTGGAACATTTCCCCGAACCGCGCACTCCGCTGGAGCTGGCCCGCAGGAAGCTCAAGAAGAACGGCGTCCTGATCTGTTGCGTGCCGAATGTTCGATACGTGGAGAACGTCAAGAATCTCCTGTTCGGCAAGGATTGGAAATACACGCCGATGGGCATACTCGATGACACGCATCTCCGATTCTTCACCGAAAGAAGTCTGCGGCGCACGATTGCCGATGCCCGGTACGAGGTCACGAAGGTGCAAGGCATCAATCCGTACTTCGAGTCTGGAAACAAGACTCGACTGCTGCATCCGCTGCTGGGATCCTGGGCTGCGGACATGAAGTACTACCAGTTCGTCGCCGTCGCCACGCCCATCAACGATTGACATCACCGGTCATGAGCAACGACAGAAAGATCTCGGTCGCCATTGCCACCTACAATCGCGCCCACATCATTCCCGAGACCTTGGGTTGCATACTCGGGCAGGCGTATCCGCCGAGCGAGATCGTCATCGTGGACGACGGATCGTCCGACGGCACGCGGGAAGCCATCGAAGCGGTCAGCAAGGACATCGTCTATATCAAGATCGAGAATTGCGGACCCGGCACCGCATTGAAGAAGGCGATCGAGCGATGCTCCAACGAGTGGATCGCCCTTTGCGACGACGATGACCGCTGGCGGCCGGAACATCTTTCGCGCAGAGTCAGGCTCCTGGACGCCTACCCGGAAGTGGACTACACGTTTTCCAATTTCTCCAGCTTCGGTCCGGACTCGCGACCGAACTACGATGCGTTTGCCGACATCCCCCCCGGTTGGATGAAATCCTTCCCCAAGCCCGATGCGGACGGATTTCAGGACCTGGGTCATGATCTGCTGGGGCCGTTCCTGAGGAACAATCCGGTCTTCCCCACTTCCACCTGTTTCAGCCGCGAACTGTACGAGCGGTGCGGCGGCATCGATCCCCAATTCAGCCGCCTGGGTTGCTGGGATGCCCATCTGACCTGGCGGTTCGTGCTGCATGGGCGGGTGGCCTGCGACCATCGGATCACGGTCGAGACCCGGCGCCATGGCGGCAGCTTCTCCAGGAAGAAGAGCAGGGTCTACACGCAGCGTGCGGAGATGCTCCGCCAGGCCTGGCGTGATGGCTGGATTCCGCCCAAATACGGGTCGGACATCGAACAGGCGATCGTGGACTCGAATATCGAGGCCGCGCAGTGGGCCTGGAACGAGAAGGATCATCGGTATTTTCGCGAGATCGCCTCGAAGTCATCGATCAGGACTTTCCCCCGCGCATTGCAATTGAGGTTGATCTATTCATGGCTGATGTCCCTGTCGCCACGGGCCTGAGCCGGCCGATGCAACGAGTCTGCGCCTGCGCGCCGGGCGCCGGTGACGGGCAATCGCCTGCCGCACCGCAACGCCAGGCGGCCGCGTTGGCGCCGGCGTCGCGCTAGGCGCCCGGACGCATCGGAGGGAACATGTTCGGTTTCTACAGAACGATGCTCGCCCTCTTCGTGGTGGCCTCCACCTGCTCGACATCCCGGTCATCGGGCCCGATGCGGTGTTCTCGTTCTTCGTCCTCAGCGGTTTCCTGATGACGATGATCATGCACGGGACCTACGGCTACGACTGGCGCGGCATCCGCGGCTACGCCGAGAACCGCTTCTTCCGCCTCTACCCGATGTACTGGGCGGCGGCGCTGTTCTCGGTGGTGGTGATCCTGATCGTGTCGTCCGGCTGCGCCGCTGCGTACAAGGAGGAACTGCAGATCCCGCACCGCTGGCCTTCCATCGTCTTCAACTTGACGATGATCTTCCCGGCCTGGTTTCCGTACACGGTCGACCCGCGGCTGTCACCGCCGACCTGGGCATTGACCGTCGAGATCGCGCTCTACGTCCTCATCGGTCTGGGGCTGTCGCGCACCCGCCGCCGCACGATGGTCTGGCTGGCCGCTAGCCTGGTTTACGTCGCGTGGACCTACGCCGCAGGCAAGAATGAGGCTTGGCGCTACGCCAATATCCCGGCGGCCGCGCTGCCGTTCGCGATGGGCTCGCTGCTGTGCTTCGTCAAGGACGATGTACAGCGCCGACTGGGCCGCGGCGTGGCGACCTCGCCCGCGGTCGTGATGGGTGCGCTGGTGGCCAACGCGGCCCTGTTCGCCTTCTATTCGTGGCGCGCCGGCGAGCACGCACGGCCGCCGCTGCTGGACCTGGGCACGTACCTCAACCTGTTGCTGTCGGCGTTGGCCGTCGTCGCCCTCTATGACCGCGGCCACGAGCTGTTCACCAAACGCACCGACAAGTGGCTGGGCGACTTCAGCTACCCGATCTACCTCAGCCATTGGCAGGCGGGGCTGCTGGCCTCGAGCCTGCTGTTTCCGACCCCGACGATCGGCTTGAGCGCCGCCGGCGCGGCAGCCTTCGCTCTGGCGCTGGTATTGGTGCTGCTCTGGTCCTGGGCGGCCATCGAGACCATCGACCGTCACATGACCAAGATCCGCAACCGTATCCGCGCGAAAGTAACCGATCGATGAAAGAAATCAAGGCCCTCACATCGCTTCGGGGCATCGCGGCACTGGCCGTCGTGATGCAGCATTT
>JAGWTU010000027.1 GCA_028868825.1 Burkholderiales bacterium | reverse complement strand
CCGCCACGCGACCCAGGCCAGCAGCAGCCGCTGCGCGGCGTCGGCGCGCAGCGCCGCGACGGGGTCGCTGCCGGCGTCGACCGGCGGCAGCCGCGGCGGCGGCGCACCGGCGCGCAGCAGTTCGGCGACGACGCCGCTGCCCAGCACGTCGATGTCGCGCGCGCGGCCGAGCGTCGCGAACAGCTCGCGCAGCCCTTCGACGAGCGCGTCGGGCACCGCATCGACCCAGCCGTCGAAGCAGCGCAGCGCGCTGCGCAGGCGCCGGATGCCGACGCGCAACTGGTGCACATGTTCGACGCGCAGCGCCGGGTCGCCGTCGCACAGCGCGGCGGCGTTGCGCGTGATCTGGTCCAGGCATTCGTCGACGACGGCCTGCCAGGCCTGCTGCGCCGTCGCGTCGGCGGCGTAGCGCAGCCGCTTGGCGCGGCGCGGCGCCGGATGGGCGGCGCCGCCGGCGAGGCGGTCACCGCGCTCGGCCTTCGTGCAGGGGTCGTAGGTCAGCGCGTGACGCCGGCGCCAGCGTTCGGCCAGCGCGAGCAGCGCCGCCGGCGGACCCGAGACGAGCTCGAACTCGACTTCGAGGATGCGCGCGCTGGCATCGCCGGCGACGAGCCGCCCCTCGTCGAGCGCGACCTCGATGACGGCGCCGCCGCTGCGCAGGCGGCGCGCGCTGCGCCGCACCTCGGTGCGGAAGCGCACCTCGGGTTCGATGCCCTCGGCGCGCGCCGCGTCGAGGATCGCGATCAGGCGGTCACCGACCTCGGTGCCGGCATGCAGCGACGCGTCGCGGCTCGCCGCCGGGCGCTCGACCTCGTGCTCGAAGCGCGCGAGCGATCCGGCGACGGCGCCCTTGAGTGTCTGCACCCAGCGCCGGCCCTCGCGCCGCAGCCGCCAGGCGATGCCGGCGCGCGCCAGCCGCCGGTCGGGCGTGTCGAGATAGATCGCCGCCAGCGACAGGCTCTCGCAATGGCCGCGCGCCATTTCGGCCACGAGCGCCGCCCGCTGAGCCGCGGGGACGCGAAACTTGAGTTCGATTTCGGTCAGCGGCTTCAAGGCGGCCGGGATCAGTCGGACTTGGCTTCGAGGCGTCCGAACTGCCAGAGCAGGAAGGCGTCGATGTCGGCCAGCTTCGCGTAGCCCTGCTGCGCCGTGCTGCCGATGCCGTGGCCGGCCTTGCCGTCCAGGCGCAGCAGCACCGGCTTGCCGCTGGTGCTCGCGGCCTGCAGCAGTGCCGCCGCCTTGGCGCTGTGCCAGACATCGACGCGCGGGTCGTTGAGGCCGTGGATCAGCAGCACGGCCGGGTAGGCGCGGCCCGGCTCGATATGCGCGACCGTGCTCATCGCCTGCAGCGCCTTGAATTCGTCGGGTTTCGTGACGGTGCCGAACTCCGAGATGTTGGTGATGCCGTTGGCCGAGAACTCGGCGCGCAACGTATCCATGAGGCCGACATCGAAGATCGCCGCGGCGAACAGCTCGGGCGCCGTCGTCACCGCGCGGCCGACGAAGATGCCGCCGGCGCTCGTGCCCCAGATGCCGAGCGTCTTGGGCGATGCGTAATGCTGGTCGATGAGGTAGTGCGCGCAGGCGATGCCGTCGAGCCAGGTGTTGGGCTTCGTGGCCTTGAAGCCGGCGCGGTGCCAGGCGTCGCCGTCGGCGCCGCCACCGCGCACATTGGCCATCGCGATGACGCCGCCACGCTCGAGCCAGGCGATCTGGCGCGGGTCGAAATAGGCCTCGAAGCTGTGGCCATAGGCGCCGTAGCCGACGAGCAGCGTCGGGTTGCCGCCATCGCGCACGAGGCCCTTGCGGTGCAGGATCGCCAGCGGGACCTGGGCGCCGTCGTGGCTCTCGACGAGCACTTCGTGGACCTCGATCTCGGGCGCGAGCGGCGGCATCGCGCCGCGGCGCAGGCCGGTATCGGCGAGGCTGCCGTCGGCGGCGACGGCGAACACGCGCGAAGGCCCGGTCCAGATGCTCGTCGCGATCCAGGGCTCGCGGTAGGCATGGGCCGGGTCTTCGACGATGAAGGTCGAGCCGCTCTGGCGCGGCGCGACATCGACGCCGGCGCGCTGGCCGGCGCCGTCGTCCCAGCGCAGCACGCGCGACGTGAAGCCGCTGCGCACGGCGGCGTAGATCGAGCGGCCGGCGCCGAGATCGAAGCCGTCGAGCACGCCATGCGCCGGCTCGGGAACGACGACGCGCGCGCGCGCCAGTACCGGATTGCGCAAGGGCAGCGCCAGCACGCGGCCGCGCGGCGCGTCGGCATAGCTGCGCACGTACAGCGTGTCGCCGCGCATCTGCGCGTCGGTGATGCGGTCGGCGGCGACCGAGACGGCGCGCCAGGGGATGGCCCCCTGGGCGTCGAGAGCCGCCACCGGCGCGACCCAGATCCTGCCCTCGGGCACCGTCGTGTCGGTCGTGCGGGCGAGCATGTAGTGGCCGGCCGGATCGAAAGCCACGCCGGCGACCTCGAGACGCTCGAGCGCGAGGCCGTTCTTGACCAGCGGCCCGAACACCGGCCTGGCCTGCGCCGCCGGCGCGCCGGGCTCGATCAGGTAGACCGTCGAGTCGAGGTAGGTCTCGGTCGCCGGCGCGTCGGCCGGGAGCTCGCGCACCTGGTTGTAGCTCAGGCGGCGGCTGTCGGGCGTCCAGTGCACGAGTTCCTCGCGCACGCGCGGGATCGGCGCGCCGAGATCCTTGCCGCTGGCCACGTCCAGGACATGCAGCGACGCATCCTCCGAGCCGCCGGCCGAGATGCCGTAGGCGACGCGCCGGCCGTCCCACGAGGGCACGAAGTAGTTGATCGCATGCGGCACCCCGCTGGCCTTGGCGAGCAGCTCGGGGTCGACGAGCACGCGATCCTCGCCGGCCTTGCCGACACGCAGCACGAGCTTGAACTGGTTCTCGCCGACGCGCCGGCGCAGGTAGAAGACGCGGTCGCCGGGCAGGCGCCGGAACGAACCGGCCTGGTCGCCGACCGACTCGGCCAGCGCCGGGATGCGCGCCGCGAGTTCGTCGCGGCCGGCGATGCGGTCGAGCTGCCGCTGCGCCTCGGTGCCTTCGGCCTCGAGCCAGGCCCGTGTGGGCGGCGACTTCGGATCCTCGAGATTGCGGTAGCGGTCGGTGACCTCGACGCCATGGAAGGCCTCGGTCACCGGCGTCGACGGCGCCGGCGGCGGCGCGGCGTGGGCGGCCCCGCTGGCAAGGATCCAGCCGGCACTCGCCGCCAGCAGGGCGGCGCGGGGAAGAAAGCGATCGATCATCGTGGGCATCCTCGGTGAGGCCGCGCCGGGTGGGCGCGGCCCGATGGGCGCCGCGGCGGGGTTCCGCCGGGCGCCGGATTGTGCTTCACACGCGATTGCCCCGACCCCGGGCGTCAGACCAGGGTCATCGCCACCGTTTTCGTCTGCAGATAGGCCTCGAGCGCTTCGGGCCCGCCCTCGCTGCCGTAGCCCGAGTCCTTGATGCCGCCGAACGGCAGCTCGACCCAGGGCGCCGCCGCCTGGTTGATCCACAGCATGCCGGTCTGCAGCTCGTGGCTGAGGCGGTGCGCCGTCTTCGCGCTGCGCGTGAAGGCGTAGGCCGAGAGGCCGAACGGCAGGCGGTTGGCCTCGGCGATGGCGTCGTCGAGATTGCTGAAACTGCGCAGCGCGGCGATGGGGCCGAACGGTTCGCTGTTGAAGATCAGGCGCTCCAGCGGCGGGTCGAGCAGCAGCGTCGGCGCGTAGAAATTGCCGCTGCTGCCGATGCGCTCGCCGCCGAGCGCGACGCGGGCGCCGCCGGCGACGGCGTCCTCGGTCATCTGCTGCATCGCGCCGAGGCGGCGCGGATTCGCCAGCGGTCCCATCGAGATGCCGGTCTCGAGGCCCGAGCCGACCTTGAGCGTCTTCATATAGGCGACGAAACCGGCCTCGAACTCCTCGCGCACCGAGGCCTCGACGAGGAAGCGCGTCGGCGAGATGCAGACCTGGCCGGCGTTGCGGAACTTGGCCGCGGCGATGATCTTCACGGCCTGCGCGACATCGGCATCGGCGGCGACGATCACCGGCGCGTGGCCGCCGAGCTCCATCGTCGCGCGCTTCATGTGCGCACCGGCCAGTGACGCGAGCTGCTTGCCGACCGGTGTCGACCCGGTGAACGTGATCTTGCGGATCACCGGATGCGGGATCAGGTAGCCGCTGATCTCGGCCGGGTCGCCGTAGACGAGGCCGACGACGCCGGCCGGCAGGCCGGCGTCGACGAAGGCGCGCAGCAGTTCGGCCGGCGACGCCGGTGTCTCCTCGGCCGCTTTGACGATGATCGAGCAGCCGGTGGCGAGCGCCGCAGCCAGCTTGCGCACGACCTGGTTGACGGGGAAGTTCCACGGCGTGAACGCCGCCACCGGGCCCACCGGCTCCTTCAGCACGAGCTGCTGCACCTGCAGCGAGCGCGGCGCGACGACGCGACCGTAGACGCGGCGGCCCTCGTCGGCGAGCCATTCGATGATGTCGGCGGCGTTCGTGATCTCGCCCTTGGCCTCGGCCAGCGGCTTGCCCTGCTCGAGCGTGAGCAGCCGCGCGATCTCGGCGCTGCGCTGGCGCAGCAGCGCGGCGGCGGCGCGCATCAGGCGGGCGCGCTCGTGCGCCGGCGTCAGGCGCCAGGTCTCGAAACCGCGGGCGGCGGCCGCCAGCGCATCGTCGAGGTCGGCGCGGCCGGCGCGGGCGACGCTGCCGATGACGCTGCCGTCGGCCGGGTTGTGCACGGGCAGCGTGGCGCCGCTGCGGGCGGGACGCCATTCGTTGGCGATCAGCAGTTGGACATCGGGATAGGTCATGGGGCCGGCTTTCGCATCGATGGGAGGGGATGGATGGATCGTTTATACGCGCAGCGGCAAGGGCCTGCTCGAGCCGGGATTTCGATGGGACTGGATGCGCCGCCCTACCCCGCCAGCCGCGCGACGCCGTAGATGAAGGCCGCGCCGAACGCCGTCAGCGCCAGCAGGCGCAGCGCGATCGCCGGGGGCGCGCGCGAATGCGCCTCGGGCAGGATGTCGGCGACGCCGATGTAGAGCAGGAAGCCGGCGAAGAACCCGAGGTAGACGGCCAGGGCCGGCTCGGGCACATGGAACAGCAGCGTCGACGCGGCACCGACGATCGGCGCCGCCGCGTCCAGCGCCAGCATCGCGATCGAGCGCCGCGTGCTGTTGCGGTGGCTGACCATCAGCCCGACGGTGTTCAGCCCGTCGCAAAAATCATGGCCGATGACGGCGACGGCGACGGCGATGCCGACGGCCGGCGTGACCTGGAACGCGAGGCCGATGGCGACGCCGTCCAGCAGGCTGTGGCCGACGAGTGCCGAGGCCGAGATCAGCCCGACATGCGGGTGCCGATGTTCGGCGTAGTCGGACTCGTGCGCGTGGTGGATGAGGACGAACTTCTCGAGGCTGTGGAAGAGCAGGAAACCGGCGACGAGCGCGACCATCGGCCGCATCGGGTCGATGCCGCCGCGCCGCGCGAGCTCGAAGGCCTCGGGCAGCAGCTCGAAACAGACGACGCCCAGCAGCACGCCGGCAGCGAAGCTCAGCAGGTAATGGAGCCGGTCGCGGAAGCGCAGCGCGCACCAGCCGCCGGCCAGCGTCGCGACGGCGGTCGCGAGGGCGAGCAGGACGGCGGTCATGGCATCGAAGGCGGGCTCATCGAGCCCGGGATTCCACCACGACTTCTAGAAACCGAACGTGATGCCGGCGAAAACGCCTCGCCGCGCCCCGAATTGCGGCGCGCCGACGCCGACACCGCTGCCGTTGCGGATCTCGTAGCGGCGATCGAGGGCGTTGATGACATCCAGCCGCAGCGTCACCGCGCGGTCGACGCCGGTCTTGAATTCATGGCTCACGCCGAGGTTCAGCTGGGTATAGAACGGCAGATGGGTGCCGTTGGGGATCTCGCTGCCGTCGGACAGCGTCAGGCTGGCGCGCAGGCCGGAGCCGAACGTCAGGTCGCCGCTGAAGCGCGTGCCGCCGTTCTGGTACGAAAGGCCGGCGGCACCGGTGATCCGCTGTGCATGGTCGAGATCGATGTAATGCGCCGCGATGTAGTCGAGCTCGGCCTGCGGGAAGTTGAACTGCGCCGATTCGATGCCGCGCCCGCGGGCGCTCTGCAAGGCGATGTTCGCGTAGCCCGAAAGCGCCTTGCCGGCATAGTCCAGGCTCAGCTCGAGACCCGACTGGCGGCCGTCGCGGTAATTGAACGGCGTCAGGATGATGGGCGCGCCGAACTGGCCCTCGTCGATCAGGTGCCTGGACTGCTTGTAATAGGCATCGATGCCGATGCCGAGTTCGCTCGACAGCCGCAGCTGCGCGCCGAGGTCGAGGTAATGCGCGCGCTCGGCCTGCGGCGTGTCGGCACGGCCGACGGCCGGCGCGGCCGTCGTGCCGACGAACTTCGACACCGTCTCGCTGCCGACGAGTTCGAACGGCGGCGGCGAGAAATAGCGCGCATAGCCGCCATGCAGCGTCAGCGCGGGGCTCGCCTCCCAGACGACGTTCAGCCGCGGGCTGAACTGGTGGCCATGCGTGTAGGCCGAGAAGCCGTCGTAGCGCAGGCCGTAGTTGAACGTCAGCGACGGCACGGGCTTGTATTCGTCCTGCAGATAGAGGCTCGTGATCTGCTCGCTCTTGGCGCTGTCGTCGGCGATCAGCAGCGGCTGCCCGCTCGTCGGGTTGCCGAGCGCGTCGACGGGCAGCACATGAGCCGTCGTCGAACTCGTCGAGCGATCGCCCTGCAGATACAGCCCACCGCGCAGCGTGTGCCGGGCGTCGAGCTTGTACGAGCCGTCGGACTGCAACGCGAGCGCCGAGTTCTTCTTCGTCGCCTGCTGGGCGATGCCGTTGAAGAGCAGGTCGCCGAGCCAGTCGGGGTCGTAGGCGAGGCTCGAGCCGCGGGCGACAAGCGAGGTCTGGACGGCGAGCGCGCCGTCGGCGTGCAGCCAGCTCAGGGCGGCGAAATCGGTGATCTCGCGCTGGTTCTCGTTCAGGGCCGCGCTGTCGTAGCCGCTGACGCCGCCGACGGCGAGGCCGAGGTCCGGCTGCAGGCCGGCCCGGTTCGGAATCTGGAAACGCCCGGTCGCGGTGCCGAACATCAGGCCGACGCGGTTGCGATCGTCGAGCACGTCGTCGAGGTAGCCGAAGCCGTGGAACTGCGTCGTGCGGTCGTGGATCGGCTTTGCGCCGCCGTCGGGGGATTCGATGCCGAGATCGTTGCGCAGTGCGTCGGCCGAGACGAACCAGCTCAGGTTGCCGCTGCCGCCGGCGACGTTCGCGCTCGGCTGGATCGTGCCGTGGCTGCCGCCGTACAGCGAGATGCTGCCGCCGGGGTCGGCGGCGCCGCTCTTCGTCTTGATGTCGATGATGCCGGCCGTGCGCAAGCCGTATTCGGCCGGCAGCGCGCCGGTGATCAGGCTGACGCTGCTGATCAGCCGCGGATCGAAGGACTGGCCGAAGCCGGCGATGCCCTCGGGCAGGACGACGCCGTTGACGCGGTACTGGACGCCGTTGTGCTCGCCGCGGACATGGAACTGGCCGAACGAGTCCTGCGCGACCTCGGGCGCCTGCAGCAGGACCTGGTTGAGGCCGGCATTCGCGCCGGCCGGCATCGCGGCGATCGCCGACTGGTCGATCTGGTAGGCCGATGCGCCCGTCTGCGTCTGGATGCTGTTGCGGGCATCGTCCATGCGCAGGGCGCGGCCGACGATCTCGATGCGGGCCTCGGGCGCCGAGGCCACGGTGGCGGGTGCGCTCGCCGACTGCGCATGGGCGGCCAGCGGCGCCGCGATGGCGGCCGAGAGCGCGAACGCCCGGTGGATGGGGGTGACCATGGATGTCCTCTGAATCGCTGAAATGGCGGCCCTCGGTGGCTCGCGCCGGCTGCCGGGCAGCCGCATCGCGATCCGGCCCGAACGGCCCGGGGCGAACGATCAGAGAACGGCGGGAGGACCGCGGCTGCGCGGCGCCGGCGCCGCGATCTCGAAGCCGGCCGGCAGCGCGACGAGCGCCCGCTGCTCGACGAGATCGAGCAGCGCGAAGGCCGGTGCGTCGATCTGCGCCGCAGCGCCGGCGACGGCCGCGAACGACAGGCACAGCTCGCAGGCCTTGCCGGCCTGATGATGGCGCTGCAGCGGCGTCGTCGCGCCGCCGGCATCGATATGGCTGATCTCGTGCAGCATCGCGCCCTGCTGGGCGAACAGCCACAGCGGCAGCAGCAGGAGCGTGATCAGCTTGCGCATCGAGGCGCGATTGTGGCATCCGGATCCGGCTGGCGACCGAGCATCCTCATGTCAAGAAGGTCGCGAAAGCATGACCGCATCCCTTGAAATCCGGCGGCGCGGCACGATCTGCCGGCCATGGCTTCGACCCTTCATCAAAAACTGCCGCAGCGCCTGCATGTGCTGGCGGGCGTTGCCGGGCTGCTCGAACGACTCGAACGCGAGCCGGGATCGGCCAGCGCCGAGCAATACCGCCGCGTCGCCCAGCAACTCGAGAAGTTGCTCGCGCAGGCGGAGCCGGACGACGATCTGCAGGCCTTGCTGGCGATCGCGCCGGCGACATCCGAGATCTACGAGAACATGCGCTACGGCGTCGCCGGGCTGTGCCGCTCGCCGCTCGAGCCGGCGCTCAACGCCGAACTGGCGGCCGTCGCGGCGATCGAGCGGGCGCGGCGCTAGCGGTATTCTCGACCCCCTGCACGAGCGGCCGCGACGCCGCCGGCATCGACAACGGGGGATCCATGCATCGCATCGCACATTTCGCCTTCGGCAGCATCGTCGTTGCCGCATCGCTCGCCGCGCCCTGCCGCGCCGCGGTCATCGAGCAGACACCGAGCGGGTTCGCGATCCAGCAGAAACTGCACATCGCCGCGCCTGCGGACAAGGTCTACGCGGCGCTGCTCGTGCCGGCGAAATGGTGGAATTCCGACCATACGTATTCGAACGACGCCGCCAACCTCACGCTGGAAGCCCGGGCGGGCGGCTGTTTCTGCGAACAGCTGCCGGGCGGTGGATCGGTGCAGCACGCGACGGTCTGGACCTTGATGCCCGGCGTCATGCTGCGGCTGCGTGGGCCGCTCGGCCCGTTCCAGGGCCAGGGTGTCGATGCGGCACTGACGTTCACCTTGAAGGCCGCCGGTGACGGCACCGATCTGACGCTCGACAATCTCGTGGGCGGTTACATGAAGGGCGGCTTCGGCAACTGGCCGGCGGCCGCCGACGGCATGCTGGCCGGAACGATGGCCCGCTTGAAGATGTACATCGAGACCGGATCGCCCGACACCAGGCCCTGACTCATCGCCCGTCGCCGCGGCTGTCGGCATCGGGGCGGCCGACGACAGGTCCGAAAACGGCGAGTCGCCGCCCCCGCGCGGCCTATCATGGCCGCATGGTCCTCGATGCCGATGCCGCCTATGCCGCGCTGAAAACCCGCGATCCGCGCTTCGATGGCCGGCTTTTCGTCGGTGTCACGAGCACCGGCGTCTATTGCCGCCCCGTTTGCCGCGTCCGCACGCCGCGGCGCGAGAACTGCCGCTTCTTCGACACCCGCGCGCAGGCCGAGGCGGCCCGCTTCCGGCCGTGCCTGAAATGCCGGCCCGAGATCGCGCCCGGCTTGTCGCTCGCCGATTCGTCGCGCTCGCTCGCCGATGACGCGGCGCGCCTGATCGAGCGCTCGGTCCATGGCGGCGATGCGACCGACATGGCGGCGCTCGCGCGGCGCCTGGGTGTCACCGACCGCCATCTGCGGCGCATCTTCGCCGACGCCCATGGCGTCGGGCCGCACGACTATCTGACGACGCAGCGACTGCTGCTGGCCAAGCAGTTGCTGACGGACACGGCGCAGCCGGTGACGGCGATCGCGCTCGCATGCGGCTTCGGCAGCCTGCGCCGCTTCAACGCCGCATTCGCCGAGCGCTACCGGCTGAACCCGACGGCGCTGCGGCGCTCGCGACCCGCATCGGCGGCGGCGCCGGCGCTGCGGCTCGCGTACCGGCCGCCGCTGGACGCCGAGGGACTGCTCGGCTTCCTCGCCCGGCGCGAGCTGCCGGGTGTCGAGCAGGTCGACGGCCTGACGCTGCGGCGAACGCTCGCGTGGCCGCACGACGGCGGCATCGTCGCCGGCTGGTTCGAGGCCCGCTTCGATCTCGATCGGCACGAGGTCGCGTTGACGGCGGCGCCGGCCCTGGCGCCGTTCCTCGGCGCTGTCATGCGCCGCGTCCGCCAGGGCTTCGATCTCGACGCCGACCCGGCGCTGATCGATCCCGTGCTGGCGCGGCTGCCCGTCGCGCAGCGACCCGGCACGCGGCTGCCGGGCGCGTTCGACGGCTTCGAGTCGGCCGTTCGCGTCGTCCTCGGCCAGCAGGTGACGGTGAAGGCGGCCTGCACGCTGACGCGGCGGCTCGTCGAGAGGCTCGGCGAGCGCATCGAAACGCCGTGGCCGGCGCTGACGACGCTGTTCCCGAGCGCGCGGGCGATCGCCGCGGCCGACCCCGAGGTGATCGGCCGCCTCGGCATCGTGCGCCAGCGCGTGCGGGCGCTGCAAGCGCTCGCGGCGGCCGTCGCGACGGGCGCGATCGACCTCGACCGCGGCGCGCCGCTGGAGGCGACGCTCGAGGCGCTGCGCTCGCTGCCGGGCATCGGCGAATGGACGGCGCAGGTCATCGCGATGCGCTCGCTCGCCTGGCCCGACGCCTGGCCGGCGAGCGACATCGGCTTGCTCAACGCGCTGGCACCCGATCGCGACCGGGAGACAGCGGCGCAGCGCTCGCAGGCCATCGCCGCCATCACGGCCCAGGCGCAGGCCTGGCGACCGTGGCGCGCCTATGCCGTGATGAGGCTGTGGCACCAACTGGAGAACGAGACATGAAGACGATTCCGTACGCGGCGCAGACGCGCATCGAGACGCCACTGGGACCATTGACGCTGGCGGCGACGCCGCGCGGACTGGCCCTGGCCTGGTTCGACGGCCAGGCCCATCGCAGCGACGCCGTCGATGCGCCGCAGCGCCCCGACGATGCCCATCTGCGGCTGGCGGCGCGCGAGTTCGAGGCCTATTGGCGCGACCCGGCGCGGCCGTTCACGGTCGCCCTCGACGCCCGGGGCACTTCGTTCCAGCAAGCCGTGTGGCGGGCGCTGCTGGCGATCGATGTCGGCCGGTTGTCGACGTATGGCGAGATCGCGCGGCGCATCGGGAACCCGGCAGCCGTGCGCGCCGTCGGCGCGGCGATCGGCCGCAACCCGGTCTCGATCATCGTGCCCTGCCATCGCGTCGTCGGCGGCGACGGCTCGCTGACGGGCTATGCGGGCGGGCTCGATCGCAAGCGATCGCTGCTCGAACACGAAGGGGCGCTCGCGGCGCCCCTCGTCTGACGGACGGCGCCTACTACTTGAAGCGCGGCGCCGGCTCGGTGTGGATCTCGCCCGGCAGCGAGCTGATGTAGTCGGCCAGCGCCTGCAGCTCCTTGCGGTCGAAGGGCTTGACCTGGGCGCTCATGATCGCGTGGTCGCGACCGACGAGCCGGTTGTCGCGCGTGCCGTACGCCAGCAAGGCATTGAAAAGATAGCTGTCGGCCTGGCCTGCGAGTTTGGGGTAGCCGGGATCGATCGGCTTGCTGAAGTTCGGGCCGTGGCAGGAATTGCAGGCGCCCTTGGCGATCAGCGCGGCGACCTCGGTCGACGGCGCCGGCGGCGTGTCGGGCGCGGCGGGCTTGCCGGCCGTGCCGTACGTCGAATAGAAGGCGGCGAGGTCGGCGATGTCGGCGTCTGAGAGCGAGGACGCGATCGCGCGCATCGTCGGGAACTTGCGGTCGCCCTTCTTGTACTCGGTGAGCGCGTTCTCGATGTACTTGGCGTTCTGGCCGGCGATCATCGGCACCTTGTAGATCTCCGGGAACGTCGCCTGGTAGCCCGGGATGCCATGGCAGCCGATGCACATCGCGGCCTTGCGCTCGCCCTCGGCGGCGTTTTGCGCGTGGGCGGCCGGAACGGCACAGGCGGCGGCGGCCAGGGCCAGCAGGAATGGGATCGCTTTGCTCATCGGTGGTCCGGTGTGGTTCGTGCGGGGAAGGAGGCGTTGTCTCGCGCCAGGCCCGAGGCAGCGGCCCCGGACCGGCGGCGATTATAGGGGCCCCTTATACTGGGACGAACACCCCTTGCGGCCTGAAGTTCGCCTCTCGAGGCCCGTGACATGACCCCGACGGCCCCGCCGCCGCGCACACCAAAATGAAGTTCCAAGGCTCGGATCAATATGTCGCCACGCCGGACCTGATGCTGGCCGTCAACGCGGCCGTGACGTTGCAGCGGCCGCTGCTCGTCAAGGGCGAGCCCGGCACCGGCAAGACCATGCTGGCCGAGGAGGTCGCGACGGCGCTGAACATGCCGCTGCTGCAGTGGCACATCAAGAGCACGACGAAGGCCCAGCAGGGCCTGTACGAATACGACGCCGTGAGCCGCCTGCGCGACAGCCAGCTCGGCGACGAGCGCGTCAAGGACATCCACAACTACATCGTCAAGGGCGTGCTCTGGCAGGCCTTCACGGCCGAGCGCCCGGTGGCGCTGCTGATCGACGAGATCGACAAGGCCGACATCGAATTCCCGAACGACCTGCTGCGCGAGATCGACCGCATGGAGTTCTACGTCTACGAGACGCGCGAGCTCGTCAAGGCCGTGCACCGGCCGATCGTCTTCATCACCTCGAACAACGAGAAGGAGCTGCCCGACGCCTTCCTGCGCCGCTGCTTCTTCCACTACATCAAGTTCCCCGACGCCGAGACGATGAGCAGCATCGTCGACGTGCATTTCCCGGGCCTCAAGCGCGAGCTGCTGGCGGCGGCGCTGAAGACCTTCTACGACGTGCGCAACCTGCCCGGGCTGAAGAAGAAACCGAGCACGAGCGAGCTGCTCGACTGGCTCAAGCTGCTGCTGGCCGAGGACATCCCGCTGGCGGCGCTGCAGAGCAAGGACGAGAAGGTCGCCGTGCCGCCGCTCGTCGGCGCGCTGCTGAAGAACGAACAGGACGTGACGCTGTTCGAGAAGCTCGTCTTCATGCAGAAGCACAACCGCTGAGCCACTCGACGATGCGGGCGGTCGCAGCGGTCACCCTCGAACGCGGCCCGGTGCGGCTGCTGCCCATGGCCCCCGAGCACGAGGCCGGGCTGGCCGCCGCGGCCGCCGACGGCGAGCTGTGGACGCTGCGCGTGACCTCGGTCCCCGAGCCCGGCGCGACGGCCGCCTACATCGAAAAGGCACTGCAGATGCAGCGCGATGGCCACCGGCTGCCGTTCACCGTCGTCGACGCCGCCAGCGGCCAGATCATCGGCAGCACGAGCTATCACGACATCGACGTGCCCGTCGGTCGGCTCGAGATCGGCTACACGTGGTACGCGGGTAGCCGCCAGCGCAGCGCCGTCAACACGAGCTGCAAGCTGGCGCTGATGAGCCACGCGTTCGACACGCTCGGCGCTGCGCTCGTCGGCTGGCGCACCGACATTCTCAATCTGGCGAGCCAGCGCGCGATCGAGCGCCTGGGCGCGCAGCGCGACGGCGTGCTGCGCCACCACATGCTGCGCCGCGACGGCACCGTGCGCGACACGGTGATGTACAGCCTGACGGCGGCCGAATGGCCGGCGGCGCGCGAGCGGCTGGAGGCCCGGCTGCAGCAGCGAACGTAGCCGCGCGCCGGGCGCTGAACGAAGACGACGCAACGGGAGAACGACGACATGGCGACGAAGAAGCGACCGATCACGGTCGAGGATCTCTGGAAGATCGAGCGCCTGGGCAGCCCCAGCGTCTCGCCCGACGGCGCGCAGCTCGTGCTCGCGGTGATGCGGCCGTCGATGGAGGAGAACAAGTCGGTCTCGTCGCTGTGGCTGCTGTCGACACTGGGCGGCGCGCCGCGCCAGCTGACGCAATGCGGCGAGAAGGATGGCGCGCCGCGCTGGAGCCCGCGCGGCGACCGCATCGCGTTCACGGCGCGGCGCGAGCAGGGCGGCCGCAAGGACGACGAGAACCAGATCTACCTCATCGCCCAGGACGGCGGCGAGGCGCAGCGCGCGGCCGAGGTCGCCACCGGCGTCGAGGCCTTCCGCTGGTGCCCCGACGGCCGCCGGCTGCTGTTCGCGAGCTGGGTCTGGCCGGACGCGAAGGGCACCAAGGCGCAGGCGGCCCGCCACAAGGCTTTCAAGGAGCGCAAGGAAACCGGCTACGCGACGAGCGAGATCTACTACCGCCACTGGGACCACAACCTGCCGCAGGGCCGCGTCGCCCACCTGCATCTGATGGATCTCGGCCGCGCCGGGCAGGCGGCCAAGGTGCGCGACCTCTTCGAAGGCAGCGACTACGAGCTGGGCCGCGCCGAGCCGGGCGTCAACGACTTCGACATCGCGCCCGATGGCCGCCGCGTCGTCTTCGCCTTCGACCCGGCGCGCGAGAAACGCCCCGACGGCCGCTGCGCGCTGGCCGAGATGGACCTGAAGAGCGGCAAGACGCGCGTCATCGTCCGCGACGCCGGCTGGGACTGCCGCAACCCGCGCTACAGCCCCGACGGCGACCGCATCGCCTTCACGGCCAGCCACCAGGAAGTCCGGCACACGATGCCCGACCAGCTCGCCGTCTGGGACCGCGAGGACAACCGCTGGGAGGTCGTCAGCGCCGAATGGGACCACGAGGTCCATGCCCCGCTGCATTGGGAGGACGACGGCCAGGCGCTGCTGTTCTGCGCCGAGCAGCAGGGCCGCACGCACCTGTGGCGCTTCGACCTGCCCGACCGGCGCGCCGAGGTCGTCGTGCGCGGCGGCTGGGTCAACGGCTTCGACAAGGCGGCCGGCACGCTGGTGACGGTCGCCGACAGCGCGAGCCATCCGTCACGCGCCCATGTGCATCTGGCGGGCGAGGCGCCGCGCCGCATCGAGACGTTCAACGACGCGCTGCTCGATCAGCTCGCGCTGGCGCGCATCGAGGAGGTCTGGATCCGCGGCGCCAGCGCTTCCGGCGAGGGCCCCGGCGACGAGGTCCAGATGTGGCTCGCCTACCCGAGCGGCTTCGACGCGAAGAAGAAATACCCGGTGCTGCACAACATCCACGGCGGCCCGCACACGGGCCCCGGGGACAACTGGCATTACCGCTGGAACACCCAGCTCTTCGCGGCCCGAGGCTATGTCGTCGCGAGCGTCAACTACCACGGCTCGAGCGGCTTCGGCTATGCCTTCCTCGACAGCATCACGCACCGCTGGGGCACGCTCGAGCTGCAGGACGTCGAGGCCGGCACCGACTGGCTGCTGCAGCAGCGCTGGGTCGATGCACGCCGCGTCTTCGCAGCCGGCGGCAGCTATGGGGGCTACATGGTGGCCTGGATGAACGGCCATGTCGCGCCTGGCCGCTACCGCGCCTACATCTGCCACGCCGGCTGCTACGACTGGGTCGGCATGTTCGCCGACGACGCCTGGAGCTGGCATGGCAAGGAGCTGGGTGCCTGGTACTGGGACAACCTCGACCAGGTGCAGCGGCAGAGCCCGCATCTGTACGCCGGCGCGATGAAGACGCCCACGCTCGTCATCCACGGCGCGCTCGACTACCGCGTGCCCGACGCCCAGGGTCTGGCTTACTACAACACCCTCAAGGCGCTGGGCATCGACGCCCGGCTGCTCTGGTTCCCCGACGAGAACCACTGGGTGCTGAAACCGCGCAACAGCCGGCTGTGGTACGGCGAGTTCTTCGACTGGCTCGCGCGCCACGACCCGGGCACCGGGCGCAAACGCTGAGCGCGGACCGCGGCGCGGGCGACGGCCCGTCTGTGGCACGATGGGACCGGGCGTCATGCCCCGTCCCGACGCCCGGCCCGTACGCCGGGTCCGCACCCGCATGCTGATCCACTTCTTCTACACGCTGCGCGCCGCCAAGCTCAAGGTCTCGGTGACGGAGTTCCTGAGCCTGCTCGAGGCGGTGAAGGCCGGCGTCATCGGCCCCTCGGTCGACGACTTCTATTACCTGGCGCGCACGGCGCTGGTCAAGGACGAGAGCCAGTACGACAAGTTCGACCGCGCCTTCGCCGCCTACTTCAAGGGCGTCGAGACGATCGCCGATTTCAGCCAGGACGTGCCGCTGGAATGGCTGCGCAAGACGCTCGAGCTCCAGCTCAGCCCCGAGGACAAGGCGGCGATCGAGAAGATGGGCTGGGACGAGCTGATGGAGACGCTGAAGAAGCGCTTCGAGGAGCAGAAGGAACGCCACGAGGGCGGCAGCAAATGGATAGGCACCGGCGGCACGAGCCCGTTCGGCGCCTACGGTTACAACCCGCAGGGCATCCGCATCGGCCAGGACAAGGGCCGCAACAGGAGCGCCGTCAAGGTCTGGGACCAGCGCGCGTACAAGGACTACGACGACACGAAGGAGCTCGGCACGCGCAACATCAAGGTCGCGCTGCGGCGGCTGCGCCGCTTCGCGCGCGAGGGCGCGGCCGAGGAGCTCGACCTCGAAGACACGATCCACAGCACGGCCGCCAACGCCGGCATGCTCGACATCAAGCTCGTGCCCGAGCGCCACAACAAGGTCAAGGTGCTGCTGCTGATGGACGTCGGCGGCACGATGGACGAGCATATCCACCGCGTCGAGGAACTGTTCAGCGCCACGAAGACCGAGTTCAAGCATCTCGAGTTCTATTACTTCCACAACTGCGTCTATGACTTCATGTGGAAGAACAACCGGCGCCGCTACACCGAGAAGACGCCGACCTGGGACGTGCTGCGCAAGTACAACAAGGACTACAAGCTGATCTTCGTCGGCGACGCGACGATGAGCCCCTACGAGATCCTGCAGCCCGGCGGCAGCGTCGAATACAACAACGAGGAGCCGGGCGCCGAATGGCTGCAGCGGCTGACGCATGCGTTCCCGAAGTTCGCCTGGATCAACCCCGAGCCGCCGGGCGTCTGGCAGTACCGCCAGAGCATCGCGATCGTCCAGCAGCTGATGAACCAGCGCATGTTCCCGCTGACGCTGGCCGGGCTCGAAGGCGCGATGCGGCTGCTCGGCAAATGATGCGCCGCGGCGCCGCGCTGGCGCTGCTCGTCTTCCTGCTCCAGGGCTGCGCGGCGCTGCGCGGCACGCCGGCGGCGCCCTCGGCGGCCCCCTCGACTGCGGACGCGGCGGCGTCGGCCGCGAGCGCGCCGGCGGCCATCGAGGTCCACATCGACGCCCCGCCCAGGCTCGCGACGCTGCTGCAGGCGCACCTCGACCTCATCCGTCTGAGCCGGCTCGAACGCGGCGATGTCGACGACAGCGAATGGTCGCGCCTGATCGACACGGCGCCGGCGCAGGCGCGCGCGCTGCTCGAGACCGAGGGCTATTTCTCCTCGCACGTCACCGTCGAGCGCCGCGGCGGCGGCAACCGCAGCGTCGATCTGCATGTCGACCCCGGGCCGCGGGCCCGCGTGACGGCGGTGACGATCGAGGTCCAGGGCGCGCTCGACGCCGACGCCGCCGCCGGCGACGCCCATGCGCGCGCCACGCTCGAGCAGTTGCGCGAGCGCTGGCCGCTGCCCGTCGGCGCCGATTTCCGCAACCCGGCCTGGTCGGCGGCGAAGGCCGAAGCGCTGGCGCGGCTGCACGCCGCCGGCTATGCGAACGCGGTCTGGAGCGGCACCGATGCCTCGGTCGACGCGGCGACGAACGAGGTGCGGATCTACGGCGTCGTCGACAGCGGCCCGCTGTACCGGCTCGGCGAGCTGCAGATCGAGGGCCTGGCCGAGCAGGATCTCGCGACGGTCGAGAACCTCGCGCTGGCGCGGCGCGGCGCGCCGGTGACCGAAGCGTCGATGGCCGAATTCCAGGAACGGCTGCAGAAGTCGGGGCTGTTCGACCAGATCAGCGTCACGCTCGACCCCGACCCCGAGCAGGCGGCGCGGGCGCGCGTCATCGTCAGGCTGCGCGAGGCGGCGATGCAGTCGTACACCGTCGGCGTCGGCGTCAGCGCCAACACCGGGCCGCGCGCCTCGCTCAACCATGTCTACCGGCGCCTGTTCGGCACCCCCGCGACGCTGTCCGACCGCATCGAATACGGCAAGCTGCACAAGCTCTGGAACAGCGAGATCGCCGGCCACCCGGGGCCCGACCTCTACCACCGCCTGCTCGGCGTCACCGTCGAGCAGCTGATCTCGAGCACCGACGCCGTGCTCTCGCAGCGGCTGCGCCTCGGGCGCTCGCAGGAAGGCGAGCGCATCGACCGCCAGTTCTACGTCGAGACCGAACGCTCGCTGCGCCACACCAACGACAACGTCATCAACACGAAGGCGATCGCGACCTCGCTGAACTTCGCCGGCATCTGGCGCGATCTCGACAGCATCGTGCTGCCCACGCGCGGCTACACGCTGTCGACCCAGCTCGGCGTCGGCCACGCGCATGGCGACAACGCGAGCTCCGGGCCCTATGCGCGGGCCTATGCCAGGCTCACCGGCTACCTGCCGCTGGGCGGCGACTGGCACGGCCAGGGCCGCGTCGAATACGGCCAGGTCTATATGCGCCACGACATGATCGTCCCCGAGTCGCAGCTGTTTCGCGCCGGCGGCGACGACTCGGTGCGCGGCTACGACTACCGCGGCCTGGGGCCGATCGTCGACGGCTCGGTCGACGGCGGCAACGTCATCGCGACGACCAGCCTCGAGCTCGCGCGACCGATCTCGGCCTCGCTGCCGTCGGTCTGGGGCGCCGTCTTCGTCGACGCCGGCAACGTTGCCAACAGCGTCGCCGAACTGCACCCTGTCGTCGGCGTCGGCATCGGCGTGCGCTGGCGCAGCCCGGCCGGGCCGCTGCGCATCGACTGGGGTTACGGGCTGAAGACGCGCAGCTCGCACATCAACTTCAGCGTCGGCATCGCGTTCTAGGGCCATGGACGAGCCCGCCGCCACCCCTGCCCCTGCCCCTGCCGCGGCGCATGCCGGCGGCAAGGCGCCGCCCCTTTCGGCGCTGCGCCTGGTGCTGCGGCTGGCGCTGCCGGCGCTGGGCGTGCTCCTGCTGCTCGCCGCCGCTGCCGGCGCCCTGCTCGCCACCGCCTACCAGCTGCTGGCGACCGACGCCGGCACGCGCTGGCTGCTCACGCACCTGCCGCATGTCGAGGTGGCGGGCAGCCGCGGCGCGCTGCTCGGCCCGGCGTGGCAGGCCGACGGCCTGCGCATCGACTGGGACAGTGGCCGCGCCGGCGTCGCCGTCGATGCGCCGCGCGTCGATGGCCTGCACTGGCGCTGGCGGCCCGACGGCCGCGCCTGGGCGGCGATCGCCATCGACCGCATCGCGGCGCGGCGCGTCGACTGGCGCAGCGGCCCGGCGAAGCCAGCGACGGCGCCGCCGCAACTGCCGGCGAACATCGCGCCGCCGCTGCGGCTGGCCATCGCCTCCGTCGCCATCGACGAACTCGCGTTCGACGGTGCGACGACGCTGACCGCCGTCGCGCTCGACGCCATCGCGCTCGACCCCGATCCGGGCGGCGCCTGGAGCGTGCGACGTTACGCGGCGCGGGGCTGGGGCGTCGGCGTCGAGGGCTCGCTGACGCTGGGCACGGCGGCGCCGCTGCCGCTGGCGCTGCACGCGACGCTGCGGCCGGTGGCGGGCGGCGACGCGCCGCGCTGGGCGGCCGTCGTCGATGGCAGCGGCAGCGTCGAGCGGCCGCAGCTGAACGCCACGCTGCGCGGCGTGCCGGTCGGGCGCCAGGCCGAGGCGCCGACGCTGGACCTGCACTCGACGCTGCAGCCGCTGCAGCCCTGGATGCTCGCCGCGCTGTCGCTCGATGCCGAGCACATCGACCTCGCGGCGCTGGTGGCGCAGGCGCCGGTGACCTGGATCTCCGGCCACGCGAAGCTCAGCGGCGGTGACGGCGGCAGCCCGCTCGAGGTCGCGCTGGCGCTGGCCAACACCGGATCCGGCCGCTGGGACGAGGGCCGCCTGCCGGTGCAGCGGCTGACGCTGCAGGCGCGCGGCGAGCTGGCGCACCGCGAGCGCGTCGAGGTGCCGCACTTCGAGCTTGCGCTCGGCGCCAGCGCGGCCGACGCCGGCCGCTGGAGCGGGAACGCCGTCTGGCAGGGCCACGAGCTGACGCTGGCGACGACGCTCGCCGACGTGCGGCCGCAGGCGCTCGACCGGCGCGCGCCCGCGATGACGCTGGCCGGACCGCTGGCGGCGACGCTGACCGGCCTGCCGTCGCCTGCCGGCGGCGCCGCGCCGCCGTGGAGCGCGAACTGGAAATTCGACCTCCAGGGCCGCGGCGATGCGGCGCCGCAACCGGTGCGGCTGAGCGTCGACGGCCATGCCGATGCCCAGGGCCTGCTGCTGCGCCGCGCCCATGCCGAGACCGGCGGCGCCAGCGCCGACCTCGACGCCCGCATCGCCCGCGCGAGCGCAGCAGCCGGCGCCGGCTGGAAGGTCGCATCGAAGGGCGATCTGCGCGGCTTCGACCCCCAGCCCTGGTGGCCCGGCGGCGCCTGGCGCACCGGCGAGACGCGCATCTCGGGCCATTGGCAATTCGACGTCGAAGTGCCGGCGGCCGCCGCCGCGGGCCAGCCGCTGCTGGCCTGGGCACCGCGGCTGGCCGGCAACGGCCGCATCGCGCTGAGCGATTCGACCCTCGGTGGCGTGCCGCTGGCGGCCGATTTCACGCTCGGCTACGCGCAGCGCAAGGCCACGCTGGCCGGCGATCTGCAGCTGGGCCGCAACCGCGTCCATGCCCAGGCCCGCGGCGACCCCGAGGGCAATGGCGCCGACGACCATCTGCAGCTCGACATCGACGCCGCGGCGCTCGCCGACCTCGCGCCGCTCGTGCGCCAGGTGCCGGCGCTGGCGGCCTGGACACCGGGCGCCGGCAGCGCCACGGCCAGCATCGCCGTCGACGGGCGCTGGCCGCGGCTGCGCAGCGGCGGCCAGGCGCAGCTGCAGCAGGTCCAGCTCGGCCAGACCAGCCAGAGCGTCCAGGGTGTCGAGCCGGGAGCGGCCGGCGCCGGCGCCAAGGCGGCGACCGGCAGCCATCTGGCGCTGGCCCGCGGCAGCGCGAAATGGACGTTCGACAACAGCGCCACCGACGAGCCGCTGTCGCTGGCGCTGGAGTTCGACGACATCCGGCTCGACCAGCGGCGCGCCGACCATCTGCGGCTGCAGCTCGACGGCACGCTGGCGCGCCACCGCATCGTCGCCTCGGCGGCGGCGCCGATGGGCCCGACGCCGATGGCCGAGCGCGTGCTCGGCATCCAGACCCAGTCCGGCACGCTGGCCCAGCTCAGCGCCACCGGCAGCTGGCTGCCCGATGCCGGCGGCGGCGGGCGCTGGCGGGCGCGCATCGAGCGCCTCGTCGTCGGCTCCTGGGACGGCAGCCCCGACGATGCGCCGCCGGCGTCGGGCTGGGCGAACGCGCGCGACCTCGCGGCCGAACTGCGCTTCGACGCCGACGGCCACCTCGCCTCGCTGAGCGCCGACGCCGGCCGGCTGCGCATCGCCGACGCGATCGACCTGCACTGGGACGCGCTCGAGGCCGGGTTCGAGGGCGACCAGCGACCGCTGCGGCTGCGCGCCGAGATCGAGCCGTTCGCGCTCGCGCCGCTGCTCGCGCGCGCGCAGCCCGAGGTCGGCTGGCAGGGCGACCTGCAGCTGGGCGCGCGCGTCGACCTGCGCTTCGCCGACAGCGTCGACGCCGAGCTCGTGTTCGAGCGCCGCAGCGGCGACCTCGGCATCGCCAGCGGCGACGGCGGCCTGCTGCTGCTCGGGCTGACCGAGGCGAAGCTCGCGATCAGCGCCCACGACGGCGTCTGGAACGCGACCGAGACGCTGCGTGGCCGCACGCTGGGCGATGTCGAGGGCCGCCAGCAGGTGCGCAGCGAGCCGTCGCGGCGCTGGCCCGAACCCGAGGCGCCGATCGAGGGCGAGCTGCACGCGCGCGTCGCCGACATCGGCATCTGGAGCGCCTGGGTGCCGCCGGGCTGGCGGCTCGCCGGCCAGGTGCGCACCGATGCGCGCATCGGCGGCCGCTTCGGCGCGCCGACCTGGACCGGCGAGTTCGACGGCAGCGGCCTGGCCGTGCGCAACCTGCTGCAGGGCGTCAACGTCGCCAACGGCAGCGTCAACATCAAGCTTGGCGGCGAGACGGCGACGATCGAGCATTTCACGCTCGACAGCGGCGGCGGCAAGCTCACGCTCAGCGGCGGCGCGACCCTCGGTGCGCAGCCGCGGGCGCAGGTGCAGATCAAGGCCGACCACCTGCGCCTGCTCGGCCGCGTCGACCGCCTCGTCACCGTCAGCGGCCAGGCGCAGCTGCTGCTCGACGCCCATCGCGGCAGCCTCGACGGCGCCTTCACGATCGACGAGGCGCTCGTCGACATGGGCGCCACCAATGCGCCGGCGCTCGACGACGATGTCGATGTCACGCGGCCGGGCAAGAAGGCACCGAAGGCCGCAGCCGCCGATGCAGCGAGCAGCGGCGGCGGTTTCGTCTTCGCGCTCGGGCTGGACATCGACCTCGGCAGCCGCACGCGGGTCAAGGGCGTCGGCATCGACACCGCGCTGACCGGCAAGGTGCGGCTGACGACGCCGGGCGGCAAGCTCGCCGTCAACGGCCGCATCGCGACCGAGGGCGGCACCTACGCGGCCTATGGCCAGAAGCTCGAGATCGAGCGCGGCCTGCTCGATTTCGGCGGCCCGATCGGCAACCCGCGGCTGGACGTGCTGGCGCTGCGGCCGCGGCTGGACACGCGCGTGGGCGTCACCGTCACCGGCACGCTGCTGACGCCGCGCGTGCGGCTGTACTCGGACCCCGACATGTCGGACAACGACAAGCTCTCGTGGCTGCTGCTGGGTCGCGCGCCCGACAGCCTGGGCCGCAACGACACGGCGCTGCTGCAAAGCGCCGCCGTCGCGCTGCTCTCGGGCGAGGGCGAGGCGCCGACCGATGCCGTACTCAAGGCGCTGGGCATCGACGACCTCTCGCTGCACCAGAGCGACACCGACACCCACGAGACCGTCGTCGCCGTCGGCAAGCAGCTGAGCCAGCGCTGGTACCTGGGCTACGAGCGCGGCGTCAACGCCACGGCCGGCAACTGGCAATTGACGTACCGCATCGCTCAGCGCTTCACGCTGCGGCTGCAGAGCGGGCTCGACAATGCCGTCGACCTGATCTGGACCTGGCGCGTCGGCCAGCCGAGCGCCGATGCTGCCATGCGAAAATCCACCTACGTCCCGCCGTAGTTCAATGGATAGAACGGGCGCCTCCTAAGCGCCAGATACAGGTTCGATTCCTGTCGGAGGGACCACGGCAGCCGATCAGACCCCATCTCAACAGGGCAAATCTCCAGGTAAATCATACAGTTATATCAGAAGTTCCGGTCATGATCGATCAGCAAGGGGCTTTACAGATTGGGGGAACTGGGGGAACAATCCGGGGGAACGCCCGGATGTCATGGGGGAACAATCAGTCCGGCCGGGTGTGAATACCGCGACACGCGGGGGAACACCGACTGAGGCACCCATGCTGACCGACACCGCATGCAAAAATGCGAGCTGCCCCGAAGGCAAGGCCCGGCACCGTCTGGCCGACTCGGCCGGCATGTACCTAGAAGTCGCGTCCAACGGATCCCGTCGGTGGTTCTTCAAGTACCGCTACGGCGGCAAGGAGAAGCGCCTCGCGCTGGGCAGCTATCCGGAAGTTACGCTCAGAGCGGCACGCGATGCCCGCGATGAAGCCCGGAAGACGCTGGCCACCGGCACGGACCCCGTCCAGCGCCGCCGGGTCGAGAAGGCTGTCAAGGCCACGGCCGTCGCCAACACCTTCGAGACGGTCGCGCGTGAACTACACGGCACCAAGGCCGACAGCTGGAGCGTCAACCATGCCAAGCAGTGGCTTCGCTGCCTGGAGAAAGACCTGTTTCCTTGGCTGGGCTCGCTGCCGCTGGCCGACCTAACAGCGCCGGTCCTGCTCGATGCCCTGCGGCGCGTTGAGAAGCGCGGCGCGCTGCGCATGGCGCATGACCTCCGCGAGTACGCCGGCCAGGTGTTCCGGTACGGTATTGCGACCGGTCGGTGCGATCGAAACCCCGCGGCCGACCTGCATGGGGCACTGAAGCCGGCGCCGGTCAAGCACATGGCCGCGCTGTTGGAGCCCAAGCAGGTCGGCAACCTGCTACTCGCGATCGACGCGTATGTCGGACAGCCCACCACGCGCGCTGCCATGGCGCTGTCGGCCCTGCTCTTCCAGCGCCCGGGCAACATCCGCGGGATGGAGTGGTCGGAAATTGACGTCGACGCGGCAATGTGGACCATCCCGGCGGCGAAGATGAAGCGACGGCAGTACGGCAAAGCCAACGGCCGCCCGCACCTCGTGCCGCTGGCGCCCCAAGCGATCGCCATCCTGAACGAGATTCGCCCGTTGACCGGCGGCGGCCGCTACGTCTTTCCGTCTCTGCACAGCCGCGGGGCGTGCATGAGCGAGAACACCGTGCGCGCCGCCTTGCGTCGCCTCGGCCTCAGCAACGACGAGATGACGGCCCATGGCTTCCGGGCGATGGCGCGCACGCTGATCGCTGAGCGGCTGCCTGGGATCAATCAAAACGTGATCGAGGCACAACTCGCCCACGGGAAGGCGGGGCCGCTTGGCGACTCCTACGACCGCGCCGAGTTCGTGGAGCAGCGCCGGGCGATGATGGCGCAGTGGGCTCACTACCTCGACCAGTTGCGCGCCGAGGCGATCAGTTTGCCCGCGCGTACGGCCTAAGCGCGGCGGCAGGCGCAGCTACGCGCGAGCCCGGCCGGACCACTCCGCGGCGCTGTCCTACCGACATACTGCCGGGCATCTTGCACCGGTTCCGCCGACACCAGAGTAGCAAGGCCCGCCAGGACCGGCGTAGCAAGCGCCGCCAGGTCCATCGTATGCCGGTCCACCTGGGCCTCTATAAGCAGGGCCACCCGGACCATCGTATCGCGGGCCGCCCGGCCCAGCATACGCAGGGCCTCCAGGGCCCCGGTACTCCGGCCCTCCCGGACCGTCGTAACAGGCGCCCCCAGGACCTCGATAGGCGGGTCCTCCTGGGCCATCGTATGCTGGGCCACCTGGCCCGGCGTAGCATGGACCGCCAGGCCCAGCGTATCCCTTGCAGTTGCAGATGCTGTTTGCTGCCGCTACTCGCTGCGGTGCCCCAAGACTGTAGCCGCCGTATCCGAGAGAAGCGACCAAATCTGCTGGCGGGACCGGCTTTCCCAGCTTCCTCAGGTTCTCCTGCGAAACTGGATTCCCGTACCGGGCACCCATCGTGAAGCTCCGAATCGCCTGGTCGAGTCGACCCGTTCGGTCGTACACAACCCCGAGATTGTTCCAAGACTCTGGAAGGTTATCGCCTTCTCTGATGGCGCGTGTTAGCAACTGCTCGGCGAGTGCGAACCGTCCATCCTGCATTGCCTGAGTTCCGTCGTTGTACGTGGTTGAACAACCCGCAATTAACAGAATGGCGAAGAACGTCGCCCATTTCAGATTTGAAGCAAACATCCGCATTCTGAAAACCTCCTTCGCAACTGTGCCAAGGTATACAGCAATTCAGGGGCCGCGGCCAGAGTATGAGGCGCGGCCTCTGATCCGGCGCCGCCGGGCGATGCCGCTCTGCCTGCGCCGTTGAAGGACCACACTCCGGCCGTGCGCTGAGCGACTTGAAGTGGTTGCTTGTCTTCCACGTCCGCGCTACTCGCGGCTGCCGGATCTCGTGGCACTGCCGCGGTTGGCTGCCCGAACTTCATTTCGCCGAACGCCCGCAAGCCAGAGATCTGGGTAAAGCCCAGGCTTTGCGGGGTTCCTGATCGCACAGCGGGTGTGGAGGGGGGTCTTTTGTGGCGACGCGTTATGCGATCTTGCCGGGGATAAGGCCCCCATCGGCGAAGGTGCGGCCGGTGCTGCCGGTCTGGCCTAGCGACTTGGCCAGCGCCACGCCACCGGCGCCTCCTCCGAGGTCGCGGATGCTCGGCTCGGCGACCTGCCCGGTGCCCTGGTCGTCACCGCGTCCGAAGGCGCGGCCGCTTCCGCCCTGGCTCACGCCGACCTTGGAAGCCTCGACGCCGTTGCTGCACATCTCCATGCGTCCGACTGCGCGCCGCGGCGATACCCATGTGGGCGCACCAGCCCCTCGTTGATTGACCCCGTCGAGCGCGCGCACGCTGGCGAGCGCATCGCGGTATTCGCTGGCCCGCGGCCGGCCGCAGCGCCGCCGTTCTGCGCCGGCTCCTGGTTGGTTGGGGCGGTGACATGCAGTCGCGGCAACGCCGCGTTGACCGAGGCTGTCGAGCGCGCGCTACCCGCTACAACTGCGATCCCGTTTCCGCGACCGCTGGACGTAAACAAACGAGCGGTTTCTGCCAGTCTCGCGCCGTGCCTGAAATTGTGACAGAAAAATAGGGGTTGACAGTTCCTGCCATGCTCGAGATACTTACATCGTTTTCTGCCGCAACCGGAACGTCACGATGAACAAGAACACTGCGCCGCAGCCTCTTCGTACTTTCGGGTACGCGAGGGTGTCCAGCTTCGATCAGACGACCGCGAATCAACGGCAAGAGCTCGCGGCGGCGGGATACGAAATTCCTGCCCGTCGCTGGTTCGCTGATGAGGGCGTCAGCGGCAAGATGCCGGCATCCCAGCGACCCGAGTTCGCGCGACTGCTCACAAAGCTGGATGAGGGCGACCTGCTCGTCGTTTCGAAGCTTGACCGACTCGGGCGCGACGTCATCGACGTGCTGTCCACGCTGGACCAGCTGAAGAGCACGGGCGTTCGCGTCAAGGTGTTGGCCCTGGGCGATACCGACCTGACCAGTAGCGCCGGGAAGCTCATCGTCGGCGTGCTAGCCGTCGTCGCCGCCATGGAGCGGGACCTGCTCGTCGAGCGCACGCAGGCCGGGCTGGCGCGCGCGAAGGCCGAAGGCAAGCGGCTTGGTCGGCCGCCAGCGCTGACCGAAGAGCAGCGCGCCGAGGTCGTTGCACAGCACGCGGCCGGCGCGACAGTGTCAGAGCTGGCGCGATCCCTCGGCGTGTCGAGAGCCACGATCAACAACATCCGCGCCGGCCGGTAGCCGGTAACCAAGACCGGCGCCAAGTCCTCGCGCGCCGGCCGATTCCACCAAGGAAGCTGACCATGAATGCCACCACCAACCACTCCATCATCGCCGCCGATGAAGCGCTCGACGCGCTGAACGACCTTCAACAGCTGGTGCTCCGCGCCCTGCAGTTGCAGGCGGCGCCGACGACCGACCTCAGCGCGGGCCTGCGTCATCTGCTCTCGACGATCGTCGACAAGCTGGAGGTGATGATCGACACGCAGGACAAGCTGTTCCTCGGGCGCGTCGCCGACGTGGACGGCGCGCATGATGCCCAGCTCGAGGGACTCAACGCTGTGCAGTCGCTGCTGGTGCTCGCCCGCCACAGTCACGGCGCCGACGACGATCTCGGCGCGCTGCTGGCCGAGGCTGAGCTGTTCGCGGAGGACCTTGCCGACGAGTTCGACGTCTGACGCCTCGCTGCGCCGCCTGGGGTGACCGGGCGGCGCCGGCCCCGGGGCTACTCGTTCGTCATTCCCTCGGGCGGCTCGCTCTGTCCCCACCGGAGATAGTTCTTGTTGGCCTCGGTCACCGGCAGCCCCTTTGCCTTCAGCCACGCCGTGACCCTGTCATCGGCCGTGTCGGCGCTGACAGCGTCCTCAGCCTCGGCCGGCGCGGCCTTCTTGTTCGCTGTGAACGATTGGCGATTGATTGTCGGCATCGTCTCTCTCCTCATCGAGGTGGCGCCCCGTCATCCGCTTACGCGGCCCATCAGGTAGGCCGCAAGGTCCACGTACCTGAAACACGCGGGGCAGTGAGCCCCGCTGTCGTATCGAGTGAGCGTGACCTTGAAATCGCGCTTGCAGCTCGGGCACTCCCCCTGGAACGTCGTGGTGGAACTGATCGTCGTCGGCGATGGTCGCGGTGGAGGCGCCGGTTTCGGCGGCGGCGCCGATTGGGGCTGAGCCGGTTGCGATGGCGGCTCGTGTCGCGGCCTCTCCTCGCGACTGGGTAATTCTGGCGCGGCCTCCGTCGACACTGGCTCAGCGGCGCGCTGCTCGAATCTCGGCGGAACCGCCCGGCCGGAAACAGAACACAGCGCCGCGACCGCCTCCCCGACGCCACAGCGAAACCATTCGCGATTCGCGCTCTCGCGGCATTCCTCAAGCACGCTATGGGCCTGAAGTTCGATCCTTCTCGGATCCTCGACGACATCGTCGAACGCGACCTCGAATGGGTGCGGAATACCGGTTCCACCGAGTTCGCGCGCTCGCAGCACGGGGTCCTTCATCGAGTGACCGACCTTGACGACTCCCGGCATCGCCTTGTTGACGATGACGTACACCCAGCCCCTGACATGCACGCCACCGGATTCGCGAGGTGACCTCGCAGCCTCCTGGTTCGCGCTCATTCTTTGTCGTCCTCGCGAGGCACCACTCGCAGGGACGGAGCTGGTGACTTCGCCGCGGGGGCCGTCTGTGGGTCCGGGCTGTTGCTCGCCATAACGGGGCGCAGCATCCCCGCTTTGCGAAACAGCTCCAGGTTCCAGGCCGTCAGCCCCATATCCGGGCTTTCCTCCAGCGGCTCCGTGCCGCGCGTCGCGGCGGCCGACGGCAAGCCTGATGGCGACTGGTTGCCCTCCTGGCCACCGCTGGACGAGGCAGAGCCCGAGCCCTTGCGGAGCAGCTCCAGAAGATGAGCCTGCTTCGCCTTCAGCGCGTCGCTCTTGAAGGCCTGCAGTTCCAGAATCTTGATGAGCTCATCGACCGCCGGAGCGCTTGCTTCGGAACTGCCCGGCGGGTTCTTCGGCTCGCTCATTGCTCGGCTCCATTTGCTGCAAGCTCGCGCGCAGCGAGTTCGGCGCGGATGGCATCGAGCAGCACGGCGCGTGTCGCGGCCTCGCCGGCTGTCTCCACCGGCTTCGCGTGGAGCGCGGCGATTGCCGCGCGCAGGGACTCGCTCGTGACAGCAGCACGCGCGGCTACCCGCTCTGCTTCTTCTTCGCGCCGCCGGATGGTCGCAGGGGTTGGGCCGAGCGGGGCCATGCCGTTTCGTTGGAAGAACCGCCAGTTCCAATCCGAGCCGGCGTCGTCCATGTTGACGTACCTGCGCTTCACGCGCGGCTCCGTCGTCGATGACACCAGCCGAAGCGGACCACGCCTAGGCAATGCTGACGGGTCGTTGGTCATGGGCTCCCTCTTGTCGTGCGCGGCCGCGGACGCCGCTCGGTGCGACACTACCGCGGCGCAAGCGCAAGATCAAGCCGCCCAGCGCAGGGAAGCAATGATGTCGCCCGAACGCTCCGCAGACCCGCGCCGGCCCAGGCCGCATGCCGCCGCCGCTGACCACGCGCTGTTCCGACAGCAGGCGCAAGCGGCCAGGGTGGTC
Source organism: Burkholderiales bacterium (assembly GCA_028868825.1). Classification (GTDB taxonomy): domain Bacteria; phylum Pseudomonadota; class Gammaproteobacteria; order Burkholderiales; family Burkholderiaceae_C; genus Rubrivivax. Next base: position 36,314 of record JAGWTU010000027.1, on the reverse strand, counting down.
GTCGCAGGCATCTTCACCCGCGAGCTCGGCGCAGCGCCGACGACGCGCGAGCCCAGGCCGCGGCCGCAGTACGTCGGCGACGGCTGGCGCAGCCGCTACGGCCAGCTGCTGCTGCGCGACAAGATGCGGCGGCAAACGATCGAGGCGCAACTCGACCCTGAGACCGAACGGCTGATGGACGAGATGACAGCGCCGCTGGGCCACCGAGCCGGGCCGGCGCGCGCGGCGGACGCGTTCCCGACCCGGTTCGACTGCGACCTAGCCGACGAGTGGCTCGAGCTGCGCGGCATCGCCGTCACCAAGGGCAATCGGCGCCTGCTGCTCGACGGACCAGCGCCAGCGCAGTGACGACGGCGGCGCCCGCACCTGGGCGCCACCTCGACCCGCTCAGCCGGCCGACAGCCCGCCCGGTGCGTCGGCGATGCGCCTCAGATTGTCGGCAACCTCGTAGAGACCGTCCTCGATCGTGGCGGCAGTCCACATCGTTTGCATGTCAGCAGCTGCGGCCTGCATGAACGCCGCAACCAACTCCGGATGGTCCTCCGCGTAGCCCTCGCCGAAGAACTTATCGATCTCCAGCGCCGCCCGCTTCATGTAGCTCGACGCGGTCATCAGCGCCTCCTCCATCACCTTGTCGGCGCTCCGCCTGTTCCTGCTCATCTCCATCTCCTTGCTTGAGCCCGTCGGGCTCGTTGTTGAATTGATCGTTGCCCTGCTTCGCCCCGGGCTGGGCCGATGCGGTCGAGCTGGTGGCGCGCGCGCCGAGGCTGGCTCGGTCATTGGGTGCTCCTGCCGAGTGGCTCGGGAGCCTGAGGCCCGGCCGACGCGGGCAAGGCACCGGCGTCGTCAGCCGGACGCTCGAGGCCCGTGTCCGTCAGGCGGGCCGGCCGGCTCGCTCCGCGCTGCCGCTCCTGACCGGCGTCTGCTGGGGGCCGCGCCTGGGTTTCGCGCGCGTCTGCAGGCATGGGCGAGAGCAGCGCCGCGATGCGCGATCCGGACTGTGTCATTGGCGAGGCATATGAGCCATCAGCACTGGCATACAACTCCGGCGGTTCGACGGGGTCGGGCATGGTGCAGCGATGGCGCAGCAGATAGCGAACGGCGGACTGGAACCTGCGCTCGCGCTTGGCCTGTGCCGTGAACAGGCCCGTCGTTGGCGGGCGGCCGCTTCGCTTGGCGCCGCCGTGGAGCCTGCAGCGCATCGAGCCGCGGACGGCCCACGTTCTGCATGGCATGCCAGTCGTGCGGCAGTGCGCACCGCACCGGCGGGACTCATGGGGCGGTGGGCGCAGGATGTCGCCGAGCGGGTCGGGCAGGGGCTCGTCCCGTGACTGCATGGGGTTCTGTCTCGGCCTGGGTTTCGTCTTCATGTCGGTGGACCTCGATGCGGTCTGTGGCGTGCCCGGCGATGCCGGGGTCGGTTGGCGCCGGGGCGCTCGAGATGGGGCGGCCTGTGCCAGTCGGGGCGTGATGCCGGGGCTTGCCGCGGCGGCCGCGCCTGCGGGCTCCGGTGGCCCTGCGGCGACTGCTGCGGCGGGGCATGCTGTTGGCCCTGTGCGACACCGGCGCCGCCTGCCACCGGTCGGCATGGATGCCGGCGCTGGTGTCGCGCGCGGGCCGTCGGTCATCGCATCGCCCGGGGCTGAATGGGCCCGGTTGCTGCGCGCCTACCGCGCCGCGGGCAACATGTTGCTTTGCCGGAGAGGTCCCGCTTGAGGTCCCACGTCCCCCACGCGGACCCACAAAGTGGTGGCGTGTGGGGCACTTCTCCACCACCCACACCACAGCGCTCTAGGAGCTGTGGTGTGGGTGGGGTGCGGGGTCAGGCTGCGAGGGGGTCTGGGAGAACCCAGCGCCCGGCCTTGTCAAGGATCAGGCTCTGCCCGGCCAAGTCCTTGATTGCCCGGTTGACGCTATCCCGGCCCCGCTTGTTGTCCGGGTCGACAAGCGCCTTCACCAGCCCGGGCAGCTCGGCCTTGTCGACACCCTCGTCATCGGCGTCGAGCAAGACCCTGCGAATCCCGTCCATCCACTTGCCCGGCGGCCACGGCACCACCGGCGCCCGGCCTTGCTCGTGGACGACCACGCAGGACGACTCCTCGTCGCCGTCATCGTCCCGGCCAAGCACAACGCGCTCCAGACGAAACGCGTGGGTGTCACCGTCGGCACCGTCTCTGCTCTTGGTGACCTTCATCCCGCGAGCATTGCCGTTCCGGGTCACCTGAATCTCGACATCGACCGCCGCCTTCAGCGAGCTGTGGCCCCGCGCGCCCTTGTCCTCATCCTTGCCCGAATGGTGGACGATCAGGACAGTGGCGCCGGTCGCCGCGCGGATCGCGTCAACGTTCGCGATCAGGGATCCCATGTCAGAACTTGAATTCTCATCGGCGCCGGACATGACGCGGTTGAGCGTGTCCAACACGATGAGCCCGACTGGCTGCCCGGCCGCCTGCATTGCACGGCACGCGTGGACGAGGCGAGCCGCGTCCAGCTTCCCTTCGCTGCTGAGGCTCAGGCTCTCCGGCAGGATGCCAAAGGGAACTGTGCTCAGGTTGACACCCTTGTGGTGTTTCGAGTACGCGCGCAGCCGATTGCCGATGCTGTACTGCGCCTCGGCCGCGACGTACAGAACGCCGGTCTGCTTGACGCGCCGGCCGCGCCACTCCATTCCGCGCGCGACGGCCAGGGCAAGATCGGCGACGATGAACGTTTTCCCCGCGCCGGACGCGCCGTACAGCAAGCCGAGCGAGGCCTCCGGCACCAGCCCCTTGACGAGCCAGCGCGCGGGCTTCTGGCTCATCAGCTCGCTGATCGTCAGCACCTTGAGCGGCCGCGTTCCGATCTCGCCCCGAGGCGCGCGCGACACGATCTCGGACGTGCCCGCGGAGGGCGCTGCCGAGCCGCCAGGGGCGTCCGAGGCGGCCGCCTGGGGCACACCAGCCTCACCTGCCCCAGAAGGCTCTGGAGCCTCGTCCGGGCCGTCTGCAGCGCCGGCGTCGGGGACGACCAGCTGCAGGTGCTGCTGGCCGCGTCGTGCGGCCTCCTCGTGCAATGCGCGGACGCGTTCAGCCCTGGCCTCGCGCTCGGCCGCGCGCGTGCGCTCCCACTCGGCGACGACGTCGGGCAGGCTGTCCTTCACGAACTGGCGCATCGCCAACTCCGAAGGCAGCTTGTCGACGCCGATGAAAGAGATTGCGTCTTCGTCCAGGTCATCGTCCAGGTAACCGTAATTGTTCAAGCGCATGAAATCCCACGAGGAAACGGCTCGGCCCTTCGCCGGATCGTCGTTATGCGCGTTGAAGATCCGATGGCCGTCGTCAGTGATGCACGCGCCGCCCGCGGCGCCGCTCGCGCTCGTGGTCCAGGTCAGCCGCACGTCGCTGTCGCCTTCGAATTCGTAGCCGGGGACCAGGCCGCTGTCTACGAGGATCGCCGGCGGATACAACCTGCAAAAGGCCCCGATGAGTCCTGGTTTCAGAGTGGGGTCGACGAGGTCGTGGCGTCCCGGGCGCTGGCGCGTCGGCAGCTGGCTGACATCGGGAAGGACGATGGCAACTTCGTCGATCTCCGCGGGCGAAAGCCAGATCCCGGATCTCACGGGCACCGGATCCTCGACGCCGTCGAAGACCGGCGCGGCCACGAAATGAACCTGCACGGTTCTGAACGTCGTAACGTCAACGATCAGGTTCAGCGCCCGCGCCCAGGCATCCAACTCGTCTCCGGTAACCGGCCTGTCCAAAACAAACCAGATGTGTGCTTTCAAGACATTCGCCGAGCCGGGCTTGCCGGCCGAGCTACTGAGCTGCCACCAGTAACTAACTCCACGGAACTCGACGGGCAGGCAGCTCGAGACGAACCTGTCGATCACGATCTCCGGTTGCGTCACAGGATCACCGCCAGTCGGGTCGACCCAGTTGTCAATGTCAAAGCACACCCATTTCCTGGCCCGCTCGGTAAACGTCTCCAGGTTGCGTTCGTAGGTGCCGTCCTCGCGCGGCGTCGCGTCGTCGCGCAGCTGGCCGCGGATGACGCAGGACCTCGGGTCCTTGGACACGGCTTCGAGCGCCGACGCCAGGCCTTCGATGCCGTCGAACTCGACGCTGCGCACCGTGAAATTGCGAGCCCTGTCGTACTGTTGGATACCCGAAGGCGCCCACGTCTTGGTCATCCGGGGCCCAAGGCTTCTTAGCACAGTCAGACTGTCGTTAGCCCGAGTCACCGCCTCGTCCGACGTTGAGCTATCCGCATGATCCGCTGCAGGCGGCTGTGGGTCGTCGAGCGCCCGAAGACGCTCCGCGGCCACCGCAGCGAAGTGCGCAGGATCGAAGTCGATGATCTCCGCGGCCGCGCTCATGCCTGCCTCCCGGCTGGCAGAGCGACGGCAGAGCCGGCAGCGACGCAGGCCCCGATCTGGGCCTCAGTCGCCTGAGGCTTCGAGTGGATCAGGCGTCGGAAGATGCTGCGGTGTCCGCAGCTGCAGCGGATCCGGAACGAGGCTGCGACGGGCGAAGCCTCGCCGCGCTGGGCGACCCCAGCGGTTGGGAGAGTTTTTCGCATGCACTCACCCCGCTGCCAGTTCGGCCAGCGCACGGCGCAGCGCTCCGACGCCCCACGTCGTCATCCGCGCCCCGTGTCGCGCCGGCTGGGGCAGTTTCCCCTCCCTCGACCAGCGCCACGCGGTCGGCTCTGATATACCGAACAGCGCTGCAACCACCGGCACGCGTACCCGAGCGACGTCGGGCAAGCGGTCGAAGTTGTTCAGCACCTCAGCGGTGCGGCTGGCAGTTGTCGTGGCCGCAGTCATCGCGGCCGGTGTTGCGCGCTTCGCGCTCGGCGTCATCTTGCCCATGCTCATCCCAATTGAAGTTGATGAACCCGGGCGCGCCGCCTTCCCGCCGAGGGCAGGATTCTGGTAAAGTGACCCAGTCGACTCGCTTGACGACATGGATGCACTGCGTCCCGGGGGCCCCTTGGTGTTGGTAGCACGTTGGGGCCTTCCACTTTCCGGATCCACGTTGCTGATCTCCACTTCGAGATCGGTGCCGCTTCTGACCCTACCGCGATTGTCCAGCGCCGCTTTTCGGCTGTCAGATTTGACACGAAGTGACCGCTCACTCGAATCACTCAAGACTCACCGCGCCAGGAGCCGGGAGTGCGGACAGATCGATGCATTGGGGGAACAAATGGGGGAACGACAGCATCCGCGGTCGTAACATATAGCGCAAAAACAACGCGTTGCGCGCAATTTTCGATTCCTGTCGGAGGGACCAACGCAAGCGACCGTCGCCGGCGGCGTCGCGCGCCGGGGCGAGCAAAGCCTCACGATCGGCGCGCGCTGCGCGCCACGCGCTTGCAACTTTCGCACCGGTCGCGGATCAAAATCGGCCCCAGTCCTATACTGCGCGGACCTGCGCTCCCCCGTCCCGAAAGGCGAACCGACATGGGTTCCAAGTTGAAAGTCGTTGGCCTGCTCACCCTGGGCGTGTTCGCCGGCGCGCTCACGACGATGCAGTTCCAGGCGCAGGCGCGCAACACGACGTCGCCCCTGCCGCTCGAGGAAGTGCAGCAGCTCGCGGCCGTGTTCGACCGCATCAAGGCCGAGTATGTCGAGCCCGTCGACGAGAAGAAGCTCATCGACGACGCCATCGCCGGCATGGTCGCCGGGCTCGACCCGCACAGCCAGTATTTCGACAAGAAGAGCTACAAGGAATTTCGCGAGGTGACGGGCGGCCGCTTCGTCGGCATCGGCATCGAGATGGGCATGGAGGACGGCCTCGTCAAGGTCGTCTCGCCGATCGAGGGCTCGCCGGCGTTCCGCGCCGGACTCAAGCCCGGTGACCTCATCACGCGCATCGACGAGACGCCGGTCAAGGGCCTGACCGTCGACCAGGCCGTCAAGCGCATGCGCGGCGAGCCCAACACGAAGGTCGTCCTCGTCGTCTACCGCAAGGCCGAGAACCGCAGCTTCCCGGTGACCATCGTGCGCGAGGAGATCCGCATGCAGAGCGTGCGCGCCAGCATGCCGGCGCCGGGCTACGGCTGGATCCGCGTCAGCCAGTTCCAGGACCGCACGGTCGACGACTTCGTCGCCAAGCTCGACGACCTCTACAAGCAGGACCCGCATCTCAAGGGCCTCGTGCTCGACCTGCGCAACGACCCGGGCGGTCTGCTCGATGCCGCCGTTGCGATCTCGGCCGCCTTCCTGCCGGCCGACGCCGTCGTCGTCTCGACGAACGGCCAGATCCCCGAATCGAAGGCGACCTTCCGCGCCAACCCCGACTACTACGCCCGCCGCGGCAGCGACCCGCTGCGCAAGCTGCCGGCGGCGCTGAAGACGGTGCCGCTGGTCGTGCTCGTCAACCAGGGCTCGGCCTCGGCCAGCGAGATCGTCGCCGGCGCGCTGCAGGACACGCATCGCGCCAAGATCATGGGCGCGCAGACCTTCGGCAAGGGCTCGGTCCAGACGGTGCGCCCGCTGCCCGGCGAGACGGCGCTGAAGATCACGACGGCGCGCTACTACACGCCCAGCGGGCGCTCGATCCAGGGCACGGGCATCGTCCCCGATGTCTGGCTCGACGAGACGGCCGCCGGCAATGTCTACGCGGCGCTCGCGGTGCGCGAGGCCGATCTCGACAAGCACCTCGTCGGCGCCAACGAGAAGCCCGACCCGGCGGCCGAGAAGGCGCGCGAGGAAGCCCGCCTGAAGGTCGAGGAAGCGCTGGCCAAGGCGCGTGACCCGAAGCCGCTGCCCGAGTTCGGCAGCGCCCAGGACTTCCCGCTGCAGCAGGCGCTAAACGAGCTGCGCGGCCTGCCCGTGCTGGCGAGCAAGACGGCGGCCGCCGAGCAGCGCGCCGAGGCCCCGGCCACGCCCAAGCCGGGCAAGTAGTCGCCGGCGCGGCCGCCTCGCCGGCCACCGGCGCCGCGGCCGCTCGCGCGTCATTCATTCATCGATGGACGACCAGCAACTCCTGCGCTATGCGCGCCACCTGCTGCTCGACGAGATCGGCATCGAGGGCCAGCGCGCGCTGCTCGCCGCGCATGCGCTGGTGATCGGCGCCGGCGGCCTCGGTTCGCCGGCGGCGATGTACCTGGGCACGGCCGGCGTCGGCCGCATCACCGTCGTCGACGACGACGATGTCGACCTCACGAACCTGCAGCGCCAGATCGCGCACGACCAGTCGCGCATCGGCCAGCCCAAGGCGCTGTCGGTGCAGGCGACGCTGGCGGCGATCAACCCCGACCTGCGGCTGCGCGCGCTCGTGCGGCGCGCCGACGCGGCGCTGCTCGACGAACTGCTGCCGCAGGTCGACGTCGTGCTCGACTGCTGCGACAACTTCCGCACCCGCCACGCCGTCAACGCCGCCTGCGTGCGCCACGGCCGGCCGCTGGTCTCGGGCGCGGCGATCGGCTGGGACGCGCAGATCGCGGTCTATGACACGCGCGACGCCGCCGCACCGTGCTACGCCTGCCTGTTCCCCGCCGACGCCGCGCACGAGGACGTGGCCTGCTCGACGATGGGCGTGTTCGCCCCGCTCGTGGGCATCGTCGGCGCGATGCAGGCGGCCGAAGCGATCAAGCTGCTGCTGCCCGGCGCCCGCTCGCTCGCCGGCCGGCTGCTGATGCTGGACGCGCGCAGCATGGAATGGACCGACCTGCGGCTGCCGCGCCAGAGCGGCTGCGCCGTCTGCGCCGATCGCAAGGGCGCGGCGCTCGAAGCCGCCGCGTCGCGTTAAGCTCGCCCGATGACCGCACCTCCCAAGTCGCTGCTCGGCGAGCGCAATTTCCCCTCGGCCGAGCAGGAGGCGCGCGCCGCCGCGGCACCCGACCGCTACGCCGGACCCGAGAGCGCCTACCGCCTCGCCTTCACGGACAGCGCCTTCCTCGTGCGCGAGGAACTGCGCCCGGTGCGCATGCAGCTCGAGCTGCTGAAGGCCGAGTTGGTGCAGCAGGAACAGGGCATCGAGTCGACGATCGTCATCTTCGGCAGCGCCCGCATCCAGCCGCCCGATGTCGCCGCCGCCGCGCTCGCCGCGGCGCACAGCCAGGGCGACGCGCAGGCCGTCCGCCGCGCCGAGACGGCGGCCGTGATGAGCCGCTACTACGACGAGGCGCGGCGCTTCGCCGCTCTCACCACCTCGCATTCGCGAGCACTGGCGACACCGATCTACGTCGTCACCGGCGGCGGCCCCGGCATCATGGAAGCCGGCAACCGCGGCGCGTTCGAGGTCGGCGGCAAGAGCCTGGGGCTGAACATCGTGCTGCCGCACGAGCAGGCGCCCAACCCCTACATCACGCCCGAGCTCTGCTTCCAATTCCACTATTTCGCGCTGCGCAAGATGCATTTCCTGATGCGCAGCATCGCGCTCGTGTGCTTTCCGGGCGGCTTCGGCACGCTCGACGAGCTGTTCGAGACGATGACGCTGGTGCAGACCGGCAAGAGCCGCAAGCGGCCGATCCTGCTCTTCGGGCGCGAGTTCTGGGAGCGCCTGATCGACTTCGACTTCCTCGTCGAGACCGGCATGATCGGCGCCGCCGACCTCGGCCTGTTCCGCTATGTCGAGACGGCCGAGGAGGCCTGGGAGGTGCTGGCGGCGCATTACGGCTTCGACCTGCCGGTGACCGGCATCGGCGAATTCGCGCTCGACATCTGACGATGGCCGCACCGCAAGCCATCATCAGCCTCATCGGCGCGCCGACCGACATCGGCGCCGGCGCGCGCGGCGCGAGCATGGGGCCGGAGGCGCTGCGCGTGGCCGGCATCGCCGCGATGCTGCAGGGCCAGGGGCTCGAGGTCGAGGACCTCGGCAACCTCAGCGGGCCAGCCAACCCCTGGTTGCCGCCGGTGGACGGCTATCGCCACCTCGCCGAGGTCGAGGCCTGGAACCGCAGCGTCCACGACGCCGTGCATGGCGAGCTGCAGCGCGGCCGGCTGCCGATCCTGCTCGGCGGCGACCACAGCCTGGGCATCGGCAGCATCAGCGCCGTCGCGCGCCATTGCCGCGAGCGCGGACGCAAGCTGCGCGTGCTCTGGCTCGACGCCCATGCCGACTTCAACACCAGCACGCTGACGCCCAGCGGCAACATCCACGGCATGCCGGTGGCCTGCCTGTGCGGCCATGGACCGGCGGCGCTGACCTCGATCGGCGGCACCGTGCCGGCGCTGCTGCCGCGCGAGGTGCGCCAGATCGGCATCCGCAGCGTCGACGCCGGCGAGAAGCGCTTCGTCCACGAGGCCGGGCTCGAGGTCTTCGACATGCGCTACATCGACGAGATGGGGATGCGCCACACGATGGAGCTGGCGCTGGCGACGCTCGACGAGAAGACGCATCTGCACGTCAGCTTCGACGTCGATTTCCTCGACCCCGAGATCGCCCCCGGCGTCGGCACGACGGTGCCTGGCGGGCCGACATATCGCGAGGCCCAGCTGTGCATGGAGATGATCGCCGACACCGGCCGCCTCGCCAGCCTGGACGTGATGGAGCTGAACCCGGCGCTGGACCTGCGCAACAAGACCGCCAACCTCGCTGTCGATCTGATCGAGAGTCTTTTTGGCAAAAGCACCCTCATGAGGAAATGACGCTTCCCCGCCTCCGCCGTCTGCTCACGGGCGCGTCCTTCCTCTGGCTGCTCGGCGCCTGCGCGCCGGCGCTCGCCGCGACGCCACCTGGACCGCAGACGCCGCCCGTCGCCGCCGAAGCCGCCGCCAGCGCGGCCGAGCCGACGATCACCGGCGCCGGCCAGCGCATCTACGAGCGCACGCGGCCGCTGCTGCTGCAGGTGCGCACGCTGCTGAAGACGCAGGACAGCCAGGCCTCGGTCGGCTCGGGCTTTCTCGTCGACGACGGCCGCCACCTGATCACGAACTACCACGTCGTCAGCCAGTACGCGCTGCAGCCGTCGCGCTACCGGCTCGTCTACGCCAGCGTCGACGGCCGCCAGGGCGCGCTCGAACTGCTGGCCTTCGACGTCGTGCACGACCTCGCGCTGCTGCGTCCGGCCGACCCGGAGCCGCTGGCCGGGCGCGGCGCCGTCGCGCTGCGGCCCGAAGCGCAGCCGCTGGCGCGCGGCGCGCGCATCTATTCGCTGGGCAACCCGCTCGATGTCGGCTTCGCCGTCGCCGAGGGCAACTACAACGGCCTGGCCGAGCGCGGCTTCGTGCCGACGCTGTTCTTCGGCGGCTCGCTGAGCCCGGGCATGAGCGGCGGCCCGGCCGTCGACGACCAGGGCCGGCTGATCGGCGTCAACGTCGCCGCGCGGCGCGACGGCGAGCAGGTCAGCTTCCTCGTGCCGGCGGCGGCGGTGGCGGCGCTGATCGAACGCGGCCGCGACGCCAAGCCGCTGACGACGCCGGCCTGGGCCGAGATCACGCGCCAGCTGATGACGCACCAGGCCGATCTGACGGCACGCTTCATCGCCCTGCCCTGGCGCAGCGCCGGCCATGCGCGTTACCGCATCCCGGTGCCGCGCGAGGACTTCATGCGCTGCTGGGGACGCGGCTCGCCGCAGGCCCAGCACGGGCTGCAGTTCGAGCGCTCGGACTGCGCGATGGACAGCCGCATCTACGTCAGCCCGACGCTGCAGACCGGCTTCCTGGTCGTGCGCCACGAGGCCTACGACGGCGGCCGCATCGGCGCGCTGCGTTTCGCGCAGCGCTATTCGGCGAGCTTTCGCAACGAGTTCATGGGCAGCAACGACGCCCAGCTGACGGCGGCGCAATGCGTCGAGCGCCAGGTCGCGAGCCAGGGCCTGCCGCTGAAGGCCGTCGTCTGCCTGCGCGCGTACAAGAAGCTCGAGGGCCTGTACGACCTCAGCGTGCTCGCCGCCACGCTGGACGGCTCGCAGATCGGCGCCCAGGGCCGCTTCGACGCCCATGGCATCGCCTTCGACAGCGCGCAGCGGCTGGCGCAGCATTACCTCGACGGATACGCATGGGTCACGCCCGCATCGCATTGATCGAGGTCACCGACCGCGACGGTCGTGCACTGCGCACGATCGACGTCGCGGCCTGGCCGCTGACGCTGGGGCGCGCGATCGACAACGACATCGTCATCGACGACCCGCATGTCGCCGCCCATCACGCGTCGATCGCCCCCGACGAGGTCGGCCGGCTGCGTCTGCAGCTGGGGTCGACGATCAACGGCGCGCTCGTCGACGGCCGCACGGTCGACGCCGCCAGCGGCGCCGAACTCGCCAGCGGCGGCGCCGCGCTGCAGCTCGGCCAGACGCGGCTGCGGCTGCGCCTGCCGGGCGAGGCGCTCGCGGCCGAGCAGCCGTTGACGGCGCCCGTGCCGGTGCGCCGGCTGTCGATCCCGCTGCTGCTGGCGGCGCTGGCCGCGATCGTGCTGGGCACGCGCTGGCTCTCGCTCGACCCGGGCGCCGATTTCGTCAACTGGCTGCCCTCGCTGGCCGCGATCCCGCTGGTGATCGCGATCTGGTGCGCCGTCTGGGCGCTGATGTCCAAGCTGTTCCAGCACCGCTTCGATTTCGTCGCCCACCTGCGCATCGCGCTGCCCTGGCTCGTCGCGATCGACCTCGTCGGCGTGCTGCTGCCGCAGGTCGCGGCCACGCTGGCCCAACCCTGGCTGTGGCGCCTCGAGGGGCCGGTCGGCGCGCTGCTGACCGTGCTGCTGGTGCGTGCGCACCTCGTGCACGTGCTGCCGCTGCACCGCCGCGCGGCGACGGCGTCGCTGGCGACGCTGGCGCTGGCCGCGAGCGGCATCTGGCTGGCGTTCAACGAACGCGCCAGCGACCGCCTGTACGGCGCGCCCTACATGAGCACGTTGCCGCTGCCGGCGCTGCGCTGGGGCGGCACGGTACCGACGCAGCAGCTCGTCGCCGAGATGGCGCCGCTGGCCGAACGGCTGCAGCAGCGCGTGCACAAGGCCCGCGACGAGAACGACGACATGGGCGAATCCGACGGCGAATGACGCCGCGCCCGCACCGGTGCATCATTCCACACTCGATGGACAGGCCCCTGCTGATCGGCGTCTCGGCGCGCATCTTCTACCCCGGCGTGGCCGGCATGCCGGCGCAAGGCGTCTGGACGCGGACGCTGCATTACCTCGAACAATCGGTCGCCCATTGGCTGCTCGGCGGCGGCGCCATGGCGGTGATGGTGCCCGCCGTCGACGCCACCAGCGTCGTGCTGCGCAGCGACCTCGACCTGCACGACTACGCCGCCGCGCTCGACGGCCTCGTGCTGCAGGGCGGCAACGACGTCGCCCCCGAGTCCTACGGCGAGACGCCGGGCCATGTCGACTGGCAGGGCGACCGCATCCGCGACCGCTACGAGATCGACCTGCTGCGCGCCTTCGTCGCCGCCGGCAAGCCGGTGTTCGGGATCTGCCGCGGGCTGCAGCTGCTCAACGTCGCCTGGGGCGGCACGCTGCTGCAGGACATCCCGACGCTGCATCCGACCGAGGTCGAGCACCATGTCCACGGCCTCTACGAGAGGCATCGCCACGAGATCGAATTCGTCCCCGGCACGCGGCTCGCCGCGCTCTATCCGGGCCAGTCGCGGGCGCGCACGAACAGCATCCACCACCAGGCGATCAAGCGCCTGGCCGACGAATTCACGGTCGAGGCGCACTGCCTGCAGGACGGGCTGATTGAGGCCGTGCGCTGGCGGGGCCCGAGCTTCGTCGCCGGCGTCCAGTGGCATCCCGAGTTCCACCCGCTGGGCGACGCGGAAACGCTCGACGACAGGCCGATGCTGCAGGACTTTCTCGCCGCGGCGCGGGCCGCGGCGGCGGCCTGATCAACCCGATCCGACGATCCAGCCTTCGACCGCGTCGACCGTCTCGGGCATGCCCCAAGCCGGCTGACCGACCGCCCAGCCGGCCTGCATCAGGCACAGCACGGCGTCGAGGCGGTCGCCGCCGGCGTCGTCGACGAGCGCCTCGCGCAGCGCGTGGCCGAGCTTGAGCCGCAGGCCCAGGCCGCCGCGCCCCTGCTCGAGCGCGTCGACGATGTCCTTGCGCGCGATCAGCCGGTCGGCGCCGGGATCGTTCTTGTACGAGCGCCGGCCGATGAGTTCGTGGGCGAGCAGGCCCGGGTAGCCCTCGACGGCCACCCGCGCGGCGTCGCCCTCGCGCAGGCCCGGCAGGTGCACGCCGGCGGCGACGAGCCGCGCCAGGCCCTCGTAGTACATGAAGCCCACCGGCACGTAGCGCGTCTGCAGCGGGCTCGTCGAGCGCAACCCCGGCAGCGCGAGATCGGTCGCGCGGTGCACGAGGCGCTGGCCGGCCGGGCGGCCGGTGCCCCAGGCATCGACGAGCGCGCGCCAGCTCATGCGGCTCGGGCAGCGGCGGCGCAGCTCGCCGATCACGGCCTCGGTGGTGGCGCCGAGCCCGAGGTCGTCGACGAAGGCGCGCGGCAGACCGAACGGGAAATCGAAGGCGCCGAACCAGGGCCCGGGCGCGGCCAGCAGCGCCTCGAAATCGGCCAGCGTCGGCAGCGCGTCGACTCGCTGCAGGCGCAGCACGGCGCCGACGAGTTCGCCATGCGCGGCGGTGATGGGCTTGCGCCGCGACGGTGCGCTGCTGAAATCGACGCCGAGCAGCTGCATGCCTACCCCAGCGCCAGCGCGACGACGCCGGCGGCGATGCAGCCGGCGCCGGCCAGGCGCAGCCGGCGGTCGCCCTCGCCGAGCAGCCGCCCACCGAGCAGCGCGGCGAACAGCATCGAGACCTCGCGCGCCGGCGCCACATGCGACAGCGGCGCCAGCGTCAGCGCCTGCAGCACGAGGATGTAGGCGGCCGGGCTGAGCAGCGCGACGACGAGCGCATGCCGCCACTGCCGCCGCCACGTCGCGGCCAGCGCCGCGCGGTCGCCCAGCAGCAGCGGCACCTGCAACGGCACGCGCAGCACGTTGCACATGTAGTCGTAGACGAGGGGCCCCATCGCCAGCACCTTGACCGCGTAGCCGTCGATGACCGAATAGCAGGCGATCGTCGCCCCCGTCAGCAGCCCCCAGCGCAGGCCAGCGCCGACGCGCCGGCGCTGCGCCGGATCATGGCCGCCGCGCCACAGCGCCGGGCCGCCGGCGATCAGGAACACGCCGCCGCAGACGGCGGCGATGCCGGCGGCGCCGGCCGCGCTCAACCGCTCGCCGAGCAGCAGCACCGCCGCGCTCGCGCTCAGCAGCGGGCCGCTGCCACGCGCCAGCGGGTAGACGACGGTGAGGTCGGCGAGTCGGTAGCCCTTGAGCAAGGTGTTGTAGTACAGCAGGTGGACGGCGGCGCTCGCGCTCACGGCGAGCCACTGCCTCAGGCCCCAGCGCGGCCATTCCTCGACGCCGAACCACAGGCCCAGCGGCAGCCAGATGACGACCGTCAGCAGCGCCGACAGCAGCGCGAAGCGCTGGTCGCCGCCGGCGCGTTTGGCGGCGATGTTCCATGTCGCGTGCAGCAGCGCCGCCAGCAACACCAGCACGACGGCACTCATGGGCATGGTCCGATTCTGCCCGCTCGGGCGGGATGGGCCAGTTAACATGATGGCCCCGCCCGGCAACCGTGGCGGATTGCCGCAGCACCCGCGGTGGCCACATCGAACCGAAGAGCATGGACATCAGCAAACTCTCGTTCCCGGAACTCCACGCCCTGCTGCAGGAAACCCAGCAGGCGATCAACCAGAAGCGCGCCGAGGAAGTCAAGGTCCTCGCCGACGGCTACGCCAAGAAGCTGCAGATGTCGGGTTTCACGATCGCCGAAGGCATCGAGGCATTGAAGCCCTATCTGCCGGCGCGCAGTGCCCGCAGCGTCGCCAGGGCCCCCAAGGCCGCCGCCGGCGAGCCCGCCGCGGCAACGGCTCCGCGCGCACCCAAGTACGCCAACCCGCAGCGCCCGCAGGAGACCTGGGTCGGCGTCGGCAAGCCGCCGCAATGGTTCCGCGACCTCGTCGCCCAGGGCGCCAGCAAGGAAAGCCTGCTCATCAAGCGCTGAGCGCCGGCGCCGAACAGCCCGAGCCGCCTGACCCACCCGCCGGCACCATGCAGGCCAACCCCGTCCTCGTCCAGGCGCTGCGCGGCGGCATCGTCGAGTCGGCGCATCGCGGCGCCGTCGCCGTCGTCGATGCCGACGGCGCCTTGCGGCTGCAGATCGGCGACATCGACCGCGCCGTGTTCCCGCGCTCGGCCATCAAGGTGCTGCAGGCGCTGCCGCTGGTGGCCAGCGGCGCGGCCGAACGCTGGGGCCTCGTCGACGCCGAACTCGCGCTGGCCTGCGCCTCGCATGGCGGCGAGCCGCGCCATGTCGAGGCCGCCGCGGCGATGCTCGCCAAGGCCGGCGTCGACGCCTCGGTGCTCGAATGCGGCGTCCATTGGCCGTCGCACGACGCCTCGCTGAAGGCGCTGGCGGCCGCTGGCACGCCACCGACGGCGCTGCACAACAACTGCTCGGGCAAGCATGCCGGCTTCGTCTGCCTCGGCTGCCTGATGGCGAACGCGGTCGGTTCGACCGGCGCCGCCGACGCGCGCACCTTCCTGCGCGGCTACGTGCGACCCGAGCATCCGGTGATGCGCGAGGTCGGCGCCGCGATCGAGGCCGCGACCGGGAACGATCTCGCGCGCACGGCGGTCGGCACCGACGGCTGCTCGATCCCGACCTATGCGATTCCGCTGCGCCGCCTCGCGCTCGCCTTCGCGCGCGTCGGCAGCGGCGTCGGCCTGAGCGAGGGCCATGCCCGCGCCGCACGGCGGCTGCGCGCGGCCGTCGCGGCGGCGCCTTACATGGTCGCGGGCACGGGCCGCTTCGACACGCGCGTGATGGAACGCCTGGGCGAGCGCGTGTTCTGCAAGGTTGGCGCCGAGGGCGTGCATTGCGCCGCGCTGCCCGAACTCGGCCTGGGCGTCGCCGTGAAGATCGACGACGGCAACAATGCCCGCGCCTGCGAGGTCGCGATGGCGGCGCTCATCGAATGCCTGTTGCCGCTGGCCGATGCCGATGCCGCCTTCCTGCGCGGCCTCAGCGATCTGCGCCTGTCGAACTGGAACGGCCTCGAGGTCGGCCGCCTGCAGGCGACCCCGGCGTTGAGAAAACACGACGGCCGCCCCCCGGCTTGACCGGCCGGCGCCGACTGGCCCGATACTTCGGACCCTGGCACCGGCCGCAACGCCGGACGAGCACACCATGTGGGAAACCTCGACCATCCACCTCCAGCAGGGCAGCGCGACGCTGTTGCAGGCGATCCACGGCACCGGGCCGCGCGACGCCTGCGTCATCGTCTACAGCGGCGCGGACATCGGCCGCCGCTACGCCATCGAAGGCCCCTGCATGGTCATCGGGCGCACCCATGAGGCCGACGCGCGGCTGGACAGCCCCGGCATCAGCCGCCGCCATGCCGAGTTGCGCCAGCATGGCGAGCAGGTGCTGCTGCGCGACCTCGGATCGGCGAACGGCACCTTCCTCAACGAGGTCCGGCTCGAGGCCGCGGCGGCGCTGAAGGACGGCGACCTGATCCGCGTCGGCGACGTGATCCTCAAGTTCTACGGCCGCCACAGCCTGGACGCGCTGCTGCACGACCGCATCTACCGCATGGCGACGGTCGACGAGGGCACCGGCGTGCACACGAAGAAATACCTGCTCGACGCGCTGCAGCGCGAGATCGACCTCGCGCGCCGCATCGGCCGTCCGCTGGCCGTGATGGAGCTGGACCTGGACCATTTCAAGTCGGTCAACGACCGCTACGGCCACAACGCCGGCGACGAGGTGCTGCGACTCGCCGCGGCCGCGGTGAAGGACACGGTGCGCGGCACCGACGTCGTCGGACGCGTCGGCGGCGAGGAGTTCGCCGTCGTGCTGCCGGCCACCGAACTGCGCGCCGCGGTCGATCTGGCCGAGCGCGTGCGCGTCGCCGTGGCGGCGCGCGAGCACGAGTTCAAGGTGCCGGGCGAGGACCGCGTCGAAACGCGGCACCAGACGGTGTCGATCGGCGTCGCGCGCTGGAGCGCCGAGATGACGCAGGCGCGCGAACTGCTGGGCGCGGCCGATGCGATGCTGTATGCCGCCAAGCATGGCGGCCGCGACCGCGTCGCCTCGTAAGCGCTCAGCCGTTCAGCCGTTCAGCCGTTCAGCCGTTCAAGGAACGAGCCGGATCTCGACGCGCCGCGCCTCGGTGGCGGCGCCGTCGCCGGTCGTCGATTCCGGCTTGCGCAGCATCACGCGCGCCGCGTCCAGCCCCACCGCCTGCAACGCCGCGCGCACCGCTTTCGCACGCTGCTTGGCCAGCTCGGCATTCTTCGCCGCGTCGCCGCTGGCGTCGTGGAAGCCGGCGAGCACGAGCTTGGCGCCCGGTCCCGCATGCGTGACCGCGGTGAGCACCGTCGACAGCGTCGCCGCGGCATCGGGCGGCAGCGCCGCCGATCCGAGGTCGAAGTAGATCTTGCCCAGCAGCTCGCCGGTCAGCGGCACGTCGACCACGGCGTCGGCATCGGCCACCGCAGCAGGCGCTGCCGAGGCGGGTGCAGAGGCCTTGTGCACCTGGCGGATCGCCAGGCCCCCGATGAGCCCGAACAGCAGCAGCGTGATGATGCCCAGCACCACCCACAGGCCGACGCGCGCGCCGTCGTCACTATCGTCCATGATGTCGATTCCCTCGGATATTCGATTCGGCGCGGATTGTAGGCAGCGTTGCCGGCGTCCGACTTACGCGGGGTCCTGGGTCAGCATCGCCACCGTCGCGCCCTGGGCGCCGCCGAGCAGCCCGGCGCGCGAGTAGACGCCGAGCTTGCCGCGCGTGTCCTCGATGTCGAGGTTGCGCATCGTCAGCTGCCCGATGCGGTCGGCGGGCGTGAACGCGCCCGCGCCCTTTTCCATCGTCAGACGCTCGGGGTGGTAGGTGAGGTTCGGGCTCTCGGTGTCGAGGATGCTGTAGTCGTTGCCGCGCCGCAGCGACAGCGTCACCTCGCCGGTGATGGCGCGCGCGACCCAGCGCTGCGCCGTCTCGCGCAGCATCATGCATTGCGGGTCGAACCAGCGGCCCTGGTAGAGCAGGCGGCCGAGGCGGCGGCCGTTGTTGCGGTACTGCTCGATCGTGTCCTCGTTGTGGATGCCGGTGACGAGGCGCTCGTAGGCGATGTGCAGCAACGCCATCCCCGGCGCCTCGTAGATGCCGCGGCTCTTGGCCTCGATGATGCGGTTCTCGATCTGGTCGCACATGCCCAGACCATGGCGGCCGCCGATGCGGTTCGCTTCCTCGAACAGCGCCACCGCGCTCGGGAACGTGACGCCGTTGAGCGCCACCGGGTGGCCCTCCTCGAAGCGCACGCTGACGCGCTCGGCCTTCACCGCGACGTCGTCGCGCCAGAACGCGACGCCCATGATCGGGTTGACGATCTCGACGCCGGCATTCAGGAATTCGAGGTCCTTGGCCTCGTGCGTCGCGCCGAGCATGTTGCTGTCGGTGCTGTAGGCCTTCTCGACGCTCATCTTGTAGTCGAAGCCGGCGGCGATGAGGTACTCGCTCATCTCCTTGCGGCCACCGAGCTCGTCGATGAAGCGCTGGTCGAGCCAGGGCTTGTAGATCTTCAGCGCCGGGTTGGCGAGCAGGCCGTAGCGGTAGAAGCGCTCGATGTCGTTGCCCTTGTAGGTGCTGCCGTCGCCCCAGATGTTCACGCCGTCCTCGCGCATCGCCACCACCAGCGCCGTGCCGGTGACGGCGCGGCCCAGCGGCGTCGTGTTGAAGTAGGTCGCGCCGCCGGTGCTGATGTGGAAGGCGCTGCACTGGATGGCGGCGATGCCCTCGGCGACGAGCTGGGCGCGGCAGTCGACGAGGCGCGCGATGTCGGCGCCGTAGGCCAGCGCCTTGCGCGGGATCTCGTCGTAGTCGCTCTCGTCGGGCTGGCCCAGGTTGGCCGTGTAGGCGCAGGGGATGGCGCCCTTGGCGCGCATCCAGTGCACCGCGGCGCTGGTGTCGAGGCCGCCCGAGAAGGCGATGCCGACGCGTTCGCCGGCGGGCAGGGATTGAAGGATATGGGTCATGCGGGCTGCTCCTGAGCCCGCGATTGTCGCAAGTTCCGCGCCACCGGCCGGGCGCCCCGGCTCAGGCGGGAATCCAGAGCGCCGGGCTGTCGGGCAGCTCGCGCAGCAGACCCGAGAGCGCGCCGCCGCGCAGCAGCGTGCTGGCGGCCGCGATGTCGCCCGCCAGCACGCGGTCCTGCGCCAGCGCCGGCACGGCCTCGCGCAGCCGCGCCAGCGCGCGTTCGAGCGCCGGGCTGGTCGCCAGCGGGCGCAGGAACTCGATGCCCTGCGCTGCGGCCAGCCATTCGACGGCGAGGATATGCGCCGTGTTGTCGATCATCGGCTGCAGCCGGCGCGCGGCAAACGTCGCCATCGAGACATGGTCCTCCTGGTTCGCCGAGGTCGGCAGCGAGTCGACGCTGGCCGGGTGCGCGAGCGACTTGTTCTCGCTCGCCAGCGCCGCCGCCGTCACATGGGCGATCATGAAGCCCGAATTCAGCCCGGCATCGGCCGTGAGGAAGGGCGGCAGGCGCGAGACGCTGCTGTCGATGAGCATCGCGATGCGGCGCTCGGCGATGGCGCCGACCTCGGCCACGGCCAGCGCCATCGCGTCGGCCGCCAGCGCCACCGGCTCGGCGTGGAAGTTGCCGCCCGAGATCAGTTCGCCGCCGCCCTCGCCGTCGGCGAAGACGAGCGGGTTGTCGGTGACGGCGTTGGCCTCGCGCAGCAGCACGAGCGAGGCATGGCGCATCGAGTCGAGGCAGGCACCGACGACCTGGGGCTGGCAGCGCAGGCAATACGGGTCCTGCACGCGGTCGTCGCCGCGGCGGTGCGAATCGCGGATGTCGCTGCCGGCGAGCAGCGCGCGGTAGTGGCGCGCGACGTCGATCTGCCCGGGCTGGCCGCGCAGCGCGTGGATGCGCTCGTCGAAGGGCCCGTCGCTGCCGCGCGCGGCGTCGACGGTCAGCGCGCCGATGACGAGCGCCGCCTCGAGCACGGGTTCGAATTCGAAGAAGGCATGCAGCGCCAGCGCGGTCGAAACCTGGGTGCCGTTGATCAGCGCCAGCCCTTCCTTGGCCTGCAGCACGAGCGGCGCGATGCGGTGACGGCGCAGCGCCTCGGCCGCGGGCACGCGCGCGCCATCGACGTTGAACTCGCCCTCGCCGATCAGCGCCAGCGTCATGTGCGCCAGCGGCGCGAGGTCACCCGAGGCGCCGACGGATCCCTGGCAGGGCACCCAGGGCACGAGGCCGGCGTTGTGGACGGCGATCAATGTGTCGATGACGACGGGCCGCACGCCCGAATGGCCGCGCGCCAGGCTGGCCGCCTTCAGCGCCAGGATCAGCCGCAGCACGGCGGCCGGCAATGGGGCGCCGACGCCGACGCTGTGCGAGCGGATGAGATTGAGCTGCAGCGTCGCGAGGTCGGCCTCGCTGATGCGCGTGCTCGCCAGCTTGCCGAAGCCGGTGTTGACGCCGTAGACCGGCGCGGCGCCCTCGGCGGCGCGGCGCACGACATCGGCGCTGGCGCGGATCGCCGGCAGCGCCGCCGGATCGATCAGCAGCGGCTGCAGGCCGGCGTGGATGGCCTGGAGTTCGTCGAGCGTGAGTTGGGCGGGTCGCAGCAGCATCACAGCGCTCCGGTGCTGATCATCGGCAAGTTCAATCCCTGCTCGCGGGCGCAGGCGATGGCCTCGTCGTAGCCGGCGTCGGCATGCCGCATGACGCCGGTCGCGGGGTCGTTCCAGAGCACGCGCTCGATGCGCCGCGCCGCCGCTTCGCTGCCGTCGCAGACGATGACGACGCCGGCATGCTGCGAATAGCCCATGCCGACGCCGCCGCCATGGTGGAAGCTGACCCAGCTCGCGCCGCTGGCCGTGTTCAGCAGCGCGTTGAGCAGCGGCCAGTCGCTGACGGCGTCGCTGCCGTCGCGCATCGCCTCGGTCTCGCGGTTCGGCGACGCCACCGAGCCGCTGTCGAGATGGTCGCGGCCGATGACGATGGGGGCCTTCAGCTCGCCGCTGCGGACCATCTCGTTGAACGCGAGGCCGGCCCGGTGGCGCTCACCGAGGCCTATCCAGCAGATGCGCGCCGGCAGGCCCTGAAAGGCGATGCGCTCGCCCGCCATCGCCAGCCAGCGGTGCAGGTGCGCGTCCTGCGGGAACAGCTCCTCGAGCTTGGCGTCGGTGCGGCGGATGTCCTCGGGGTCGCCGCTGAGCGCGACCCAGCGGAACGGCCCCTTGCCGCGGCAGAACAGCGGCCGGACATAGGCCGGCACGAAACCGGGGAAGCCGAAGGCGTCGGCGACGCCGGCGTCGAAGGCGACCTGGCGGATGTTGTTGCCGTAGTCGACGACCGGGATGCCGGCGGCCTTGAAGTCCAGCATCGCGCGCACATGCACGGCGCAGCTGCGGGCCGCTGCCTCGCGCAACTCGGCGTGGCGGGCCGGGTCGGCCTGCGCCGCGCGCCAGCGCTCGACGCTCCAGCCCGCAGGCAGGTAGCCGTTGACGAGGTCGTGGGCGCTCGTCTGGTCGGTGACGAGGTCGGGCCGCGCGCCGCGGCGCACGAGCTCGGGCAGCAGTTCGGCCGCATTGCCGAGCAGGCCGACGCTGACGGCGCGGCCGGCGGCGCAATGGCGAGCGATGCGCGCGAGCGCGTCGTCGAGGTCGCTGGCCTGCTCGTCGAGATAGCGGCTGCGCAGCCGGAAGTCGATGCGGCTCTGCTGGCATTCGATGTTCAGCGAGCAGGCGCCGGCGAAGGTCGCCGCCAGCGGCTGCGCACCGCCCATGCCACCGAGCCCGGCGCTGAGGATCCAGCGCCCCTGCAGGCTGCCGCCGTAATGCTGGCGCCCGGCTTCGACGAAGGTCTCGTAGGTACCCTGCACGATGCCCTGGCTGCCGATGTAGATCCAGCTGCCGGCCGTCATCTGGCCGTACATCATCAGGCCCTTGCGGTCGAGCTCGTCGAAATGCTCCCAGGTCGCCCAGCGCGGCACGAGGTTGCTGTTGGCGATGAGCACGCGCGGCGCATCGGCGTGGGTGCGGAACACGCCCACCGGCTTGCCGCTCTGCACGAGCAGCGTCTCGTCGGGCGCGAGCGCGCGCAGCGCCGCGAGCAGCGCGTCGAAACAGTCCCAGTTGCGCGCCGCCTTGCCGATGCCGCCGTAGACGACGAGCGCATCCGGGTTCTCGGCCACCTCGGGGTCGAGGTTGTTCTGCAGCATGCGCCAGGCGGCCTCGATGGTCCAGTCGGCGCAATGCAGCGCGCTGCCCCGCGGCGCGCGCACCGGACGCGGTCCGGCGGGAGGCTTCGTGGGCATCGATGGCTTCGGCATGATCGGTCTTTCGAAAGCGGCTACGATGCGCCGATGATATTTGTCTATACAACATCCTGCAATGCGGGGCCTTGCGACGGGAACCCGATGGCGCGGCCGCACCACCAACCTTGCCAGCTTGCGTTCGCGGCGGGGAGGACGAGGATGCGCGGATGAGCGAGTCGGTCTACACCCTGCACCGCGGCACGACACCGCTGCTCATCAGCGTCCCCCATGTGGGCACCGAGATCCCGGCCGACCTCGCGCCGCGCTACACCGAGCGCGCGCTCGCCGTCGAGGACACCGACTGGTATCTCGACCGCCTCTACGCCTTCGCCGTCGATCTCGGCGCCGGCCTGATCGTGCCGCGCTACAGCCGCTACGTCATCGACCTCAACCGGCCGCGCGAGAACACGCCGATGTACGCCGGCCAGAACAACACCGAGCTGTGCCCGACGCGCCATTTCACCGGCGAGCCGATCTACCGCCCGGGTCAGGCGCCCGACGCGGCCGAGATCGAGCGCCGCGTCGGCGTCTACTGGCAACCCTACCGCGCGGCGATCGACGCCGAGCTCGAACGCATCCGCGCCGCCCACGGCCACGCCGTGTTCTTCGACGGCCACAGCATCCGCAGCGAACTGCCCTGGCTGTTCGAGGGCCGGCTGCCGCAGCTGAACCTGGGCACCGTCGGCGCGACGAGCTGCGGCCGCGGGCTGCGGCTGGCCCTGACGACGCTGCTGGCGGCGCAGCAGCGCTACACGCATGTCGTCGACGGCCGCTTCCGCGGCGGCGACCTCACGCGCACCCATGGCCGTCCGGCCGAGGGCCTGCATGCCGTGCAGCTCGAAATGTGCTGGCGCGCCTACTTCGACGAGGCGGCGCCGCCGCGCTGGGACGAGGCCCGCGCGGCCGAGGTCAAGCCGCTGCTGCGGGCGATGGTGCGCACGATGATCGCGTGGCGGCCGTGAGCGGCGGCGCGCTCGCCCGGCTCAAGGCCCGCGTTCGCGGTCGCGCTGGCGCAGCACGTCGATCATGACGTTGAAGGTGCGGCCGAGCTGGCCGACTTCGTCGCGGCTCGCGACCTGCACGCTCGCCCCCTCGTAGTCGCCCGCCTTGAGCGCGTTGGCGGCGTCGGTGAGGGCGCGGATCGGGCGCACGATGCCGCGCGCCAGCCGCAGCGCCAGGCCCGTGAACAACAGGCCGACGAGGGCGACGCTGACGAGCAGTTCGCGGTACAGGCGCTGCAGCGGTGCCTCGAAGGTCGCACGCGGCTCGGTCACGCCGACGACCCAGTCGCGGCCGTCGACCGGCGCGTAGCCGGCGATCTGCTCGCTGCCGTCGCGCGCCGAGCGGTAGCTGACATGGCCGGCGCTGCGCGCGCCGAGCAGCGCGCGCGCCAGTTCGGTCTCGCCCAGGCTGTCGATGCGGTCGCGACCGAAACGCTGGTCGGCGCGGATGTCGCGCGCCGTCGCCGGCGGCAGCGGCCTCAGGCTGTGGTACAGCCGGGTCGCGTCGCCATGCTCGACGACGACGCCGTCGCCGTCGACCATGAACGGCGTCAGGTTCGAATCGCGGTGCACCTCGGCCAGGATGCGCGCGACGACCGAGCCGCGCATGCGCAGCACGAGCACGCCGGCGACCGCCCCCTCGACCCCGCGCACCGGCTCGGCGTAATAGATGCCGGGCTCGCCGGCGACCGAACCGACCGTGATCCCGCTCGCGTAGGGCCGCCCGGCGATGGCCGACTTGAAGTATTCGCGGAACGAGAAGTTGCGCCCCAGCACGGCGGCGTCGTTGGCGATCACGGCCAGCCCGCCCGTGTCCATCAGCATCAGCAGCTGGATCTCGGGATTGGCGGCGACGATCTGGCGCAG
The DNA here is from genome assembly GCA_028868825.1 of Burkholderiales bacterium. Lineage (GTDB taxonomy): Bacteria > Pseudomonadota > Gammaproteobacteria > Burkholderiales > Burkholderiaceae_C > Rubrivivax. The sequence goes on along the minus strand of JAGWTU010000027.1, from coordinate 12,172 downwards.
CTGCGCCGTCAGCGCCGCCGCGGTCGTCGCCTCGGGCCGCGCGAGATAGGCGGCGAAGGCGCCGTCGCTGGCGACGGCGCGGGCGAGGTTGCGGCTGTCGCCGACGAACTGCGCCACCCGGCCGGCCGTGCTGTGCGCGATCTGCTCGACCGCGCGCAGCTCGCCGGCCGAGACGGCCTCGAGACCGACGCCGAGGTTGTAGGCGCCCGCCAGCCCCATCGGCAGCAGCGCGCTGCCGACGAGCGCGAGCGCCAGCTTGGGTGCCAGCGGCCAGTCGCGCGGCGACACGAGCAGCCGCAGCGCGCCGCGCGCGCGGGCGGCGGCACGCGCGAGCGCGCCGCGCGGCGCGCCGGCGTCGGGCCGGGTCTCGCCGCGCTGCAGCGCCTCGGCCAGGCCGAGGCTGGCGAGATGGTCGGCGCACAGTGCGCGGCGGAACTCGGCCACCGATGGCGGCCGCCGCGCCGGGTCGGTCTCGAGCGCCCAGTCCAGCGCCCGCAGGAAGGCGCTGCCCCAATGCCCGGCGCCGGCCTCGACGGCGGGGACGTACGACGAAGGCGCGGCGGCGCGCGTCTCGGCGTCGGGCGGCTTGCGGCCGGTGACGGCCCAGTACAGCGTCGCGCCGAGGGCGTAGAGATCGGTCCACGCGCCCTGCACGCCGAGTCCGTACTGCTCGATCGGCGCGTAGCCCGGCGTCAGCGCGACCGCGCCCTGGCCGCCGGCGGCCACCGTCTGGCCGGCGCTGCCGAAGTCCAGCAGCACGAGGCTGCCGTCGGCGGCGCGGACCTGGATGTTGTCGGGCTTGATGTCGCGGTGCAGGTAGCCCGCGCCGTGCACGGCCGCGAGGCCGTCGAGCAGCGGCAGCAGCAGCCCGATCAACGCCGACTCGCCGATCTCGCGATGCGCCGGCCACCAGGCGCGCAGCGGACTGCCGCGCTCGTATTCCAGCACCATATAGGCCGTGCGATGGGCCTCGAAGAAGCGCGCCACGCGCACCAGCGCCGGGTGGCGGAAGCTGGCCAGCGTGCGCGCCTCGGCGAGAAAGCTCTCGAGACCCTGGCGGTAGCGGTCGCGGTGGCCGCTGGCGTTCGGGCTCACGCTGCGGTCGCCGGCGCGGAAAGCGATCTCCTCGGGCAGGTATTCCTTGATCGCGACGGCGGCGTTGAGGTTCACGTCGGTCGCCAGGTAGGTGATGCCGAAGCCGCCCTGGCCGAGCACGCCATCGATGCGGTATTCGTGCAGCCGGGTGCCGACGGCCAGCGCCAGCGGCGGCGCCTCGGGCAGCGCCGGCGCGCCGGGTGGCGGCGTGGGGCGGGCGGCGCCGAGGATGACGGTGGCGTCGGGGTCGACGCGGCCCGTGCGCGTCAGCACCGAATGGACGATCGTCGCGTCGGGATCGGTGGCTGCGTCCATCGGCCGCGAGTGTCGGGCTTCACGCGCCGGGCGTCCATCGGCGCTTGTCCGATTCGACCCGAGTATGTATGATTCATGCATACTGAATCTTGCGGAGTCGCCATGGATGCCACCGTCGCCGAACGCGGGCAGATCACGCTGCCGAAGGCCGTGCGCGACGCGCTGGGCCTCGTCAAGGGCACGCAGCTGAAGGTCGAGCTCGACGGCAGCCGCATCATCCTGCGCAAGAACGTCGACGACGCGATCTCGCGGCTGCGCGGCAAGTACAAGCTGCCGCCCGGCGTCGGCACCGACGACATCATGCGCGAGCTGCGCGGCCGCGCGCCGGGCGATCCGGTCGAGCCTTGATCGCCATCGATTCATCGGTCCTCATCGACCTGCTCGGCGACGACATCCGCGCCGAGGCGGCCGAGGACGCGCTGCGCCAGGCGCTGGCGCGCGGGCCGGTCGTCGTCTGCGACGTCGTCGTCAGCGAGGTCGTCTCGGGGCTGGGCTACGGCGCCGAGCTGCTCGACACGCTCGAGGACGCCGGCATCGCCTTTTCCGCGATCGAATCGCGCGCCGCCGTGCGCGCCGGCGAGATGCAGCGCCGCTACAAGGAGCGGCGCAAGACCGAGGGCCTGACGCCGGTCGGCCCGCGGGCGATCCCCGATTTCCTCATCGGCGCCCATGCACTGCTTCAGTGCAAGGCGCTGATCACGCGCGACGCCGGCTTCTTCCGCGACTATTTCAAGGGCCTGAAAGTCATCGTGCCCCAAGCGTGATGTCAGCCTGATGCGCCATTCTTTTACGTTCACCGACCCGGAGCCCCCCATGCTGCAAGCCTATCGTCAACATGCCGCCGAACGCGCCGCGCTCGGCATCCCACCGCTGCCCCTGGACGCCAAGCAGGTCGCCGCGCTGATCGAGCTCATCAAGGCGCCGCCCGTGGGCGAGGACACCGCCTTCCTGCTCGAGCTGCTGACGCACCGCGTGCCGCCCGGCGTCGACGACGCGGCCAAGGTCAAGGCCAGCTTCCTCGCCGCCGTCGCGCATGGCGACATCACGGTCGCGCTGATCTCCAAGACCAAGGCCACCGAGCTGCTCGGCACGATGGTCGGCGGCTACAACGTCAAGCCGCTGATCGAGCTGCTCGACGACGGCGAGGTCGCCGCCACGGCCGCCGCGGCGCTGAAGAAGACGCTGCTGATGTTCGACTTCTTCAACGACGTCGCCGACAAGGCGCGCGCCGGCAACGCCAAGGCCCAGGAAGTCATCCAGAGCTGGGCCGACGCCGAATGGTTCACGAGCCGCCCCGAGGTGCCCAAGAGGATCACCGTCACCGTCTTCAAGGTGCCGGGCGAGACCAACACCGACGATCTGAGCCCGGCGCCCGACGCCTGGAGCCGCCCCGACATCCCGCTGCATTACCTGGCGATGCTGAAGAACACCCGCCCCGGCGCGGCCTTCAAGCCCGAGGAGGACGGCAAGCGCGGGCCGATGAAGTACATCGACGAGCTCAAGGCCAAAGGCCACCTCGTCGCCTATGTCGGCGACGTCGTCGGCACCGGCTCGTCGCGCAAGAGCGCGACCAACAGCGTCATCTGGGCCACCGGCGAGGACATCCCCTTCGTGCCGAACAAGCGCTTCGGCGGCGTCACGCTGGGCGGCAAGATCGCGCCGATCTTCTTCAACACGCAGGAGGATTCGGGCGCGCTGCCGATCGAGGTCGATGTCTCCAGGCTCGAGATGGGCGATGTCGTCGACATCCTGCCCTACGACGGCAAGATCACGAAGGGCGGCGCCACCGTCGCCGAATTCCAGCTGCGCAGCGACGTGCTGTTCGACGAGGTGCGCGCCGGCGGCCGCATCAACCTCATCATCGGCCGCAGCCTGACCGCACGGGCCCGCGAGTTCCTCGGCCTGGCCGCGAGCACGACGTTCCGCCTGCCGCAATCGCCCGCCACGTCGAAGGCCGGCTTCACGCTGGCGCAGAAGATGGTCGGCCGCGCCTGCGGCCTGCCCGAGGGCCAGGGCGTGCGCCCGGGCACCTATTGCGAACCGAAGATGACGAGCGTCGGCAGCCAGGACACGACGGGACCGATGACGCGCGACGAGTTGAAGGACCTCGCCTGCCTGGGCTTCTCGGCCGACCTCGTGATGCAGAGCTTCTGCCACACGGCCGCTTATCCGAAACCGGTCGACGTGAAGACCCACCGCGAGCTGCCGGCCTTCATCAGCAACCGCGGCGGCATCTCGCTGCGCCCCGGCGACGGCGTCATCCACAGCTGGCTCAACCGCATGCTGCTGCCCGACACCGTCGGCACCGGCGGCGACAGCCACACGCGGTTCCCGATCGGCATCAGCTTCCCCGCCGGCTCGGGCCTCGTCGCCTTCGGCGCCGCCACCGGCGTGATGCCGCTGGACATGCCCGAGAGCGTGCTCGTGCGCTTCAAGGGCCAGATGCAGCCCGGCATCACGCTGCGCGACCTCGTCCACGCGATCCCGCTGGTCGCGATCAAGAAGGGCCTGCTGACGGTCGCCAAGGCCGGCAAGGTCAACGAGTTCTCGGGCCGCATCCTCGAGATCGAAGGGCTGCCCGACCTCAAGGTCGAACAGGCCTTCGAGCTCAGCGACGCCTCGGCCGAGCGCAGCGCCGCCGGCTGCACGGTGCGCCTGAACAAGGCGCCGATCATCGAGTACCTGACGAGCAACATCGTGCTGCTCAAGAACATGATCGCCGACGGCTACCAGGACCAGCGCACGCTCGAGCGCCGCATCGCCAAGATGCAGGAATGGCTGGCCGCGCCGACGCTGCTCGAGGCCGACGCGAACGCCGAATACGCGCATGTGATCGAGATCGACCTGGCCGAGATCAAGGAACCGATCCTGTGCTGCCCGAACGATCCCGACGACGCGAAGTTCCTGTCGGAAGTCGCCGGCACGAAGATCGACGAGGCCTTCATCGGCAGCTGCATGACCAACATCGGGCATTTCCGCGCCGCGAGCAAGCTGCTCGAGGGCAAGCGCGACATCCCGGTCAAGCTCTGGGTCGCGCCGCCGACGAAGATGGACGCCGCCGAGCTGACCAAGGAAGGCCATTACGCCAACTTCGGCAGCGCCGGCGCACGCACCGAGATGCCGGGCTGCAGCCTGTGCATGGGCAACCAGGCGCAGGTGCGCGAGGGCGCGACCGTCGTCTCGACGTCGACGCGCAACTTCCCGAACCGCCTGGGCAAGAACACCCAGGTCTACCTGGCGTCGGCCGAACTGGCGGCGATCGCGTCCAAGCTCGGCCGCCTGCCGACGGTGGCCGAGTACCACGCCGACATGGGCGTGATCAACGCCGACGGGGCGAAGATCTACCGCTACATGAACTTCGACCAGATCGCCGACTACGCGGCCGCCGTCCAGACCGTCTAGCTAGTCCGCGGGTACCTGTTCGTCGCGGCGCAGCGGCAGTTCCGCCGGACGCCCGAACAGGTAGCCCTGGCCGCAGCAGTGGCCGCCATGGGTGCGCATGAAGTCGGCCTGCGCGACCTCCTCGATGCCTTCGGCGACGACGTCGAGGTTGAGCGCCTGCGCCAGTGCCAGCACCGCCTGCACGAGTTCGCAGGCGGCGCTCTGGTGCGGCACGGCGGCAATGAACGAGCGGTCGATCTTCAGCGTCTGCACCGGCAGCTGGCGCAGCATCGACAGCGACGAATAGCCGGTGCCGAAATCGTCCAGCGCCAGCCGGCAGCCCAGGCCGCGCAAGGCGTGCAGCATCGCCAGACTGTTCGAGACATCGTCGACGACGCAGCTCTCGGTGATCTCGAGCACGAGCCTCTCCGGATCGATCCCCCGCGCCTGCACGAGGCTGCGGACCTTGTCGACGAAGCCCGGCCGCTCGAGCTGGCGCGGCGAGACGTTGACGGCGATGTACGACGGCCCGCCCGCGGCGACGGGCCATGAGGCGAGCCTGTCGACCGCCTGTTCGAGCACCCAGGCGCCGATCTCCGAGATGACGCCGATCTCCTCGGCCACCGTGATGAACTCGGCGGGGCTGATGACGGTGCCCTTGTCGGGGTCGATCATGCGCACCAGCGCCTCGTAGCCGACGACGCGCTCGCCGGCCAATTCGACGATGGGCTGGTAGTGCAGCGTGAACAGGCCCCGGTGCACGGCGTCGCGCAGCCGGCGCTCGGTCTCCATGCGCTGCTTCAGCTCGACGTTCATCGAGGCCTTGAAGAAGCACATCGTGTTGCGGCCGTTGCGCTTGGCGCGGTACATCGCGGTATCGGCGCAGCTCAGCAGCGCGTCGGCCTCGCGCCCGTCGTCGGGGAACATCGCCACGCCCAGGCTGGCGCTGACGAACAGCGACTGGTTCTCGATCTCGACCGGCAGCGCCAGGCTGTCGAGCAGGCGCTGGCAGACCGCCTCGACATCGCCCAGGCTGCGGGCCCGGCTGAGCACGACGACGAACTCGTCGCCGCCGAAGCGCCCGATGGTGTCGGGAAGGCGCAGTCGCTCCTTGAACCGCTGCGAGACCTCGAGCAGCAACTGGTCGCCGGCACGATGGCCCAGCGTGTCGTTGACCGACTTGAAGCGATCCAGGTCGAGGAAGACGACGGCCACCCGGCTGCCGTCGCGGTCGGCCGCGGCGAGCGCCGAACGCAGCCCGTCGAGCAGCATGTAGCGGTTGGGCAGACCGGTGATGAGGTCGAAATTCGCCTGCTTCGAGATCAGCGCCTGGTCCTCGATCTGCTTGGTGATGTCGCTCATCACGCAGATGCTGTCGGCCACCGTGCCGTCGCCCGCCGTCTCGACGAAGGAATTCAGCAGCACATGGATGCTGCTGCCGTCGCCGCGCCGGATCGTCAGCGGCACGGCGTTCGCGGGCGAGCCGTCGATGAAGGCCTGCCGCAGCCGCTGCGCCACCTCGGGGTCGGTCGACGGCGCCAGGCGCAGCAACTCGCTGCCGACCAGCGCCTCGCGGCCATGCCCGAGGTAGCCGCAGAGATAGTCGCTGACCGAGACGAAGCGACCGGCGGCGTCGATCGAGAACAGCAGGCCCGGCGTCTGGTTGTAGATCTGGGTCAGGCGCTGGGTGTGCGCGGCCAGGTGGCGCTGCATGCTGTTGTAGGCGGCGATGATCTCGCCGATCTCGTCGCTGCGCTGCAACTCGACCTGGACATAGCGGTCGCCGGACTCGGAGGCGCGGATCGCGCGCAGCAGATGCTCCAGCGGCCGCCAGATCAGGCGCTGATAGAGCACCGCCGCGAGCAGCAGCATGGCCAGCATCGTGAACATCACGAGCCCGAATTCCCAGGCGATCGACGACCACGAGTCGCGCGCCGCGTCCTCGGCATCGAAGGTGATGCGGATCCTGCCGATGCGCTTGCTCGGCGTCACCGGCGAGGCGTAGACCAGGTCGCGCGTCAGCACCGTGCCGCCCGCGGCGCCGGGGCGCTGCGGCCGCCGCACGGCCAGGAAGCTGCGATCGCGCTCGTCGAGCACCTCGACTTCATCGACGCCGGTGAGTTCGAGCATCCGGCGGCTGAGGATCCCCAGCGCCGTGCGATCGAGCTTCCAGAACGGCTCGGCCGCCAGATCGGCGTACAGCGAAGCCGTCTCGGCCTGGTTGCGGGCGCTTTCGCTGGCCATTGCGGCGGCATGGCGCCGGTTGATCAGCATCGTCGTCGCCAGCGTCAGCACGACGATGACCGGCAACGCCGCGATCAGCATCTTGGTGCGCAGCGACAGGCGGGGCCGGGTCATCGGTCAGAACCCGGCGGATTGCGCGTCCATGCGGCCCGCCTCGAGGCGCTCGCGGTACTCGCGGTCCCAGCTCGCGCTCTCGCCGAACCAGTCGATCATCGCCTGGCGGTAGGCCGGCGTGGCGCGCAAGCGCCGCAGGATCGGATCGATCCGGGCCCTGAAGCGGTCGCCCCAGGGACCCTTGGGAATGATCGTGTAGGCGTAGAGCGGTTGCAGGTTCTCGCTCAGCGGCAGGCTCACGAGGCCGTCCAGATCCCCGGCGATCTTCTGCGCATAGCGCAATTCGGCCGCATAACCGATCGTCGCGTCGATATGCCGATGGGCGACCATCTCGGCCAGGCCCATGTAGTGGTCGCCGACGCGGGCGTAGACCGACTTCGGAAAGCGCAGGCGATCGGTGAGCAGGGCATCGAGGCTGGTGCTGTAGCGACGCCCGTCGGCCACGCCGACGACCGCGCCGCCATTCATCAGCGAGGCCAGGCTCAGCACCGGCGCGCCGCCCCACAGGCGCTGCCAGTCGTCGCGCCGCAACGTCACTTCGAGCGCCGGCACCAGCATCGTCGCCACGCTGTACTGCACGCTGTCGGCGAGCGACCTGTCCTTCAGGAAGGAGATGCAGACGGCGTGCTCACGCGCCTTCAGCGATTCCCGGATGCGCAGGATGGGCATGAACTCGACCCGGTGCCGCATATCCGGCAGTTCGTGCCGGACCAGTTCGACCAGATGGTCGGCCGCGCCCTGGCCCTTGAGCTTGCCGTCGAGGATGTAGTACGGCTCGAAGCGCTCGACGATCCAGGTGACGGTGTCCTGCCCGTTCGCGGCTGCAGGACCCGGCATCGCCGCCAGGGCCAGCGCAATGAGAGCCGCGCGTCGCAGCCTGCCTCGCAGGGCATCGATTCGGCTCGAGGCTGCAGGTGGGCGCACGGCGTCCTCAACAAAAGGCTGGCACGAGGATAACCACTACGCATCAGCGGGTGCAATCCAAAAAGTGCGCATATCAGCCGCTAAACATGGATTGCGAATGATTCAGGGTTCGGCAAGAAATATACGTATGGATAGTTTTGCGAGGCTTTCGGGAGCAGCTGGCGATTTGCCACGGCAAGGAATCGGCCATTCGGCGCGGCGGTGTCAGCGACCAGAAGGCCGATGCATAGCCCTGCCGCGCGCGCGGGAGGCAGCAATCACACGCATACGCCACGGCACCGCATAATCGATTCGAGGGTCGACGACGCGCCCGGCCCGCCGGAGGATCGTCATGAACAGCACCGCCCTGCAGCACCCCTACGCGAAGGCCCTCAAACGGTTCGAGACCCGCTCGGGTCGCGAGGGCCGGTTCTATTCGCTGCCGGCGCTGGCGCGCGAATTCCCGGGCGTCGCCCGGCTGCCGCTGAGCCTGCGCATCGTGCTCGAGAGCGTGTTGCGCAACTGCGACGGCGCGAAGATCACGCGCGAGCATGTGGCGCAGCTCGCGCAATGGCGCCCGCAGGCCGAACGCAGCGCCGAGATCCCGTTCGTCGTCGCGCGCATCGTGCTGCAGGACTTCACCGGCGTGCCGCTGCTGGCCGACCTGGCGGCGATGCGCAACGCCGCCGCGCGCATGGGCCGCGACCCCAAGCGCATCGAGCCGCTGGTGCCGGTGGACCTCGTCGTCGACCACAGCGTGATGGTCGACTACTACGGCACGAAGGACGCGCTCGACCTCAACATGAAGCTCGAGTTCAGCCGCAACCGCGAGCGCTACCAGTTCATGAAGTGGGGCATGGACGCCTTCGAGACCTTCGGCGTCGTGCCGCCCGGATTCGGCATCGTCCACCAGGTGAACCTGGAGTACCTCGCGCGCGGCGTCCACCAGGCGCCGGCCGACGATGGCGGCGCGGCCATTCACTACCCCGACACGCTCGTCGGCACCGACAGCCATACGACGATGATCAACGGCATCGGCGTCGTCGGCTGGGGCGTCGGCGGCATCGAGGCCGAGGCCGGCATGCTCGGCCAGCCGGTGTATTTCCTCACGCCCGACGTCGTCGGCTTCGAGCTCACCGGCCGCCTGCGCGAGGGCGTCACGGCGACCGACCTCGTGCTCACCGTGACCGAGATGCTGCGGCGCGAGAAGGTCGTCGGCCAGTTCGTCGAGTTCTGCGGCCCCGGCACGCGCACGCTGGCGCTGCCCGACCGCGCGACGATCGCCAACATGGCGCCCGAATACGGCGCCACGATGGGCTACTTCCCGGTCGACGAGAAGACGATCGAGTATTTCGAGGGCACCGGCCGCACGAAGGCCGAGGTCGAGGCCTTCGAGGCCTATTTCCGCGCCCAGCGCCTGTTCGGCGTGCCGCTGGCTCGCGACATAGCCTACAGCCGCGTCGTCACGCTCGACCTCGGCACCGTGGCGCCGAGCCTGGCGGGGCCGAAGCGGCCGCAGGACCGCATCGAGATCGGCCAGGTGGCGTCGAAGTTCACGGCGCTGTACAGCGCCCCGGCGGCCGAGAACGGCTTCAACCAGCCGGCCGCGAAGCTCGCGGCGCAGGTGCGCACGCCCTCCGGCCTCGACATCGGCAACGGCGACGTGCTGATCGCCGCGATCACGAGCTGCACGAACACGAGCAACCCGGGCGTGCTGCTGGCCGCCGGGCTGCTGGCGAAGAAGGCGGTGCAGGCGGGCCTCACGGTCGATCGCAAGAAGGTCAAGACCTCGCTCGCGCCGGGTTCGCGCATCGTCACCGAATACCTGGAGAAGACCGGCCTGCTGCCCTACCTGGAGCAGCTCGGTTTCGACGTCGCCGCCTACGGCTGCACGACCTGCATCGGCAACGCCGGCGACCTCACGGCCGAGATCAACGAGGCGATCACCGGCAACGACCTCGTCTGTGCCGCCGTGCTCTCGGGCAATCGCAATTTCGAGGCGCGCATCCACCCGAACCTGAAGGCGAACTTCCTCGCCAGCCCGCCCTTGGTCGTCGCCTACGCGATCGCCGGCAATGTCCGGCGCGACCTCATGACCGAGCCGCTGGGCCGCGGCAAGAAGGGCCGCGACATCTACCTCGGCGATGTCTGGCCGACGAGCGACGAGGTCCAGAAGTTGATGAAGTACGCGATGAACGGCAAGGCCTTCAGGGCCAACTACGCCAAGGTCGCGACCGATCCGGGCGCGCTGTGGAAGAAGATCGAAGGCGTCCAGGCCGAGGTCTACACCTGGCCACCCAGCACCTACATCGCCGAGCCGCCGTTCTTCGCCGGCTTCACGATGGTGCCGCCGGCGCTCGTCACCGGCGTGCAGGGCGCGCGCGTGATGGCGCTGTTCGGCGACAGCATCACCACCGACCACATCAGCCCGGCCGGCAGTTTCGCGGCGACCTCGCCGGCGGGGCAGTACCTGCTCGCCCAGGGCGTCCAGAAGGTCGACTTCAACAGCTACGGCGCGCGCCGCGGCAATCACGAGGTGATGATGCGCGGCACCTTCGCCAACGTGCGCATCAAGAACCTGATGATCCCGGCGCAACCCGATGGCAGCCGCGTCGAGGGCGGCGTGACGCTCTACCAGCCCGGCGGCGAACGCATGGCGATCTACGACGCGGCGATGAAGTACCTCGCCGCCGGCGTGCCGACCGTCGTCTTCGCCGGCGAGGAATACGGCACCGGTTCGAGCCGCGACTGGGCCGCCAAGGGCACGGCGCTGCTCGGCATCAAGGCCGTCGTCGCGCGCAGCTTCGAGCGCATCCACCGCAGCAACCTCATCGGCATGGGCGTGCTGCCGCTGCAGTTCAAGCCCGGCGAGAGCTGGCAGGCCCTGGGGCTGCAGGGCGACGAGACGGTCGACGTCATCCTCGCCGACGAGATCCGGCCGTTGTCGGACGCGCGCCTCGTCGTCTCGGCCGCCGACGGCAGCCGCCGCGAGGTCGGCGTGACGCTGCGCATCGACACCCCGATCGAGGTCGACTACTACCGCCACGGCGGCATCCTGCCGTTCGTGCTGCGGCAATTGCTGGCCTGATCCCGGATCGCATTTCCATGACGAGACCGCGGGTTTACCAGTAAGTGATCACATGGGGGGAAATCCCCCCTGGGTTGAGGCATCGTCGCGAGTTGCGCGCGCGCGTGGCGCCGCGATGGATAAACCGACGTCGATGGAGATTGAATGAACCTCACCCGCCCCACCCTCACCACCCTCGCCCTGGCCGCCGCCATGTCCGGCGCCCTGGCCGCCGATCCGATCAAGATCGGCGTCGACGGACCGTTCACCGGCGGTTCGTCGTCGATGGGCGTGAGCATGCGCGACGGCGTGCGCCTGGCCACGGCCGAGATCAACGCCGCCGGCGGCGTGCTCGGGCGCAAGCTCGAACTCATCGAGCGCGACGACGAGGCCAAGAACGAACGCGGCGTGCAGATCGCCCAGGAGCTGATCAACAAGGAGCGCGTCGCCGCCGTCGTCGGCTACATCAATACCGGTGTCTCGCTGGCGTCGCAGCGCTTCTTCCAGGAAGCCCGAATCCCGGTGATGAACAACGTCGCCACCGGTTCGATCGTCACGCACCAGTTCGACGACAAGCCCGAGAACTACGTCTTCCGCAATGCGGCGGCCGACGCGATCCAGGCGCCGATGATCGCCGAGGAAGCGGTCGTTCGCCGCGGCTTCAAGAAGGTCGCGATCCTCGCCGACAGCACGAACTACGGCCAGCTCGGGCGCGAGGACCTCGAGAAGGCGCTGGCGCTCAGGGGCATCAAGCCGGTGGCCGAGGAGAAGTTCAACATCAAGGACGTCGACATGACGGCCCAGTTGCTGAAGGCCAAGGAGGCCGGCGCCGAGGCGATCCTGACCTACGGCATCGGCCCCGAGCTGGCGCAGATCGCCAACGGCATGACCAAGCTCGGCTGGAAGGTGCCGATGATCGGCAGCTGGACGCTGTCGATGGCCAACTACATCGACAACGCCGGCCCCGGCGGCGAGGGCGCGCGCATGCCGCAGACCTTCATCCAGGAGCCGACGACGCCCAAGCGCCAGAGCTTCATCATCGCCTACCTCAAG
>JAGWTU010000085.1 GCA_028868825.1 Burkholderiales bacterium | reverse complement strand
GCCGGGTTCGTCATCAGGTGGCCGACATTGCGCAGGAACATCAGGCTGCGGCCGTGCAGCACCCGCTCGCCGCCCTCGGGCGCCTGGTAGCGGCGGTCGGGGTTGAGGCCGCGCGTGAAGGTGGAGCCGCCCTTGCGCACCTGCTCGGTCAGCGTGCCCTGCAGGATGCCCAGCCAGTTGCGGTAGCCCAGCACCTTGTCCTCGGCGTCGACCGCGGCCACCGAGTCCTCGAGATCGAGGATGGTGGACAGCGCGGCTTCGAGCACGACGTCGGCGATGCCGGCCGAATCGGCCTTGCCGATGGCCGCGGTGCGGTCGATCCGGATGTCGATGTGCAGGCCGTGGTGGCGCAGCAGCACCGAGCTCGGCGCCGCGGCGTCGCCCTGGAAGCCGACGAACAGCGATGGGTCGGCGAGACCGACGACGCGACCGCCGGCCAGCGTCACGAGCATGCGGCCGCCCTCGACGCGGTATTTCGTGCTGTCGGCATGGCTGCCTTCGGCCAGCGGCGCGGCCGCGTCGAGGAAGCGCCGCGCGTAGGCGATCACCGCCGCGCCGCGCACCGGGTTGTAGGCGCCGCCGCGCTCGGCGCCGCCGGTCTCGGGCAGCGCGTCGGTGCCGTACAGCGCGTCATAGAGCGAGCCCCAGCGCGCGTTCGCGGCGTTGAGCGCGTAGCGGGCGTTGAGGATGGGCACGACGAGCTGCGGACCGGCCTGCAGCGCGAGTTCGGCGTCGACGTTGGCCGTCGTCGTGCGCACATTGGCCGGCACCGGCTGCAGGTAGCCGATGCGCTCGAGGAAGGCGCGGTAGCCGGCGGCGTCGGTGATCGGGCCCGGATGCGCGCGGTGCCAGGCGTCGATCTCGGTCTGCAGGCGGTCGCGCTCGGCCAGCAGCGCGGCGTTGCGCGGCGCCAGCTCGCGCACGATGGCGTCGAAGCCGGACCAGAAGGCGGCGCTGGCGACGCCGGTGCCGGGCAGCACCTCGTCTTCGATGAAGCGATAGAGGACGTTCGAAACCTGGAGGCTGTGGACGGTGGTGCGCATGGTCGTCTCGCGATTCAAGGGCTGGAGGTGAGGAGGGGCAGCACATCGCGCAGGCTGCGCCCGCGATGGCTGGGTTCGGTGTCTAGCGGGTCGAGCGGCGCGCCGGCGCGGTTGACCCACAGCGTCGTGTAGCCGTACCAGGTCGCGCCGATCGCGTCCCAGCCGTTGCTGCTGACGAAGAGGATGTCCTTGGCCGGCAGACCCAGTGCCGCGCTGCCCAGCGCGTAGACGGCAGGGTCGGGCTTGTAGCGCCGCGTCGCGTGGACGCTGATCACCGGGTGCAGCAGCTCGCCGAAGCCGGCGCTCTTGACGGCGACCTCGAGCATCTCGGGGTCGCCGTTGCTGAGCACGCCGGCGGGGATGCCGCGGCGCTTGAGCTCGGCGAGCACGTCGCGGTTCTCGGGGAAGGCGCTGAGGTGGCGGTATTCGTTCATCAGCGCGTCCTCGGCCGCCGGCGTTAGCTCGAGCTGCAGGCGCGCCGCGGCGTTGCGCAATCCGGCGCGCGTGAGGTCCCAGAACGGGCGGTAGCGATCGCCCGGTGCGCGTCCGCCCATCGAGACCAGCCGCGTGTACTCGATCTGGCGCTCGCGCCACAGCAGCGAGAGCGGCTCGCCGGCGCCGGGAAACATCTGCTCGGCGCGCAAGGCGACGCTGTGGACGTCGAAGAGCGTGCCATAGGCATCGAAGAGGACCGCGCGTATCGTCATCACCGAACTCTATTCGATACCCGGCACGGCATTAACTGCTTCGATTGTGATTCATTTGTGCGTCGAATGGGCATAATCAGACCCATGGACAGGCTCAAGCAGATCGAGTCCTTCGTCGCCGTCGCCGCCAAGGGCAGCCTGACGGCCGCCGCCCAGGCCGAGGGCGTGGCACCGGCGGTGATGGGCCGGCGCATCGACGGGCTCGAGGAGCGGCTGGGCGTGAAGCTGCTCGTGCGCACGACGCGACGCATCACGCTGACGCACGAGGGCAGCGCCTACCTCGAGGACTGCCAGCGCATCCTCGCCGAACTCGCCAATGCCGAGGCCAGCGTCAGCGCCGGCGGCGTCAAGGCCAGTGGCCATCTGCGCGTCACCGCGCCGGCCGGATTCGGGCGCCGCCATGTCGCGCCGCTGGTGCCGGCGTTCCGTGCCGCGCACCCCGACGTCAGCGTCTCGCTGAACCTCAGCGACCGCGTCGTCGACATCGTCAACGAGGGTTTCGACTGCGCGATCCGCGTCGGCGTGCTGCCCGATTCGAGCCTCGTCAGCGTGCGCCTGGCCGACAACCGGCGGCTGTGCGTCGCCGCGCCCGAGTACCTGGCGCGGCGCGGCACGCCGACCACGCCGGCCGAGCTGATGCGCCACGACTGCCTGATGCTGAGCTCGGATGCGAGCCAGTCGCGCGGCTGGTCGTTCAGCGTCGACGGCGAGGTCGTGCACCTGCGACCGAGCGGGCCGCTGGACTGCAGCGACGGTCAGGTGCTGCACGATTGGTGCCTGGGCGGCCAGGGCATCGCCTGGCGCAGCACCTGGGAGGTCGAGTCCGAGGTCGCCGGCGGCCGCCTCGTCGTCCTGCTCGAGGACTATGCCGCGCCGCCCAACGGCATCTACGCCGTGTTTCCGCAACGTCGCCACCTGCCGCTGCGCGTGCGGCTGTGGATCGACTACGTCAAGCACAGCTACGGCGATCCGCGCTACTGGGCCGGCGGCGGCCTGCGCGGCTAAGCGGCCCCCAAACAGAACAAGGGCGCCGCAGCGCCCCTGTCATTGGATCCGCTGAAGCTTACTTGGCGGCGGCCGGGGCGGCGCCGGCGTCCTTCTCGCACTTCTTGACGAAGCTGTTCTTGGCGGCGCCATTGAGCTTCTTCTCGGCGGCCTGGGCGGCGCAGGCGGAAGCGCCGGCGGTCTTCTCGCACTTCTTGACGAAGCTGGTCTTGGCGGCGCCGTTGAGCTTCTTGGCTGCGGCCTGGTCGGCGCAGGAATCGGCGGCGAAGCTGTGGCCGGCGAACAGCGCGCAGGCGGTGAAGACGGCGGAGAGCAGGGGCTTGTTCATGGTCGGTTTCCTCGGATCTGTAGGGTGGGACGAGTTGCCGCCGTCGATTCCACTGGAGCCTGCGACGCCCGGCACCCCGAAAACGCGCCGGGGCGGCTTCGCGATGACAAGCGGGTCAAAGAATTCTGCGCGGGTGGGCCATCGACTCGTGCGCCGAGTGCAGGCGGCGCACGAGGACGCCGATGAAGGCCTTGTCGAACAGGTGCCGCGTCGGCAGCGAAAGCTGGTCCATCGTCTCGGGCGTGAAAGCCAGCGTCGTCGTCGGCTGCGAGACCAGGATGTCGACGCTGTGCACGCGCAGATCCGGGCTCGGCGCCAGGTAGGCCATCTCGCCCACCGAGGTGCCGGCGCCCAGCGACGCCACCGAGCGGCCGTCGCGATACACCTCGACCTGACCCTGGGTGAGGATGTGGAAGGTGTTGCCTTCCTCGCCCTTGCGGTACAGAGCCTGGCCATAAGTATGGCGCTGCCAGGTGGCGCGGTGGACGACCTCCCACAGCTCGACATCGCCGAAGCCGGCAAAGAACTCGAGCCCGCGCAGCAGCGTGAAGCGCTCCGAATCGAGCACCTCCTGCAGCGCGCCGCGCTGCGCGCGGTCGGCGGTGATGAGCGCCGACAGCCCCTGGGCGAAGGCGTCCCAGTCGGCCGGGCGCGCCTCGCGTTCCTTGGCCAGTGCGCTGGCGATCAGCCGCTCCAGACCCTCGGGCACGCCCTCGCGCAGCGCCGACAGCGCCGGCGCCGTGCCGTGGTAGATCTGGTGCATCAGCGACTGCTGGTGCTGGGCGTCGAACGGCGGGCGGCCGGCGACGAGGTGGTAGAGCACCGCGGCCAGGCCGTACATGTCGGCGCGGGCGTCGAGCACGTCGCCGTCGAGCTGTTCGGGCGACATGTAGGCCAGCGAGCCGACGCGGTAGACCTGGGTGTGGTCGGCGCCGAGGTTGAAGACGCTGCCGAAATCGGTCACCTTGACGTCGGCGATGCGGTCGCCGTCGAGTGTCACGAGCAGGTTCGCCGGCTTGACGTCGCGGTGGATCAGGCCCTGGCGGAAGCAGTAGCCCAGCGCCATCGCGCACTTGAAGCCGATCTCGACGATCTGCGTGATCGGCAGCAGGTGGTCGGCGCGGCAATAGCGGCGCAGCGTCGTGCCGTTGACGTATTCCATCACCAGGTAGGGCGCCTCGTCGTCGGCGACGGCGTCGATGATGCGCACGACGTTGGGATGGTTCAGACGCCCGACCAGCGCGGCCTCGGCGGCGAAGAAGCGCTGCTGGAAATGCGCCTCGCGCGAATCCGGGAAGAGGCCGATGCGCACGCGCTTGATCGCGACGTCGATGTCGGCGAACGGGTCGTGGGCGAGGAACACCTCGCTCGTGGCACCCTCGCCGAGCTTGGCCTTGACGCGGTACTTGCCGATCTGCACCGGCAGCGCGGGGCCGGCGGCGATGGTCGAGCGGGTGGCGAGTTTGGACAGCGGCATGGCGGGTTCTTGCCGCGCGATGCGGCTCCCGCGATCTTGGCCCGGTGAGTGGCCTTCGATGCACCGAATTGGCGGAAAAACTACCGTCATCTCGTTCGCGCAGGCCTCAAAAGTAGAATGAACCGATGATCCAAGCGAAGCAGGAATTGCGCACCGCGCTCGAGGCCGCTCTGGCCGGCGCGGCCGCGGCGGCGGGCGTCGAGGGCCCGCCGGCGGTGTTCGAATCGCCCAAGGTCGCGGCGCATGGCGACCTCGCCATCACCGCGGCGATGCCGCTGGCCCGCGCACTGCGGCGCAACCCGCGCGAGGTCGCCGCCGAACTCGTCCGCGACCTCGAGGCGCGGCCGGCCTTTCAGCGCTGGGTGCAGTCGCTCGAGATCGCCGGCCCGGGCTTCATCAACCTGCGCCTGGCGCCGGCCGCCAAGCAGGCGGTGGTCGCCGAGGTGCTCGCCGCCGGTGCCGATTTCGGCCGCCAGCCGGCCAGCGGCGCGCGCGTGATGGTCGAGTTCGTCTCGGCCAACCCGACCGGGCCGCTGCATGTCGGCCACGGACGCAACGCCGCTTTAGGCGACTGCATCTGCAACCTGCTGCAGACCCAGGGCGCCGAGGTGCTGCGCGAGTTCTATTACAACGACGCCGGCGTGCAGATCGCGACGCTGGCGCAGTCGACGCAATGCCGGCTGCGCGGGCTCAAGCCGGGCGACGCGGGCTGGCCCGAGTCGGCCTACAACGGCGAATACATCGCCGACATCGCCGCCGACTTCGCGGCGCGCAAGACCGTGCATGCGGACGACCGCGAGTTCACGGCCTCGGGCGATGTCGACGACCTCGAAGGCATACGCCAGTTCGCGGTCGCCTACCTGCGCCACGAGCAGGACCTGGACCTGCAGGCCTTCGGCGTGCATTTCGATCATTACTACCTCGAAAGCAGCCTCTACGGCAGCGGCCGCGTCGAGGACACGGTGAAGCGCCTCGTCGCCTCGGGCAAGACCTTCGAGGAAGGCGGCGCGCTGTGGCTGCGCACGACCGACTACGGTGACGACAAGGACCGCGTGATGCGCAAGTCCGACGGCACCTACACGTATTTCGTCCCCGACGTCGCGTACCACATCGCCAAGTTCGAGCGCGGCTGGCAGCAGGTCATCAACGTCCAGGGCACCGACCACCATGGCACGGTGGCGCGCGTGCGCGCCGGGCTGCAGGCGGTGGGCGTCGGCATCCCGGCCGGCTACCCCGACTACGTGCTCTACAAGATGATCACGGTGATGAAGGGCGGCCAGGAGGTCAAGATCTCCAAGCGCGCCGGCAGCTACGTGACGCTGCGCGACCTCATCGACTGGACGAGCCGCGATGCCGTGCGCTTCTTCCTCATCAGCCGCAAGGCCGACACCGAATTCACCTTCGATGTCGACCTCGCGTTGAAGGCCAACGACGAGAACCCGGTCTTCTATGTCCAGTACGCGCATGCCCGCATCTGCTCGGTGCTGGCGCGCAGCGAGGGCGCGGCGGCCGACACCGCGGCGGCCGACACCGCGCTGCTCGTCGCGCCGACCGAGACGGCGCTGATGCTCGAACTCGCCGCCTATCCGGAACTGCTCACGCGCGCCGCGGCCGAGCGCGCGCCGCACGAGGTCGCGTTCTATCTGCGCGGCCTTGCCGCCGCCTTCCACAGCTATTACGCCGCCGAGCGCGTGCTCGTCGAGCGCCGCGCGCTGGCCCGCGCCCGGCTGGCGCTGCTGGCGGCGACGGCCCAGGTGCTGCGCAACGGCCTCGCGGTGCTCGGCGTCTCGGCGCCGACGGCGATGGCGCGCGATACGCCGTCCGCGGCCGAGGCCGCGGCTTGAATCCGGAACGAGGGGTCCGCGGCACGCGGAACAACGAAGGGGTGTCGATGGTCTCGCAGCGCGGCGGATTCGTGATGGGCCTGGTGGCCGGCTTGCTCATCGGGCTGGCGCTGGCGCTGGCGGTCGCGCTCTACATTACGAAGGCGCCGGTGCCCTTCGTCAACAAGGTGCCGCCGCACGCGGCCGACCAGGACAGCGCCGAGGCCGAACGCAACCGCAACTGGGACCCGAACGCGAGTCTGGCCGGCAAGCTGCCGCCGCGGGTCGGGGCCTCGGCATCGGGCGTCGTCGAGTCGTCGGCGTCGGAGCCGGAGGGTGCGCCGCCGCCGGCCGCGGCCCCCGCAGCACCCGCGCCGGTGGCGCTGCCGACGCCGCCGGCGGTGCAAGCGTCCGCGCCGGTCGTGAAGAGCAAGCCGGCGCGCAGCCCGGCGGCGATCCTCGGCGGCGAACCGGTGCCGGCGCCGGCGGCTCAGCCCACCGCCCCCGACGCCTTCGTCTATTTCGTCCAGGCGGGTGCCTATACTCGGGCAGAGGATGCTGAACAACAGCGCGCCCGCCTCGGGCTGCTCGGGATGACCGCCAAGGTGACCGAACGCCAGCAGGCCGGACGTACCGTCTACCGCGTCCGCGTCGGCCCGTTCCCGAATCGCGACGAGGTCGAAGGCCTGCAGTCGCGGCTGCAGGAACAGGGCATCGAAGCGCAACTGGTGCGCGTCGAACGTCCCTGAATCCGGCATCGCCGGGATTTCCCGGTCAGAATTCGCTTCGACGGCATGAGCGTCGGCACCACTTGCGCATAGAATGGCCTGCAAGTTTCGTGCCGATAACATGCCCAGCCATCGCTCACCCTCGTCCAGCCTGCTCGTCGCCATGGCTCTCGCCTGCGCGTTGCTGGCGGCGCCTGCCGGTGCCGAGCGGGCCGACCGCACGAAGCAGCTCGTCATCGAAGCCGACCAGCGGGGTTCGATCGACGTGCAGGGCCAGCTCGTCACGGTGTGGACCGGCAATGCCACGTTCTCCCAGGGCAGCCTGCAGTTGCGCGCCGATCGCATCGAGGTGCGGGAGCTGGCCGACGGCTATTACGCGGCGATCGCGACCGGCACCGCGGCCAAGCCGGTGAGCTGGCATCAGCGCGGCGACCGGCCCGGCGAAGCGGTCGAGGGCCAGGCCGAGCGGATCGAATTCGACGGCCACAGCAACACGCTGAAGCTGATCGGCCATGCCGCGGTGCGGCGCCTGCGCGACGGCGTCGTCGCCGACGAGACCGAAGGCGCGAGCATGGTCTGGGACAACCAGACCGGCTCGTTCAAGGGCGAGGGCGGCGCCAAGTCGCCGACCAACCCGAGCGGCCGCGTGCGCATGGTGCTCACGCCCAAGCCCGAAGCGGGTGCCAGCGGCCCCCGCGGCGCGGCATCGGCGCCGCCGGCGCTGACGCCCAGCCGCAGTCTCGGCAACCCCTGACGATGGACGCCGCGACCGTCGCCGCGCCGAGCCGGCTCGAAGCCGAGCGGCTGCAGAAGAGCTACGGCGCGCGCATGGTCGTCAAGGATGTCCATCTGGCGGTCAGCGCGGGCGAGGTCGTCGGCCTGCTCGGCCCCAACGGCGCCGGCAAGACGACGACGTTCTACATGGTCGTCGGCCTCGTGCGCGCCGACGACGGCGAGATCCGCATCGACGGCCACAGCGTGCAGACGCTGCCGATCCACCGCCGCTCGCGCCTCGGGCTCTCGTACCTGCCGCAGGAGGCGTCGATCTTCCGCAAGCTCACGGTCGAGGAGAACATCCGCGCCGTGCTCGAACTCCAGCTCGGCCCCGACGGCCGCCCGCTGGCCGGCGCGCAGATCGAGGAGCTGCTCGAGAAGCTGCTGCGCGACCTCTCGATCGAGAAGCTGCGCGATTCGCCGGCGCCGGCGCTCTCGGGCGGCGAGCGCCGCCGCGTCGAGATCGCGCGCGCGCTGGCGACGCAGCCGCGCTTCATCCTGCTCGACGAGCCCTTCGCCGGCGTCGACCCGATCGCGGTGATCGAGATCCAGCGCATCATCAAGTTCCTGCGCTCGCGCTCGATCGGCGTGCTGATCACCGACCACAACGTGCGCGAGACGCTGGGCATCTGCGACCGCGCCTACATCATCAGCGACGGTCGCGTGCTGGCCGAGGGCACGCCGGCCGAGATCGTCGCCAATGCCGAGGTCCGCAAGGTCTATCTCGGCGAACATTTCAAGATGTAGGGCGACGACGCGATGAAGCCCTCACTCCAGGTCCGCCTGTCGCAGCATCTGGCGCTGACCCCGCAGCTGCAGCAATCGATCCGCCTGCTGCAACTCTCGACGCTCGAGCTGCACCAGGAAGTCAGCCAGATGCTCGACCAGAACCCCTTCCTCGAGACCGAGGAGGAGACGCCGGCCAACGCCTTCGACACGCCGCTCGAGCGCCAGGCCGCCGACCGTGTCGCCGACACCGGCACCGAGCGCGAGACGGCGGCCGAGACCGGCACCGACGCGGCCGGCGAAGGCGCCACGGAGATCCGCGCCGAGGAGTTCGGCACGACCGAGCGCGACGACTGGGAGAACGGCACCGAGGCCGACGACTTCGACGGCATCCGCGAGACGCCGGGATCGGCGCCCACGGGCGACGACGACGGCGAGGCGCAGGACCGCCACGCCGGCGCCGGCTCGCTGCAGGACCATCTGCGCGGCCAGGTCGCCGGCATGCGCCTGTCGGCCGAGGACCATGCCGCGCTCGAGGTGCTGATCGAATCGCTGAACGGCGACGGCTACCTCGCCGACAGCCTCGACGAGATCGCCGCGCGGCTGGCCGAGATGCTTGGCGTCGACGACGCCGAGGGCCGCGAGGAGATCGCCGACCGGCTGCAATGCGCGCTGCGCTGGCTGCAGAGCCTGGAGCCGCTGGGCGTCGGCGCGCGCGACCTCGGCGAATGCCTGACGCTGCAGCTCAAGGCGCAGCCGCGCAGCGCCGCGCGCAAGGTCGCGCTGCGCATCTGCGAGCGCTACCTCGACCTGCTGGCCAAGCGCGACATGAAGCGGCTGGTGGCGCTGACCGGCGCCGACGAGGACCTCGTGCGCGAGGCCCAGGGCCTGATCGTCGCCTGCGAGCCCAAGCCCGGCCGCCCCTATGCGGCGGCGGAGTCCAACATCGTCGTCCCCGACGTCATCGTGCGCAAGAGCGGGCGCAGCCTGTCGGTCGTGTTGAATCCGGATGTGATGCCCAAGCTGCGCATCAACGACCTCTATGCGCAGGCCATGCGCGGCCAGCGCGGCGCCGCGAGCAACGGCGGCATGTCGTCGCGGCTGCAGGAGGCGCGCTGGTTCGTCAAGAACATCCAGCAGCGCTTCGACACCATCCTGCGCGTCAGCAAGGCCATCGTCGAGCGCCAGAAGGCCTTCTTCACGCATGGGGCGATCGCGATGAAGCCGCTGGTGCTGCGCGAGATCGCCGACGAGCTCGGGCTGCACGAGTCGACGATCTCGCGCGTCACGACGGCCAAGTACATGGCGACGCCGCAGGGCACGTACGAGCTGAAGTACTTCTTCGGCTCGTCGCTGAACACCGACGCCGGCGGCAACGCGTCGAGCACCGCGGTGCGCGCGCTGATCCAGCAGTTCGTCGCCGCCGAGGACGCGGCCAAGCCGCTGTCCGACAGCCAGATCAGCGACATGCTCGAGGAGCAAGGCATCCAGGTCGCGCGCCGCACCGTCGCCAAGTACCGCGAGGCGCTGAAGATCGCCCCCGCCAGCCTGCGGAAAGCCATCTGAATGGCGGCGCTCTTCCTGCCCTGCGCCGGCGGCGTCGAGGCCTTGCTCGTCGATGAGATCGGGCGCATCACCGGCGCCCTGGCCGAGGCCGCCCGCGGCGGCGCGTGGGTCGAGGGCGACGAGCGCATGGCGATGCGGCTCAACCTGGAGAGCCGGCTCGCCCAGCGCGTGCTGTGGCCGCTGGCCGAGGGACCGTACCGCGACGAGCATGACCTCTACGCGCTGGCGCGCCGCGTCGACTGGACGCAATGGATCACGCCCGAGCAGACGCTGCGCGTCGATGTCAGCGCCCAGCGCTCGCCGCTGACGAGCCTGAATTTCGCCGCGCTGCGCATCAAGGACGCCGTCTGCGACGCGCTGCGCGAGGCCAGCGGCGCGCGGCCCAGCGTCGACACCCGCCACCCCGACCTGCCGATCGCGCTGTTCGTCGGCCCCGACCACGCGATGATCTACGCCGATCTCTCGGGTGAGGCGCTGTTCAAGCGCGGCTGGCGCGAGGACAAGGGCGAAGCGCCGCTGAAGGAGACGCTGGCCGCGGCGATGCTCGCCGCCGCCGGCTGGCAAGGCCGGGGCGAGGACGGGCCGCTGTTCGACCCCTGCTGCGGCGCCGGCACGATCGTCGTCGAAGCGGCGCAGATCGCCTGCGGCATCGCCCCCGGCGGCCAGCGCCGCTTCGCCTTCGAGCGCATGTTGCCGTTCAGGCCGCATCTGCCGGCCTGGCGCGAACTGCAGCAGCAGGCACGCGCCCGCGTCCATGCCAGCGCCGTGCCGATCTACGCCGGCGACGTCAGCTTCCGCCTCACCGATTTCGCGACGCGCAACGCCGAGCGCGCCGGCGTCGCGGCGGCAATCGAGTTCAAGACCGCCGACGCGCTGCAGCGCCCGCCGCCGGCCGCCACGGGCACGCTGATGCTGAATCCGCCGTATGGCGAGCGCATCGCGCCCAAGGGCCAGGGCAGCGTCACCGCGCGCGAGGGCTTCGAGGGCGGCGGCAGCTCGGCCGAGTTCTTCGGCGCGCTGGCCGCGCACTGGAAGCGCCAGTACCCGGGCTGGACCGCCTGGCTGCTCAGCCCCGACATGAAGCTGCCGTCGCTGATGCGGCTCAAGGAAAGCCGGCGCGTGCCGCTGTGGAACGGCGGCATCGAATGCCGGATGTTCCGTTTCGACCTCGTCAGCGGTGCCGGGCCGCGTTGATTCCGCAGACCTGACGACAACTGCTCGACTTGGTCGATGCGCGCGGGGGAAACGCTGGTTTAATCTCGATCAGCCATTCCTGGGTCGGTGGCTTCGATCGCCATCCGAGAGTCCGAGATGAACAGATCCGCTTCGATCGCCACCTGGCTGCGCTGTGCCCTGCTGTTCGCCGGGATGCTGCTCGCGGTGTCGGCGCGGGCGCAATTCGCGATGGTGCCGGCGCCGCTGCTGCAGGGGCCGCCGAATCCATCGGCGGCGGTGGCGGAGAAGGAGTACCGCGTCGACGCCGCGCGTCACCTCTACGCCGCCTATCCGATGCGGGTGTTCCGCGGCAAGTTGCCGCCGCTGGTGTATTCGGCGATGGCGGTGGAGACCGAGATCGACGCCACCGGTCGCGTCGTCGACGTCACCGTCGTGCGCAAGCCCGCCGCCGACGAAGTCGCGCCCTGGGTCGTCGCGATGATCAAGCGCGCCTCGCCCTTCCCAGCCCCTGCGCGCATCGAAGGCGGTACGGTGCGCTATTTCGATGTCTGGTTCATCGACAAGTCGGGTCAATTCCAAATCATGACCCTCACGGAAGGCCAGCTCTAGACCCTCCGCCGAAACGAAAAGGGCACCGCGTTTGCGGTGCCCTGGCTGTAAAGACTGTCGTGCGGCGCCTCGGAGCGAACGAGGGAGGGAGGGAGGAGGAGGAGAGACGCTCCGGGATGTCAGTCGGGGAACCCGACAGTCCGCACAACAGGAAAAACCGGTGTCCGGTGCCTTGCGGCGACCGAACACCCGCTATGAGTGGGCGCCCGGGTCAAAAGTTCCGGCAACGGGAGCATGGTTTGCAAAGAAAACCGCAGTGCAGCATGACATCGCGTGACGACTGCAGCGTGCCAGCAACGTTTCAGGGTCGGCCGCCCGCCCGGCGGTCGGCCGCAACCCTTGCGGCGGCGGGCCGCTCGCCGATCAGCGCCGCATAGGCCTTCCAGTCGACCCCCGCCGCGAGCAGCAGGTCGGTGCCGAGCACGTTCTGCGTCGCGGTCCCGACGGCAGGCAGGCAGGTCCAGGCCGAGCAGTCGGCCAACGTGAAGCCTTCCCCGGCGACATAGGGTGCAAACCGCGCCAGGCGCCGGAATGCCGGGATGCTGCGTTCGAGCTGGTGCCGCACCTTGGCCTGGACCTCGGCGCTGACCTCGCCGCCGAAATAGGCCTGGGGGTAGAGCCGCCGCGCGACGAGCTCGAGATGCAGCTCGATGAAGGTGATCAGCTCGCGCACCTTCGCCGCCGCGTAGGGGTCGGCGGGCATCAGCGCCGGCTGCGGGTAGCGGCTCTCGAGGTACTCGCAGATCACCTGGCTCTCGCACAGCGTGCCGCGGTCGTCGCGGATATAGGGCACCTTGCCCAGCGGCGAGGCCGCGAGCACGGCTTCCTCGCGCGAACCCGGCTTCACCGCCACTTCCTCGAAGGGCAGACCCTTCTCGAGCAGCACGAGCTTGACCTTGTTGTAGTAGTTCGAGAACGTGAATCCGTGGAGCGAGATCATCGGGTCTCCGACATGGGCCGTGATGGGCAGTCTAAGCGCGGCGCCGCGCCAGCCAGGCGATCAGGGCCGTCACCGCGCCGGCGAGCACCCCACCCAGATGCGCCCAGGGCGCGACCGCGAAATCCCAGCCACCGCCCCAGCGCAGCGCCGGCCCCCAGGGCTGTTCGAGCGCGATCTTCGCGACGAGGCCGACGGCGATCGCCGCCGCGACGGCGCGCCGCGCCCCGCGCGCGTCGAGCAGCAGCCAGACCGCGGCGACCGCGACGCCGGCGTGGAGCACGCCCGAGAGCCCGCCGTAGCGCAAGAGGTCGGGCCGCGCCAGCAGCGTCAGCTGGGTCAGCGGCCAGGCCGCGAACCAGGCGAGGGCGGCACGGTCGGGCAGCCTTGCGACGACGCCCAGGGCGCCAACGACGGCGGCGGCGGCGAGGTTGGCGCCCAGATGCAGGGGACTCCAGTGGACGAAGGCCGCGGTCCAGGCGCGCCAGGGTTGCGTCGCCACCAGCGTCGCTTGCCAGGCCAGCGCCGAAGCCGGCAGCCACCAGGCGCCGATCGCGCCCGTCGCCAGCAGCGCCGCCAGCGCCGCCCAGGCGCGGCCACCGTTCAATCGAAGACGGCGTGCCAGAGCGCCAGCACCGCGTCGCGCTCGGTCGCCAGCTGCTCGGGGTCGAACTGCGTCGGCTGTTCGTCCAGCCGCGCCAGATGCTGGGCCCGGCGCAGCTCGCGGTAGGCATCGGCGGCGGCGCGGCCGACGCCGGCGGGAAACAGCGCCGCGGCCTCGGCGCGCTGCAGCAGCGCGATGTTGCCGGCGTTGTCGAGCAGCTCGGGATGGCGCGCCGATTCGGCGAGCACGAGGTACTGCACCGCGAACTCGACGTCCATCATCCCGCCGGCGCTGTGCTTGACGTCGAAGCGCCCCTCGGGCACCGGCCGCGCGCGGCGCACCTTCTCGCGCATCGTGCAGATCTCGGCGCGCAGCGCGGCGGCGTCGCGCGGCGCGGTGAGCACGGCGCGGCGCACGGCCTCGAAGCGCGGCGCCAGCGCGGCGTCGCCGGCGCAATGGCGGGCGCGCGTCAGCGCCTGGTGCTCCCAGGTCCAGGCGGTGTTGCCGCCGCGGCCGACCTGGTAGGCCTCGAACGACGCGATCGAGGTCACGAGCAGGCCCGAATTGCCGTTCGGCCGCAGCGCGGTGTCGATGTCGAACAGCTCGCCCGCCGCCGTGCGCAGCGTCAGCCAGGTGATGAGCTTGCGCACGAAGGCGCCATAGACCTCCTGGGCCTGCTGGCGCGCCGCGGCGTCGGGCTCGGCGCTGTCGTCGTAGAGGAAGACGACGTCGAGGTCGCTGCCGTAGCCCAGCTCCTTGCCGCCGAGCTTGCCGTAGGCGATGACGGCCAGCGCCGGCGCCTCGCGGTGGCGCTGGCGCAGCCGCGGCCAGGCCCAACGCACGCACAGCTCGAGCACCGTGTCGGCCAGCGCCGAGAGGTCGTCGGCGACCTGCTCGACCGTGAACTCGCCGGCGACGTCGCGCACCAGCGTGCGGAAGACCTCGGCATGGTGGGCGTGGCGCAGCGTGTCGAGCAGCGCGCCCTCGTCGTCCTCGCCGCTGCGCTGCCAGGCGGCGCGCCGTTCCTCGAGCGCCGCGGCGAAGGCCGCGCGGTCGACGCGCAGATGCAGCAGCCGCTCGTCGGCGAGCTCGTCGATGACGCCGGGGTGGCGCATCAGGTACTGCATCGTCCAGCGCGCCGAGCCCAGCAGCTTGAGCAGCCGGCGATGGACCTCGGGGCGCTCGACGAGCAAAGCCAGGTAGTTCTCGCGCCGCAACAGCGGGTCGAGCCAGTCGACGAAGCGCAGCGCCGCGGCCTCGGTGCAGGCATGCTCGCCGAGCGCCTGCGCCGTCTTCAGCATCAGTCGGCCCAGCCGCATGCGGCTGGCGTCGCGCAGCGCCTGCACGCGCGGCTGCGCCGACCAGCTGCGCACGCGCGTGGTCAGCGCGGCCGGCAGCCGCTCGAGCAGCGCCTCGCTGTCGACGGCCGGCGTGCCGTTGCCGCAGCTGCCGTTGCGGCAGGTCTTGGGGCCCTCGGCAGCGGCGCCGGCGCCGTCGCGCAGCAGCGCGTCGAACTCGGCGGCGACGAGTTCGCGCACCTCGCACAGGCGGTCGATGAGGCCGCAGCATTCGGGGCCGCGGCAGACGAGGCCGAGGCTGCGCGCGATCCACGCGAGGTCGGCGTCGGCCGTCGGCAGCAGATGCGTCTGCTGGTCGTCGAGGAACTGGATGCGGTGCTCGACGCGGCGCAGGAAGACATAGGCGTCGGCGAGCGCGGCCGCCGTCTCGGGCTTCATCAGGCCGGCGTCGACGAGCCGCGGCAGGCCGCTGAGCGTGCCGCGGGTGCGGATCTCGGGGAACTGGCCGCCGCGCACGACGAGCATCAGCTGGACGATGAACTCGATCTCGCGGATGCCGCCGCGCGAGAGCTTGACGTCGTTGGCGCGCTCGGGCCGGCCGGCGGCGCGGCGCTGCGCCTCGTCGCGGATCTTGCGGTGCAGCTGGCGCAGGCCCTCGAAGACGCCGTAGTCGAGGTAGCGCCGATAGACGAAGGGCGTGACCAGCGAACGCAGCGCCAGCGCACGGCCGCTGTCGCGCGCCGCGCGCGGCGCGACGACGCGGCTCTTGAGCCAGGCGAAGCGTTCCCACTCGCGCCCCTGGACCTGGAAATACTCCTCGAGCATCGCCAGGCTGACGACCGGCGGGCCGGAATTGCCGTTCGGCCGCAGCGCGAGGTCGACGCGGAAGACGAAGCCGTCGTCGGTGGTCTCGCCGATCAGCGCGTACAGCCGCTTGGCGACGTAGGCGAAGTACTCGTGGAACGAGACCGGCCGCGGCCCCGCGGTCTGGCCGTCGTCCTCGTAGACGTAGATGAGGTCGATGTCCGACGAGACGTTGAGCTC
This sequence comes from Burkholderiales bacterium, assembly GCA_028868825.1. Classification (GTDB taxonomy): domain Bacteria; phylum Pseudomonadota; class Gammaproteobacteria; order Burkholderiales; family Burkholderiaceae_C; genus Rubrivivax. The sequence continues at coordinate 2,323 of JAGWTU010000085.1, read as the reverse complement.
GCGCGCGCCGAGCTTGCCCATGCCGACGATCCAGAGCTCGAGCGCGCGGCCGCCGGCATCCAGCGGCGGACCGTGGCGTTCGTCGGCCTCGGCGCGGGCCTGCGCCAGCGCGAGCTCGAGCGTGGCCTCGGCCAGCGCGGTCATCGACGCGGTGATCGCGTCCTGCGGCGCGCCCTGCTCGATGTCCAGCACCGCCAGCCGCTCGAGCACGAGCTGGCGCGTCACCCGCAGCGCCGACGCCGCATCGTGGCCGCGCTCGCGCAGCCGCGCGACGGTGGCGGTGATGGTGTCGACGGCCGGCGTGCCGGGGTCGAGCAGCGCCCGCTCGGCGCCGTAGCGGCGGCGCACGCGCTGGACGAAGCGGCTGTACCCCGCGTCGGCGTGGGGCGCTGCCGTGGCCTCGGCGGGGCACTCAGCGGCGGCCATGGCGCAACAGGGCCATGCCCACCCGCGGCTGGAAACCCGGGTGGACCTTGCGGATGGACATGAACGTATCCCCTCGCGATGCGTCTTCGTCGGCGTCGCCTTCGGGCGGGCGACGTGGGCGATAGGGTAGCGTAGCTTCGAATCCTTTGCCGGGCCTGCGCCGGGGACAAGCTCGGGAGCCCTCGCCGGCAACATTTGCACGGCAGTCGCCGCACAATGGCGCGATGAAGATCGCCGCCGTGCAGATGGTGTCCACCCCCGAGCCGGACCACAACCGTGAACGCGCCGCCGTGCTCGTCGCCGACGCCGTCGCCGCCGGCGCCGGCCTGGTGGCGCTGCCCGAGTACTTCTGCGCCATGGGCTGGCGCGACAGCGACAAGCTCGCCATCGCCGAGCCCGAGGGCGACGGGCCGATCCAGCGCTTTCTCGCCGACCTCGCTCGCCGCCACGGCATCTGGCTCGTCGGCGGCACGCTGCCGCTGCGCGTCGGCGCCGCCGACGACCGCGTGCTCAACCGCTGCTGCGTCTACGCCCCCGATGGCCGCGAGGCCGCGCACTACGACAAGATGCACCTGTTCGCGTTCGACAACGGCCGCGAAAGCTACGACGAGGGCCGCACGCTGCGCGCCGGCAGCGCGCCGGTGGCGGTGCAGGCGGGACCCCTGCGCGTGGGCCTGAGCATCTGCTACGACCTGCGCTTCCCCGAGCTCTACCGCGCGCTGATGGACCCGCCGTGCGACGTCGTCTGCGTGCCCGCGGCGTTCACCTACACCACCGGCCGCGCGCACTGGGAGCTGCTGCTGCGCGCGCGCGCGGTCGAGAACCAGTGCTACGTGCTCGCCGCGGCACAGGGCGGCGAACACATCAACGGCCGCCGCACCTGGGGCCACAGCCTGATCGTCGACCCCTGGGGCGAGGTGCTCGCCGTGCACGGCGAGGGCGAGGGTTTCGCGATCGCCGAGGTCGACCCGGCGCGCATCGCCCAGGTGCGCACGCAGCTGCCGGCGCTGGCGCACCGGCGGCTGCGGGCGGGCGGCGCATGCTGAGCCGGTGGCGGCCGACCTCGGACTGATCGCGGCGCTGCGCGCGGGGCTGCTCGCCCAGGCCGATGCGCGACGCGCGCCGGCGATGCAGGCCTACATGAAGTCGGCGCTGCCGTTTCACGGCGTACCGACGCCGCAGCGGCGGCGCCTCGCGGCGGCCGCGCTGGCCGCGCACCCCGTCACCGATGGCGCGACGCTGGCCGACACCGCGGCGCGGCTCTGGCGCGAGGCCACGCACCGCGAGCAGCGCTACGTGGCGCTGGACCTGTTGCGCGCGCCGCGGCTGCGACGGCTGCTCGACGCCGCGATGCTGCCGCTGCTCGAGTCGATGATCGTCGAGGGCGCGTGGTGGGATGTCGTCGACGAGATCTCGGGCCAGCCGCTGGCGCGCGTGCTCGTAGCCGCGCCGGCCGCCGTCAAGCCCGAGCTGCGGCGATGGGCGCGCGGCGACGATCTCTGGCTGCGCCGGGCGGCGATGCTGGCGCAGCGCGGCCTGCGGGCCGACTTCGACGCGCCGCTGTTCTACGAGACGCTGCTGCCGTCGCTGGCCGGCGGCCGCCACGCCGACGCGTTCTTCATCCGCAAGGGCATGGGCTGGGCGCTGCGCGAGCGCGCCTATGCGGCGCCCGACGAGGTGCGCGCGTTCTGCCGCGAGTACGGCGACCGGCTGTCGCCGCTGACCGTGCGCGAGGCGCTGCGGGCGCTGGGAGCGCTCAGCGTTGCCCGAACATCATCTGCCGCGCCAGCGCCCGCTGAGCCCACGGCAGCGCACCCAGCGCCGCCAGCCCGAGCCCGCGCGCCGTCGCCGCGCCGGGCAGCTTCCAGGTGAAGCTGCGGGCGAGGAAATCGGTGGT
>JAGWTU010000084.1 GCA_028868825.1 Burkholderiales bacterium | reverse complement strand
TTCCGCCTCGGCAGCGGCGGTGCCCAGGCCTATTACGGCGTGGCGGCCGACATGGTCACCTATGGCAAGACGCTGGGCGGCGGGCTGCCGGTGGGCGTCGTCTGCGGCAAGCGCGAGTTGATGAAGCGATTCCGCGAGGACCGGCCGGCCGACATCTGCTTCGCGCGCGGCACCTTCAACGCCCATCCCTATGTGATGGGGGCGATGCAGGTCTTCCTCGAGCGCCTGAAGACCGAACCGGTGCAGGCCATGCTCGCCGATCTCGACGGCGTCTGGAACCGCCGCGCCGAGCGGCTGAACCTGAAACTGCGCGAGGCCGGCTTGCCGGTGCAGGTCGCCAACCTGACCTCGGTCTGGACGGTGTTCTACACGCAACCTTCGCGCTACAACTGGATGCTGCAGTTCTATCTGCGCGAACAGGGGCTGGCGCTGTCCTGGGTCGGCACCGGACGCATGATCTTCAGCCACAACTACGGCGAGGCAGATTTCGATGCCGTCTGCGCGCGCTTCGTCGCCGCGGGGCGGGCGATGCAGGCCGACGGCTGGTGGTGGAACGATCCCCAGGCCACCAACAAGACGATCCGGCGCAGCGTGTTCCGCGAGATGCTCCAGCACAGGTTCTGAATCCGGCGCGTGAAAAGGGCCCGCCTGGGCGGGCCCTCGAGAGGCGATTCGATCAGGAACGATGCGCGGATTCGCGCGCATGGTCCATCGGATCGATCCATTCGCCGCGCAGCAGATGCCCCGGCGCATGGCGGTACAGCATCGCGTCGTGGAACGGGTCGGTGATGATCTTCGTCGCCCAGACGAGTCCGGTCTGCACGTCGTAGAGGAAGAACAGGTGCACGGTGCGGAACAGCAGCCCGCCGACGCCGAGCGCGAGCCAGGCGATGCCGACATCGTGCAGCCAGCCGCTGAAATTCGTCGCCGGCTCGATCAGCCCGCCGACCGAGGGCGCCAGCCACAGCGTCACCGGCGCCAGCAGCCACAGCGACATCAGCACGACCTTGCGGCGCAGGTTGTAGCCGACCTTGATCTCTTCCTTGTGCTCGTGCGTGGCCTGGTTGACATCGTCGTAACCGCGCGGCTCGAAGAAGAAATGCCCCGCCTGGCGCGTGCTCATCGAAACGCCCCAGGCCAGCAGCGCGGCCTTCGCCGGGTCGATGAACAGCAGCACATAGGCGCAAAGGAAACTCAATGCGCTGACGAAATGCAGCGACTGGTTGATGCGGCTGTGGTGGTAGTAGCGATGGTCGTCCCAGCGTTGCTTGCGCAGGGCGGCGTAGAAGGCTTGCATCGGGTGGCTCCGGTCTAGGGCGTTCGGCTAAGGATCGGGCACGATCGATGGGACCGGCCCGCGTGACGGAATCGTGACCGCGGGCGATGAACGCGGCGTGAAGGTCGCGTGACCATTGCGTGTCCGATGCAGAAACAGGGCGCCTGTCATCGTTTTGCCGCTTTGCCGCCGGAGCATCGGCGGATGCCCCTGAGCGCCAAGGAATCCTTCGTGATCGACGTCTATCTGCCGCCGCGGCGGTCGCTGCGCATCGCCACCGTCACCGAGACCTATCCGCCCGAGGTCAACGGCGTCGCCGCGACGGCGGCGCGCGTCGTCGAGGGGCTGCGCGACCGCGGCCACGAACTGCAATTGATCCGACCGCGCCAGACCGGCGGCGAGGCGGCCGCCAGCGAGGGCCCTTATTCCGAGGTGCTGATGCGCGGCCTGCCGATACCGCGCTATCCACAATTGAAGATGGGCCTGCCGTCCAAGCGCGCGCTCGTGCAGCTGTGGACGGCGCAGCGGCCCGATGTCGTGCACATCGTCACCGAGGGCCCGCTGGGCTGGTCGGCATTGCAGGCGGCAACGCATCTGCGGCTGCCGGTGGTCAGCGATTTCCGCACCAATTTCCACGCCTACAGCCGCCATTACGGCGTCGCCTGGCTGCGCAAGCCGATCATGGGCTATCTGCGCAAGTTCCATAACCGCACCGCCTGCACGATGGTGCCGACGGAAGCGCTACGCGACGAACTGGCCGGCGCCGGATTCAAGCGCCTGCGCGTCGTCGCGCGCGGCGTCGACACGAAGCTGTTCGACCCGGCGCGCCGCAGCGAGGCACTGCGCGCAAGCTGGGGCGCGACGCCCGAGACGCTGGTCGCACTGTGCGTCGGCCGCCTCGCGCCCGAGAAGAACATGGGTACGGTGATCGCCGCCGCCGAGGCCATGCGCAGCCTGAACCCGAACCTCAAGCTCGTGCTGGTCGGCGACGGCCCCGAGCAACAGGCGCTGATGCAGCGCTTCCCGGCCGCGGTCTTCGCCGGCGTGCGCCGCGGCACCGATCTGGCGGCGCATTACGCGTCGGCCGACGCCTTCCTCTTCGCCAGCGTCACCGAGACCTTCGGCAACGTCGTGCCCGAGGCGATGGCCAGCGGGCTGGCCGTCGTCGCCTACGACTACGCGGCCGCCGGCCAACTCATCCGCTCGGGCGAAAACGGCCTGCTCGTGCGCCTGGACGATGCCGACGACTTCTGCCGCACTGCTCAGCGTCTGGCCGGCGATCCGGCCTTCCTGCGCAGGCTCGGCGAGCGCGCCCGCGCCAAGGCCGTGGGCATGGACTGGAGCCACATCGTGCAGCAGGTCGAGACCGAATACCTCGACGCGATGGCGCCGGCCGCGGCGGCCGCGCAGCCCGAATGGCGTCCGGCGGTGCCGGTGGCCTGATTCGTCAGCCGACGGCGTGCGCGGCCGGCAGCCGCTGCAGCGAGCGCCGGCGCAGCCAGGCGACGCAGCCGGCGACGACCGCGCCGAGCAGCGCCATGACGACGCGGATGTCGATGTCCAGCGCGATCAGCGCCGCATAGACGCCGAGCATCACGAACATGCTCAGGTTCTCGTTGAAGTTCTGCACGGCGATCGAGCGCCCTGCCGTCAGCAGCTGGTGGCCGCGATGCTGCAGCAGCGCGTTCAGCGGCACGACGAGCGCGCCGCCGAGGATGCCCACGAGCAGCAGCGCCGGCAACGCCGCGCGCCAGTCGTCGAGCCAGGCCGCGAACGGCACGCACACCCCCATCAGGATGCCCAGCGGCAGCACCTTCGTCGCCCTCGCGAGAGGCACGTGGCGGCCGGCCCAGCCGGCGCCGAGCACGATGCCGACCGCGACCATCGCCTGCAGATAGGCGGCGCGGTCCAGCGGCAGCCCGAGCCGCTCGCCGGCCCAGCGCAGCACGGCGAACTGCAGCACCGCGGCGGCGCCCCAGAACAGCGTCGTCACGGCCATCGACAGCGCGCCCTCGGGGTCGGCCCAGAGCCGACGCTGCGCGCGCACGAACGAGCGCACGAGCGCGCGCGGCGCGCGGTGCGCGCGGCGGTAGCGGGCGCCGCTGTCGGGGATGCCGAGGTTGAGCAGCGCGGCCAGCGCATAGCCGGCCAGCAGCAGCGCCATCGCCGCGTGCAGCGCCGGGATGCCGGGCCAGGCGGCACCGAGCCAGCCGCCGACAACGGGGCTGACGAGCACGCCGCCGAGCACGGCGCCGAGCAGCACGGCGCAGACCGTGCTGATCTCGATCCAGCCGTTGGCCGCGACGAGCAGCCGCGGCGGCACCATCTCGGTGACGAGGCCGTATTTCGCCGGCGCATAGGCCGCGGCGCCGACGCCGATGACGGCGAAGGCGGCGAGCGGATTCACACCCGCCAGCAGCAGCGCGACGCCGCCGACCTTCAGCGCATTCATCGCCATCATCAGCCGCGCCTTGCGGCAGCTGTCGGCCAGCGGGCCGACGAACGGCGCGAGCACGACATAGGCCGTCGTGAAGCCGAATTTCAGCAGTGGCGCCCACCACGCCGGCTGGCCCTGGCGCTGGAGCAGCGCGATGGCGACGATGAGCAAGGCGTTGTCGGCCAACGCGCTGGCGAACTGTGCCGCGATCAGGAGATGGAAACCAGGCGGCATGGAGGTCGGTGAAATGCGCGGATTGGAACAGCGATCGATGCCGTATCGGTGACGATGCGGCGACGGCGGCGTGACGGCCGGCGGACGCCGCGGCGCGGTTTGTCGCGGCCTGCTCCAGACTGGAACGCTTCGGGCGCCGGTCCTGTCAAAACAAGGGTATTCCCTAGGTATCTTGATCGTAGTGGTATGCACATGATTGCATAGGACCTGGTCGAGCCGACCCGGCCCGATATTCAATCGTCCGAAAGCCGAGACCGCCATGCAAAAGAGTCTTCACATCAACCCCGAGAAATGCACCGGCTGCCTCCAGTGCGAGATGGCCTGTTCCTTCGAGAACTACGGCGTCTTCGCGACGGCGCGCTCGCGCATCAAGGTCTTCGACTTCCACGAGACGGGGCGCAAGGTGCCCTACACCTGCACGCAATGCGACGAGGCCTGGTGCCTGCATGCCTGCCCGGTCGAGGCGATCACCGTCGACAAGGCCACCGGCGCCAAGGTCGTCAGCGAGTCGACCTGCGTCGGCTGCAAGGTCTGCACGATCAGCTGCCCGTTCGGCACCATCAACTACGTGCAGGAGACCGGCAAGGTGCAGAAATGCGACCTCTGCGGCGGCGACCCGGCCTGCGCCACGGCCTGCCCCACCGGCGCCATCACCTATGTCGATGCCAACTGGACCGGCATCGACCGCATGAAATCCTGGGCCGACAAGCTCGGCAACCAACAAGCTTCGGCTTAAGGAGTCACCACATGTCCTGGGCTGGAAAAATCCTCCGCGTCGACCTCACGGCCGGCACCGTCAAGACCGAACCGCTGAACATGGCGTGGGCGCGCGAATACCTCGGCTCGCGCGGCCTCGGTTCGAAATACCTCACCTCCGAGATCGACCCCAAGGTCGATCCGCTGTCACCCGCCAACAAGCTGATCTGGGCCACCGGCCCGCTGACCGGCACGATGGCCTCCACCGGCGGCCGCTACACCGTCATCACCAAGGGCCCGCTGACCGGCGCCATCGCCTGCAGCAACTCGGGCGGCTACTGGGGCAGCGAGCTGAAGATGGCCGGCTGGGACATGGTGATCTTCGAGGGCGCATCGCCCAAGCCCGTGTACCTGCTGATCCAGGACGACAAGGTCGAGCTCAAGGACGCCTCGGGCCTGTGGGGCAAGACGGTCTGGGAGACCGAGGCCGCGCTGAAGCTCAACCACCAGGATCCGCTGCTGCGCATCTCGTGCATCGGCGGCGCCGGTGAGAACGGCGTGCTCTACGCCGCCGTCGTCAACGACCTGCACCGCGCCGCCGGGCGCTCGGGCGTGGGCGCCGTGATGGGCAGCAAGAACCTGAAGGCGGTGGCCGTGCGCGGCACCAAGGGCGTGGGCAACCTCGCCGACCCGAAGGAGTTCATGCGCGTGACGATGGAGAAGAAGAAGATCCTCCACGAGAACGGCGTCACCGGCCAGGGCCTGCCGACCTACGGCACCCAGGTGCTGATGAACGTCATCAACGAGATCGGTGCGCTGCCCACGCGCAACCACCGCCAGAGCCAGTTCGAGAGCGCCAAGGACATCTCGGCCGAGGCGATGGCCACGCCGCGCGCCAGCGACGGCAAGGCCCAGCTCGTCACCAACCAGGCCTGCTTCGGCTGCACGATCGCCTGCGGCCGCATCAGCAAGATCGACAAGACGCATTTCACGGTGCAGAACAAGCCGCAGTACTGGGGCGCCAGCGGCGGCCTCGAATACGAGGCGGCCTGGGCGCTGGGCGCGGCCAATGGCGTCGGCGACCTCGAGGCGCTGCAATACGCCAACCTGCTGTGCAACGAGCATGGCATGGACCCGATCAGCTTCGGCGCGACGATAGGCGCGGTGATGGAGCTCTACGAGATGGGCGTGCTGACGAAGGAGCAGCTCGGCATCGACGCGAAGTTCGGCTCGGCGCAGGCGCTGGCGCATTTCGCCGAGATCACGGCCAAGGGCGAGGGCTTCGGCAAGGAAATCGGACAGGGCAGCAAGCGCCTGTGCGCCAAGTACGGCCACCCTGAGCTGAGCATGACCGTCAAGGGCCAGGAATTCCCGGCCTACGACGCGCGCGGCATCCAGGGCATGGGCCTGACCTACGCGACGAGCAACCGCGGCGCCTGCCATCTGCGCAGCTACACCGTCGCGTCCGAGGTGCTCGGCATCCCGGTGAAGACCGATCCGCTGACGGCCGAGGGCAAGCCCGAGCTCGTGATCGCCTTCCAGGACGCCACCGCGGCGTTCGACTCGGCCGGCATCTGCATCTTCACCAGCTTCGCCTGGGGCCTGGCCGATGTCGCGCCGCAGGTCGCCGCGGCCTGCGGACCCGAGTTCACGCTCGAGAACCTGGCCAAGATCGGCGAGCGCGTCTGGAACATGGAGCGCGACTTCAACAACCGCGCCGGCTTCACGAGCAAGGACGACAACCTGCCGCCGCGCCTGCTCAACGAGGCCGCCAGCAGCGGCCCGGCCAAGGGCCTGACGAGCAAGCTGCCCGAGATGCTGCCCAAGTACTACGCCGCGCGCGGCTGGGACGCCGACGGTCAGCTCAAGGCCGACACGCGCACACGCCTCGGTCTGTGATGCGGCATCTGATCCTGGGCGCCGGTCCGGCCGGCGTGATCGCGGCCGAGACGCTGCGCAAGCAGGCACCCGACGACGAGATCGTCGTCGTCGGCGACGAGCCCGAGGCGCCTTATTCGCGCATGGCGATCCCGTATCTGCTCGCCGGCCATATCGACGCCGCGGGCACGCATCTGCGCCATGACGGCGGGCATTACGCGGCGCTGCGCATCACGCTGTTGCGCGGCCGCGCCGTGCGGCTGGACACGGCGCAGCGCGTCGTCACGCTCGAGGACGGCAGCACGCAGCCTTACGACCGCCTGCTGATCGCCACCGGCAGCTCGCCGGCGACGCCGCCGATCCCCGGCATCGCCGGCGCCGGCGTGCATGCCTGCTGGACGCTGGCCGATGCGCGCGCGATCGAATCGCTCGCCAAGCCCGGCGCGCGTGTCGTGCAGATGGGCGCCGGCTTCATCGGCTGCATCATCCTCGAGGCCCTGGCCTCGCGCGGCGTCAAGCTCAGCGTCGTCGAGATGGGCGACCGCATGGTGCCGCGCATGATGGGCGAGACGGCGGGTTCGATGATCAAGGACTGGTGCGTCGCCAAGGGCGTGGCCGTGCATACGGGAGAGCGCGTCGTCGAGATCGTGCGCCCGGCGGCGCCGTCGCTGCTCGGCCGCATGGCCAGCGCGGTGGGCCTCGGCGGCGACGCGCCGGCACCGATGAAGGTGCGGCTGTCGGGCGGCAGCGAGATCGATGCCGACCTGCTGATCTCGGCCACCGGTGTCAAGCCCAATATCGGCTTCCTCGAGCATTCGGGCGTGCGCTGCCTCGTCGGCGTGCTCACCGACGAGCATCTGCAGACCAACGTCCCCAGCGTCTACGCCGCCGGCGACTGTGCCGAGGCTTTCGACAAGGTCAGCGGCCGTGCCATCGTCAGCGCGATCCAGCCCAACGCCGCCGAGCAGGCGCGCGTCGCGGCGCTGAACATGGCCGGCAAGCCGACCGAGCTGCGCGGCGTGACGCAGATCAACGTGCTCGACACGCTGGGGATGATCTCGGCGAGCTTCGGCGCGTGGGACGGCGTGCCCGGCGGCCGGCAGGTCGAGCGCACCGACCGCGCCGCGGGCCGCCACCTGAGCCTGCAGTTCGACGACGACCGACTCGTCGGCTGCAATGCGATCGGCTGGACCGAGCATATCGGCGTCATGCGCGGCCTCGTCGAGGGCCGCGTCAGCCTCGGCCCCTGGCGGCAGAAGCTGATCGACGACCCGACGCTGCTGATGCAGGCCTACCTCGCCCGCGCGCAGGCGCAGGAACCGCGCCGCGCGGTGATCTGAAAGGCCTTACACCGTCGGAATGCGGATCACCTTCAAGCTTTTTGCCAGCCTCGGCGCCTACCTGCCGCTGGAGCATCGGATCGGCAACGCGATGGCGCTCGAGGTCGCCGAGGGCGCGACGGTGGCCGAGGTCATCGATCGCTTCGCGCTGCCGCCTGCGCAGGTCCATCTGGTGCTGATCAACGGCCATTACATCGCCCCCGGCGAGCGCGGCACACGCGCGCTCATCGACGGCGACGTGCTGGCGATCTGGCCGCCCATCGCCGGCGGCTGAGACTTGACGGCCGAGCGCTTCGAGCGCGAATACGGCGCCACCGAGTCCGAGTGGTTTCGCGGCCTCACCGGCGCGGTGGCGGCGGCCGCGCTGCGGCGGCCGGCGTCGGGCCGCGCCGAGGTCGCGCTCGGCGCCGGGCGGCTGCACCTGGACTGGACGGTGCTGACACCGCGCCGCATCGCCCTCATGGAGATGCCGCGGATGACGGTGCGCTTCCGCTTCGAGGACGTCGACGAAGGCGAACGCATCGCGTTCATGCGCTCTTTCGACCTGCATCTGCACAGAGGCGGCGGCTGAGCGTCGCTGAACCGCCACGACGGGTTCCAGCGACGGCGTCGACACGCGCCATATGTCGCGCTGCCGCCGCATCCTACGGTCTATCCCTAGGCATAGAGGTTCATACTTCCGCACAGGAACCGATGCGATGCAGCCGCTACCGCGCCCGACGCCTGATGCCCTTCGACCCGGTTGGCGCTGGCTCGTCGCGCTCGCCCTCGTGGTCCTGGCACTCGCGGCCAAGAGCTGGATCTGGCCCGACCAGTACGGCCGCCCCTATCTCGTCTTTTACATCGCCACCGCGACGATCTACTTCCTCAGCGGCTGGCTGCCGGGCTGCGCCGCGGTGGCGCTGTTCGCCGTCGCCGCCTACCGCATCGGCTGGCCCGGCAGCGGCCATTGGCTGCTGAACTTCGACCACGCCGCGCAGACGACGTCCTATGTCGCCTTCAGCCTCGCCTTCGGCGTCATCCTCGAGCGCTGGCGCGCTACCGTCGCCGAATTGCGCGCCAGCCAGGCGCAATGGCTCGACTTCTACGAGCACGCACCCTGCGGCCAGCATTCGATCGACGCCGACGGCCGCTTCGTCAACGCCAATGCGCTGATGCTGAGCTGGCTCGCCTGCAGCCGCGACGAGATCATCGGCAAGCTCGGGCCGACCGACTTCACGACGGCCGAGGGCGCGGCGACGTTCCGCGAGCATTTCCCTCGGCTCCTTGCGACCGGCCGGCTCGGGCCGGTCGAACTCGACCTCGTCGGCCGCGACGGCACGGTGCGCCGCGTGATGGCGCAGGCCAGCGCCGTGCGCGACGCCGCCGGCCGTTTCGTGAAGAGCCGCAGCGTGCTCTACGACATCTCCGAGATGCACCGGCTGCGCAGCCGCATGCAGCAGCTCAACCTCGAGCAGGAGGCGATGCTCGACAACGACCTCGTCGGCATCGTCAAGCTGCGCGACGGCGTCATCGTCTGGAAGAACAAGGCGCTGGCGCGCATCTTCGGCTACCCGCACCAGGAACTGCTGGGCCAGCCGGCGCTGCGCCTGTACCCCGACGAGACGGCCTGGCACGCATTCGAGGCCGCGGCGCGCGAGCCGCTGGCCGCGGGTCGGCATTACCGCACCCAGCTGCCGATGCGCCGCAAGAGCGGCGACCCGATCTGGATCGACCTCAGCGGCGTGCGGCTCGCCGGCGAGGCGCGCGAGGTGCTGTGGATGATGGCCGACATCACGCCGATGAAGCATTACCAGGAGCAGGTCGAGCACATCGCCTTCCACGACGCGCTGACCGGGCTGCCGAACCGGCTGCTGCTGTCGGACCGGCTGCACCAGGCGCTGCTGCTGGCCGGGCGCATCGGGCGCAAGGTGGCGCTGTGCTATGTCGACCTCGACGGCTTCAAGGCCGTCAACGACCGCTGGGGCCACGATGCCGGCGACCAGTTGCTGCGCGAGGTCGCGCGGCGGCTGCAGGCCAGCGTGCGCGCCAACGACACGGTGGCGCGCATCGGCGGCGACGAGTTCGTGATCCTGCTGCCGCAGCTCGAGAACCGGGGCGAATGCATGGCCATCGTCGAGCGCACGCGGCTCGCGCTCGCGTCGCCGGTGGCGCTCGCCGAAGGCCAGACGGTGACCGTCGAGGCCAGCATCGGCATCGCGTACTACCCGTCGCACGGCAGCGAAGCGGGCACGCTGCTCAATCTCGCCGACGAGGCGATGTTCGAGGCCAAGCGCGCCGGCCAGGGCCAGGTGCGGGTACATGGCGTGGCCGCGGAATCGCAGGCCGCCGACTGACCGTCGGCCGGCTCAGACCAGGCTGCTCCCCGGCCGCACGCGGTTGAAGCGCACCGGCTGGCGCTGCAGCGCCAGCGCCGCACCGCCGGCGTCGCCGCGCACGACGATGCAGGCCGAGGTCTCGAGCTCGCCGGCGACGGGGAAATCGGCGCGGTAATGCGCGCCGCGCGAGTCCTCGCGCGCCAGCGCCGAGGTCGCGATGACGCGGCCGACGGCAATCAGGTTGCGCAGGTTCATCCAGTCGTGCCAGGCGAGGTTGAAGGCGGTGTCGCCGCCGACGCCGCAATGCCCGAGTTCGGCGCCGAGTTCGTCCAGTCGCGCCAGCGCACGCCGCAGCCCGTCGGCGTCGCGCACGATGCCGACGTCGTCCCACATGCAGTCGTAGAGCGCCTCGCGCACCGGCTCGATGCTGCGCGCGCTTCGGCGCAGCGGCGCCTCGTGCGCGGCGATGGCCGCGGCGACGGCGGCGGCATCGGGCTCGCGCAGCGCGCCGGCCTCGCGCACCCAGCGCGCCATGCTGTCGCCGGCGATGCCGCCGAAGACAGTCGAATTGGCGACGCCGTTGCCGCCGAGCCGGTTCGCGCCATGCACGCCGCCGGTGTCCTCGCCGGCGGCGAACAGGCCGGCGAGTTCGGTGCGGCAATCGGGCGTGAAGACGACGCCGCCCATCATGTAATGCGCCGTCGGCACGACCTCGACGAGGCCGCCGGCGAGATCGAAGCCGCAATCGGCGCAGCGCTCGACCATGCCCTTGAACTGGCGCCGCACGGCGTCGGCGCCGAGATGCGCCATCGCGATGTAGACGCCGCCGTTGGGCGAGGTGCGGCCGGCGCGCATCTCGGCGTAGATGCCGCGCGAGACGATGTCGCGCGTCGCGCGTTCGCCGCGCTCGTCGTAGCGCTGCATGAAGCGCTCCTGCGCGCCGTTGAGCAGGTAACCGCCGGCGCCGCGCAGCCCTTCCTCGAGCACGGTGCCGGTCATGCGCGTGCCGGCGCCGGCGAGCAGCCCGGTGGGATGGAACTGCACCATCTCCATGTCGCGCAGCGGCAGTCCGGCGCGCAGCGCCATCGCCAGGCCGTCGCAGCTCTTGTCGCCCGAGGGCGTGTGGTACTTGTACATCGTCGGCCCGCCGCCGGTGGCCAGCAGCACGGCGCGCGCCTGCACGAGCACGAAGGTGCCGCTGCGCATGTCGATCATCAGCACGCCGGCGATCGCGCTGCCGTCGGCCGTCTTGATCAGCTCGACGGCGCGGTGCTCCTCGAGCCGTTCGATGCCGCGCGACCAGACCTGTTCGGCGAGCCGGTTGATGATCTCGATGCCGGTCAGGTCGCCCTTGTGCACGGTGCGGTCGAAGGTCTGGCCGGCGAAGGCCTTCTGGTGCACGGTGCCGTCGGGGTTGCGGTCGAAGAAGCAGCCGATCTCGTTCTCGAGCTCGTGGATGCGCTCGACCGCCGTCGTGCACAACGTCCACGCCAGGTCCTGGTCGGCGAGCCATTTGCTGCCCTCGATCGTGTCCATGAAATGGCGCTCGACCGAGTCGCCGGGCGCGAGCGCGACGTTGTAGCCGCCCTGGACCATGCGCGTGCAGCCGCATTTGCCGAGCAGGCCCTTCACCGCGACGGTGATCTTCAGCTCGGGCGCCGTCTGCTGCGCGTGCAGCGCGGCGAAGAGGCCGGCGCCGCCCGAGCCGAGGATCAGGATGTCGGTGGCGACGCGGCGGCAGGCGATCAAGGGCCCACCCCGAGCCCCGCCAGCACCTCGGCGCGGCGCGCCGCGGCCGCCGCCTGCACGTCGCGGTAGAGGCTGGCGCCATGGCTGTCCATCGCCACCAGCAGCGGTCCGAAATCGCGGATGCGGAATCGCCACAGCGATTCCGGATTCAGGTCGTCGAGGTCGACATCCTCGATCGCCTCGATCCAGGTCGTCTCCAGCGCCGCGGTGCCGCCGACGATCGCCAGATAGGCGCCGCCGAGTTCGGCGAAGGCCGCCTGCGAATCGTCGCGCAGACCGCCCTTGCCGACGATCAGCCGCACGCCATGCTGCGCCATCAGCGGCCGCGTGAAGCGCTCCATGCGGTCCGAGGTCGTCGTGCCGATGCACACCGGCGCGTAGCCGGCCGGGTACGCGGCGCTGACCTCGACCTTGCGCACGTTCGGCGCCGTGTGGATGACGGCGTGGCCGCGCAGGTCGAAGCGCGTCGTGCGGCCACGGTCGAAGAGGTGGATCTGCGTCGCGTCGCGGATGCCGTAGAGCGTGCGCTGCAGCGTCACCGTGTCGTCGACACGCAGCGCGCGCACCTGCGCTTCGGTGACGGGCATTTCGAGTTCGTGGTGCGCCATCTTCAGTATCCGTAGACAACGCCGGCGGGCGTGAAGGTCGCGCGCGCACGGCGTGCCGAATGGCATTGCATGTTGACGGCAATCGGGTTCATCGTGATATGCGTCGCCGCGAGTTCGATGTGCACCGCGAAAGCCGTCGCGTCGCCGCCCAGGCCCTGCGGGCCGACGCCGAGGCGGTTCACGGCGACCGCGAGCTGGGACTCGAGCGCGGCGCCCTCGGCATCGGCGCAGCGGCTGCCCAGCGGCCGCGTCGCCGCGCGCTTGGCCAGCGCGATCGCGAGGTCGCTGGTGCCGCCGAGGCCGACGCCGACGATCGTCGGCGGGCAGGTCTTGCCGCCGGCGGCGAGCACGCAGTCGACGACGAAGGACTTGATCGCCGCCACGCCCTCGGCCGGCACGGCCATCTTCAGGAACGAGTTGTTCTCGCTGCCGCTGCCCTTGGGCACCATCGCGATCTCGAAGCGGCCGGCGTCGGCGCAGAAATCGAAATGGATCACCGGCACCTCGATGCCGCAGCTGCTGTGGCCGTTGACGCGCGTCAGCGGATGCACGACCGAGCTGCGCAGCGGGTACTCGCGCGTCGCGCGCTCGCAGCCGCGGCGCAGCGCCTGCGTCAGCTCGTGGCCGTCGAACTCGACGCCGCGGCCGACGAGCACGTGATAGATCGGCAAGCCGGTGTCCTGGCACAGCAGGTTGTCGGTCGTCTCGGCGACTTCGATGTTGCGCACCATCGTCGCCAGCACGCGCTTCGCCGTGGCACCCGTTTCGGCCGCCGTCAGACGCTCGAAGCCCTGCCTGATATCGGGCGGCAGCTGCTTGAGCGCGCGGATGTAGAGCTGCTTGGCCGCTTCCTCGACCGCGCCGGGATCGATGCGCATCGGCTCCCCCTAGGATCCGATGGTCAGCTTGCGCCGCTTGACGACGGCGCCCCAGTCGCGCGACTCGGTCTGGATCTGGCGCGCGAAGTCGGCCGGCGTCGATGCCACCGGCACCATGCCCTGGGTCGCGAGCTTGGCACGCACCTCGAGTTGCGACAGCACCTGCGCAGTGTCATCGCGGATCTTGTCGACGACCGCCTTGGGCGTGCCGGCCGGCGCCAGCAGGCCGAACCAGCCGCTGTTCTCGAAGCCGGGGTAGCCGCTCTCGGCCACCGTCGGCACCTCGGGCATCAGCTTCGAGCGCACCGGTCCGGTGACGGCGAGCGCGCGCAGCCGGCCCGGGCCGACGAGGCTCGACGCGGCGGCGATGTTGCCGACGATGAACTGCACCTGGCCCGCCATGAGGTCGGTGTAGGCCGGCGCCTCGCCGCGATACGGCACATGGACGGCGTCGATGCCGGTCGCGTCGACGAGCTTCTCGCCGGCCATGTGGACCTGGCTGCCGATGCCGGCGGAACCGAAATGCAGGCCGCCCGGGTGCGCCTTCGCCTTGTCGACGAGTTGCTTGAGCGTGCGGATGTCGCCCGCGTCCTGGACGACGACGAGCATCGGCCCGGACGCGACGTTGGTGATCGGCACCAGGTCCTTCTGCGCGTCGAAGGGCATCTTGGCGTAGATGTACGGATTGACGGTGAGGATGCTGCCCGAGGCCATCAGCAGCGTCGTGCCGTCGGGGTTCGCCTTGGCGACCATGCCGGCGCCGATGTTGCCGCCGGCGCCCGGCCGGTCGTCGACGAGCACCGTCTGGTGCCAGGTCTCGGAGAGTTTCTGCGCCAGCAGCCGCGCGACGTAGTCGGTCGAGCCGCCGGCCGAGAAAGGCACGATCAGCGTCACCGTGTGCGTCGGCCAGCCGGGCTGTGCCCAGGCGGCGGGGGCGAGTGCGCCGAGCCCCAGTGCCAGAGCGAGCGCGGCCCGGCGGCGCGTGAGGCGGTCTCTTCGATGCGTTGCAGTCATTTCAGTCCCATCATTGCCAAAGCAGGAGTGCATAGGCCAAACCCATGGCGAGCGCGAAGCCGCAGCCGCCGGCGATCCAGTTCTTGCGCGGGCCGCTCCAGTCGGCGAATTCGATCAGCAGCAGCCGCAGCCCCGCCGCCAGGTGCAGCGAGAGCAGCACGACGAGGCCCCATTCTCCCAAGCGCACGAGCGGCGACTCGGTCCACGCGAGCGCCGCGTCGAGCGCACCGGCACCACCCAGCGCGGTTGCCAGCAGCGTGAAATGCAGCGGCAGGAACAGCGCCAGCACGAGACCCGAGACGCGGTGGACGACGAAGGCGGCGTAGATCGGATGGCGGCGCGCGGCCATCTCGACGCCGGGTCGTGCCGTCGTCATGGCCCGATCACCACGGCGTAGACGGCGCGCAGTCCGGCGCCGGCGATGAGCAGCGCGAAGGCGCGGCCGAACCACAGCGCGCGCCGCGCCGGCCAGCCGAACCATTCGACGGCGATGTTCATCAACCCCGGCGGCACATGCAGCGCCGCCGCGGCGACGAACAGCGTGTAGAAGGTGCCGAAGACGACGCTGCCGCGCGTGCGGCCGAGGATCGCCGCGGCGTCGAGCCCGCGATGCACGGCGACGAAGATGATCGCCAGGTGCACGGCCACGCACAGCGCCAGCACCATCGCGCTGATGCGCTGGACATACCAGCGCCGGGCCTGGGCGACGGCGTCGTCGGCCATGTCGCTCAAAGCTTGCCGCGCGCGGCGGCGCGACCGGCCAGGCGCTTCAAGCCGGCGATGCCGGCCGTCGGCGCGATCTTCTTCGGGCAGCGCAGCGTGCAGCCGCCTTGGGTGTGGCAGGCATGGCAGCCGGCGTCGCCGGCGACGGCGCGCAGCCGCTCGGCGCCCGCGGTGTCGCGCTCGTCGTTGACGAGCGTCCAGGCGCGGTTCAGCGCCGCCGGGCCGAGGTAGTCGGGCCGCCAGCCGACGACGTCGCAGCTCGCGTAGCAGACGCCGCAGCCGATGCACTCGATGCCGGCATCGGCGGCGCGGCGCGCCTTCGAAGCCGGATCGACGACGGCGAAATCGTCGGCGCGCGTCTTCGCGCCGTCGAAGCGGCCGCGGGCGGCGGCCCATTTGTCGAAGAAGGTGCTCATGTCGCAGGCCAGGTCCTTGAGCACCGGCAGATGCGCCAGCGGCGCGATGCGCAGCTCACCCGCCTCGCCGACGACGGCCGCGACATGGGTGCGGCAGGTCCAGCGCGCGACGCCGTTGACCGTCATCGCGCAGGATCCGCACATGCCGACGCGGCAGGCGTAGCGATACGCCAGCGTCGGATCGAGATGGCGCTGGATATGCGTGACGACGTCGAGCACGGTCTGGCTGGCCTGGCGCGGCACCGCGTAGTCGGCGTAGTCGCCCTCCTGCGCGCCGCGCCAGACGGCCACCTTCAGCATCGGATCCATGCGGCCCATCATCGCCAGCGTCGAGCGAAAAGAAAAGCGATTTTTTCTTCGATCGATATAAAGTATTCTTTTTGCTGCCATGCCCTCGATCCGCAGCCTCCACACCTTCCTCGCCGTCGCCCGCCTGGGCAGCTTCGCCGCCGCCGGCAAGGAGGTCGGGCTGACGGCGGCGGCCGTCGGCCAGCGCATGGCGGCACTCGAGGCCGAATGGCGCCAGCCGCTGTTCGACCGCGGCGCGCGGCAGGTCAGCCTGGGCCCGGCGGGGCGCGCCGCGGTGGCGCCGGTGCAGGACCTGCTCGCCCGCTACGAGGCGCTGGCGGCACCCGCGACCGCCGCCAGCGGGCTGCGCGGGCGGCTGCAGGTCGGTGCGCTCGTCTCGGCGCTGATGGGCGAATTCGCCGACGCGATGTGGTCGCTCAAGCGCGAACACCCGAGCCTGGAGCTGCGCCTGGTCGCCGGGCTGTCGTCGGACTTCGCGCTGCGCGTCGAGCGCGGCGAGCTCGACGCCGCCATCGTCACCCAGCCGCCGCAGCGCCTGGCTCGGGACCTGGCCTGGACGCGCCTGTACAGCGAGCCGATGGTGCTGATCGTGCCGCGGCGGCCGCATTTCGAGCTCGCGGCGACACCGCTGGCGGCGCTGCGCGGCTCGCCTTTCCTGCGCTTCGACCGCCACACCTGGACCGGCGCGCTCGTCGAGCAGGCGCTGCGCCAATGCCGCGCCGGCGCCGTGCGCGACGAGCTCGAGCTGAATTCGGTCGAGGCCATCATCGCGCTCGTGCGCCAGGGCATCGGCGTGTCGATCGTGCCGCAGCTGCGCAACGTCGACTGGGCGCGCGACCGCGCGCTGCGCGTGCTCGCGCTGCCGCGCCTGACCGTGCAGCGCCATGTCGGCCTGCTCGAGCGCCGCGACCATGCCCGCGCCCAGTACACGGCGGCGATCAAGGCCTATTTCGAGCGGCCCTCATCGGCCGCTGCGAAGATCAGCGCTTGAGCACCTTGGGCACGGCGTTCGGGCGCAGCCGGAACGCGTCCGGCAGCCCCGAGCCGAGCAGCGGCCGCAGGTACAGGCGGAAGGCGTCGGTGACGTCGGTGCCGCTGGCGCTGAGGAACTCGTCCTCCATCGTGCGCGTCTTGCCGGCCACCGCTTCGAGCGGCAGCAGTTCGTAATCGACCGAATAGAAGCCGGTGCGCTTGATCGCCACCGAGCCGTTCGTGCTGCCCCACATCGCGTACTGCACGGCCTTCTCGCCGACCTCGCGCGCCTCGCGCTGGTCGACGTCGCTGACACAGCCGACGAAGCTGCGCTGCAGGTAGCCGAAGGTGTCGCCGCGCACGCGCTTGATCTTCAGCTTGGCCTTGATCTCCTCGCACAGCAGGTCGGCCAGCGCGCCGCTGCCGCTGAGCTGGACGTTGCCATGGGCGTCGCGCTCGAGGTCCTTGGCCAGCAGCGCCAGGATGGGCTGGCCGGCGGCGTCGTGGATGCCCTCGCTGACGGCGATGACGCAGCGGCCGTGGCGCTCGTACATCGTCTTCACGTCGGCGAGGAAGCGCTCGACCGAGAACACGCGCTCGGGCACGTAGATCAGGTGCGGGCCGTCGTCGGGGAACTTCTTGCCGAGTGCCGACGCGGCGGTGAGGAAGCCGGCGTGGCGCCCCATGACGACGCCGACGTAGACGCCGGGCAGCGCCGCGTTGTCGAGATTGGCGCCGGCGAAGGCCTGGGCGACGAAGCGCGCCGCCGACGGGAAACCCGGCGTGTGGTCGTTGAGGACGAGGTCGTTGTCGATCGTCTTCGGGATGTGGATGCAGCGCAGCGGGTAGCCGGCCTTGGCCGCCTCCTCGGCGACGATGCGGATGGTGTCGCTCGAGTCGTTGCCGCCGATGTTGAAGAAATGCTCGATCTCGTGTGCCGCCAGCACCTTGAACATCTCGCGGCAATAGGCGAGGTCGGGCTTGTCGCGCGTCGAGCCCAGCGCCGCCGCCGGCGTGCCGGCGACGAGCTCGAGGTTGTGGCTGGTCTCCTGCGTGAGGTCGACGAAGTCCTCGTTGACGATGCCGCGCACGCCGTGGCGCGCGCCGTAGACCTTGCCCACGCCGGCCTGGCGGCGCGCCTCCAGCACGACGCCCACGAGGCTCTGGTTGATGACGGCGGTGGGGCCGCCGCCTTGGGCGACGAGGATCTTGGCGAGACTCATGAACGCTCCTGGGCTGTCGTCAATCGACGGCGCGGAGTTTAGGGTCCGCAGAGGTTCATCCCGGTTTCAAGTTGGTCCGCGGGCCGAGCGCTGGGCCTGCCATTGGCCAGAGGCCAATGGCCTTCCGTAGGCACAAGCAGTCCGCAGGGACTGCT
>JAGWTU010000120.1 GCA_028868825.1 Burkholderiales bacterium | reverse complement strand
GCGAGGTCCTCGGGCTCGCCGAGGCGGCCCAGCGGCACGCGCGCGAGGAAGCCGGCGCGCACGCCGTTGGCCTTCTCGTTGTCCTCGAACATCCAGGCCGTCAGCGGCGAGCGGAACACGGTCGGCGCGATCGCGTTGACTGTTATGCCGTATTTGCCCCATTCGCAGCCCAGCGCCTTCGTCAAACCGTCAGTCGCAGCCTTCGAGGTGCAATAGGCCGAATAGCCGGCCGGGTGCCCGAGCTTGCCGCGCGCCGACGACACCAGCACCACCTTGGCCTTCGTGCCGCGCGGAATCACGCGCGCGCCGAACGATTTGCACAGCAGCCAGGTGCTGGTGACGTTGCCGTCCATCACGTTCTCGAAGCGTTCGAGCGACTGCTCGGTGATTGGGCAGGGGTCGTTGAGGCCCGAGCCGACGACGAGGATGTCGAGCGCGTCGTAGGCCTTGAGCGCCGCGTCCATGATCGCCTCGCAATCGGCCTCGGCCGAGGGCCGGCGCGTGACGGTGACGACCTCGGCGCCGAGTTCGCGGCAGGCGGCCGCGGTCTCGGCCAGGGCACCCTCGTTGCCCGCGGCGAGCACGAGCCGGGCACCCGCACCGGCGAGCACCTGCGAGGCCAGGCTGCCGAAGGCGCCCGAGGCACCGGTGACGACGGCGACCTTGCCGCGGATGTCGAACAACGAGGCGGGGTTCTTGAGCCAAGCGGCGTGCGATGTCATGCCGGTTTCTCCGCAGTCTTTTCCGGATACGGCATCACGACCAGCATCGTCGCGACCTCGTTGCCGTTGTTCTTCACCGAGCGCGTCTCGTTGCCGGGGATGCAGCAGCTGTCCATCGGCCCGAGCACCACCTCCTGGCCGTCGGCCTGCACGGTCAGCGCGCCGGCGAGGACGACGTAGACCTTCTCCAGCGGCGAAGAGTCGGGCCCGGCGCCACCGCCGGGCAGGAAATGCGAGAGGCCGACCCAGAACTTCTCCGGCCCGCCTGGCATGAAGCCCTGCAGGCGCAGCGACCGCATCTCGAAATGATTCGGCGCCTGGTAAGGCGCGGCTTCGCCGAAGCGGGTGACCTTCATGGTGTCGCTCAGGCCTTGCCGGTTTCGAGGCGGTACTTGCCGCTCGGGTCGACGATGGCGACGAGGCGCACGATGCAGCCGTCGCCCTTTGTCCAGCGCCAGGGGAAGCCGACGAAGGTGACGCGCTTGCCGGTGACCTTGTCGAGTTCGCCGCCGACGTTCTCGAAGCCACAGATGCCTTGCTTGAGGATGGCCTGGTGGCAGGGCTCCCATTCCGGGAAGTCCTCGATCACCTTGCGGCCGGTCTCGCGCTCGTATTCGCGGTTGATGTCGGGCAGCAGGCCGTTGGGCCAGCCCGGGCCGTGCGGGCCGATCGCGGTGCCCAGGGGATGGTCGAGCGCCTGCGTGTCGGTACCGATCATCTTCACCTTCTTCTTCGCGAACCATTCGCCGGCCTCCTTGTAGAAGCCCGGCGAGTAGGCGTAGTACATGCGGTTGTCGCCGTAATGGTGGTGCCAGCCGGTGTTGACGATGACGATGTCGCCCTCGCGGATCTGCGGGCTCGCGGCCTCGAGGTCGGCGGCGGTGATGACTTCCCACTTCTTCTTCGGGATCGAGACGACGACACCGGTGCCGAAGAAATGCGGCAGCGGCACTTCGTCCATGAAGGCCGTGCCTTCGACGACGTGCGCCGGGGCGTCGATATGCGTGCCCGAATGCATCACGGTGGTGATCTTCTGCGTCAGCACGCCGGACTTCGCCATCGAGTGCAGGCGCTCGATCTTGACGTCCTCGAAGTACGGCCAGCAGGGCTGGCCCAGGCCCCAGGGGTGGCTCAGGTCGTAGAACTCGAGCCCCATGTCGTTGTTGAGGTTCTCTTGATAGACGGTGCCGCGGATGGTGACGGTCATGCGTTTGCTCCAGGTTGCAGGCAAGGCTGCGGAATTTGTGGCGCTTTATGCACCGCATTGCGGTACGCTTGTACTACCATGCGATTCATTGGAGCGAAATGTCGTTGAGCTCTGAGGCGCTGAAAACTGGTGTTAACCCGCAGAACGGCGCATCGGACAATCGCCGCGAGAGTCCGAACATGCCCAGCCGACCCGCGATGCCTGCACCGAAAGACGAAGCCGCCGACCGCCGCGGCGTGCAGGTGATCGCGCGCGCCGCGGCCGTGCTGCGCGCGCTCAAGGACCATCCGCAGGGCCTCTCGCTGGGCGAGCTCGCCAAGCTGCTCGGCCTGGCACGCTCGACGGTGCAGCGCATCGTCGACGCGCTCGACGCCGAGAACCTCGTCATCTCGGCCTCGCCGACGCGCGGCGTGCGCCTGGGCCCGGCGCTGCTGGCGCTGGCCGGCGCGACGCGCTTCGAGATAGCCGAGCTCGCGCGGCCGACGATGCAGGACCTGTCGCGCGAATGCGGCGAGACGGTCGACCTCTCGGTGCTCGACGGCGACAAGCTCGTCTTCGTCGAGCAGATCGCTGCCGGCATGCACCAGCTGCGCGCCGAATCGGCCATCGGCGTCTCGTTCCCGCTGCATTCGACGGCGCCGGGCAAGGCGATGCTGGCGGCGCTGGAGCCGACGGCGCTGGCCAACCTGCGCTCGCGGTTGAAGCTGCTGCGGCTGACGCCGCGCACCGTCACCTCGTGGAGCGTGCTCGACGCCGAGCTCGTGCAAGTGCGGCGCGACGGCGCCGCGTTCGACCTCGAGGAGAACTCGCAAGGCATCTGCGCCGTCGCGATGGCGCTGGCGCTGCCGCAGGGCGAGATGGCGGCGCTGTCGCTGCCGGTGCCGGCGCAACGTTTCGCCGAGGCGCGGCCGCGGCTCGAGCGCGCATTGCGCGCGCATTGCGAGCGGCTGCGCGTCGCGCTGGGCTCGGGCAGGACCTGAGGCCTCAACGCCCTGTGACCAGCCACATCGAATCGCGATCCCAAGCATCGGCAGATTCGATTTCTCGCCCCCGGGGGTGCTGCCTAACATGCGCCGCAACAGCTCAGAGGCAGAGGAGTCGGCCCGGTGATCAAGTTCGTACTCGCGGCGCGGCGCAAGCGCGAAGACACGCAGGAGCGCTATTTCTACGAGTGGGGCATCATCCACGTCGCGCTGATGATCACCTGCCCGGGGGTCATGCAGACCTTCCGCCGCTATGTCCAGCATTACTCGGTCAGCGGCATCGACGACAGCATGCTGATCCATCCGCTGTCGAAGATGGAATGGGACAACTTCGCCGACCATGTCGTCGACGATTTCGCCGGCTTCCAGGCCAGCACGCGGCTCGCCGACTACGTGGCGCGCATGCAGCCGCACAAGTTCGGCGACGGCAATTTCGTCGCTGCGCTGACGGTGCCCGAGACGGTCATCGAGGAGCCCGGCTTCGAGTCCGGTGTCGGCGGCGTCAAGCTGCTGCATTTTCTCAAGCGCAAGGCTGGCACGACGCAGGCCGAATTCGCTGCCGCCTTCACCGGCAGCCATGCCGCGATGTACCAGCGGCTGAATGCCCAGCGACCGCTGCTGCGCAAATACCTGCGCAACCTGCCGCTGGACGTGCCGCGCGACAACTTCAAGGGTTCGCTGTTCGAGAAGGCCGATCTCGACGCCGTCTCGGGCATCGAGGAGTTCTGGTTCCGCAACCTCGACGACCTGCTGCAGTTTCGCCGCGACGCCGCCTGGCACGACGCGATCCGCGCCAGCGAGGCCGGTTTCATCGACGACGCGGGCAGCTTCTCGATGGTCACGACCGAACGCGTGATCTACGACTACACGCGCGGGGCACAGAGCAGCCCGCGCGCTGCGGTACTCGACCCCGC
>JAGWTU010000026.1 GCA_028868825.1 Burkholderiales bacterium | reverse complement strand
ACGATACGCGTGGCCGACCTGAAGACGCGCGACAGCCGCTTCCAGCGCGTGCAGGACGAGGTGCGCGCCCGCGCCGACCAGCCGGTGTTCATCGAGGAATACATGCATCCGGGCCTGCAGGAGATCTGCGAGACGCTGCCGGCGCCGCTGGGCCGCTGGCTGGCCGGCTCGGGCGCGCCGCGGCGCTGGGTCGAGCGCGCGACGCGCAAGGGGCGCATCGTCGCGACGACCTCGCTGCGCGGCTTCCTGCTGCTGTACGGCCTAGCGGGCCTGCGCCGCTGGCGCCGCAGCACCTTGCGCTACGTGCAGGAGAACGCGCAGATCGACGCCTGGTTGCTGCGCGTCGAGACGGCCGCGCGCCGCGATGCCGCCTTGGCGCTCGAGATCGTTCGCTGCCAGCGCCTCGTCAAGGGCTATAGCGACACGCTGGCGCGCGGCCGGCGCCATTTCGAGCTGCTGATGCAGGCCGTCGACGCCGCCGGCGCATCGCTGGCCCCGGCGACGCTGCGCGAGCTGCGCGATGCCGCGCTGGCCGACGACCGGGGCGACGGCCTGCGCAACGCCCTGTCCCGACATGCCCTGGCCCGGGAGTCCACGCCATGACCGAACTGAAGTTGCGCGTCGTAGCCGCGCAGCGGCTCAATCCTCTGATCCGCGAACTGCAGCTCGCCGACCCCGACGGGCGTCCGCTGCCGTCCTTCGAAGCCGGCTCGCATATCCAGGTGCAGGTCCGCCTGGGCGACGGCAGCCACGACTGGCGGCATTACTCGCTTGTCGAACTGTCCGGTGCCGCGGCTGCGCATCGGGCGCCCGATCGCTACGTCATCGCCGTGCGGCTCGAGGATACGGGCCGCGGCGGCTCGCGCTACATGCACGAGGGCCTGCGGGTCGGCGACCTCGTCGCCGTGCAGCCGCCGAAGAACGAATTCCCGCTGCAGCCGGGCGCCGGTCGCGTCTTGCTGCTGGCCGGCGGCATCGGCGTCACACCGATCGCGACGATGGCCGCGCTATGCCGTGCGCAGGGACGGCCGCTGACTCTTGTCTACGCCGGCCGCAGCCGCGCGCTGATGGCCTACCTCGAGCCGCTGAAGGCCCTGCTTGGCGATGCGCTGCGCGTGCATGCCGACGACGAGCAGGGCGGGCGGCCGCTCGATGTCGATGCCGTGCTCGGCGACTGCCGCCCCTCCGACACGGTTCATGTCTGCGGCCCGCGCGCGCTGCTCGATCAGGTGCTGGCGCGCGCCACGGCGCGGGGCTGGGCGCAGGACCGCGTGCGCTTCGAGCTCTTCGCCACGCCGCAGGCCGAGGCCGGCGACCGGCCTTTCGATCTCGTGCTGGCGCAAAGCGGCACCACGCTGCAGGTGCCCGTGGGCAAGACCATCATCGATTGCCTGCGGGCGCAGGGCGAGGATCCGCTGTGCGACTGCCTGCGCGGCGAATGCGGGGTCTGCGCCGTCGCCGTGATCGAGGGCGAGGTCGATCATCGCGACTATGTGCTCAGCGCGGCGGAGAAGAAGACGAACAAGGTGATGCAGATTTGCGTCTCGCGCGCCCGCGGTGCGCGGCTCGTCATCGATCTGTGAATCGCAGAGCGTCGCCAACGAGAACCATGAACACCGTCTACCAACGTTTCGCGACCACGGCCGGTCAGGCGCCGGACGACGATTTCCTGCAGATCGAAGCCGTGACCGCCGAGGCCTACGGCATCGCGGCCGGGCGCGTGTCGTGGCGCGAGGCCGCGCGGCGCGTGCGCGAGCTGCGCGACGATTTCGAGCGCGCCGGCTGGGGTCATGGCCACCGCGTTGGCCTGCTGCTCGAGAACCGGCCCGATTTCCTCTACCACTGGTTCGCGCTCAATGCGCTGGGCGCCAGCGTCGTGCCGATCAATGCCGAAATGCGGGCGGCCGAACTCGAATACCTCATCGGCCACAGCGAGATCGGCCTTGCCGTCACGCTGCCCGGCCGCGAGCACGACCTGCGGGCCGCCGCCGCGGCGGCCGGCGTGCGTTGCCGAACCCTGGTGCCGGGCGGCGCCGTTCCCGCGCCGGCCGCGCCCGCGCCCGACGCGGGCCGCTCGCCGGGCCTGGCCAGCGAATGCGCGCTGCTCTACACCTCGGGCACGACCGGGCGGCCGAAGGGCTGCCGACTATCGAACGACTACTTCCTGCGCGCGGGGCAGTGGTACGCCGGCCTCGACGGCGTCTGTTCGGTGCGCCCGGGCCGCGAGCGCGTGATCACGCCGCTGCCGCTGAACCATGTGAATGCGATGGCGTTCTCGACGATGGTCGTCGTCACGGCCGGCGGCTGCCTGATCCAGCTCGATCGCTTCCATCCGCGCAGCTGGTGGCAGAGCGTGCGCGACACCGGTGCGACGATCGTCCATTACCTGGGCGTGATGCCGGCGATGCTGCTGGCGGCGGCGCCCGCCGCCGCCGACCGCGAACAGGCCGTTCGCTGGGGTTTCGGCGCCGGCGTCGACAAGAAGAACCATGCCCCCTTCGAAGAGCGTTTTGGCTTCCCGCTGGTCGAGGCCTGGGCAATGACCGAGACCGGCGCCGCGGCCTGCATCATGGCCAATCACGAGCCGCGCCATGTCGGCACGAGCTGCTTCGGCCGGCCCGAAGCCTTCGTCGAAACGTCCCTCGTCGACGAGGCCGGCGCGCCGGTGCCCGTCGGCACGCCGGGCGAGCTGCTCGTGCGATCGAGTGGCGCCGATCCGCGCCGCCATTTCTACACCGAGTACCTGAAGGACCCCGAGGCGACGCGCGAGGCCTGGGCCGACGGCTGGTTCCACACCGGCGACATGGTGCGAGCCGACGCCGACGGCCGGCTTTATTTCGTCGATCGCAAGAAGAACGTCATCCGCCGCAGCGGCGAGAACATCTCGGCCGTCGAGGTCGAGAGCGTGCTGAACCAGCATCCGCTGGTGCAGGCCTCGGCAGTGGCTGCGGCACCCGATGCGCTGCGCGGCGACGAGGTGCTGGCCTGCATCGTGCTGAAGCAGCCGGCCGCCGCCGACCGCCATCCCGAGCTGGCGGCCGAACTGGTGCGCCATGCGCTGGCGAATCTGGCGTACTACAAGGCGCCGGGTCATGTCGCCTTCGTCGAGTCGCTGCCGTTGACCGCTTCGCAGAAGATCCAGCGCGGCGAGATGCGCACGCTCGCCCAGCGCCTGCCCGGCCAGCCCGGCTGCATCGATACGCGCCCGTTGAAAAAGAGGCCGGCATGAAGCGACGTCTGGGCTACGAAGGCGTCGCCGTCGCCGTGCCGGTGACGGTGCCCTACCAGCGCTATTCGACGCATGGCGCGCATTGGTTCCTCGGCCAGGCGCTCGAAGCGCTGGTGCGCGAGTCGGGCGTCGACAAGGCGCAGATCGACGGCCTGACGGTGAGCAGTTTCTCGCTCGGCCCGGACACGGCGGTCGGCGTGACGCAGCATCTGGGCGTCTCGCCGCGCTGGCTCGATTTCATCCCCAACGGCGGCGCCTCGGGCGTGATGGCGCTGCGCCGCGCGGCGCGCGCCGTGCAGGCGGGCGATGCCGACATCGTCGCCTGCGTCGCCGCCGACACGAACCATGTCGACTCGTTCCGCCTCATGCTCGGCGGCTTCAGCGCCTTCGCGCGCGACGCCAGCTACCCCTACGGTTCCGGCGGGCCGAATTCGATCTTCGCCTTCATCACCGCGAATTACATGCGCCAGTACGGCGCGACGCGCGAGGATTTCGGCCGCATTGCCGTCGCCCAGCGCGCGAATGCGCTGAACTACCCGGGCGCGCTGTTCCACAAGCCGCTGACGCTGGATGAATACATGGCGGCGCGGCCGATCTCCGACCCCATCCACCTCTTCGATTGCGTCATGCCCTGCGCCGGCGCCGAGGCTTTTCTCGTGATGCGCGAGGAACGCGCCCGCGAACTCGGCCTGCCGCATGCGCTGATGCGCGGCGCGATCGAGCGCCACAACGCCTATGCCGACGATCCGGTGATGGTGCGCGGCGGCTGGCGCGTCGACCGCGACGACCTCTACGCGCAGGCCGCGACGACGCCCGCGCAGATCGACTTCATCCAGACCTACGACGATTACCCGGTGATCGTGATGCTGCAATTCGAGGATCTCGGCTTCTGCGAAAAGGGCGAGGGACCGGCCTTCGTCCGCGCACACACCTTGACCCATGACGGCGACTTCCCGAACAACACCAGCGGTGGCCAGCTCTCCTGCGGCCAGGCCGGCGCTGCCGGCGGCTTCCTCGGCATGGTCGAGGCGATCCGCCAGCTCACCGGCGGCGCGGGGGAGCGGGCCGTGCCCGCGGCGCGGCTGGGCCTCGTCACCGGCTTCGGCATGGTGACCTACGACCGCTGCCTGTGCACCGGCGCCGTGATCCTGGGAGCCACGCCATGACGATGCCGCTGATGAAGCCGCCGCGCAAGAACCCGGTGCTGCGCACGCGGCAGATGAACCTGCCGCCCTGGGCGCGCGGCCGCGTCGCGCTGGGCATGACGGCGGCGGCGGCCGAGGGGCGTTTCGAACTGCAGGTCTGCGCCGATTGCGCCGCCGTGCAATACCCGCCGCGCGAGGCCTGCCACCGCTGCCTGTCGCCGCGACTCAAGTGGCGTGAGCAAGGCGGCGAGGGCACGCTGCTGGCCGAGACGACGCTGCACCACAGCAACGATCTCTTCTTCCGCGAGCGCCTGCCCTGGCGGCTGGCGCTCGTGCACCTGGACGCCGGCCCCACGGTCATCGTGCACCTGCACGACGAGGTGCCCTCGGCGCCGCCGCAACGCGTGCGCGTCGGCGCCCGGCTCGACCGCGCCGGCCAGGCGGTGCTGATCGGTTTTCCCCTGCAAGGAAGCGAACATATGACGGACGACCGCATGCTGCGCGAAATGACCTGCGACCCGAAATTCCGCAAGGTGCTGGTGACCGACGGCAAGACGGCCGTCGGCCAGGCCATCGTCGAGGCGCTGGTCAAGGCCGGTGCCGACATCGTCTGGGTCGGCCACGCCGAACCGTGGAAGAAGCTCCCGGGAATCGCCGCCATCGCCGCGCTGAAGGCCGTGACGCTGGTGCCGCTGGACTTGAGCAACGAGCGCTCGGTGACCGAACTCGCCGGCGAGATCGGCGGCAAGGTCGACATCGTCATCAACAACGCCGAGGTGCACCGCAGCTTCGGCATCCAGGGCCGGCGCGGCACCGATGCGGCGCGCTCGGAGATGGAGATCAATTACTTCGGTGCGCTGCGGCTGGCGCAGAGCTTCGGTCCGGCGCTGCGCGGTCGCGCCGCCGATGGCGCGCTGAACGCCACCGCCTGGGTCAATCTGCTGTCGATCTTCGCGCTTTCGAACTTCCCGACCCACGGCACCTATTCGGCGTCGAAGGCCGCGGCGCTGTCGCTGGCGCAATGCCTGCGCGCCGAAATGCGGCCGGCGGGAATCCGCGTGATCAATGTCTTCCCGGGCCCGATCGACGACGAATGGAACCAGAACCTGCCGCCGCCCAAGCTCGCGCCGCAGGGCCTCGCGTCGGCCATCGTGCGTGCGCTCAAGGACGGCGTCGAGGATGTCTACCCCGGCGACGTCGCCCAGGAATGGCTCGAACGCTGGCGCGAGAGCCCCAAAGTGCTCGAACGCGAACTCGCCGCGGGAGGGCAGTGAGATGGCGCAAGCGAACATCCTGGCTGAATTCGCGACGGCGCTGATCTCGGGGCGCATCCGCGTCGTCGACCTCACGCAGTCGCTGACGCCCGAATTCCCGCAGATCGCCCTGCCGCCCGAAATGGGCCAATGCTGGCCTTTCCGCGTCGAGGAGATCTCGCATTACGACGACCGCGGCCCCGGCTGGTACTGGAACAATTTCTCCTGCGGCGAGCACACCGGCACCCATTTCGACGCGCCGATACACTGGATCTCGGGCCGCGACCTGCCGAACAATTCGGTCGACACGATACCGGTGCAGCATTTCGTCGCGCCGGCCTGCGTCATCGATTGTTCGACGCAGGCGGCGCAGGACGCCGACTATCTGCTCACCGTCGCCGACATCGAGCAATGGGAGTCGCGGCATGGCCGCATCCCGGCGGGCTCCTGGGTGCTGATGCGCACCGACTGGTCGCGGCGGATCGCCGGACCTGGCGGTGCCGAGGCGTACCAGAATTTCGACGAGACGGGCCAGCACACACCCGGCCCCGGCGCCGAGGCGGCGCGCTTCCTCGTCGAACAGCGCGGCGTGTTGGGCTTCGGCTCCGAGGCCATCGGCACCGACGCCGGCCAGGGCTACCACCTGCGCCCGCCCTATCCCTGCCATTACTACATGCATGGCGCCGGGCGCTACGGCCTGCAATGCCTGACGAACCTCGATCAGCTGCCGGCGACAGGCACGGTGCTGATCTGCCCGCCGCTGAAGATCGAGAAGGGCAGCGGCAGCCCGCTGCGTGTGCTGGCGCTGGTGGAGGCGTCGACATGAATGCGAATGCCAAGGACAAGGGCGTGGCCGTCGTCACCGGCGGCAGCGCCGGCATCGGCGCGGCGATCTGCGAGCACCTGCTCGCCGCCGGTTACGAGGTGATCTCGCTGGCGCGGCGCGGCGGCGGCGCCGAGCATTCACGGCTGCACCGCATCGAGGTCGACCTCAGCGATCGCGCCGCGACCGCGCAGGTGGCGCGGGAACTGGCGGCGCGGTTCGAAGTGACGACGGTGGTCCACAACGCCGGCGTCATCCGTCCGGCGCTGCTGCCCGAGGTGCGGCTCGGCGATCTCGACGCCCTCGTCGACCTGCATCTGGGCTGCGCGATCCAGCTCGTGCAGGCTGCTCTGCCGGCAATGCAGCGCCGCGGCCTCGGCCGCGTCGTGCTGCTGTCGTCGCGCGCCGCGTTGGGGCTGGCGACGCGCACCGCCTATTCGGCGACCAAGGCCGGCATGCTCGGCATGGCGCGCACCTGGGCGCTGGAACTGGCGCCGCAGGGCATCACCGTCAACGTCGTCGCGCCGGGGCCGATCCGCACCGACATGTTCTACGACGTCGTCGAGAAGGACAGCGAACGCGAGCGCCAACTGGCCGCATCGATCCCCGTGCGCCGGCTCGGCCTTGCCGAGGATGTGGCGCGCGCGGTGGACTTCTTCGTCGACCCCGACAACGGTTTCGTCACCGGGCAGGTGCTGTATGTCTGTGGCGGCACGAGCGTCGGCAGCCTGACGCTGTGATCATGATGATGACCATGCGCAGGAAGCACGCAAGGAGGACGCGATGAGCGAGCCCCGAGGTCCCCTGGCCGGGCGCCATGCGCTGGTGACCGGCGCGTCGCGCGGCATCGGCGCGGCGATCGCACGCACGCTGGCGGCAGACGGCGCCGTCGTCACGCTGCTCGGGCGCGACGCCGCGGCGCTGCAGGCCGTGGCCTCGGTGATCGGCGCGTTGCATGGCTGGGTGGCGGCCGACATCGGCGACGAAAACGCCTTGCAAGCGGCAGTCGCGCAGGCGCGCGCCGCCCGCGGCCCGATCGCCGTGCTCGTCAACAATGCCGGTCAGGCCGAAAGCGCTCCGTTCGCGAAGACCTCCACCGAACTCTGGCAGCGCATGCTGGCGGTCAACCTGACCGGCACTTTCCATTGCACGCAGGCGGTGCTGCCCGACATGCTGGCCGCGCGTCGCGGCCGCATCGTCAACATCGCGAGCACGGCGGCGCAGCGCGGCTATGCCTATGTCAGTGCCTATGTGGCGGCCAAGCATGGCGTGCTCGGCCTGACGCGGTCGCTGGCGCTGGAACTGGCGACCAAGGGCATCACCGTCAACGCCGTCTGCCCGGGCTATACCGAAACCGCCATCGTGAGCCGCGCGGTCGCCCACATCGTTGCCCAGACCGGCCGCAGCGCCGAGCAGGCCAAGGCCGAATTGTCGCGCAGCAACCCGCAGGGCCGGCTGATCCAGCCCGACGACGTCGCCGATGCCGTACGCTGGCTGTGCAGCGACTCGGCGCATGCGATCACCGGCCAGGCGGTCTCGGTGTCGGGCGGCGAGGTCATGTGAAGCAGAACAAGGCAAGTCAGGAACAATCCACCATGAACGAATCAGCGATCGACCCCGGCCTGCTCGCCGGCAACCGCCGTCCGGCGGCGAATTACGTCGCGCGGCATTTCCTCTGGCAGGTCGACGACGGCGTGGCGACGGTCACGCTCAACCGTCCCGAGCGCAAGAACCCGCTGACCTTCGAGTCCTACGCCGAATTGCGCGACCTCTTCGGCCAGCTGAAATACGCCGACGACGTCAAGGTCGTCGTCGTCCAGGGCGCCGGTGGCAATTTCAGTTCCGGGGGCGACGTGCACGAGATCATCGGCCCGCTGCTCGCGCTGGCGGCCCCCGAACTGCTGCTGTTCACGCGCATGACGGGCGATCTCGTGAAAGCGATGCGCGGCTGCCCGCAGCCCATCGTCGCCGCCGTCGACGGCATCTGCGCCGGCGCCGGCGCCATCGTCGCGATGGCCTCCGACCTGCGCATCGGCACGCCGCGCAGCAAGACGGCCTTCCTGTTCAATCGCGTCGGGCTGGCCGGCTGCGACATGGGCGCCTGCGCGATCCTGCCGCGCATCATCGGCCAGGGCCGGGCGAGCGAACTGCTCTACACCGGCGCGCTGCTCGACGGCGAGAAGGGCGAGCGCTGGGGCTGGTTCAACCGGCTGGCGGCGCCTGAATCGCTCGCCGCCGAGGCGCAGGCGCTGGCGCGGCAACTGGCCGAGGGCCCGACCTTCGCCAACGGCATCACGAAGACGATGCTGCACCAGGAATGGGCGATGACGATCGAGCAGGCCATCGAGGCCGAGGCGCAGGCGCAGGCGATCTGCATGATGACCCAGGACTTCAAGCGCGCGCACGATGCCTTCGTCGCCAAGCGCAAGCCGACGTTCGAAGGAAATTGAGATGGCGGACGTGAGCTATCGCGACTGGCCCTTCTTCGACGACCGTCATCGGCAACTCGCCGCCGACCTCGAGGCCTGGGCCGGTGCGCAGATCTCGGACGAGCATGGCCATGACGTCGACGCCGCCTGCCGGGACCTCGTGCGCCGGCTCGGCGCCGCCGGCTGGCTCGCGCACGCCGTCGCCGGCCGCGCCCATGGCGGCGCCGCCGAGATCATCGACACCCGCGCGATCTGCCTGCTGCGCGAGATCCTGGCGCGCCACTCGGGGCTGGCCGATTTCGCGTTCGCCATGCAGGGCCTGGGATCGGGCGCGATCAGCCTGGCGGGCAGCGAGGCGCAGAAAGCCCGCTATCTCCCGCGCGTGGCCCGCGGCGAGGCGATTGCGGCCTTCGCGCTGTCCGAACCCGAGGCCGGATCCGATGTCGCCGCGCTGACCTGCCAGGCCAGGCGCGACGGAGAGGGCGCCGGTGCCGGCTATGTGCTCGACGGCGGCAAGACCTGGATCTCCAACGGGGGCATCGCCGATTTCTACGTCGTCTTCGCGCGTACCGGCGAGGCGCCTGGCGCGCGCGGCATCTCGGCCTTCATCGTCGACGCGGGCACTTCGGGATTCGGGATCGCCGAGCGCATCGACGTCATCGCGCCGCATCCGCTGGCGCGGCTCGAATTCAGGAACTGCCGCCTTCCGGCCGAAGCGCTGATCGGCGCCCCCGGCGAAGGCTTCAAGATCGCGATGCGCACGCTCGACGTCTTCCGCACCTCGGTGGCCGCGGCGGCGCTGGGGTTCGCGCGCCGGGCGCTCGATGCGGCGCTCGAGCGGGCGACGACGCGCAAGATGTTCGACCGCCGGCTCGCCGATTTCCAGCTGACGCAGGCGAAACTGGCGCAGATGGCGACGACGGTCGACAGCGCGGCGCTGCTGACCTACCGCGCCGCCTGGCAGCGCGACCGCCAGGGCAGCGTGACGCGCGAGGCCGCGATGGCGAAGATGGCGGCCACCGAGGGCGCGCAGCAGGTCATCGACGCGGCTGTGCAGATGTGGGGCGGGCTGGGCGTCGTCAGCGGGCAGACGGTCGAACGGCTGTACCGCGAGATCCGCGCGCTGCGCATCTACGAGGGCGCCACCGAGGTGCAGCAGCTGATCATCGCGCGGGAATTGCTCAAGGCGGCCGGGGGCTGATCGGCGGCTTCCTCATCGGCAGCAGGCCGATTCGTCGACCTCGAGCAGCAACTGCGGGTCGAAGCAGTGATTCTCGACGACGCCCGCGGGCGCATAGCCGCGCGGGTTGCAGACGACGCGCGTGGCGCCGATGCGGTAGTCGAAGCTGTCGTGGGTGTGCCCATGCAGCCACAGCGCCGGCTGCCAGCGCGCGATGCGCTCGGCCAGGTCGCTGACGAAGCAGGCGTTGATCGGCGAGCCCTCGAAGCGCGGGTGGATGCTCAGCCTCGAAGGTGCGAAATGCGTGACGACGACGATCGGCCCGGCATGGGCCTCGGCGAAGCGCGCCTCGAGCCAGGCGACCGAGGCGTCGAAGAGTTCGCGCGACAATTCCGGCGTGAAGTTGGGGCCGCCGGGCGACGCGGCGATGCGCGAGAAGTCGCGCACGAGCTCGAGCGCCTGCCGGCGCCCGAGCTCGCGCTCTTCCGGCGTGGTCAGCAGCCGATGGTCGCTCCACAGCGTGCAGCCCAGGAAGCGCACGCCGCGCCAGGTCCAGGCCTCGCGCTCGAGCACCTGCACCCGCGTGCCGGCGGCGAGCGCGCGCAGCGCGGCCGTCGCGCTCGCGAGGTCGGAGCCGTAGAACTCGTGATTGCCGGCGACGAAGAGCGTGGGCACATCGAACGCGCCGGCCCACTCGATGGCCGCGGCGGGCCGGCCGAGGTCACCGGCGAGCACGACGACATCGGCCGCCGTCCGCGGTTGTGCAAGCGGATGCAGCGAGAGATGCAGGTCCGACAACAGTGCGATCTTCATGGCTCGTCGCCCTTGCAGGGGCAGTCGGTATTCTGAAGGAATTGCCTTGCCTCATTGCAGTGCCCGGAGTATGGCAACCATGGCCGAGAGGATCACGAGCCAATGTATGACGATATTGACATGGAGCTTCTTGAGGACGATGAAGATGCCACCGAACACGAGGGTCCAGGCGAAGAACCACCAGAATTGATCCAGTGATTTCAGGTCATGCTGGAACACGAACGGAAGCGCCGCAATCAAGGCCGCGAGCCATGGATGGATGCCGCGGGTTAGGCCGCATTGTGTCGTTGGATGAAGTGTGTCGGGATCTCGTCCCGAAAAATGGCCTGCTTCAGTGCCTCTGGCCGCATGTCTATTCCTGGTAGTTCGGTCATGGCAAACCACTTGAATTCCAGCCTGCGATCACCTTCAACCCCAATGTGGACTGGAATGTGATCCAGAAGCCCTGAAGTGGTTGGGATATTTGCCGCGAAGTAGAGCCCGATCTCGTGGTGCGGTTGTCCGTTGTACTCAAAGAGGTTCTCGCCGATGCAGAGAAGGCGTTCGCACGCAATTGCCGACCCCAGTTCTTCCAAGAACTCTCGCTCGATTGCTTGCGTAGCCAGCTCTCCCGCATGGACTCTTCCGCCGGGGAGCGCCCAGAACTCGTCGCCTTCCAATCGGTGAAGCAATAGCCGGTTGTCGATCCGCACTATGGCCGCTGCGCGATAGTGAAAACGGTGCGAGTTGACCGGGAAGGAAATCATGGCCTAACTCTGGAGGTAACCTACCCGTGGAGGCGCCTGCCGGAGCGGGTCAGGTTCACCGAAGGGTTTGGCCTTGCTCGCAGCCGTCGCATTTTGAGAGGTGTTGCTATTTGCACCACTGCTCCTCACAGGGTATTCCGTCATGATCTCCATCCATTTTGACACCTGGGCAATTGGAGAGGAAGAACTTGGCTTCGGCGCATGATGACATTTGCGAGCAGTACGTTCGACCGTCGCAGCGAAACATTGGGGACGCTTTGGCAGTAGCCGGCTGAGCTACTTGAGGCGGGGAGGAACCTGAAGGTCTTTCCGATGGCGTCCGGCTGGTTTGCTCGGATTGAAGAGCCTTTTCGCGACGTTGGGCGTTCAGTTGCTTTGCGGTCGGTCGAGTTCCCCGCTCGGTGGCCGGGCAGGGGCTCTGTTGGTAGACGACCTTTCCGTCAACTTCGCACTTCCGGATCTGCGCCATCGCGCGGTGCGAAGCGAGGCAAGAAAGAAACATTGCGGTTGCCAGCAACGTCAGGAGTGGTTGGATTGTGCGCATATGAGGGATTGCAAGGCCCAACGTGTTATAGAACACAGGAGGGCACTCTGCCTGTGCGCGCCCTTCCTGGCAAGAGCGCGTTTGGCGCTTCGGAAGGAGTCCCGCCCGGACAGCCCCGAAGCAGCCGGGCTTGGACGTCCGCGGTGTGTGACGGGCCTAAGCTCGACTCGAAACTCGTAGGCCGGCGGCCTGCCGCTGCAATTTCCCGACGAGGTCCGCGACGACGAGGCGGCCATGAGTTGCCTGCAGTCATGGCAGGCCCATGCGCCACCGGGCGTGGTGCGCGAATACTCGAACCTGAGCATCGGACGGCTCGGCGCGGTCACCGCCGCCGCGCCGAAGGATCGCTGCGCGAGCCTGGTCGAGACCCGGTTGCTGCGCAAACTCGGCATGAGCCAGAGCCACCTGCACGTGCCAGCGGCGGCGATGGCCGACTACGCCTGGGGCTATCGCGAGGGACTAGCGGTGCGGGTCCATCCGGGCCCCCTGGACGAGCCGACCTACGGCATCAAGTCGACGGCCGCCGGCATGCTGCGCTTCGTGCAGGCGAACCTCGACCCCAGCCGCCTCGATGTGCCGCTGCGCCGCGCCGTCGAGGCCACCCGGGTGGGCTATTTCAGGTTCGGCGGCATGGTGCCGGGTCTCGGATGGGAGGAGTTCCCGTACCCGCCGTCCCGCGCCTGTTCGACAAGACCGGCTCGACCGGCGGATTCGGCGCCGATGTCGCTTTCGTGCCGGCGAAGCGGATCGGGCTGGTGCTGCTGGCGAATCGAAGTTTTCCGATTCCCGCCCGTGTCGAGGCGGTGTACACGCTGCTGCAACAGTTGGCGTCGAGCCCGCGCTGAAGAGTCGCGAAGAGGGCCGCGAAGAGCGCCCCGACCGCTGGGCAATCCACCCGGGCCAGCACCGCGCCGGCCAGGCCGCCGGCCACGCCCAGGGTCAGCGCTGCGGGCCCACTGCGCCCGGCGCGCGTGGGCGGGTCGGAACCAGCGCCGCGGCGCGTTCGGGCGAGTCCCGCGCGTCGGCTGCGGGGGCGGCTGCCGCTGCAACTGCCGCTGCCGGCAAGGCCGCGCCTGACGAGACATGGAATCCCGACAGCGGATACACCGTCTCGGCCCCGTCGGCCGCGGGCCGGCGTGACTGCGCCGGCGCCGCGACGCCGGACGAGACATGGATGCCGGCGAGCGCGCTCACCGCCTCGCCGGCTGGCGGCGACGCGGGTGGCCGTGGCTTGCGCGTCGACATCCGAGTTCTGCGCCCGTTCAGGCCGCCGCCGGCAGCCGCACCCAGCGCCCGCCGCGCCGCGATGAGGCCACGGCGGCCTCGATGAACTGCATGCCGCGCAGGCCGTCGGCCAGGGTCGGGAAGTTGGCCGCCCGCTCGGCCCGGGCGCCGCCCGGTCGCGCCGCGCGCAGGTGCTGGGCGATCTCGCTGTAGATCGTCGCGAAGCCTTCGAGGTAGCCCTCGGGATGCCCGGCCGGCAGCCGCGTGACGCGCTGCGCCGCGGCATCGTTCGCCGGCCCGCCGCGCGTGAGCAGCTGCGCCGGCTGGCCCAGCACCGTCCAGTGCAACTGCTCGGGCTGCTGCTGGCGCCAGCGCAGGCCGCCGCGGCTGCCGTAGACGGCGATGCGCAGGTCGTTCTCGTGCCCGGTGGCGACCTGGCTGGCCCACAGCGTGCCGCGCGCGCCGTTGGCGTAGCGCAGCATCACCTGCACATGGTCGTCGAGCGCGCGGTCGGCGACGAAGGTCGAGAGCTCGGCGCACAGCGACGTCGGCGTGAGGCCGGTGATGTACTCGGCCAGCTGGTAGGCATGGGTGCCGATGTCGCCGATGCAGCCGCCGGCTCCCGCCCGCGCCGGGTCGGTGCGCCAGTCGGCCTGCTTGTGGCCGCTGGCCTCCAGCGGCTCGGCCAGCCAGTCCTGCGCGTACTCGACGCGCACCAGCCGCAACTCGCCGAGCTGGCCCCGGCGCACCATCTCGCGCGCCTGGCGCACCATCGCGTAGCCGGCATAGTTGTGCGTGACGGCGAACAAACGCCCCTGCCGCACCGCCAGACGCTGCAGCTCGCGCGCCTGGCGCGAACTCAGCGCCACCGGCTTGTCGCAGATGACATGGATGCCGGCCTTGAGGAACGCGCGCGCCACCGGCGCATGCAGGTGGTTCGGCGTGACGATCGCGACGGCCTCGATGCCGTCGTCGCGCGCCGCCTCGGCGCGCGCCATGACCTCGTAGTCGGTGTAGATCCGCGCCTCGTCCAGCCCCAGCGCGCGACCCGAGCGCAGCGCCCGCTCGGGTGTCGCCGAAGGCGCCGCGGCGAGGAGGCTGTACTGGTCGTCCAGCCGCGCCGCCATGCGATGCACGCCGCCGATGAAGGCACCCTCGCCACCGCCGACCATGCCCAGCCGGATGCGTGCCGGCGGTCTCGCTGCCGCGCTCATGCTTGCCCGATGCCCATCATCCGGCGCAGCGCGGCGGTGTCGGCCTGGCCGCCGGCGAA
The DNA here is from genome assembly GCA_028868825.1 of Burkholderiales bacterium. Classification (GTDB taxonomy): domain Bacteria; phylum Pseudomonadota; class Gammaproteobacteria; order Burkholderiales; family Burkholderiaceae_C; genus Rubrivivax. The sequence goes on along the minus strand of JAGWTU010000026.1, from coordinate 54,004 downwards.
ATCGTCGAAAGCGCGATCGGCGACGCGGATGATGTGGCGGCGGATGAAGTCTGCCCCCTCGCGCGCCCCATCCTCGGGATGCTTGAGGCAGCATTCCCATTCCAGCACCGCCCAGCCCGGGTAGTCGTACTGCGCGAGCTTGGAGAAGATGGCGCCGAAATCGATCTGGCCATCGCCCAGCGAGCGGAAGCGCCCGGCACGCTCGACCCAACCGGCATAGCCGCCGTAGACGCCCTGGCGGCCATCGGGGCGGAACTCGGCGTCCTTGACGTGGAAGGCGCGGATGCGGCGGTGGTAATGGTCGATGAAGGCCAGGTAGTCGAGCTGCTGCAGCACCATGTGGCTGGGGTCGTAGAGGATGCAGGCGCGCGGGTGATCGCCGACTGCTGCCAGGAAGCGCTCGAAGCTGACGCCGTCGTGCAGGTCCTCGCCCGGATGCAGCTCGAAACAGGCATCGACCCCGGCCTCGTCGAAGGCGTCGAGCAGCGGCCGCCAGCGCCGCGCCAGTTCGGCAAAGGCCTCCTCGACCAGCCCCGCCGGCCGCTGCGGCCAGGGGTAGAGATAAGGCCAGGCCAGCGCGCCCGAGAACGTCGCATGGGCCTTGAGCCCGAGCCGCTGTGAAGCCCGCGCGGCCTGGCGGATCTGCGTTGCGGCCCAGGCCGTGCGCTCGGCCGGGCGGCCGCGCAGCGCGGCCGGCGCGAAGGCGTCGAACAGCGTGTCGTAGGCCGGGTGGACGGCCAGCAACTGGCCCTGCAGATGCGTCGACAGCTCGCTGATCGCCAGGCCGTGCGAGCGCACGATGCCTTCGATCTCCTGCGCATAGGTCGCCGATTCGGCCGCGAGCGCCACGTCGAAGATCGCCGGGTCCGAGGTCGGGATCTGCACCGCCTTGAAGCCCAAACCTGCCGCCCAGCCGCAGATCGCGTCGAGGCTGTCGAACGGCGGCTGGGTGCCGAGGAACTGGGCCAGGAAGAGGCCGGGGCCTTGCAGGGTCTTCATCGTCTTGTTCCCGTTTGCAGGAGGGGTTCGGGTTTCAGGAGGTCGGCGCCGCGGCGAGCGAGCTCTCGCGCAGCACCGGCGTGCTTTCGAGCACGGTCTGCATCGGCGTCGGCGCGGGCGCATCGGCGCACAGCTCCAGCAGCAGCCGGGCGGCGGTCTCGCCCATCGCCCGGAACGGCTGGCGCGCGGTGCTCAGCCGCGGCGTGCAGTAGTCGCAGTAGTCGATGCCGTCGAAACCGGTGATCGCGACGTCGCGCGGCACCTGCAGCCCGGCATCCTGGACCTGCTTCATGAAGCCGATCGCCATGTAGTCGTTGCAGCAGACGACGGCGGTCGGGCGTCGGGGCAGCGCCAGATAGCGCTGCGCCGCCTCGGTGCCGCTTTCGAGCGTGAAATTGCCCGGCAGGCGTTGCAGCGCGCGCGGCCCGAGGCCCGCCGCGGCCAGCGCATCGAGCACACCGGCGTGGCGCTGCAGGTCGTGGTAGTTGCCCGCCGGGCCGCCGACATAGGCGAGCCGGCGGTGGCCGGACTGCAGCAGGCTCTCGGTGAGCTTGCGCGTGGCGGCGCGGTCGTCGGTGACGACGCTGGGGATGCCGAGCTCGCTGCGGTCCATCAGCAGGCTGACGACGGGCAGCCCGGCGTCGCGCAGCAGCTTCAGGCTGTTGCCCGGGAAATGCGGCGCGATCGCAAGGATGCCGTCGACCATGCCGCTGCAGGCCTGCTCGAAGAGCTGGCGCTCGGTCGTCTCGATGCGGTCGATGTGGCCCACCGTGACGCCGTAGCCCTGCCGCAGCAGCTCGTGGTCGACACCCTCGTTGATCAGCGACAGATAGCTCGAGCCGTACTTGGGCAGCAGCAGCATGCACATGTGCGACTTGCCGCTGCGCAGGCTGCGCGCCGCCGTGTTGGCGGCGTAATTGAGCCGGCCCGCCACGGCCTCGACGCGCTTGCGCGTCTTGACGCTGACGCGCCCCGGATTGGACAGCGCGCGGCTGACCGTCGAGACCGCCAGGCCGGCGGCCTCGGCGATCTCGCGCAGCCCCGCGCGGCGGCTCGGCTTGCTCGTCTTCCTCGATGGCATCGGCTGGTACTCCTTCGCTGGCCCCGCACCGGCCGGCGGTGACCGGCGCGGTGCGTGCACGAGGTTACTGCAGCGTCCTCCCATGCCGGCGCCGTTCACCAGTACGCCGTCAGCTTCGCGCCGATGGTGCGCGGCGCGTTGTAGGTCCAGCGGTAGGAGTTGAAGAAGCCGTTGTCCTCGGCCTCGGTATACACGCGCTTGTTGGCGGCGTTGCGCACATAGGCCTGCAGGCTCCATTTGCCGTCGGCCGGGGCCCAGGTCACCGCGGCGTTGACCATCGCATAGGCCTTCTGGAAATCGGTGGCGTTGTTCCAGAAGGTGAAGTACTGCCCGGACGTGTAGTTCGCGTCGATGCGCGGCGTGATCGAACCCGCGCCGAGATCGATGGACTTCTCCCAGCCCAGCGCGAGCTTGGCGTTCGGGCTCTGCGGCGGGCGGTGGCCGGCGAGCTGCGCGTTGACGTTCAGCCCGTTGGCGTTCGGCATCTGCGCGACGAAGTCGCTGAAGCGCGCGTGCAGCAGCGCCAGCGAGACGTTGACGCGGCCGGCGCTGCCGGCGATCGCCGTCACGTCGGCCTCGAGGCCGGAGATCTTCGTGCGGCCGGCGTTGATGATCAGCGTGCCGCCGCTGGGCGCATTCGGCAGGCTGGGCACGAACTGGCTGACCTGCTGGCCGGTGTATTCGTAGTCGAATGCCGAGACGTTGAGCTGCAGCTTGTTGTCGAGCATGCGCGTCTTCAGGCCAATCTCGGGGCCCTTGACGTTCTCCGGTCCGTAGGGCGCGACATCGGTGAAGCCGCCGGCCTTGTAGCCGGTGTCGTATTTGGCGTAGAGCATCGTGCGCGCGTCGAGCTCCCAGTCGGCCCCGAGATGGCCCGTCAGCTTGCTGAACTTGGCCTGCGAAGCCTGGTTGACCGAGAACACGCCCGGGATGTAATAGAAGCCGACCCGGCTCTTGTCGTCGCGCGTGTCGCGCAGGCCGGCGGTCAGCTTCAGGCTCTCGGTCGGCTTGAACGAGACCTGGCCGAAGACGGCATCGGACTTGGCCACCGTCGCATATTGGAAGCTGAAGCCCTGCACGACGGCGCCGGCGGCGCCCAGCGTGGCGTTGTAGCTCGACAGGCCCGAGTTCTCCTCGAAATGGAACAGCCCCGCCTGCCAGGCGAGGGCGCCGCCGGGCTTCGACGAGAAGCGCAATTCGTAGTTCTGCGTCTTCGGATGCTCGTTCTGGATGAAGCCCTTGATATTGCCGGCCGAATACTGGTCGTCGCCGTGGTGGTAGGTGATGGCGCTGTAGCCGCCGATGAAATGGATGTCGACGGCGCCCAGCCCGTAGCTGACCTGCCAGCGCGCGAGGTTCTCGTCCTCCTGCAGATAGGCCAGCGCCGGCGAGAGCGGGAAATAGCTGTTGGGGTCGGGCGGCGTGATGCCGTCGTGGATCCTGAATCCATTCGGGTCGAGGACGAAGGGCGACTGGAAGCTCAGCGAACCGATGCCGCGCAGCGACGTGGTCTGCAGCGTCAGCCGCGCCTTCAGGTCGGCATTGGGTTCGAACAGGAAGCTCAGGCGCGCCGAATTGGAATCCTCGTCGCCGGCGCCGTTGGCCATGTAGCCGTCGTGACGCCGCGAGGAGAAGGCCGCGCGCATCGCGAAGGACTTGGACAGCGGCACGTTGACGGCACCGTCGAAATTGCGCGACATGTAATTGCCGACGTCGATCGCCCCGTAGCCGCCGAAGGTCTTGCCGGGCTCGGCGGTGACGATGTTGAGCGCGCCGCCGGTGGCATTGCGACCGAACAGCGTGCCCTGCGGTCCGCGCAGCACCTCGACGCGGTCGAGGTCGTACATCGTCGCGTTCAGGCCGTAGGGGCGGTTCGAATAGGTGCCGTCGACGCTGACCGAGACCGCCGGGTCGCCGATCTCGGTGGTGTCGCGGCTGGAGATGCCCCGCACCGTCAGCACCGGCATCGACGAGGAGCTTTCGCCGTAGCTGAGGTCGGGCGCGATCGTCGCCAGCGACTTCAGGTCGCTGACGCCCTGCGACGCGAGTTCCTCGCCGCCGTGCACGCTCATCGAGATCGGCGTCTTCTGCTCGGGCGCGGCGACCTTCTCGGCCGTCACGGTCACGGTCTGCAGCGTCGACGTGTCCGGCGTCGCCGGCTTGGCCGCGGGCTGGCTCTGGGCGTGGACCGCCAGGCTCGCCAGGACCGGCAGACCGCCGGCCAGGGCCAGCCGGGCAGCCCGGCGCAGGGTCGACAGGGCGAACGGCGAGGCGCGATGCGCGACACCGGGAGTCAGGGGCAGCTGTTGATTCATCAGATCCTCACGGGGTTGATTGACGACCGCGAAACGCGGCGCTGGCGCCGGTTCCCTCATCTGGGTTTGTGAATGGGCAAATTACTTTTCAAAGACACTCGAATAGCTTGTCGAACACGGAAAACACGATGGGTCAGTCGGTGCGGCAAACCTTTGCCATCACCGCGCGGAACGGGCCCGCGAACCTCCTTCAGGAAACTCGTTCATGGCGCGTCCCGCCACAGCTCGCGCGCCGCGGCTTCGGACAGCCGCGGCCGCTCGAAGCGCGCGGCCGGCAGATCGACCGCACCGGCGCCGCCGGCCGATGTACCGATCGCCAGCAGCACCTGCAGCACGTGCAGCGCCATCTCGCCGCTGGCCAGATGCGGCCGGCCCGCGCTGATCGCCGCGGCCATCTCGGCCAGGCCGAGGCCGCGGTAGTTGGCGACCTGCGTGCCTGCCGCGGGCCGGTTCGGTCGGCCGAAGATCATCGCGTCGGTCGGCGTCTCGACCCAGCCGGCGTTGCCGCGGGCCACGCCCAGCGGGCCGCCGAACCAGTTCGGATCGGCCAGCCGCAGCGAGCCGCCGGTGGCGTGCAACTCCAGCATCGGATGGGCATGCGCCCAGGCGTCCCAGCTCGCCACCAGCGTCGCCTGCGCGCCGCCGGCGAATTGCAGCACGCTGCTGACGGTGGTCTGCACCTCGGGCGTGAACGACTGGCCGCGCAGCGCCGAGCTGGCGGTGGTGACGGTGCGCGTCGCAATGCCGATGCGGCCGGCAGACTGCACGCGCACGACCGGCCCGAGCAGGGTCACGAGCGCGCCGACGTAGTACGGGCCCATGTCGAGCACCGGCCCGCCGCCGGCCTGGTAGAAGGCACGCGGATCCGGGTGCCAATGCTCCATGCCGTGCGACAGCACGCCCGCCGTGGCGAAGACGACATCGCCGATCTCGCCGCCGTCGAGCAGTCGCGCGGCGGCCTGGACATTGGCGCCGAGCACGGTGTCGGGCGCGCAGCCGACGCGCCGGCCGGCCTGGCGTGCGCGTTCGACGATCGCTGCCGCCGGTGCCGCGTTCGCTGCCAGCGGCTTCTCGGAATAGACATGCTTGCCGCTGCCCAGCGCCGCCAGCGAGACGTCGGCGTGGGCCTGCGCCGGGGTCAGGTTGAGCACGATGTCGATCGCCGGGTCGGCGAGCAGCGCCGGCAGGCTGCGCTGGGCGACGCCATGGCTTTCGGCCTTGGCGCGGGCGCGGCTCTCGTCGAGATCGGCGCAGGCGACGATCTCGAACGAGGTGAACTGCCGCGCGTTGAGCAGATAGATCTCGGAGATGTTGCCGCAGCCGACGAGTCCGACGCGAAGGCTCACGATGCCACCCCCGCCAGGCGCTTCATCGCGACGATGCTGCGGCGCGCGAAGCGCCGGTAGTCGTCGGGCGCGTCGTGCTCGGCCACCATCAGCTGCGAGCCGGCGGCGACGCTGGCGTCCCACAGCGGCTGCCAGTTGATCACGCCATGGCCGACATCGGCCCAGCCGCCCTCGGACGTGGTGCCGGCGGGCGCGAGGTCCTTGACATGCACGGCCGGGATGCGGCCGCGGTAGCGTTCGATCCAGGCCTTGGCATCGGCACCCCCGCGTATCGCCCAGGCGACGTCGATCTCCCAGTCGACCTCGTCGCCCAGCAGATGCTCGATCGGGTAGCTGCCGTCGGGCAGGCGGACGAATTCGAAATCGTGGTTGTGCCAGGCGAACTTCAGGCCGTCGGCGGCCAGGCGGCGGGCATAGCCGCGCAGCTTCTCGCCCCAGCGCTTCCACGGTGCGACCTCGCTCGAGCGGTCCTCCACGTTGAGCCAGGGCGCGACGCACAGCGTCATGCCCAGCGTGTGCGCGGCGGCGACGACGCGGTCGTACTCGTCTTCGAACATGCTGGTGTTGAAGTGGCCTGTCTTGGCCGTCAGGCCATGCGCGTCGAGCAGGCGCTTCATGCCCGCCGGATCGTCGTACTGGCTGTGGAACGGCTGCATGTCGGTGTAGCCCAGCGCCTTGAAGGCGGCGAACTGCGCGTCGAGGTCCTTGTCGGCGCGCGACGACCAGAGCTGGAATGAAATGTCGTTGTTCGGAAGCATCTCTAGTGACTTTCGTGGTGGGAATTCAGAGTCGCCCGCCGCTGTGCGGGTCGAAGAGGTTGCCGCCTTGCGGCTGGACATGGATGCGCACCCGCTGGCCGGCGGCGAGCGCGCATTCGGCGGACTGCAGGCTGCACAGCTCGAAGCCGTCGCAGCGCACGCGCACGAGGGTCTGCGAACCCATGGGCTCGATCAGGGCGACCTCGCCGGCCAGGCCCGCCGCGGCGCTGTCGTCGGTGGCGAGCAGCACATGCTCGGGCCGCACGCCCAGCGTCACGCGGGGCGGCAGCGCGGCATCGCGGCCGAGTTCGTCGGACAGCGGCAGCCAGCCGGCCGTGCACGCCAGGCCCGGGCCGGCGGCGCCGCGCTGGAATTCGCCGTCGATGAAATTCATCGCCGGCGAGCCGATGAACGAGGCGACGAAACGGTTGGCCGGGCGGCGGAAGACTTCCATCGGCGCGCCGACCTGCTGCACGCGGCCCTCGTGCAGGACGACGAGGCGATCGGCCAGCGTCATCGCCTCGACCTGGTCGTGCGTGACGTAGACCATCGTCCGCCGCAGCCGCTGGTGCAGCCGCTTGAGCTCGACACGCAGCTCGGCGCGCAGCTGCGCGTCGAGGTTGGACAGCGGCTCGTCGAGCAGGAAGACGGCGACGTCGCGCACCAGCGCGCGGCCGATCGCCACGCGCTGGCGCTGCCCGCCCGAGAGGTCGGCCGGGCGGCGCGACATCAGCGCGTCGAGCTGCAGCAGCTCGCCGACGGCGGCGACGCGGCGCTCGATCTCGGCCTTGGCCATCCCGGCCACGCGCAGCGCGAAGGCCAGGTTGCCGTGCACCGTCATGTGCGGGTAGAGCGCGTAGGACTGGAAGACCATGCCGATCTGGCGATCCTTGGGCTCGAGCCCGGCGACGTCGGCGCCGCCGATGCGCAGCGTGCCCGCCGTGTGCTGGACGAAGCCGGCGATGGTGTTCAGCAGCGTCGACTTGCCGCAACCCGAAGGCCCGACGAGGACGATGAATTCGCCCGGCGCGATCGTCAGGTCGATGTCGCTGAGCACGGCGACCTTGCCGTAGCCGACGCTGCAGGAACGGATCTCGATGGCTGCGCTCAAGCTCTCACCCCTTCACGGCACCGGAGAGGATGCCGCGCACGAACATCCGCCCGGAGAAGAAATACAGCAGCAGCGGCAGCGCCGCCGAGAGCAGCGCACCGGCCATCTCGACGTCGTAGGCCCGCTCGCCGAAGGTCGTCCCGACCATGTTGTTGAGCGCCACCGTCATCGGCACGTTGGCGCTGCCGGCGAACACCAGCGCGACGATGAAGTCGTTCCAGATGCCGGTGAACTGCAGCAGCAGCACGACGGCGGCCATCGGCAGCGACAGCGGCAGCACGATGGCGCTGAAGATCGTGTAGTAGCCGGCGCCGTCGATCTGCGCGGCGCGGATCAGCTCGCGCGGCAGCTGATCGAAATGGTTGCGGAACAGGATCGTCGTGATCGGCAGCCCGAGCACCGCATGCACCACGACCACGCCGGCCAGCGTGCCGAACAGGCCGCCGTAGGCGAGCGTGAGCGCGAGCGGGAACAGGAAGAGCTGGATCGGGATGAAGGCCGCCAGCAGCAGCACCTGGAACAGCCGCGTGCCGAACCAGCGGATGCGGCCGAAGCTCATCGCGTAGGCGGTGAAGGCGCCCAGCAGCGTCGACAGCAGCGTGCTGGGCACCGTGATCCACAGCGAATTGCCGAGGTTGGGCGCCAGCGCGTCGTAGGCCGTGCGCCAGGGCGCGAGCACCGGATGCAGCGGCGGCAGTAGGATCGAGGTCTCGCGCATCTCGGGCAGCGACTTCAGCGAGCCGCAGACCATCACCCACAGCGGCAGCAGGAAGAAGACCGCCACCGCGACGAGGAAGACGGCGTTGGCGCGCCGGCTCCAGGCCTCGGCGGTCGTCGGGGGGCGTTGCGCGTCCATCATCGCTTCAGACCTTGCGCCCGCGGCGCAGCAGCGCGCCGCAGGCCATCACGACGACGATCGCCAGCAGCAGCGAGGTCGCCGAGGCCGAGGCCAGGCCGACGTTCTGGCGTTCCCACAGATAGGCCATCGTGAACTTGGCCGGCAGCTCGGTGGCGGTGCCCGGGCCGCCATGCGTCATCGCGACGACGAGGTCGTAGGTCTTGACGCTGCCCATCAGCAGCAGCAGCGCGGCCGCGACGATGGCACCGCGCACCTGCGGCAGCACCACCGAGGTGTAGATCCGCCAGGCCGGCACGCCGTCGAGCGCGGCGGCGCGGCAGGTGTCGCGGTCGATGCCCTTGATCGCCGACAGCACGATCACCGCGACGAGCCCGCTGGCCTGCCAGGACGCGGCCAGCGCGACGGCGAAGATGGCGGTCGTCGGGTCGGACAGCCAGACCCGCGCCGTGGTGTCCCAGCCGGCGAGCTTGAGCGCCGCCTGCACGCCGATCGACGGCGTCATCAGCCATTGCCAGACGAGGCCGGTGACGATGAACGAGGTCGCCTGCGGGTACAGCACGACGGTGCGCATCAGGTTCTCGACGCGCGGGCTGCGGTCGAGTGCGATCGCGATCGCGATGCCCGCCGCCAGGCTCAGGCCGACGGTGCTGAAGGCGTAGACGAGCAGGTTGGCGACCGAGCTCAGCCAGCGCTCGTTGTGCCACAGCCGCGCGTACTGCGCCAGGCCCAGCCAATGCGCCACCGGCAGCGTGCGCGACGCGGTGAACGACAGCGCGAGGGTCAGCAGCAGCGTGCCGACGAAGGTGCCGACGATGACCGTCAGCACCGGCGCGGCGAAGGCCAGCTCGAGCCAGCGGTCGCGCAGCGCGGCCAGGCGGCGGGGGCGCGCGGGCTGCTTCATGTGGCGTTGAGCAGCACGCTGGCGAAACGCTCGACCATGCGCGCGGCGCTCGTCTCGCGGTTGTTCCAGTACTCGCTGACGACATCGGTGAGGTCGCCGTCGACATCCTTGGGCAGCGTCATGTAACGTGCCGGCACCGTGCGTGCGGGGTCGCGGAAGGCCGCGGCCGCGGCCAGTGCGCAGGGCGCCATGCCGGCCAGCGGCGCGTCGAGCCGCGCCGGCAGCGCGCCGAGCTTGCGCGCGAAGCCGCTCTGCACCGCGGGGTCGAGCAGCACCTGCGCCAGCAGCTTCTGCGCGCGCAGGCCGCGCGTGCTGCGCGGGAAGACGAGCACGTCGCCGCCGATCATCGCCAGGCGGCCGTCGAAACCGATCTGGCAGCCGAAGTCGGCGCCCGCATGCTGGCCGGCGGCGGCGAATTCCGAGGTCGCCCAGTCGCCGATCAGCTGGAAACCGGCGCGGCGCGAGATCAGCAGCTCGGTGGCGTCGTTCCAGTTGCGCCCCGGCGAGGCGCGGTCGACGTAATCGCGCAGGCGGCCGAAGATCTCGACCGCGCGCAGGAAACCGGGGCCACGGATCAGCGCCGCGTCGTGCTGCAGGAACAGGCGCTCGTAGTCCTGCTTGCCGAGCACCGACAGCAGCACGGCGTCGAACATCAGGCTCTCCTGCCAGGCCTGGCCGCCGAGGGCGAGCGGGATCAGGCCGGCGGCCTTGAGCTTGTCGAGCGCGGCGAACATCTGCGGCCAGTCGCTCGGCACCGCCGTCACGCCAGCCGCCGCGAGCGCGGCGCGCGAATAGAACAGCCGCGCCTGCACCTGCACGACCAGCGGCAGCGCGACCATGCGGCCCTGACGCTCGACCTTGTCGACGAGCGAGGCGGGCAGCGGAAAGCGCAGCTGCGCCGGGTCCACCAGTTCGCCGATGGGGCGCAGGATGCCGCGGTCGTCGAGGTCGTCGTAGCCCGGTCCGGCGACGAAACTCATCGCCGTCGGCGGCGTGCCGCCGACGATGCGCGCCAGGCCGGTGGCGCCGGCGTTGTCGAAGCCGGCGATCATCAGCGGCGCCCAGCGCCCGCCGCGCGCGGTGTAGGCATCGGCGACGACCTGCAGCGCCGCACGCTCGCCCGACGAGGTCCACGAGGTGATGACCTCGGCCACCGGCGCGCTGTCGCTGGGCGGCGCGTTGTCGGCACCGCAGGCCGCGAGCAGCAGCGCAGTCATCGCGGCCAGCGGCGCCGCCGCCCGCAGCCGCCCGCCGCGGTCGCTGTGGGCGGCTGCGCGGCTGTCTGCGTCACGATCGTCTGTTGGCAAACGTTTGCCAACTCGACCGAACAAAAAACCCAACGGGCCGCACATGAGGCGTCGAGACGCGTGATCACCGCAGCGGGCGGCACCCCGACGCCAACCGCCTTCGGGCGGTCTGGTTGGCGGATACGAGGGGCCTGCGCGGTGCAATGGACTTCCTTCCTGATCCTCGAAAAGCGAGCCGGGCGGGCCTGGGGCCCTGAAGCGCCTGCAGTCTCGTCGGGCATCGGCGAGGCGGCAAGTTGGTGGTAACCCGCAAAAACCCGCAAATGCCGTGCCGACCCATTCTGAATCGCGGCGCGGCCCGGCAATCATCGGATGACACGATCAATTTATCCGATCTTTGCCGAGGTTCGATGAGTGGCCGATGCGACGATGCCGCCGAATCCACTGCCGCCCGGTGCGGGACGACGATGATCATCGACATCAGCTGCTACCCGACCGATCTGGTCGATCTCGCCTGGCGCCACGACGGCGACCCCTTCTCCGGCGAACAACTCCTGCGCATGATGGACGGGCCGTATTTCGTCTGCGGCAAGCCGCGGCGCATCGACCGCGCCTTCATCCAGCCGCCGCAGGGCAACACGATCTACACCTGGACCGACGGCGATCTCACGGGCCGCGAATCGATCGATGCCTATATGGCCTACACGCTGAAGATGGTGCAGGCGCATCCCGATCGCTTCATCGGCTGCTTCGTCTACAACCCGCGTTGCGGCGTGAAGAACGGCGTCGAGGCGATCGAGCGCTACGTCAAGGAGCACGGCTTCAAGATGGTGCAGATGCAGGCCAATATGCACGCCTATCGCCCCGATCGTGCACTCGATTGGGTCCGGCCGGCTTTCGAGAAATGCGCCGAACTCGGCGTGCCGGTCAAGCTGCACACCGGCGACGGCCCCTACAGCATCCCGACCGAATGGGTGCCGATGATCAAGGAATTCCCGCAGGTGAATTTCATCATGGCGCATTTCGGCGTCCAGACCGGCGGCGTCTATGTCTTCGAGCCGATGCAATGGGCGATGGAGCTGCCCAACGTCTATTGCGAATCGGGCTGGTGCCTGCAATCGCGCATCGTCGAATTCGCCAAGGTGCTGCCGAAGCACAAGATCATCTTCGGCACCGACACGCCGCCCAACGAGCCGGGGATGTGGCTGCGCCTGCTCGAGGTGCTGTGCAACAACCCGCCGCAGGGCCTGAACCTCGACGAGGACACGCTCGAGGACTACCTCGGCAACAACATCGCGCGCATGGTCGGCCTGCCGACCTCGCCGCCGCCGCGCAGCTTCGAAGAAGCCCAGACCCGGCTCGGCCGCCCCGTCGCGCCGCAACCGGTCATCCCGCTGTACTGAGGCCGGGCGGAGCATTCCAGCATGATCATCGACACCCACCTGCACCCGACCAACCTCGTCGACGAGGCCTGGCGCCACACCGGCACGCCGTTCAACGGCGAGCGCATGTTGAAGCTGATGGACGGCCCCTACATGATCAACGGCAAGCCCAGACGCATCGACATGGGCTTCATTCAGCCGCCGCCGGGCAATACCGGCTACCGCGACGGCAACCGGCGCGGCCGCGAGGGCATCCGCGACTACATGGCCTATATCGCCGAGCTGACGCAGAAGTACCCGGACCGCTTCATCGGCAACTTCACCTTCAATCCGCGCTGGGGCCCGGAGAACGGCGCCGAGGAGCTCGAGTTCCACGTCAAGGAATACGGCTTCAAGATGCTGAAGCTGCACGCCAATATGCACGGCTACCGGCCCGACCGGGCGCTGGACTGGCTGCGCCCGGCGATGAAGGTCTGCGCCAAGTACAACGTCGTCGTGCTGATCCACACCGGTGACGGGCCGTACACGATCCCGACGATGTTCTATCCCATCATCCGCGAATTCCCGATGGTGAATTTCATCATCGGCCATTTCGGCATCCAGACCGGCGGCAATTACTCGTTCGAGGCCTTCTGGATGGCCAACGACACGCCCAACGTGGTCTGCGAATCGGGCTGGTGCTTCCAGTCGCGGATCGTCGAATTCGCGCGCCAGCTGCCGCGCCACAAGATCGTCTTCGGCACCGATTCGCCGCCCAACGAGCCGGGAATGTGGCTGCGCGAACTCGAGGTGCTGTGCTCGCCGGCGCCGCAGGGCATGGACCTCGACGAGGACGGACTCGAGGATTACATGGGCAACAACATCGCCCGCCTCTGCGGCATCCGGACGTCGCCGCCGCCGCGCACGCAGGAAGAGGCGCAGGCGCGGTTGAAGGACAGCTACGCCGGCGTGAAGTAGCGGCCGTGGCGCAGGACTTCCAGAGCTTCCTTGCCGACTACCGGTCGCGGCATGGCGACGACGTGCTGGTGGTCGGCGATGCGGTCTCGGCCGACCAGGAAGTCACGGCCGTCGTCGATGCACTGGCCCGTCGCGGTCGCGATCCGCTGGTGCTGTTCGAGCGCGTCGAGGGGCTCGGCGTGCGCGTCGCGACCAACGTCTTCGCCTCGCGCGCTCGCGTCGCGCGGCTGCTCGGCGTCGATACGGCCGGCCTGCACGAGGCCTACCAGGCGCGCGCCGCCAAGCCGCTGAAGATGCGCGAGGCGGGCGCCGGGCCGGTCACCGAGGTCGTGCGCCAGGGCGATGCGCTCGACCTGCGCGAGCTGCCGCTGCTGCGCCATTTCGAGACCGACCGCGGCCCCTACATCACGAACGCGCTGGTCATCGCCGAGCACCCCGACACGGGAGCCGGCAATATGAGCTACCACCGTTCGATGCTGCGCTCGCCGACCGAATTGGCGACGAGCCTGCATTCGCGCGGCGACCTCTGGCGGCTGCTGCAATTGGCGGCGTCGCGCGGCCGGCCGCTGCCGGTGGCGGTGGTCATCGGCTGCCATCCGCTGGTGATGCTGGCCGGCTCGGCCCGGCTGCCCTTCGGCGCCGACGAGCGCGAGGTTGCCGGCGGCCTGCTCGGTGAGCCGCTGGAGGTCGTGCGCACGCCGGTGCATGGCATCCAGGTGCCGGCTGGCGCCGAATTCGTGCTCGAGGGCGAGATCGACCCCGAGGCCAAGGCCGACGAGGGCCCTTTCGGCGAATTCACCGGCTATTCGTCGGACCGTTCGACGAACAACCTGCTGCGCGTGTGCACGCTGATGCGCCGCCGCGATCCGATGCTGGTCGACGTCGTCGGCGGCCGCTCGGCCGAACATCTGAACCTCGCGCGCATCCCGCGCGAATCGGAGATGGCCGAGAAGCTCAAGGCCCGCTTCTCCGGCGTCACCGCGCTGCATTACCCGAGTTCGGGCACCCATTTCCACGCCTACGTCGCGGTGCGGCAGATGCGGCCGGGCGAGGCGCGGCAGGTGATGCTGGGGCTGCTCGGCTGGGACCCGTACCTGAAGACCGTCATCGCGGTCGACCCCGATGTCGATGTCACCCGCGACGACGAGGTGCTGTGGGCGCTGGCCGCGCATTTCCAGCCGCACCGAGACCTGCTGCTGGTCGACGGCCTGCCGGGCAGCCCGCTCGATCCCTCGTCGTCGGTCCATGGCACGACCTCGCGCATGGGGCTCGATGCGACGCGCGGCCCCGACTTCCACGGCACGCGCGCCGTCATCGGCGAGGCCGCCATCGCACGCGCCGAGGCGCTGCTGCGCGGCCGTTGAGCGGTCGTTTAGCGGTCGCTGAGCGGTCGCTGAGCTTTCGTTCAGCAGGCCGCCGCGAGGCTTCCGCCCTCAGGCCTCGCGCATCAGCTCGGCCACCGCCGCCGCCGCCTGCGCGCGCAGCTCGCCGAGATCGAGCCCGGGAATCGCATCGTCCTCGACGACGATCCGCCCATCGACGAGCAACCAGCGCAGCCGTGGCCGGCCGCCGCTGACGATCGGCCCCAGCGCGGGGTCGTGCAGCCCGAAATAGCGTGGCTGGTCGAGGTCGTAGACCGCGAGGTCGGCGGCCTGGCCGACGGCGACGCGGCCGACGCCTTCGAAGCCCAGCATCGCCGCGCCCGAGGCCGTGCCCCAGTGCAGCACCTGCTCGGCGGTGACGGCATCGCCGCCGCTCTCGCCCGCGCCCTCGGGCTGCGCCCGCGCGGCGGCGCCGGCCTGCGCGCGGTGCACGAGCCAGCACATATGGGCCTCGGAGATCATGTCGGCCGCTTCGTTCGACGCCGCGCCGTCGACGCCGAGGCCGACGCGCGCGCCCAGCGCCGCCAGCGCCGGCGCCGGTGCGATGCCGTCGGCCAGCCGCGCGTTGCTCTGCGGGCAATGCGCGATGCCGGTGCCGCTGCGGCCCAGCAGTTGCTGCTCGGCCGCGTTGACGTGGACGAGGTGGGCGAGGAAGACATCCGGCCCCAGCCATTCATGTTCGGCCAGGTATTCGATCGGCAGCATGCCGAAGGCGGCGCGGCATTGCTCGATGGTCGCCACCGACTCCGACATGTGGCTGTGCAGGGGGATGCCGATGGCGCGCGCCGCCCGCGCCAGCGGCGCCAGCTCCTCGGTGCGCACCGAGACGTTGACGGTGGTCGGCGCCAGCGCCACGCGGCGCATCGCGCGCGTGCCGCGCTGGTGGAAGCGCGACGCCGCGCGTTCGACCGAGGCGACCATCGCGTCCACGCTCTCGGGCTCGACGCGCAGCCGAGCGTCGACCTCGAGCGATCGCGTCACCGTCGCGCCGCCGCGCAGCAGCATGAAGCGCAGGCCCAGGCAGGCGGCTTCGTCGAACAGCCCTTCGGCGGCGTCGTAGCTCAGGTCGGGCGGGAAGATGTAATGGTGGTCGGCCACCGTCGTGCAGCCCGAGAGCATCAGCTCGACGAGGCCGACGCGCGCCGCCAGCCGCACGCGCGCCTCGTCGTAGCGGTGGCGATAGCGGTAAGGCACGGCCTTCAGCCAGGGCCCCAGCGTCAGGTCGATGCCCGCCGGCACGCCCTTGAGCAGCGACTGGAACAGGTGGTGGTGGGTGTTGACCCAGCCCGGGTAGACGACGCAGCCGTGGGCGTCGAGCACGCGTTCGCCGGCAGCAGGCACGAGGCCGTGGCCGAGTTCGGTGATCAGGCCGCCTGCCACGCGGATGTCGCTGGCGGTGCTGCGCGCGGCGCTGCCGGCGTCGCCGCTGAGCACGGCCTGGGCGTTGCGGATCAGGTAGTTGATGTCGATCACGGCGGGTGACTCTTCAATGCATCAATGCTTCAATGGCTCTCATGCAGGGCGCATCTTGCGCTCGCGCCGATCGGTTCCGCGTCGCGGCAGCGAACGAGCGATGGCGGGACCCGGTTGCGCGGCGACGTGGGCCACCAGACATGCGCTCAGCCCGGCGTGCAAGGCGCCGGGATCGAGTCCGCGGCCGATGAACACGAGCTTGCTCTGCCGCGCCGATGCGCCCCAGCCGCCGGCCGCGCGCAGGTCGACGATGCGGTGCACGCCCTGCAGCACATGGCGGCGATCATCGCCGGCGATCGCGACGATGCCCTTGAGGCGGAACAGATCGTCGCCCTGCTCGGCGGTTAGCCGTCCCGACCAGCGCTCCAGCGCCTCGCGGTCGAATTCGCGCTCGAAGACGAGCGACACCGAACCGACGGAAGGGTCGTGCGCATGCTGCGGCGCCAGCCGCTCGCGGTCGGCGGCGGCCAGCGGCAGCAGGCCGTGACGGCAGCTGCCGTCGCAGACATGGCGGTAGGCGCCGAGGCCCAATTCATCGTCGACGAGCCGCTCGGCCGGCGCGAAGCCGCCGATGTCGAGGATCTGCGCCAGGTCGATGCGCGTGCGTTCGCTGCGCAGGATCGGCGCGACGGCGTTGAGCCGACGCAGCCGCCGCTCGACGCGATCCAGCGTCGCCTCGTCGACGAGGTCGATCTTGTTGAGCACGATGCGGTCGGCGGCGACGATCTGGTCGACGGCCTGGTTGTCGTGCTCGCGCAGCTGCGGGTCGTCGAGCCGTGATTCGATGTGCAGCGCGTCGATCAGCGTCACGACGCCGTCCAGCCGCACGCGGCGCGCGACCTCGTTGTCGATGAAGAAGGTCGCGGCCACCGGCGTCGGGTCGGCGAGTCCGCTCGTCTCGACGAGGATGTGGTCGAAGCGCTCGGGCCGCTCGAGCAGGGTCTGCAGGATGCGCACGAGATCGTTGCGGACGTCGACGACGCAGCAGATGCAGCCGTTGGTCATCTGGAAGATCTCTTCCTGCGACGTCATCACGAGGTCGGAATCGACGTCGACCTCGCCGAACTCGTTCTCGATCACCGCGATGCGCAGGCCGTGGCTGCCGGTCAGGATATGGTTGAGCAGCGTCGTCTTGCCGGCGCCGAGGAAGCCGGTGAGGATGGTCACGGGGACGGCCGGGATGGTCACGCCGCGCTCCTCGCCGCCAGCGCCTCGAGCACCTGCTCGGGGCGGATCGGGTAATGGTGGAAGCGCACGCCGATGGCATCGAAGATCGCGTTGGCGATCGCCGGGCCGATGGCCACCACCGGGTCCTCGCCGATGCCCTTGGCGCCGTACGGTCCGCCGGGGTCGGGCGCGGTCTCGAGCATCACCGTGCGGATGGTCGGCATGTCCATCGAAAGCGGCATCTTGTAGTCGACGAAGTTGGGGTTCAGCGAGCGGCCGTTCGTGGGGTCGATCTGGTAGTCCTCGTACAGCGTGTGGCCGATGCCCTGCTGGATGCCGCCCTCGATCTGCCCCGCGGCGGCCACCGGGTGGATGATCTTGCCGAACTCGTGCACCGGCACGACCTGCAGCACCTCGATGCGCCCGGTCTCGGTGTCGACCTCGACCTCGACGTAATGGGCGGCGAAGGAATACGACTTCGTCGGGCTGTAGCTGGCCTGGCCGACGAGCTGCGGCGCCGGCTGGCCGCGCGTGGCGCCGACCGCCTCGGCCACGGTGATCGAGCGGTCGGTGCCGACGACCGTGACCACGCCGGCGCGCAGTTCGAGGTCGGGCGGCGCGACCTCGAGCTTGCTGCCGGCGCGTTCGAGCAACTGCTTGCGCACCTCGGCCGCCGCCATCTGCGTCGCGCGGCCGGTCAGGTAGGTCGTGTGGCTGGCGAAGGCGCCGATGTCCCAGGGCACGGTGTCGGTGTCGCCGTGGACGACGGCCACCGATTCGAAGCGCAGCCCCAGTTCCTCGGCGACGATCTGCACCAGCACGGTGCGCGCGCCGGTGCCGAGGTCGGCGGCGCCGGTGTAGAGCACGGCGCTGCCGTCCTCGTTCAGGCGCACGATCGCGTTGCCCTGTTCCTTGATCGCCGGGTAGGCGCTGCTGCCGTGCATCTCGCAGCCCAGGCCCCAGCCGCGGCGCAGCACGCCGGTGCCGCGCGGGCGGCGGCGCAGCGCCTCCCAGCCGACCTCGTCGCGGCCGCGGCGGATGCAGTCCTCGAGGCCATGGCCGATCAGCGCGTGACCCGATGGCGAGAGGTCGCCGTCGCGCACGGCGTTGCGCAGTCGGATCTCGGCCGGGTCGATGCCCAGCGCAGCGGCGGCCTCGTCGATCTGGATGTCGAGCGCGTAATAGGTCTGCACGACGCCGAAGCCGCGGAAGGCGCCGGCGATCGGCGTGTGCGTGTAGATGCAGCGGCCCTCGAGCAGCAGGTTGTCGCAGCGGTACAGCGAGGTCAGCGCCGTCGTGCCGACGTGGGTCACGCCCGGGCCATGCGAGCCGTAGGCGCCCGACGTGAAGTCGATGCGCGCCTGGCGCGCGGTGATCGTGCCGTCCTTCCTGAATCCCTGGCGCAGCCAGATGCGCGCCGGGTGGCGCGAGCGGCCGGCCGTGAAGGTCTCCTCGCGGCTGTATTCGAAGCGCACCGGCCGGCCGGTGCGGCGCGCCAGCAGCGCGCACAGGAACTCGGTCTGGAAGAGGTCCTGCTTGGCGCCGAAGCCGCCGCCCATGTGCTCGCAGAGCACGCGCACCCGGGACAGCGGCAGGCCGAGCACCTCGGCCAGGATGCCCCGAACCATGAACGAGGTCTGGGTCGAGATCCACACCGTGAGGCCGCCTTGCGCGTCCCACTGGCAGGTGCAGACATTGGGCTCCATATAGGCCGGCGTCGGCCGGCCGCATTCGAATTCGCCTTCGAGGATCAGGTCGGCCTCGGCGAAGCCCCGTTCGACATCGCCGCGGCGCACGACGACCGGCGGCAGCACGAGGTTGCCGCCGGGGCCATGCTCGTTGACCTCGGGGGCGCCGGCGGCGAGCGCGGCGTCGACGGTGAAGACCGCCGGCAGCGGCTCGTAGTCGACCTCGATCAGCGCCAGCGCCTGCTCGGCGATGTGCTCGCTGGTCGCGGCGACGACGGCCACGCCCTGACCCCAGTAGCGCACATGGTTGTCGAGGACGAGCTGGTCGGCGGCGAGCGAGATCGAGCGCGGGTGCGGCGAGCCCGCATGGACGAGGCGCGGCACGTCCTCATGCGTCAGCACGGCCTTCACGCCGGGCAGCGCTAGCGCCCGGCTGGCGTCGATGCGCTGGATGCGGGCATGCGCCACCGTGCTGCGCAGCGTCTTGCCGTGCAGCAGCCCGGGCAGCGCGATGTCGGCGACGTAGCGGGCGCGGCCGGTGACCTTGTCGATGAGGTCGTCGCGACGCACGGAGGTGCCGACGATGGTGGTGTCGCTCATGCACCCTCCCCGGCGGCGCCGCGCAGTTGCACGGCGGCCGCTTCGACCGCCTCGATGATCTTCGTGTAGCCGGTGCAGCGGCAGATGTTGCCGGCCAGCGCGAAGCGGATCTCGTCGCGGCTGGGCGCGGGGTTCTCATCGAGCAGCGCCTTCGCCGCGACGATGAAGCCGGGGGTGCAGAAGCCGCATTGCGCGGCGCCGCAGCGGATGAAGTTCTCCTGCAGCGGGTGCAGCGCGTCGGGCGCTGTCTGCACGCCTTCGATCGTGCCGACCTGCGCGCCCGCGGCCTCGACCGCCAGCACCAGGCAGGCGTTGACCGGGCGGCCGTCGAGCAGCACCGTGCACGAGCCGCATTCGCCGACATCGCAGCCCTTCTTGCTGCCGGTCAGGCCGAGGTCCAGCCGCAGCGCATCGAGCAGCGTGCGGTGGTCCTCGACGAACATCGACTGCGCCTCGCCATTGACCGTCGCCTCGACCCTGCGCTTCATGGCGTCACCTCCTGGGCCCGCTGCGCCGCTGATTCGATCGCGCGGCGGGTCAGCACGCGCACCATCTCGCGCCGGTAGGCGGCGCTGCCGCGGACATCGCCGATCGGCCGCGCGGCCGCGGCCGCGGCGTCGGCGGCTGCGGCGATGGCGGCCGGCGTCAGCTCGCGGCCGGCCAGCAGCGCCTCGGCCTGCGGCACGCGCAGCGGCGTCGGCGCCACCGCGGCCAGCACGATGCGCAGCGCGCGGCAGAAATCGCCGTCGCGGGTCAGCGTCACGGCGACGCCGACGGTGGCCAGTTCCATCTCGATGCGCCGGCCATGCTTGATGTAGGCCTTGCCGGTGCCCGGCGGCGGCGGCGGCAGGTGCAGCGCCAGCGCCACCTCGTCCTCGGCGAGCGCGGTCCTGCCGGGGCCGCTGCAGTAGTCTTCGAGCGCCACCTCGCGCGCGCCGCGGCGGCGGCTGCACAGCTCGATCACGGCGCCGTCGGCGATCAGCGGCGGCAGCGTGTCGGCCGAAGGCGAGGCGCGACAGACGTTGCCGACGACGGTGGCGCGGTGGCGCACCTGGATCGACGCGAAATGGGTCACCGCCTCGGCCAGGCCGGCGTAGTCGCGGCGCAGCGCCGGCGAGGCCTCGAGCGCGCGCGTCGTCGTCGCGGCGCCGATGCGCAGCCCGCGGGCGTCGCAGTGCCAGTCGGCCAGGCCGGGCACGTGCTTGAGGTCGATGACCCGGCTCGGCCGGCGCTGCCCTTCCTTGAGCTGCACGAGCAGGTCGGTGCCGCCGGCCAGCAGGGCGGCCTGGGCGCCATGGCGTTCGCGCAGCGCCAGCAGCTCGTCGAGCGTGGCCGGGGCGTGATAGTCGAAATCGGTCAAGTCCGGGGTCCTTGGGAGTCGGCTGCAAGGCGAGCGGCAGCCGCTGGAGTCTTGCCCGGACTGGCGATCGGAAAACAACCGCAGTCGGATATATTCATCGAACCGACTGATGAATCGCAGCCGCCCGCAGCGGCGGCGGCCCCGCCCGAGTCCCGCCCATGAACGTCACGCTGCGCCAGCTCCGCGCCTTCATCGCCGTCGCCGAGGTGCAGCACTTCACGCGGGCGGCCGAGCGGCTGGCGATCTCGCAGTCGTCGATCAGCACGCTGGTCAGCGAGCTCGAACGCAACCTGGGGCTGCGGCTGTTCGACCGCCACACGCGGATGCTGCGCCTGACGCACGCCGGCGCCGAGATCCTGCCGCTGGCGCGCAAGGCGCTGGCCGACCTCGACAGCGTGCTCGGCAGTTCGAGCCAGCTGCGCACGCTGGGCCGCGGCCGCGTCTCGATCGCCGCGTCGTCGCTGCAGGCGGCGCTGCTGCTGCCGGCCGTGATCCGCGCCTACAACCTCGCGCACCCGGCGGTGAAGGTCTCGCTCTACGACGTGACCGACGAGGAGGTCGTGCAGCGGGTGGCCGGCGGCGACGTCGATTTCGGCCTCGGCTCGGCGATGCTCAAGCGCGACGACATCATGGCGCGGCGCCTGACCAACGACTTCTTCGTCGCGCTGATGCCGGCCGACCATCCGCTGGCGCGCAAGCGCGAACTGACCTGGCGCGACCTGCGCGAGGTGCCGCTGATCAGCCCGCCCCCGGGCAACGCGGTGCGCGAGCAGCTCGACTTCGCACTTGCCCGCGAAGGCATCACGCTGACGCGCAGCTACGAGGTGCTGCTGCCGCTGACGATCCTGGGCATGGTCGAGGCGGGACTGGGCATCGCGGTGATGACCTCGGCGATCCTGCGCCTGGCGCAGGCCTACGGTTTCGCGATCCGCCGCGTCACGAACCCGGTGATCCGGCGCGAGATGTCGTTGATGTTCCATGCCGACCGCTCGCTGTCGCCGGCGGCCAAGCAGTTCCGCGACCTGCTGCTGAAGATGATGCGCGACACCGGCGACGGCGGGCTGGCGAAGGCGTTGGAACGGGCGGGCTGATCGGCGTCCTCAGGCCCAGGCCGTCATCGCGCGGCGCACGCGCTCGCGGAAGCGATCGAGGTCCTGCGGCGTGGCGACGTTCATGTGATAGCGGGCGAAATAGTCGACCTTCGTGCCGCGCCCGGTGAGCGCCCGGAGGTAGCGCGTGATGACCTTGCGCGGCGGGTCGCCCATGTACAGCGCCATCCAGCGCGGCCGGCCATAGGTCACGACGGCGCCGATGCGCCGGATATGCGTCAGGGCCGGCTTGACATGGGCCGGGTCGCTGATGTCGAAGGCGATGCCCGGCATCAGCAGGCGGTCGAAGAAGCCCTTGAGCATCGCCGGCAGGCCGAAGCACCAGGTCGGGAAGCAGAACACCAGCGATTCGGCCCAGAGCAGCCGCTGCAGGTAGGGCTCGACCGGAATGCGGTTCGTCGGCACCTCGTGATAGCCGATGCGTTCGGCGCGCGACAGCACCGGGTTGAAGCCCTCGGCATAGAGGTCGAAATCGTCGACCTCGTGGCCGGCGCCGCGCAGCGCGTCGACGACTTCGCGGTGCAGCGCCGCCTGGTAGCTGGTTTCGACCGGATGACAGAAGACGACCAGGACCCGCATGCAAGCCTCCTCATTGCCGACTCGCTTCGACTCTGGCACAGGGTCGGCATTGCGGCGACGCGGCCGGGCGATTTATCGATCGAGGTGGACGATCAAAGGGCAGGCCTGCGGGCCTGCGGCTGGGCTGGCTGGTGTGGCGCCACTCTGTTCGGTACTTGCCCATCAACATTCGCTGCGGTCACGTGCGAGGCCGGTTGACTCCCTTCGGGTGGCATTTCGAAGGTCTCTTCACGACCCGTAGGAGCCGGCGGCGATCATCTGCGCCTGTGACCGGTCTATCCGGAAACTTGACCTTGGCCAAGTCCGTCTGGCAAGCCAGCCTTGGCGACAGTGGTTGTTCGCATGTGCCGTCTGACGAATGTCAGGCATATCGCGGCCGGGTGAACTCATTCGAAACCCGCGACGCAAAGCTCGCTCGGTCGAAGACCTGCTGCTCAACGTTCGTCCAATCGACACGCCATTGCTGGGCATGTCCGTTAAATCTCGATTGCGGCCACAAGCGCGTAGATTGACACGCCACGAGCCAAACGGTTGGCCGGACCGAGTGTCGCGGTTGGCACGGGGCTAAGCCTTCGACGCCTCCCCATGCAGCCAGGTCAGGAACGCTTCAACGGGTGGACGCTTTTCATGCCGTGGCGGGAAGACGGCAAAGTGCACCTTGCACTTGATCGCCTTGTCCAGGCCAAATACGGGCCGAAGCTTGCGCTCGGCAATGTGGCGGCTGGCGATCGTGGCGCTTTCCAGTGCGACGCCCAACCCCTGTGTCGCGGCATCGAGCGACATCTGCGCGCGGTCGAAGCGCACCGAGAACCGATCCGGCGCACGCTTGTCGGTGAAGGCCGCGAACCAGTCTGGCCACTGAACAACGCTCACATTGCTCTGGATCAGCTTGACCCCGAGCAATTGCTCGGGCCGCTTCAGCCGGTGCTCCTGGATGAATGCCGGACTCGCGAGGGGAAGAATTCGCTCCTCGAACAGCGGCTCGACAACGAGGCCAGGCCAGTTCGGGACCCCGTAGCGGATGTCGATGTCCGACTGGCCGAGTTCGAAATCGCTCGGTGTGTGCGCGGCCGACAGGTTCAGCGCGATCTCCGGGTAGGCCTGCGCAAAACCGCGCAGGCGCGACATCAGCCACAGGCTCGCGATGCTCGGCGCCGAGTGCACGTACAGACTGTTGCTCACGCCTTGCCTCAGGTCATCCGTCGCCGACCCGATCGCCGCGAGCGCCCCCCCGATGCGCTCCAGGTAGAGCTCTCCGGCCGCGCTCAGGCGTACGCCATGGGCGCTGCGCTCGAACAGGCGCACGCCCACATGCGCTTCGAGCCGCGCCACTTGGTGGCTGATCGCCGAGGCGGTGAGATGAAGCTCGGCCGCAGCGAGTGCGAAGCTGCGGCGCCGGGCGACGGCTTCGAAGGCTTGCAGGTTGACGACAGGGGGGAGTGCGGCCATCGGGTCAACCCTCATCTTGGATGACGGGCTGTCATCTTAGTGTGAAAACACTTCGCTTGTCGTCAAGTTGGGCCGCGACGAATATTCGCATCAGCGGGGGTCGCCCCGGATCTTCACCCCCTCTAGGAGACGTTTGAAATGCTGCTCAAGGACAAAGTTGCCGTCATTACTGGCGGCGCCGGCCTCAACGGCCTGGGTTTCGCCACCGCGCGCCTGATGGCGGCTCATGGGGCACGCGTCGCCGTGCTCGATCTCGAGCGCGCGGAACCTGCCGCCGCGGCCGCGCAGATCGGTAGCGCCCACCTCGGTGTCGTCGCCGACGTGACCGACAAGGCCTCGTGCGACGCCGCCGCCGCGGAGGTGCTAAAGGCATTTGGCCGCATCGACATCCTGATCAACAACGCCGGCATCACGCAGCCGGTGAAGACGCTCGAGATCACCGGGGCCGACTACGACCGCATCCTCGACGTCAGCCTGCGCGGCACGCTGTACATGTCGCAAGCGGTGCTGCCGTCCATGCAGCGGCAGCGCAGCGGCTCGATCGTCTGCATCTCCTCGGTTTCGGCGCAGCGCGGCGGCGGCATCCTCGGCGGGCCGCATTACTCGGCGGCCAAGGCCGGCGTGCTCGGCCTGGCGCGTGCGATGGCGCGCGAATTCGCGCCCGAAGGCATCCGCGTCAACTGCATCACCCCCGGCCTCATCGGCACCGACATCATCAAGGGCAAGCTCACCGAAGAGAAGAAGGCCGAGATCGCCGAGACGATACCGCTCGCCCGCCTGGGCCGCGCCGAGGACATCGGCGGCGCCTGTGTCTTCCTCGCCAGCGAACTCTCGGCCTACTGCACCGGCATCACGCTCGACGTGAACGGCGGCATGTTGATCCATTGACCCCGCGCCCCTCCACCAGAACCTCGGAGACAAAGCATGACTGCAATGAAGACTCGTCTGACCCGCCGCCAGATCCTGGCGGGCGCCACTGCGCTGCCATTGTTCTCGATCGCGTCGCGCCCGGCGAATGCGGCCGAATTCACGTACAAGTTCGCGACCGGGCAGGACCCCACGCACCCGGTGAACAAGCGCGCCCAGGAGGCGATCGACCGCATCCGCCACGCGACGAACGGACGCCTCGAGATCCGCCTGTTCCCCGCCAACCAGCTCGGCTCGGACACCGACCTCCTGACGCAAGTGCGCTCCGGAGGCGTCGAGTTCTTCAACCAGGCCAGCGTCGTGCTCTCGACGCTGGTGCCGGCGGCCGGCATCGTCAACACGGGCTTCGCCTTCCACGACTACAACGAAGTCTGGAAGGCGATGGATGGCCCCCTCGGCGCGCACGTGCGAGCACAGATCGAGAAGGTCGGGCTGCTCACCATGTCCAAGCCCTGGGACAACGGTTTCCGCCATGTCACCACCTCATCGAAACCGGTCAGGACTCCTGCGGACCTGAAGGGCCTCAAGCTGCGCGTTCCGGCGGCGCCGATGCTGTCTTCGCTGTTCACCGCCCTCGGCGCCAGCCCGTCGCCGATCAACTTCAACGAACTGTATTCGGCGCTGCAGACCAAGCTCGTCGAGGGCCAGGAAAACCCGCTGGCCATCATCAGCACGGCCCGCCTGTACGAAGTGCAGAAGTTCTGCAGCCTGACGAACCATGTCTGGGACGCCTACTGGATCCTGGGCAACCGCAAGGCCATGGAGCGCCTGCCCAAGGACATCCAGGAGATCGTGCGGCGCGAGTTGGACAAGGCCGCAACCGACGAGCGCGCCGACATTGCTGCGTTGAGCGTCTCGCTTCGCACCGACCTCGCAGCCAAGGGCCTGCAGATGATCGAGCCCGACAAGAAGGCCTTCAAGGAGGCGCTTGCCAAGACCTCGTTCTACAAGGACCTGCGCGCGAAGTTCGGCAACGAGGCCTGGAAGCTGTTGCAGGACAGCGTCGGGACGCTGGGGTGAGCGCCGTGTTGCTCCAAGCTCAACCCGCAGCGGCAGGCGGGTCACTCATCGCGCGAGCCGAGGACTGGCTGGGCCACTGCGTCGAGATCCCGGCCGCGTTGCTGGTGGTGGGCGAGGTACTCGTGCTGCTGGCGGGCGTGATCATGCGCTTCGTCTTCAACAGCCCGATTCCCTGGTCCGACGAGCTGGCATCGATCCTGTTCCTCTGGCTCGCCAATCTCGGAGCGGCGGTCGCTTTGCGACGCGGCACCCACATGCGCACGACGGCGCTGGTATCGCGCTGGAGCCCCCGTGCACAGGCCTGGGCCGAGGCGCTGGCCGTCGCCGCGCCCTGCCTGATGCTGGTGATCCTTCTGGGGCCGATGACGGACTACGCCCGCGACCAGTGGGTCGTGCAGACGCCCGCGCTCTCCTGGCCCGATACCGTGCGCGCCGCAGCGGTGCCGGTCGGCGGCGTCTTCATGATCGCCATCACCTTGTTGCGGCTTGCCCGCCTGGGCGCGCGTGACCTGGCCGGCGTCGTCCTCGCGATCGCGGCCTTCGCGGCAGTGCTTTACTTCGGGTCGGGTTGGCTCCAGACCATCGGCAATTGGAACCTGTTGATCTTCTTCGCGCTGCTGGTCGGGGCCGGCGTGCTCCTGGGCGTGCCGATCGCGTTCTGCTTCGGTCTTGCAACGGTCGCCTTCCTGCTGTGCACGAGTTCCACGCCGCTGTCGGTCGTCGCCGGGCGTGTCGACGAGGGCATGAGTTCGTTGATTCTGCTCGCGGTGCCGCTGTTCATCCTGCTGGGGCACCTGGTCGAGATGACCGGCATGGCCAAGGCGATGGTGGACTTCCTCGCCTCGCTGGTGGGCCATGTACGCGGGGGCCTCAACTATGTGCTGCTGGGCGCGATGCTGCTCATCTCCGGCATCTCGGGCGCCAAGACCGCCGACATGGCCGCTGTGGCACCCGTTCTGCTGCCCGAGATGAAGCGGCGCGGCAACCACGAGGGCGAGCTGATATCGCTGCTCGCGGCCTCGGGCGCGATGGCCGAGACCATTCCGCCCTCGCTCGTGTTGATCACGATCGGGTCGGTCGCGGGCGTTTCGATCGCGGCGCTGTTCACTGGCGGCATCCTGCCCGGTGTCGTGCTCGCCATCCTGCTGGCCGTGCTGGCGCGCCTGCGCAGCGCCGAAGTGGCCCAAGGCCACAAGCGCGCGCCGATGAGCGTGGTCGGCCGCACGTTGCTGGTCGCGCTGCCCGCGCTGGTGCTGCCGGTGCTGATCCGAACCGCGGTCGTCGAAGGCGTGGCCACCGCCACCGAGGTGTCGACGATCGGCATCGCCTATGCCGTCGTGGCGGGGCTCCTCATCTACCGGCGCTTCGATTGGCGTCGCCTGTACCCGATGCTGGTCGACACTGCAGCCTTGTCCGGCGCGATCCTGTTCATCATCGGCATGGCGACCGGCATGTCCTGGGCTCTCACGCAGTCGGGCTTCTCGCAAAGCCTGGCCCACCTGATGACGAGCGTGCCGGGCGGCAAGTACGGCTTCCTGTTGGTCTCCATCGCGACCTTCATCGTGCTGGGCAGCGTGCTCGAAGGCATCCCCGCCATGGTGCTGTTCGCGCCGCTGCTGTTCCCGGTCGCTCGCGCCATCGGCGTACACGAGGTCCAGTACGCAATGGTCGTCATCCTCGCGATGGGCATCGGCCTCTTCGCGCCGCCCTTCGGCCTGGGCTATTACGCCGCATGCACGATCGGCCGCGTCAACCCCGATATCGCCTTGCGTCGCATCTGGCCTTATCTGGGTGCGCTGTTGGTGGGCTTGCTCATCGTCGCCTTCGTGCCCTGGTTCTCCATCGGCCTGCTCGGCTGACCCGATTCCATTTCACCTCCAAAGGACTTTCATGTCTGATCTGACAACCACACTCCAGGAACGCGCATACCGCATCCGCCGCTACGCCCTGCGCATGGGCGAAGTGCAGGGCCAGGGCTACATCGGCCAGGCGCTCGGCTGGGCCGACGTGCTGGCCGTCGCCTACGGCCATGCCATGAACTACCGCGCAGACGATCCGCAGTGGGATGGCCGCGACCGCTTCCTGCTCTCGCATGGCCATTACGCGATCGCGTTCTATGCGGCGCTGATCGAGGCCAAGATCATCCCCGAGGACGAGCTCGAGACCTATGGCAGTGATGACAGCCGGCTGCCGATGTCGGGCATGGCCGCGTACACCCCGGGGATGGAGATCTCCGGCGGCTCGCTCGGCCATGGCCTGCCGATCGCGGTCGGCATGGCGCTGGGCCTGCGGCAGCAGAAGAACCCGGCCTTCGTCTACAACTCGATGTCCGACGGCGAGCTCGACGAAGGCTCGACCTGGGAGGCGGCGATGTCCGCCGCGCACCATGGCCTCGCCAACCTGATCTGCCTCGTCGACATCAACAACCAGCAGGCTGACGGTCCGTCGAGCAAGGTGCTCGGATTCGAGCCGCTGGCCGACAAGTGGGCGGCGTTCGGCTGGCATGTGCAGCGCGTCAGGGGCAACGACCTGCCCGCCGTCCTCGCGGCCTTCGACGCCGCGCGTCAACTCGCCGAGGCGAAGCCGCGCGTGATCCTGTTCGATACCTTGATGGGCAAGGGCGTGCCCTTCCTCGAAAAGCGCGAGAAGAACCATTTCATCCGCGTCGATCCGCCGGAGTGGCAGCAGGCGCTGCAAATCCTTGATCAATCGCAATCCGTTGGAGCCCTGGCATGAACACCGCTATTGCACCGAAGAAGCTCCGGCTGACCACCTCGGCCATGATCGCCTCGATCGCTGCCGAAGGGCAGCGCGTCAAGGCCGCCCCGTTCGGCAAGGCGCTGGTCGAGCTGGCCGAGAGCCGGCCCGAGATCGTCGGGATGACGGCGGACCTGGCCAAGTACACCGACCTGCACCTGTTCGCCCAAGCCTACCCCGATCGCTTTTACCAGATGGGTATGGCCGAGCAATTGCTGATGGCCGCTGCGGGCGGCATGGCCAAAGTGGGGCTGGTGCCGTTTGCGACTACGTACGCGGTGTTCGGCACCCGGCGAGCCTACGACTTCATCCACCAGGTGATTGCCGAGGAGAACCTGAACGTCAAGATCTGCTGCGCGCTGCCCGGGCTGACGACGGGATACGGCCCCAGCCACCAGGCGACCGAAGACATCGCGATGATGCGTGGCATCCCCGGGCTGACCATCGTCGACCCCTGCGACGCGCTGGACCTCGAGCAGGCAGTGCCGCAGATCGCCGCCCACAAGGGTCCGGTCTACATGCGCCTGGCGCGTGGCAATGTGCCGCTCGTGCTCGACGAATACGACTACAAGTTCGAGCTCGGCAAGGCGAAGCTGATTCGCGACGGCGAGGACGTGCTCGTGATCTCGAGCGGCTTCATGACGATGCGCGCCCTCGAGGTGGCCGAGACGCTGCGCGCTGACAACATCGGCGTGGCCGTGCTGCACTGCCCGACGATCAAGCCGCTGGATGAGGCGGCGATCGTCGAGGCCGTGAAATACAAGCATCGTCTGGTCGTGGTCGCCGAGAACCACTCGGTGATCGGCGGGCTGGGCGAGTCGGTGGCGAGTGCGTTGCTGCGACACCGAGTACAACCGGCCGGGTTCCAGATGGCCGGCCTGCCCGACGCCTTCCTCGACGCGGGGGCGCTGCCGACGCTGCACGACCGCTACGGGATCAGCCGCGATGCGTTGGCAGCGCGCATCAAGGGGTGGTTGGGCTGACAGCTCCAGCCCGTGCGCAATGCATGCCGACTGCAGCGCCGCAGAACCCTTGATCGAAGTGCAGTCGCCCTATGGCGGCTGCCCCTTGAAACCGGTCGCTGGCGTGGCGACGTTCTGGGCGATCGTATGACGGCAAATAGCCGGCAGCGTGAGGCCGGTGAGTGGCGCAACCGACATTGCCCCGCGGCGATGGGTTCAAACAAATCCAGCGCACCCCATTAGCGTTCCAGCCCGGCGCGCACGCGCAGCGCCCGCGCGTGCCCGTTGTGCCGTTCGACGAGCACGCCGAGGTCCAGGCCCGGTATGCGCCCCTCCTCGACGACGACGCGCCCGTTGATCACCGACAGCCAGGCGGGCGCCGGCGCGCAGGTCAGCAGCGCGGCCACCGGATCGCCGAGCGCCCCGGCATGCGCCAGCCCGTCGACGCGGAACGCCACCAAGTCGGCGGCCATGCCGGGCGCCAGGCTGCCGATGTCGTCGCGGCCCAGCGTCGCAGCGCCGCCGCGCGTCGCCAATTCGAGCGCCTCGCGCGCCGACAGTCGCGCCGCATCCGATTCGAATCCGGGCCAGCCGACGCGCTGCAGCAGCATCGCCTGGCGCGCCTCGCCCAGCAGGTGGTTGCCGTCGTTGCTCGCCGAGCCGTCGACGCCGAGGCCGACGCGCACGCCGGCGTCGACCATGCGCCGCACCGGCGCAATGCCCGAGGCCAGGATCATGTTGCTGCTCGCGCAATGGCAGACACCCGAGCAGGTATGCGCCAGGCGTCCGATCTCGCGCTCGTTCGGATGCACCATGTGCGCGAACCAGACATCGGGGCCCAGCCACTCGACCGATTCGGCGTAGTCGATCGGCCGCATGCCGAAGCGCTCGACGCAATAGCGGTCCTCGTCGAGCGTCTCGGCCAGATGCGTGTGCAGTCCCACCTGGGCGTGGCTGCGCGCGAGCCGCGCCGATTCGCGCATCAGCTCGCCGCTGACGCTGAACGGCGAGCAGGGCGCCAGGCCCAGGCGCAGCATCGATCGCGGCGCCGGGTCGTGGAACGTCTCGATCAGCCGCAGCGATTCGGCGAGGATCGCGTCCTCGCGCTCGACGAGGCTGTCGGGCGGCAGGCCGCCCTGCGACTCGCCGACGCTCATGCTGCCGCGCGTCGGATGAAAACGCACGCCCAGCATGCGCGCTGCATCGATGCTGTCGTCGAGCCGGCAGCCGTTCGGGTAGAGGTAGAGATGGTCGGCCACCGTCGTCGCGCCCGACAGCAGCAGCTCGGCCAGCGCGACCTGGGTGCTGGCGTGCAGCGCATCGGGCGTCAGCCCGGCCCAGATGCGGTAGAGCATCTTCAGCCAGTCGAACAAGGCCAGACCCTTGCCGGTGCCGATGGCCCGGGTCAGCGTCTGGTACATGTGGTGGTGGCAGTTGACGAGCCCGGGCGTGACGACGCAGCCGCGCGCGTCGATGCGGCGCGTCGGCGCCTGGTCCGGATGCGCCGCGATCCAGCGCTCGACCTCCGCCGTCGGGCCGACGGCGACGAGCGCCGCCCCGTCGGTCAGGGCGGCGCCGTCGGCGATCTCGCGCCGCGCATCGTCCATGGTGACGAGCACCAGGGCGTTGTGGACGTAGAGGCGTTCTCCGCTCATCGAGATCAGCGCCGCGACCGCGGCGCGATCGCCGGCTACTTCTGCTAGCTGCGCACGCCCTGGACGTACCAGTCCATCACCAGCGCCTCGCTGTCCTTCATGCGCTGGCCCTTGGCCACGCGCACCTTGCCGGTCTGGTCCTTGATCTCGCCGGCGAAGATGTCGTAGCTGCCATCCTTCCAGCCGGCGATGACCTTGTCGGCGGCGGCGCGCACATGGGCCGGCAGCGCGTTGTTGTATTTCGAGATGACGACCGTGCCTTCCTTCATGCCCCACCAGGCGTCGTCGGGCTTCCAGCTGCCGTCGAGCATCGCCTTGGCGCGCGAGATGTAGTACGGGCCCCAGATGTCCTCGATCGCGGTCAGCTGCGTCTTCGGCGCGAAGCGCGCCATGTCGGCGCCCTGGCCGAAGCACCAGACCTTGCGCTGCTCGCAGACCTGCAGTCCGGCCGGGCTGTCGGTGTGCTGGGCGACGACGTCGCAGCCCAGGTTGGCCAGCGTCTGCACGGCGGCTGCTTCCTTGGCCGGGTCGAACCACGAATCGATCATGATCAGCTTGGTCGTGATCTTCGGGTTCTGCGCCTGCGCCGCGAGCGTGAAGGCGTTGACCCCCATCACGACCTCGGGCACCTTGTACGAACCGAGGTAGCCGATGACGCCGGTCTTGGACATCATGCCGGCGATCGTGCCCTCGACCGCGCGGCCCTGATGGAAGCGCGAGTTGTAGGTGCCGACGTTGTCGGCATGCTTGTAGCCGGTGCAATGCTCGAAGCGCACGCCGGGGAATTGCTTGGCGACCTCGATCGTCTGGTCCATGAAACCGTACGAGGTCGTGAAGATCAGCTTGTGCCCCTGCTGCGCGAGGTCCTTGATGATCGGGATCGCGCTGGCGTCTTCCTTGACGTTCTCGACGTAGTCGGCGACGACCTGACCCTTGAAGGCCTCGACCATCGCCTTGCGGCCCTTGTCGTGCGCCCAGGTCCAGCCGAAATCGCCGACCGGACCGAGATAGATGAAGCCGACCTTGAGCGGGTCCGCGGCCCAGGCCTTGCGCGCCAGCGCAGGCATCACGAGGCCCGCGCCGACGGCCTTCACGAAATCGCGTCTTGAGTTCATTGCCATGTCCTGGGTCCTTGCCTTTGTCAGTGGAGTGAAGGGAGGGGGGCGAAACCGCCGGTCGGCGTCAACCGCCAGCGATGAAGGGTCGGCCGAGGCAGGCCGGCGCATCGCTGCGTCCGGCGCTGCGCGACGAGATGACGGCGAGCACGACGATGGCCATGAGGTAGGGCATCGAGGCCCAGAACTGCGACGGCAGCGCCGGCAGGAACGCCAGGCTCTGGGCCTTGGCGTAGAGCTCGACCGTCATCAGCACGCCGAAGAAATAGGCGCCGGCGAGCATGCGGTGCGGCCGCCAGCTCGCGAACACGACCAGCGCCAGCGCGATCCAGCCGCGCCCGGCGGTCATCTGCTCGGCCCACATCGGCGTGATGACGAGCGAGAAATACGATCCGGCCATGCCCGCCAGCGCGCCGCCGAAGGCGATCGCGGCATAGCGGATGCGGATCACCGGATAGCCGATCGAGTGCGCCGAGAGGTCGTTCTCGCCGCAGGCGCGCAGCACCAGCCCGGCGCGCGTGCGCTCGAGGAACCAGCCGACGGCGAAGACCAGCGCGATCGCCACATAGACGAGCGGACTGTGGCCGAAGACGACGCGCCAGAAAGGATCGGTGGCCAGATGCTCGGGAAACACCGAGTAGAAGCCGGGCACCGTCATGCCGACGAAACCGGCGCCGATGAGGCTCGACAGGCCGATGCCGAAGATGGTCAGCGCCAGCCCCGTCGCGACCTGGTTCGAGCCCAGCGTCAGCACGAGGAACGCGAACAGCTGCGAGGCCAGCGCCGCGGCGACCATCGCCGCGAGCACGCCGACCCAGGGCGCCGCGTCGCCGAGCTCGGGGCCGAACCCGAACGTGACGGCGAAGCCCGTGACGGCACCGATCAGCATCATGCCCTCGACACCGAGGTTGAGCACGCCGCTCTTCTCGACGACGAGCTCGCCGGTGGCGGCGAGCAGGATCGGCGTCGTGATGCCGACCACCGTGACGATGAAGTCGATGAGGGCCTGGACACCGCTCATACGGCCACCCGGCCCGCCGCCGCGCGCGGCGGCGTGCGCTGGATGCGGATGCGGAATCGCACCAGCACGTCGCTGGCGAGGATCAGGAACAGCATCATCGCCTGGAAGATGCCCGCCGTCGCTTCGGGCACATGGACGGCGGCCTGCGCGACCTGGCCGCCGACATAGGTGATGGCCAGGATCGTGCCGGCCAGCAGCACGCCGATCGGGTTCAGGCGCCCGAGGAACGAGACGATGATGGCGGTGAAGCCGTAGCCCGAGGGGAAGCCGAGATTGATCTGGCCGAGCTGGCTCGAGGCCTCGAGGATGCCGGCCAGACCGGCCATCGCGCCGCCTATCGTCATCGTCGACCAGACCGTGCCGTGGGCGTCGAAGCCCGCGTATTTGGCCGCATCGGGTGCGGCGCCGACGGCGCGCACCGAATAGCCGTAGACCGTTCGCGAGAGCACGAACCAGAACACGACGACGAGGAGCAACGCGACGACGAGTCCGGGCGGTATCGCCGTGCCGCCCAGCGTGTGCGGCAACTGCTGCGCCGCGGTGAACTGCGCCGTCTGCGGGAAATTGTGGCCGTTGGGATCCTTCCAGGGGCCGCCGATGAGGTAGTTCAGCACCTGCAGCGCGACGTAGACGAGCATCAGGCTGGACAGCACCTCGTTGACCTGGAAGCGCGTGCGCAGCAGCGCCGGTATCGCCGCCCAGAGGGCGCCGCCGAGCGCACCGCAGAGCATCATCAGCGGGATGATGACGATGGCCGGCGCGTGCGGGAAGGCCATCGCGACGCCGGCGCCGGCCAGCGCACCGATGACGTACTGGCCTTCGGCGCCGATGTTCCAGATCTGGGCGCGATTGCTCAGCGACAGGCCCAGGCCGATGATGATCAGCGGCGCCGCCTTGGTTGCCACGTCGACCCATTTGTAGGACGCGACGATGGGCGTGATGAAGGTCTCGCGGATCGCGCGCAGGCCGTCGAAGCCCAGCAGCTCGAACATGATCGCGCCGAGCACCATCGTCAGCAGCACCGAGGCCACCGGCGTGGCCACCTGCATCAGCCGGCTCGGCGCCGACCGCTTCTCAAACCGGATGCGCATGCAGGTGCTCCGTCATGACTTGCGTGCCCTGGGGGTCGCCGTGGACGCCGCCCATCAGCAGACCGAGCGCCTCGATCGAGACCTCGCCCGTCTTCATCGGCGGCGACATCCGCCCCACGTTCAACACCGCGACGGTATCGCATAGCGAGAGCAGTTCGTCGAGATCCTGCGAGATCACCAGCACGGCCGAGCCGCGCGCCGCGAGGTCGACGATGGCCTGGTGGATGGCCGCGGCGGCGCCGGCGTCGACGCCCCAGGTCGGCTGGCAGACGACGAGCACCGAGGGGTTCTGCAGGATCTCGCGACCCATGATGAACTTCTGCAGATTGCCGCCCGAGAGCGCGCCGGCCGGCGCCTCGGGCCCGGTCGCCTTGACGCTGAAGGCGGTGATCACCTCGCGCGTGTAGCGCGTCGCTTCGGCCGCATCGATGAGCGCCAGCCGCGCGACGCGGACGCGGCCGCGACCCGTGAGCGTCGCGTTCTCGGTCAGCGAGAACTCTCCGATCGCGGCATGGCCGTTGCGCTCCTCGGGCACCGCGCGCAGGCCGCGGGCACGCCGCCGGCCGACGCTGAGCCAGCCGACCGGCTGGCCGTCGAGCACGACCGCGTCGGGCGTGGCTGCCGGGGTCTCGCCGCTGAGCGCGTCGAGCAATTCATTCTGGCCGTTGCCGGCGACACCGGCGACGCCGAAGATCTCGCCGGCGCGCACGTCGAAGGTCACGGCGTCGAGCGCGATGCCGAAATGGCTGGGTTTGGGCAGGCTCAAGCGCTGCACCTGCAGCTTCGGCGCACCGAAGCTGTGCTGCCCGGATTTCGCGACTTCCTTGAGCCCCGGGCCGATCATCATCTCGGCCATCGAACGCGCCGTCTCGCGGCGCGGATCGCAATGGGCGACGACCTTGCCGCCGCGCAGCACCGTCGCGACCTCGCACAGCGCGACGATCTCGTGCAGCTTGTGCGAGATGTAGAGCACCGAGCAGCCGCTGGCGGCGAGCTTGCGCAGCGTCTCGAAGAGCTGCTCGACCTCCTGCGGCGTCAGCACCGAGGTCGGCTCGTCCATCACGAGCAGGCGCGGGTTGAGCAGCAGCGCGCGCACGATCTCGATGCGCTGGCGCTCGCCGACGCTCAGCGTCGAGACGATGCGCCGCGGATCGAGCTTGAGCTGGTAGGTCTCGAGGACCTTGCCGATCTCGGCCTCGAGTTCGCGCCCGCCGAGCTGGCTGTCGAGGCCCAGCGAGATGTTCTCGAGCACCGTCATCGCCTCGAACAGCGAGAAATGCTGGAACACCATGCCGATGCCCAGGCGCCGCGCGGCGCGCGGGCTGGGGATGCGGATCGGCGCGCCGTCCCAGTGGATCTCGCCCTCGTCGGGCGACTGGATGCCGTAGATGATCTTGACGAGCGTCGACTTGCCGGCGCCGTTCTCGCCCAGCAGCGCGTGGATCTCGCCCGGGCGCACGGTCAGGTCGACGTGGTCGTTGGCCCGCACGCCGGGAAACGATTTGCTGATGCCGACCAGTTTCAGCCGGTCGGGGGCCTCGCCGTTCATGTCCGCGTCGCCGGGCCGGTGGGACGGGCGCTTAGAAGTGGTACTCGGCGCGGATCATCGGGGTCTTGGCGGTCGCGCCCGGGCCGGCGCCGGGGCCGATGACCGAGGTCGTCGGGTTGCCGAACTTGTTCTTCCAGTATTCGTACTCGACGCCGATCTTGAAGGTGTTCTTCGCCGCGCCGGTGGCCGCGCCGACGTCGAGCATCACCATCATGTCGATATGCGTCTCGGCCGCCGTCGAGCCGCCGAATTCGTTGCTGCCCTTGGACTGTATCCACTGCGCATAGCCGCCGAACGACAGCGGCAGCGA
Source organism: Burkholderiales bacterium (assembly GCA_028868825.1). GTDB lineage: Bacteria > Pseudomonadota > Gammaproteobacteria > Burkholderiales > Burkholderiaceae_C > Rubrivivax. The sequence continues at coordinate 17,834 of JAGWTU010000026.1, read as the reverse complement.
TCCCAGCGGGATGCCCCAGTCGGCCTCGAGCGCGCCATGCGTCTTGTAGCTGTAGCGGTGGCCGAGACCGTTGGGCGCATTGCTCTCGTCGAGCATGTAGGCCGACAGGTTCAGGAAGCCGGGGACGTCCATCTCGAAGGTCGGCCCGATCACGAGCATGCGCTTCTTCGAGCCGTAGCCGTCGTTCTTCGTGTTGAGGTCGAAGCCGGCGGTGATGCCGACCGTGCGCACCGGGCCGAACTTGATCGGCGAGCCGGTGATCTTGCTCAGGTCGAAGGTGTTGCGGTAGACGAGGTAGGCCTCCTGCGCACCGGGCTGGCCGGCGACGCCACCGGCCGGGTCCTTGCCGTCCGACATCAGCAGGTCGACGTTGAAGAAGTTGGTGCCGTACTTGTAGCCGCTGACATGGTTCAGGTCGAGGATGTTCTTGCCGATGCTGGTGCTGCCGTAGGGCTCGGCGAACTTGTTGCCGGTGCGCAGGCCGACCGAGGTGTCGCTCCAGTCGGCTGCCTGGGCGGAAACAGCAAATACGGCCAGAGCGGTGGATGCAGCGGCAAGTCCAATGACGTCAAATCTCATGACTACTCCTGGGTATGTGGTGGGTGCTGATCGATTCGAAGAATTCAATCGGTTGGAGATCTGGATGCACGGGATCCTGGGAAAGTCGTTCGCAAAACCCGTGCCTATCTTTCGGTTGCGCACCGTTTCCGCCATGCGCCTATTGAAACAAGGGTGCCTGAGTGTCGCTCGCGGCACATCAACGAGGCCAGCCGGCGCCCGCCTGGCACCAGACTGGTTCCCGTGGCCATGACCAGGTTCGTTGTTGGTGCGTCGATCATCGTTTGTGTGCGATGAAGATTCGTTGTGTCTGCCCACCGAGCATGATTCTGTATACAAACATGCATCGTGTTGGATGCAGTTTGCCTGCATCCTCAATTTATGGCAAGTACTTCGGCGAGGTTTATCTTGCCGACGGGCGCGCCCAGTCGCAGCCTGGCCTCGATCTCGAGCAGGTGCCGTTCCATCAGGGCCACGGCCGCGTCCGTGTGTCCGGCCTCGATCAGCGAAACGATGCGCTGGTGTTCGTCGTCCTCGCATAAGGGTGAACCCGGCATCTCGTACAGAGCGATGATCAGTGAGCAGCGCGAGACCAACTCGGTCAGGAATCGCAGCAGGACCCGATTGCCCGCGAGTTCCGCCAACAGGATGTGGAACTCGCCTCCCAGCCGAATGAAGTTCGGGCGGTCGCCTTCGTGGAGCGCCTGGTGCTCGATCTCGATCGCCTGGCGCAGGCGGTGGATGGATTTCGGGTTGGCATTGCGCACCATCAGGGGCACGGTCTCGCGCTCGATGGCGCGGCGGGCAACAAAGATCTCGTGCGCTTCTTCGGTCGTCGGCGATGCGACGACGGCTCCGCGGTTGGGCCTCAGATCGATGATGTGGTCGTGCGAGAGCCGTTGCAAGGCCTTGCGCACGGTGGTCCGGCTGACCTGGAACAGTTCGCAGAATTCCGCCTCCCCCAGCCGCGTGCCCGGCGGCAAGCGCTGGCTCATCACCGCATCGAGGACGGCCTTGTAGATGCGCTGGTCGATGGCGGTCGTTCCGCGCTTCGCAGGGGGTTCGACCGCGGACGGCGCGGCCGCCGGCCTCTTGCGAGCGCGCGCCGCTGCCGGGGAGGCGGCACTCGCCGCGGGCGGGGTGTTCTTGGCAGGAGGTCGGGCCATGGATCCGATCGACTCAGTTGGGGGCTTGGCATCCGACTTGCGCCAGCCTGATCACGCTGAAGGACAGGATTGTGGACGAAGCTGGCCGCGGTGGCCTTGAAAATGGGGCGACCCAGCGAATTGCGGTTCCATCGATTCCCGAACCAGACTCCTCGTCGGCGGTCACATTGCCGACGATTCACGACTGAATTCGGGTGCAAGCCGGACAGGCAACGCCTACCGTTACCGCCAGGGCTCATGCATCTTGGCGGGTTCCGGAAAGCATGCGTCAGCCCAACTGCAGCAACTGCGCCACCACCGCGACAGCGATGACCTCGGGCTCCTTCCCCTCGATGCCGGGCACGCCGATGGGGCAGGTGATGCGGTCCAACACCTCGGCAGGTATGCCGCGCGCCTCGTAGCGGTGCAGGAAGCGCGCGCGCTTGGCCCTGGAGCCGATCAGGCCGAGGTAGCGGAAGTCGCCGCGTTTCAGGATGGCCTCGGTGATGCGCAGGTCGAGGTCGTGGTCGTGCGTCAGCACGAGGTAGCAGGCGAGCGGCGGCGCAACGCGCACCTCGGCCTCCACCGGCTCGACACAGACCTTCTCGATGTGGGGCGGCAGCACCTCGTCGGGCGGGAATTCGCTGTCGCGCTCGTCGATCCACTGCACCCGGCAGTCGATGCCGGTCAGCAGCCTGACGATGGCGCGGCCGACGTGGCCGGCGCCGTAGAGATGCAGGAAGAAGCGCGGCGTCGCAGCCGGCCAGCCTTGCAGGCTGCCTTCGTCGAGACGCGAGTAGCGCAGCGTGACAGCGCCGCCGCAGCATTGGCCCAGCGCCGGGCCGAGCGGGTAGTGGTGCTCGACCGCTGCCCCGCTGCCCGGGGCCAGCAAGCGGCGCGCGGTGGCTATGGCCAGCCATTCGAGGCGGCCGCCGCCGATGGTGCCCAGGGCTTCACGGGCCGACACCAGCATGCGCGTGCCGGCCTCGCGCGGCGCCGAGCCCCTGGTGGCCGTGATCTCGACGAGGACGGCTGGCTGGCCGGTGGCCAGCCAGCGCGCGGCGGTGTCGCGCAGGGTCACGCAGCGCCCCGCGCGACCGCGTCGATGGCATCCAGGATGGCCTCGCAGGTCGCCGGCGCCCGCAGCGGCGGGTCCACCCGGTGCCCGCCCACCGCCGACACCGCGTCGCGGATGGCGAGGAAGACCGAGAAGGGCAGCAGCAGCGGCGGCTCGCCGACGGCCTTGCTGCGATGGATGCTGTCTTCCACGTTGTCGTTCTCGTAGAGCCGCACGTTGAATACCGGCGGGCAGTCGTTGGCCGTCGGGATCTTGTAGGTGCTGGGGGCGTGCGTCGTCAACAGGCCGGTCTGCGGGTGCCAGACCAACTCCTCCATCGTCAGCCAGCCCATGCCCTGGATGAAGCCGCCCTCGATCTGGCCGATGTCCACGGCGGGGTTCAGTGAGCGGCCGACGTCGTGCAGCACGTCGGCGCGCAGCAGCTTCCATTCGCCGGTCAGGGTGTCCACCACGACCTCGCTCAGCGCCGCGCCATAGGCGAAGTAGAAGAACGGACGACCCTGCAGCTGCTCGCGGTCCCAGTGCAGGCCGGGCGTCGCGTAGAAGCCGTCCGACCACAGCTGCACGCGCGCCTCGTAGGCCGTGCGCGCGAGCTCGGGGAAGGGGATCGGCTTGCCGTTCACGGTCACCATGTCGTTGGCAAAGCGCACATCCTCGGCCTCGCCGCCATGGCACTGCGCGGCGAAGGCGGCCAGGCGCTCGCGGATCTGGCGGGCCGCGTCCTGGGCGGCCTTGCCGTTCAGGTCGCTGCCGGTCGAGGCGGCCGTGGCCGAGGTGTTGGCGACCTTCTGCGTGTCGGTGGCCGTCACGCGCACGCGCTCGAAGCCGACGCCGAGCTCGTGGGCCACCACCTGCGCGACCTTGGTGTTCAGGCCCTGGCCCATCTCGGTGCCGCCGTGATTCACGAGCATGGAGCCGTCGCTGTAGACGTGCACCAGCGCGCCGGCCTGGTTGAAGTGGGCCACGTTGAAGGAGATGCCGAACTTCAGCGGCGTCAGCGCCAGGCCCTTCTTCAGCACCGGGCTGGCCGCATTGAAGGCCGCGACCTGCTCGCGCCGCGCCGCATAGTCGGCCTCGGTGGCGAGCTCATCCACCAGCGCGTGGATCACGTTGTCGTCGACGCGCTGGCCATAGGGCGTGGTGTTGCGTTCGCCGATGCCGTAGAAGTTGGCGCGGCGCACCGCCAGCGCGTCCTTGCCCAGCGCGCGGGCGACGGAGTCGAGGATGACCTCGCACGCGATCGCGCCCTGCGGCCCGCCGAAGCCGCGGAAGGCGGTGTTGCTCTGCGTGTTGGTGCGTGCGCTGTAGCCGTGGATGGCGACGTCGGGCAGCCAGTAGCTGTTGTCGAAATGGCAGAGCGCTCGCGTCATCACGGGGCCGGACAAGTCTGCCGAGAAGCCGGCGTTGGACAGCATGTCGATCTCGACGCCGAGCAGCCGGCCCTCGTCGTCGAAGCCGACCTCGTAGTCGTACTCGAAGCCGTGGCGGCGGCCGGTGATCATGAAGTCGTCGTCGCGGTCCAGGCGCAGCTTGACCGGGCGGCCGAGTTTCTTCGCCGCCACCGCGGCCACGCAGGCGAACAGCGCCGACTGGGATTCCTTGCCGCCGAAGCCGCCACCCATGCGCCGGCACTCCACATGCACATGGTGGGCCTGGAGGCCCAGCGCATGGGCCACCACATGCTGCATCTCGCTCGGATGCTGGGTGGAGCAGTGCACGCGCATGCCGTCGTCTTCGGTCGGTATGGCGTAGGAGATCTGGCCTTCCAGATAGAACTGCTCCTGGCCGCCGACACACAGCCGGCCCCTGAGGCGGTGCGGTGCGTCGGCGATGGCCTGCTGGGCCCCGCCGTGGGTCTCGCGCCGCATGTGCATCGGCGGCAGCACATAGCGCTGTGCCGCATGGGCCGCCTGCGGCGTCAGCAGGGCCGGCAGGGGTTCGATGTCGAGTACCTGCCTGGCCTGGGCGGCGGCGCGGCGCGCCAGCTCCCGGTCGGTGGCGATGACGGCAAACACCGGCTGGCCGACGTAGTGCACCTCGCCGGTGGCGAGGATGGGGTCGTCGTGGATGATCGGCCCGCAGTCGTTGACGCCGGGGATGTCGGCGGCCGTCAGCACGGCCACGACGCCGGGCAGCGCCCGGATCCTTTCGACACTGACGCCCTTGAGGCGGCCATGGGCCATGGGCGACAGGCCGAGCGCGGCGTGCAGGGTGCCGGCCAATTCGGGCATGTCGTCGATGTAGGCGGCAGCTCCGGCCACATGCAGATGGGCCGACTCGTGCGGCCGGCTGATGCCCACGCGCCGGCCCTCGCGCTGGCGCCGGGCCTCACCCTTGCCGTCGATGCGGGTGCGGGCGTTGTGCTGGTAGCCGGCAAAGGCCTGCCCGGGCCCTTGCACGAAGGCTTCGACTTGCTTGTTCATCCGGGGCTCCGTGGGCTCAGGCGGCCGTGGTGAGGTGAGGCATCACGCTCCACACGCTGGTCTGCGAGGGGGCGAGCGGTGCATCGCGCCGGGTCTCGAGCCAGAAGCGGCGCAGCAGGTTGCCGGCGCTGCGCAGGCGGTAACCCGCGCTGGCGCGCATGTCGGTCAACGGCTCGAAGTCCTGCGCCAGCGCGGCGATGGCGGCCTGCACCGTGGCCTCGCTCCAGGGCTCGCCGAGCACCGCGGTTTCGGCGCGGGCCGCGCGCTTGACGATGGCAGCCATGCCGCCGAAAGCGAAGCGCGCCGCCGTCACCGTGTCGCCGTCGAGCGTGACGGCAAGGCCGGTGGCGACGGCCGAGATGTCGCAGTCGAAGCGCTTGGAGAGCTTGTAGGCGCGCATCGCCGTGGCGGGCGATGGCGGCGGCACCTCCAGCGCCTCGACGAACTCGCCCGGCTGCATCGCGTTCTTCATGTAGTCGACGTAGAAATCCTCGAGCAGCAGCTTGCGCTGGGCCTTGCCGCGGCGCAGCACCACGCTGGCGCCCAGGGCCATCAGCACCGGCGGGCTGTCGCCGATGGGCGAGCCGTTGGCGATGTTGCCGCCCAGGGTGCCGGCGTTGCGCACCGGCAGCGAGGCGAAGCGCAGCCACATATCCTGCAGTTGGGGCCATTCGGCGGCCAGCGCGCTCCAGGCGTCTTCCAGCGGGGCGGCTGCGCCGATGCGCAACACGCCGTCTTCGCGCCGCTCGATACGCTCGAGCTCGCCCACGTCACCGATGTAGAGCAGGTCGCCGACGTCGCGGAACTGCTTGTTCACCCACAGCCCGATGTCGGTGCAACCGGCCAGCACCCGCGCCTGCGGGTGCTGCTCGCGCAGGGCGGCGAAGTCTTCGAGGCTGCGCGGCGCCCAGTAGCGCACGCGGCGCGCATCGGAGGGGGCGGCGGCGTCAGGGCCCTCGTAGGCGAGGCCGTCGGGCCGCTGCAATTCGCGCAGCGCCTTCGCGATGGGGCGCGTATCCAGCCGCGCCTGCGGCAGGTCGAACATGCGTTGCCCTGCGTCGAGGATGGGGCGGTAGCCGGTGCAGCGGCAAAGATTGCCCGAGAGGTCGTCGGCCAGCTGCTGCCGCGTGGGTCGCGTGCCGGACTCGCAGTGGCGCTCGTAGGTGGCCGCCAGCGACATCGCGAAGCCCGGCGTGCAGAAGCCGCACTGCGAGCCGTGGCATTCCACCAGCGCCCGCTGGGCCGGGTGGAGCGTGCCGCCGCCGATGCGCTGCAGGTCTTCGACGGTCAGCAAGGCCTTGCCGTCGAGCGTGGGCAGGAACTGGATGCAGGCGTTGACGGTACGCAGCGAAAGCTCGCCAACGACGGTGGCCGCGGCCGAGCGCGTGCCGATGCGATGCGCGTGCTCGGCCAGTTCGGCCACGATGACCGTGCAGGCGCCGCAGTCGCCCTCGTTGCAGCCCTCCTTGGTGCCAGTGCAGCGGGCGTCCTCGCGCAGCCAGCTCAGCACCGTGCGCGTGGGGGCCACGCCCTCGACGGCGACGATCTCGCCGCGGGCGTGTTGATAGAAGCGGATGGGCCGGGTGTGCTTGTCCATACGGCAGCTTTGGGTGTCAAGGGATACCCGGAAGTTACTCCGACGCCGTCGAATCTATATATTCAACGAACGATATAACTTATCAATCAACGCGTATGACGAAACGTCCGGTTTTCGACAAGATCGAGCTGTATCTAGTCAGGGTCTTTCACACCGTGATCACCGAACGCAGCGTCTCTCGCGCCGCCCTGCGGCTGCAGACCACCCAGCCGGCCGTCAGTGCCCAGCTCAAGCGCCTGCGTTCCCTCATCGGCGACCCGCTGCTGGTGCGCTCCGGCCAAGGCATGGCGCCCACCGACGCGGCGCTCGAACTGCTGGAGCCCGCGACCGAGATACTGCGCAGCGCCCAGCTGATGTTCGGCTCGCGCGCCAAAGGGCTGGAATTCGACGCCGCGCACAGTGGCATCGTGTTCCGCATCGCGGCGAGCGACTACCTCGACCCGCTCTTCCTGCCCGAGCTGGTCGCGCGCATCAAGACCGCCGCGCCCGGCGTCAAGCTCGAGATCCTGCCGCTGTCGGGCGAGTTCGACTACCGCCGCAGCCTGGCCCGCGCCGAGGTCGACCTCGTGATCGGCAACTGGCTGGAGCCGCCCGGCGAACTGCATCTCGGGCGGCTGCTCACCGACGAAGTCGTCTGCCTGGTGGCCGAAGATCATCCGGCGGTGCAAAGGCCGCGCTGGTGGACGGCCGAGCGCTACCTGCAAAGCGAGCATGTCGCGCCGACGCCGCTGCACCCCGGTGCGCGCGGCGTCATCGATGAGCACCTGCTCGGCCTGGGCCTGTCACGCAACATTGTCGTGCGCAGCCCGCACTTCGGCCTGGCGCCGCTGATGGTGGCGCGCTCGCGCCTGGTGCTGACCACCGGGCGCCAGTTCTGCAATCGCTACACCGGCCAGTTCCCGCTGCGCGTCGTGCGCTGCCCGGTGAGCTTTCCACCGCTGAACTACTACCAGCTCTGGCATGAGCTCAGCCATCAGTCCGCCGCCGGCCGCTGGCTGCGCGAACAGGTGCGCGAAACGGCGCACGCCCTCTCCGCACGTTGAACCCGATCCTGCCCTGATGACCTCCACCCCACGCTGCGCCCTGCGCGGTGACCTGCTCGACTTCACCGCCGACCCCGGCTTCGCCGCCCCCGCGGGCGCCCCGGGCGTGCGCTATCGCCCCGACCACTGGCTGCTGGTCGAAGGCGGCCGCATCGCCGGCGTGCAGGCCGACGAGCCCGATGCGGGCTGGACCCGTGTCGACCACCGCGGCAGCCTCGTGATGCCCGGCTTCATCGACACCCATGTGCACAGCCCCCAGCTCGACGTGATCGCCTCCTATGGCACCGAACTGCTGGAGTGGCTGAACACCTATACCTTCCCGGCCGAGCGGCGCTACGCCGACCCGGAAGTTGCGGCGGCCGGCGCCGAGCGCTTCCTGGACGCCTTGCTGGCCCATGGCACCACCTCGGCCGTCGTCTTCCCGACCGTGCACAAGGTCTCGGCCGAAGCGCTGTTCGCCGGCGCCGAGCGGCGTGGCATGCGCCTGATCGCCGGCAAGGTCCTGATGGACCGCCACGCCCCCGACGGACTGCGCGACGACGTGGCGCAGGCCGAGCGCGACTGCGTCGACCTCATGCAGCGCTGGCATGGCCGCGGGCGGCTCTCCTATGCGTTGACGGTGCGTTTCGCGCCCACCAGCACCTCGGGCCAGATGCACATGGCGGCCGCGCTGCTCAGGGCCTACGCGGGCAGCTTCATGCAGACCCACCTGGCGGAGAACCGCGACGAGGTGCGCTGGGTGGCCGAACTCTTCCCGCAGGCACGCAGCTATCTCGACGTCTACCACCGCCACGGCCTGCTCAACGAGCGCGCCGTGCTGGCCCACGGCATCTGGCTCGACGACGTCGATCGCGCGCTGCTGCACGCGACCGGTGCACAGATCGCGCACAGTCCGAGCTCCAACCTCTTCCTCGGCAGCGGCCTCTTCGATTGGCTGGGTGCGGAGGGGCAGGGCGCCCATGTCACGCTCGCGACCGACGTCGGTGGCGGGACCAGCCTGTCGATGATCCGCACGCTGGCCGACGCCTACAAGGTGCAGGCGCTGCGCGGCGTCAAGCTCACCGCCTACAAGGCGCTGTACGGCGCCACCCGCGGCGCTGCGCGCGCCCTGCATCTGGCCGACGAGATCGGCAGCTTCGACACCGGCTGCCAGGCCGATGTCGCGGTCTGGGATTGGGCCGCCACGCCCCTGATGCAGCACCGCATCGACCTCGCGCAGGATCTGCACGAACAGCTCTTTGCCTGGATGACCCTGGGCGACGAACGCTTGCTGCAGACCGCCTACGTGGCCGGTACACCGAGATACCGCCGGGCGTGACGACAGCCCGGTGCCTACCACCCGCCCACCAGAGATCGTGCACAGACGCGACACCGGGCACAACCTTGATGAGCCAAGCAGGAGACAACATGCAGACCCCGAACCCGACCGCTGGCGCAGCGGTCATTCCCACCGCCGCGCCTTCATGGCTGGAACGATTCTTCAAGCTCGAGGCGAACGGCACCAGCGTGCGCACCGAGTTGCTGGCCGGCCTGACCACCTTCCTGACGATGGCCTACATCATCTTCGTCAACCCGACGATCCTGGGTGATGCAGGCATGCCCAAGGGCGCGGTCTTCGTCGCCACCTGCCTGATCGCAGCCCTGGGCACCCTCATCATGGGCCTGTATGCCAACTTTCCCGTGGCGACGGCGCCCGGCATGGGGCTCAACGCCTACTTCGCCTATGTCGTCGTGCTGGGCATGGGCTACAAATGGCAGGTCGCGCTGGGTGCGGTCTTCATCTCCGGCTGCCTGTTCCTGGCCGTGACCTTGTTCCGCCTGCGCGAGTTGATCATCCGCGGCATACCGCATTCGCTGCGCACAGGCATCACGGTGGGCATCGGCATGTTCCTGGCCATCATCTCGCTCAAGAGCGCCGGCATCGTCGCGGCCTCGAAGGCGACCTACGTGACCCTGGGCGACCTGCATCATCCTTCGGTGGTGCTGGCCGTGATCGGCTTCTTCACCATCGTCGTGCTCGACTGCCTGAAGGTGCGCGGCGCCATCCTGATCGGGATCCTGGGGGTGACGGTGCTGTCCTTCTTCTTCTCGGGCAACCAGTTCTCCGGCGTCTTCGACATGCCGCCCTCGATCGCGCCGACCTTCCTGCAGCTCGACATCCAGGGCGCCCTGGGCGTGGGGGTGTTCAACATCATCCTGGTGTTCTTCCTGGTCGAGCTGTTCGACGCGACAGGCACCCTGATGGCGGTCGCCAAGCGCGCCGGCCTGCTCGTCGAAGGCAAGGTGGACCGCATGAACAAGGCCCTGCTGGCCGACAGCGCCGCCATCTTCGCCGGCTCGCTGCTGGGCACCTCCAGCACGACGGCCTACATCGAGAGCGCCTCCGGCGTGCAGGCCGGCGGACGCACGGGGCTGACGGCCGTGGCCGTGGCGGTGCTGTTCCTGGCCTGCCTCTTCATCGCGCCGCTGGCCGGTGCGGTGCCCGCCTATGCCACGGCGCCGGCGCTGCTCTACGTGGCCTGCCTGATGCTGCGCGAGCTGACCGAGCTGAACTGGGACGAGACCACCGAGGTCGTGCCCGCCGCGGTGACGGCGCTGGTCATGCCGCTGACCTACTCGATTGCCAACGGCCTGGCCTTCGGATTCATCACCTATGCCGTGCTGAAGCTCTTCACGGGGAAGGGGCGCGAGGCGCACCCGATGGTCTGGATCATCGCCGCGGTCTTCCTCGTCAGGTTCATCTACGTGTGAAATCACGGCTGCGCCTGCTGCGGCGCCGCCCGATGTTCTCTAATACCGACACCCATCAGCCGGAAGAAGCAAATGTCCCAGACGCCAAGGGCGAACAGCGCGACCCGACCCTCACACGAACAGGTCGTGCGCCATCTGCGCCGCGCCAACGAGGTCGGCGCGCAGGCCGCGCGCGAGGGCCGGCATCCCTTCGGCGCCATCCTCGTCGCCCCGGACCACGAGACCGTGCTGATGGAGCAGGGCAACATCGACACCGTCAACCATGCCGAGTCGACGCTGGCGCGCCGCGCCGCGGCCGCCTACGACGCGGCCTACCTCTGGGGCTGCACGCTGTACACCTCGGTGGAGCCCTGCTGCATGTGCGCGGGCACCGCGTACTGGGCCCATATCGGCCGCGTCGTCTACGGCATGACCGAGCAGGCCCTGCTCGCCGAGACCGGCTCGCACGAGCAGAACCCGACCTTGAGCGTCTCGTCGCATTACGTGTTCGAGCATGGCCAGAAGCCCGTCGACCTCATCGGGCCGGTGGCCGAGATCGAGCCCGAGGTCGTCGCGTTGCAGCGTGCGTTCTGGAGCGCGATGCGGCGCTGAGCGAGCGGGCTGCGTCGCGCGGCGCCTCTCGGTTCAGAAATTCAGCAGGTTCCTGCGCACATGCAGCAGGTGCTCGAAGGCGAGCGCCTTGGCCTGCGGCAGGTCGCGATCCTTGATCGCCTGCACCAGCGCGCGATGCTCGGCCTGGTACTGGAGGCGCCGCTCGGGCGTCACGCTGCGCCGCTTCAGCAGGCCCCATTCGCCCTGCGCGCGGACCCGATTCATCAGCTTGAACACGCCGGCGACGAAGGTGTTGCGCGCGGCGTCGGCGATGACCTCGTGCAGGCGGCCGTCCCAGTACTCGAACTCCTCGAGCGTCCCGGCCTGCTCGGCCCGCGCGCAGCACTCGTCCATGCGGGCGAAATCGTTCGCCGTCGCGTTGCCGATCACCATCTCGATGATCGCCGGCTCGAAGACCAGCCGCGCGTCCATCAGCTGGGCCGGACTGGTCTGCCCCACGGGGTCGTCGCCGGCCAGCGCCTGCAGCGCCGCCGCCGCCTGCTCGGTCACGTAGGTGCCGCTGCCGACGGTCTGGCGGATGAGGTCGAGCGCCTTCAATTCCTGCAGCACCTTGCGCACGCCGGCGCGGCCGATGCCGAACTGTCCGCTCAGCGCCCGCTCGGTCGGCAGGCGATCGCCGGCCCGCCACTGCCCGGACTGCAGCCGGCCGATGATGTAGTCGCGGAGGATGGATTCGGAGGTCACGGGGGCGGCCCGACGGGCATGGATGAAAACCAAATGGTACCAATCTGCCGCGAGCGATGGAAGGTGGATGTCAGATAGGTATTCGCGCTGTTGACGGCGGCGGCGATCCCTTTATCATCGTGGGCAAGGTTGATATTGGTAGGCATTTCAACCAATACAGACCACCACTTCCGGGAGCCCGCATTGCGCATCGCAAGCTATGTCCATGGCGGCGTGCACCGCGTCGGCGTCGTCTCCGCCGACGGCACGCAGGTCACCGCGTTCGAACTCGCGGCGGACGCCGCGCGCCAGGGCGCGCTGCCGCTCATCGAGGCCGCCGCCGCCGGCGCGCCGCTGCCGGCCCTGGCGGCGACGGCGCTGCCGTTGGCCTCGGTGCGCCTGATCGCCCCGATGCCGCGGCCGCGCCGCAATCTCTGGTGCGTCGGGCGCAACTACCACGCCCACGCGCGCGAACTGGCCGCCTCGGTGTTCAAGGAGAACTCGGCCGACGTGGTCGCCTGGCCGATCGTGTTCACGAAGGTGCCCGAGACGGTGATCGGCCCGGCCGACGAGGTCGCCCTGCCCGGTGCCGCGATCTCGGCGCAGATCGACTACGAGGCCGAACTGGCGCTGGTGATCGGCAAGGGCGGCAAGAACATCCGCAAGGCCGACTGGCGCGAGCATGTCTACGGCTACACGATCGTCAACGACGTCACCGCGCGCGACGTGCAGATGCGCCACCAGCAATGGGACATGGGCAAGTCCTTCGACACCTTCTGCCCGATGGGGCCATGGATCGTCACCGCCGACGAGCTCGACGCGACGCGCACGCGCGTGCGCTGCTGGGTCAATGGCGAACTGCGCCAGGACGCGCGCACCGAGGACCTGATCTTCGACCTGCCGACGCTCGTCGAGACCCTCTCGCGCGGCATCACGCTGCATCCGGGCGACGTCATCGCCACCGGCACGCCGGCCGGCGTCGGCATGGGCTTCAAGCCGCCGCGCTACCTCGCCGCCGGCGACCGCGTCCGCATCGAGATCGACGGCCTGGGCGCCATCGAAAACCGCTTCGTTTGAAACCAGTCCGGGCGGACGCCCCTGCGCTGCCGGCCACCACCGCTCGACGAGCGAGAAAGTCCCGTCCATGAGATTCCTCCGCTCCGCGATCCCGCTGTTCATTGCCGCCGCGGTCGGCCTGGTCGCGCCGGCCGCACGCGCCGGCGCCTATCCCGAGCGCACGGTGACGATCGTCGTGCCCTTCGCCGCCGGCGGGCCGGCCGACATCTATGCGCGCTTCGTCGCCGCGCGGCTGCAGGACGAGTTCAAGCGCCCCTTCATCGTCGACGACAAGCCGGGTGCCGGCTCGATCATCGGCACGAACGTCGTCGCGCAGGCCAAGCCCGACGGCTACACGCTGCTGATGATGTCGAACACGCAGACCGTCAACGAGACGCTGATGCCCGACAAGCCGTTCAAGCTGATGCGCGATTTCGTCGGCATCGCGCCGGTGAACGCCTCGGACCTGATGCTGGTCGTGCATCCGTCGGTGCCGGCGAAGACGCTGCCCGAGCTGATCGCGTACGCGAAGGCGCATCCGGGCAAGCTGACCTTCGCCTCGTCGGGCATCGGCACGCCGTACCACATGGCCGGCGAGCTGTTCAAGCACATGGCCGGCATCGACATCCGGCACATCCCGTACAAGGGCAGCTCGGGCGCGCGCACCGATGTCGTCGGCGGCCAGGTCGACATGATGTTCGACGCCGTGACGACGATGGTGCCGCTGGCCAAGGACGGCAAGGTGCGCGCGCTCGCCACCAGCGGCCTGACGCGCAACGCGATCACGCCCGACGTGCCGACGCTCGACGGCGCCGGCGTGCCGAAATACGAGGCGACGATCTGGCTCGGACTGATGGCGCCGCGCGGCACGCCCCCGGCCATCGTCGAGACGCTGAACGCGGCCGTGCGCAGGATCGTCGCCGAGCCCGACGTGAAGGCGGTCTGGAGCCGGCAGGGCGCGGTGCCGATGTCGATGGACGTCGCCGACTTCGAGCGTTACCTGCAGGCCGACATCGCCAAGTGGGCGGCGATCGTCAGGCTCTCCGGGGCGAAGGCCAACTGAGGCGTGGCCACCGAGGTCCGCTTCACGCTGAACGGGCAGGCCGCGTCCATCGGCGCCGCGCCCGCGCAGACGCTGCTCGATGCGCTGCGCCACACCCTCGGGCTGCGGGGCACGCGCCAGGGTTGCGGACTCGGCCAGTGCGGCGCCTGCAGCGTGATCGTCGACGGCCGCGCCGTCACCTCCTGCGACCTGCCGCTGGAGGCCGTCGCCGGCCGCCGCGTCACCACCATCGAGGGGCTGGGCACGCGCGCGGCGCCGCATCGGCTGCAGACCGCCTTCGTCGAGCTGCAGGCGCTGCAGTGCGGCTACTGCACGAGCGGCATCCTGATGCGCGCGGCGGCGCTGCTCGAGCGCGACCCGCATCCCGGCGAGGCCGACATCCGCGCCGCGCTGGCGCACCATCTGTGCCGCTGCGGCGTCCACGACCGCGTGCTGCGCGCCATCCGGATGGCCGCCCGGTGAGCGTCGCGCCGGTGCCCGAGAACCTGGCGCGGCACCCGCGCCTGGGGCAATGGCTGGGCGTCGATGCCGACGGCCGGATCCTGGCGCGCAGCGGCAAGGTCGACCTCGGCCAGGGCATCTCGCATGCGCTGCAGGGCCTCGTCGCCGAGGAGCTGAAGGTCGACGCCGGCCAGGTGCGCATGGTCGCGCCGAGCACCGCGGCCAGCCCCGACGAGGGCGTGACCTCGGGCAGCCTGTCGATCCAGCATTCGGGCACCGCGCTGCGCCATGCCGCGGCCCATCTGCGCGAGGCCTGCCGCGCGCGCTACGCGGCGCGCGCCGGCCTCGCCATCGAAGCCGTCACGCTGGTGCGCGGCCGATTCGCCGGCGGCGCCGCCGACGCGGGCTATGCCGAACTCGCCGATGCCGCGATGCTCGCCGCCGACATCGACCTGGCCTGCCTCGCGCCGCGCGACGGCCGGCCGTCGGCGGGGCGCGAACGGCGCCGCGACGATGTCGAATCGAAGGTCTACGGCGAGTTCGAGTTCATCAACGACATGCGGCTGCCGCAGATGCTGCACGGCGCGGTGTTCCGCCCCCGCACGCTGCAGGCCGGCATCGACGAGGCCGCCTGGGAGCCGCTGGCCGCGCGCCTGCGCGCGCTCGAGGGCGTCGTCGAGGTCGTGCGCGACGGCCTGCTGGTCGGCGTCGTCGCCACCGCCGAGCGCGTGCTGGCGCTGGCCGGCCGCAGCGTCGAGCAGGTCGCGCTCTGGCATGAAGACGCCGCGATCCCCGCGGCGGGCGATGTCAGCGCCTGGCTGAAGTCGCAGGCGCACGAGACGAGCGTCATCGTCGACCGCGGGCCCGCGGCGCCGGCGCGCCCTGCCGCCCGCGTCTTCCGCGCCGAATACGCCCGCCCCTATCTGCTGCATGCCTCGATCGGCCTGTGCTGCGCGATCGCGCAATGGCAGGGCCCGTCGCTGCAGGTGTGGAGCCACACGCAGGGTCCCTTCAACCTGCGGCGCGACCTCGCACTGGCGTTCGCGCTGCCCGCCGATGCGGTGGCGGTCCACCATGCCCCAGGCGCCGGCTGCTACGGCCACAACGGCGCCGACGATGTCGCCTTCGATGCCGCCTGGCTCGCGCGGCGGGTCCCCGGCCGGCCGCTGCGGCTGCAATGGACGCGTCGCCAGGAACTGGTCAACGCGCCGCTGGGCTGCGCGATGGTCGTCGGCGTCGAGGCCGCCGTCGACGCGGCGGGGCGGCTCGTCGCCTGGACGCAGGAGGTCTGGAGCCAGGGTCATGGCTCGCGCCCCGGCCGCGCCGCGACGCCGGCGCTGCTCGGCGCCTGGCAGACGGCGCGGCCGGCGCCGGTCGTCGTCGCCGTCAATCCGCCGCCGGCCAGCGGTGGCGGCGCCGATCGCAACGCGGTGCCGCCCTACGCCGCGGCGCGCGTGCGGGTGCTGAATCACCGCGTGCTCGCGATGCCGCTGCGCGTCTCCGCGCTGCGCTCGCTGGGCGCCCATGCCAACGTCTACGCCGCCGAATCGATGATCGACGAGATCGCGCGCGCACTCGGCCGCGACCCGCTCGCCTACCGGCTCGAGCATCTCGACGACCCGCGCGCGCAGGCCGTGCTGCGCGAAGCGGCGCGCCTGGCCGGCTGGGGCGCGCCCGCGCCGCGCGTCGAGGGTCGCGGCCGCGGCATCGCCTACGCGCGCTACAAGCACAGCGGCGCCTATTGCGCCGTGGTCGCCGATCTGGAACTGAAGCAGGGCGTCGTGCTGCGCGGGCTCCACGTGGCGGCCGATGTCGGGCTCGTCGTGCATGCCGACGGCGTGCGCAGCCAGCTCGAGGGCGGCGCGGTGCAGGCCGCGAGCTGGACGCTGTGCGAGGCGGCGCCGATCGGCCCCGGCGGCATCGCGGCCGACGATTGGGCCGCGTACCCGATCCTCGGTTTCGGCGCCGCGGCGCCGGTGCAGGTCGCGCTGATCGACCGCCCCGATCGGCCGTCGCTGGGCGCCGGCGAATGCAGCATCGGGCCCACGGCGGCGGCGATCGCCAATGCCATCGACGATGCGCTGGGGCTGCGCATGCGCCGGATGCCCATCACCGCCGAGGCCCTCATGGCCGCGGCGCACAACGCGATGCCGGATTGAACCGGCGAGGAAGACGACGATGACGACGACGACGAACGTGGTGCGGGTGTTGAGCGGCGGCGCCGCGGCGGCCGTGGTGAAGGCCGTGCAGGCCGGTTTCGAGGCGCAGACCGGCGCGCGCGTCGACGCGACCTACAGCGCCGTCGGGCAGATGCGCGACCGCCTCGTCGGCGGGGCGCCCTGCGACATCGTGATCCTGACGCGTGCGCTCGTCGACGAGCTGATCGAGTCCGGCCATGTCGTGGCCGGCAGCGCGCGTTCGCTGGGCATCGTCAAGACCGGCATCGCGGTGCCCGCGGGCCGGCCGCGGCCGGTCATCGGCGACCGCGCCGCGCTCGCCGCGGCGTTTCGCGCCGCGCGGGAGATCTACTTCCCCGACCCCGAGAAGGCCACCGCCGGCATCCACTTCATGAACGTGCTGAAGGCGCTGGCGCTGGAGCGGGAACTCGCAGCCGCGCTGCGGCCCTTTGCGAACGGCGCGACGGCGATGGCCGCGATGGCGCTGTCGACCGCGTCCCCGGTCATCGGCTGCACGCAGGAAACCGAAATCAACTACACGGCCGGCGTCGAACTCGTCGGCTCGCTGCCGCGGGAATTCGAGCTCGCGACCGACTACACGCTCGGCCTGAGCACGCGCGCGCCCGAGCCGGCGTTGGCGCAGCGCCTGGCCGCGCTCGTCGCCGGGCCGGCGAGCGAGGCGGTGCGGCGCCAGGGCGGGTTCGACTTCTAGGCCGGACGCGGCACGGCGCCGCGCGGCTCTTCAGCGCCCGGCGCTCAGCGCCTGCAGCACCGCGGCGTCGCCGATGCGCCGGGCCTCGTCGGCCGGCGTGCGGCCGTCGCGGTCGGGCCGATCGGGGTCGGCGCCATGTCCGATCAGCATCGCGACGGCCTGCGCATTCGAATTCGTTACTGCCCAGGCCAGGGCGCTGCGCCCCTGGCCATCGATGTCGGCGTCCGGCGGCGTCGTCTCGAGCAGGCGCCGCAGCGCCTCGAGATCGCCGCTGCGCACCGCGGCGATGAGGCCGGCCGAGCGCTGCGGCGCCAGCATCGCCGGCGGGCGTGACTTGGCCGCCGGCGGCGCCGCTTCGAACGCGGCTGCGGGCGCCATCGAGCGGGCGGCCGATCGCGGTTCGGGCGTCGCCATGGCGGCCGGCGCGGGCGTCGCGACGGGGGCGTCGGCCGCCGTTTCGGCCTCGGCCTTCGCGGCCGCCACCGGTGCCGGCGCCGGTTCGCGCTGGCGCGGCG
>JAGWTU010000025.1 GCA_028868825.1 Burkholderiales bacterium | reverse complement strand
ACACGCGCTGCTGTTCACCGCCCGACAGCTCGGACGGCTGCGCCGCAGCGCGGTGCCCCACGTCCAGTGCGGCCAGCAGTTCGAGCGCACGCGCGCGCGCCTCGCCATTGGGGCGCCCGGCCAGCATCGGTAGCAAGGCGACGTTGTCGGTGACATCGAGGAAGGGGATCAAGTAGGGCGCCTGGAACACGAAGCCGATGCTGTCGCGCCGCAGGGCGCGCAGGTCGGGGATCTTCCAGCCGTCGTCGTAGATGGCTTCGCCGCCGAGCACCATCCGGCCACCACTTGGCTCGATGACCGCGCCCAGGCACTTCAGCAGCGTGCTCTTGCCCGAGCCGGATGGGCCGATCAGGCCCACCACCTCGCCCGGGGCCACGGTCATGTTCACGTCCTTCAAGGCGTCGACGGCCGTGTCACCCTCGCCGTAGCGCTTGCGCAGGTGTTCGATGCGGATGCCGAGTTCGCCCACCTCAGCCTCCGATCGCCGCGGCCGGGTCGACCTTCAGCGCAACGCGGATCGCCAGCGTGCTGGCCAACGCGCAGATCACCACTACCGCCACCAAACCGCGCACCGCGTCGCCCGGCTCCAGCAGCACGTATTTCGGGAAGATGGGCGCCCAGAAGGTCGCCGCCACCTTGCCGACGACGAAGCCGATCAGGCCCAGGCCCAGCGCCTGCTGGAGGATCATGCCGGCGATGGTGCGGTTGCGCGTGCCGATCAGCTTGAGCACCGCGATCTCGCGGATCTTGCCCAGCGTCATCGTGTAGATGATGAAGGCCACGATGGCCGCGCTGACGATCGCCAGGATCACCAGGAACATGCCGATCTGCTTGGCCGACGTGGCGATCAGCTTGGCCACGAGAATCTCTTCCATTTGCTCGCGCGTGAAGGGTTCCAGGTGCTTCCACCGGCGCACCGGTTCGGCCACCACCTCGGCGTCGGTGCCAGGCTGCACCTGCACGAGGATGGCGTTCACATTGCGGTTGTTGGCCTGCGACGCCTGGATCGCCTCCAGCAGCCCCGGCACGCCCGGGCGGTTGAGGCTCGGGTTGGCCGCGGTGCGGGCGCGCTCGTTGACGATGGCGTCGTTGTCCTTCAGGAATTGCGCTTCCTGAGCGTCTTTCAGCGGGATGAAGACCATCGGGTCGCCACCCGACGACACCATGCGCCGCGTCAGCCCGACCACCGTGTAGTCGTGGCGGCGGATGCGGATGCGTTCGCCCAGGTTGAAGCCCGTACGCACGTCGGCGACAGCCTCGTAGTGGCTGCGTGTGATCTGCCGGCCGGCCACCAAATAGCCCGGTTCGCCCGGCTGGCCGGGCTCGAAGCCAACCACCATTGCGCGCACGTCGTCATCGCCGCTGCCGGCCGGCGCCGCGCCGCTGGCCCAGGCCCGCCGCACCTGCATCGTCAGGTAGGTCACGTTGGCGGCGCGCGCCACGCCGGGCAGTCCGAGCACACTGCGCACTGCATCGTCGCGAAGGCTCGACGATTCGGCGTAGGGCCCCTGCGTATCCTGCTGTACCACCCAGAGGTCGGCGCCGCTGTTGTTGAGCAGCGCCCGCGCGTCGTCCACCATGCCGCGGTACACCCCCGCCATGGTCAGGGTCACGCCGATCAGCAGGCCCAGGCCGATGCCGGTCAGCACGAACTTGCTCCAGGAGTGCAGGATGTCCCTGCCGGCCAGGCTGATCACGGCTGTCGCCCCGCGAGCGCATCGACCACGGCGATGCGGCCGCGCTCGCCGATTTCCTTTTCGCTGTGGACAACGACGGTCATGCCGGGCTTGACACCGCCAAGCACCTGGACTTGGCCGTCCAGGCTCGCCTGGCCTGTTCGCACGGGCGCGAAGCGCAAGGCGCCTGCGTCGATCACCCAGACACCGGTCTGCGCATTCCGGCGCTTGATGGCGGCATTGGGCAGCAGCACCGCCTTCGAGGTCGGCGGAAGCGACAGGGTCACCTCCGCCAGTTCGCCCACCGACAGGCCGGCGGGCACCTGGTCGAAGCCGATCTGCGCCACGTGTTCCTCGGTCACGCTGTCGCTGAGGGCCTCGACACGGGCGACCTTGCCGGGGAGGGGGCGGCCCTGGCTCGAACGCAGCACGATCTGGGCAGGCAGGCCCACCGCCAGGCCACCCGAGCGCGCCTGGTCCAGGCGCACCTTGACCCACAGCGACGAGGGCTCGATCACGCGCAGCACGGCCTGTCCGGCGACAACGGTCGAGCCGGGCTCGGCATCGCGGCTGGTGACGACACCGTCGGCAGGGGCCAGCAGGCGAACGTTGGCCCGCTGCTGGCGAAGGCCGGCGCGTTCGGCGACCAGGCGCTGCTGGTCCTGCCGGGCTGCAACCAGGTTGGCTTCGGCAGCGGTGAGGAGGGCGTCGGCCGACGCCTGCTCCTGCAACCGGGCGTCGACCGCGCCGGTGCTGATGAAGTTCTGCCGGCCGAGCTCGACGTACCGGCGCGCGTTGACAGCCGCGAGTTCCCTGCGCGCCTGGGCGTCGCGGCGCTGCGCCTCGGCGGCGGCCATGGCGCTGCCCGCGCGGGCCACCGACGCGTCGAGTGCGGCGGTGCGTTCGTCCAGGTCCACCGGGTCCATTTCGGCCACCGGCTGGCCGGTTTTGACCGTGTCGCCCACATCGACGGTCACCGAACGCACCCGGCCGGCCGTGGTCGGCCCGATCAGGTAGCTGCGCCGGGCCTCGACCGTGCCGATGCCGAACAGTTGTGGGGTAATCTGGCCCTCGGCCGCCTGGACGACCGTGACGCGGGTCGGCGCCAACGGCCCGGAGCGCATGACCACGTAGCTCATCGCTGCAACCAGCAAGATGCCGAGCCCGATCAGCGCGAGCCGGCGCGTTCCGATCGATGAGGCATTCATCGCGCCTCCCCGAGACCGCGCCGGTAGAGGGTGAAGATGGCGTTGGCCTGCTGGCGCATGGCCGCGGGTTTGCCGGTCAGCATCGATTGCATGACAAGACCCTGGATCAGGCCGATGAAGCTGGTGGCGGCAGCCTCGGGGTCCAGGTCCGCGCTGACCTGTCGCTGTTCGATCGATTGGGCCAGTTGGCCGAGCAGCAGCTTGCGGTAGCCCTGGAGCACGCCACGCACCTCGAGCTTGGCCGCCGAGTCGGCGGGTTGCTGGAGTTCGTGGAAGATGAACCTGGGCACGCCCGGATGCGCGATGACGAATTCGACATGCGCCCGAAACATCGCGGCCAGTGCGTCCAGAGGTGTGGCGGACTGGTCCGCCGCGGCCTGAAGGTTCTGCAGCAAGGTTTCGCGCACCCAGCGCATGGCGGCCAGCCAGATGGCATCCTTGGTGGGGAAGTGCTTGAACACCGCGCCCTGCGTGACGCCGATCGCCGCGGCGATGTCGCCAGTGGTGATCAGCGCAGGGCTCGATTCACTCGCCAGACGCAGCGCGGCCTCGACGATCTCGGCTTGGCGTTCTTCGGTGGGGAGGCGAGTCTGCATGCTGGTATGCGCATTCGGTAAGTCATCAGATACTTACCACTATACTCCGATTGCGACATACCCAACTATGTATCGAGAAATGCACGTCGATCGCCGCTGCGCGACACTGGCGGCATGCACCTGTCGGTGCGGCAGGCGGCCCCGTCTTCCCGGCCAATTCGGCCTCAATGAAACGAGAGGTCTGATATGTACGGATTCACCACCACGCTCACGGGACTGTCCTTTGACGACGCCCTGGCCAAGACCACGGCGGCACTCAAGGCCGAAGGGTTCGGCGTGCTGAGCGACATCGATGTCCAGCGCGCTATGAAGGAGAAGCTGGGTGCCGACATGCCGCCCTATCGCATCCTGGGCGCCTGCAATCCGCCGCTGGCGCACAAGGCCTTGCAGGCCGAACCGGACATCGGTCTGCTGCTGCCTTGCAACGTGATCGTCCGCGAGGAAGTTCCCGGCCGCGTCGTGGTCGGCTTCCTGGATCCCCAGACCATGGTCGGTCTGGTCGGCAAGCCGGGTGTGAAGACGGTCGCGGACGATGCGGAAGGCCGGCTGCGCCGAGTCTGCGAAGCCCTGGGCGGCGGATCCTCGTTGGCGGTCTAAGGCGCTCACCGCCGCTCGGATTCGATTGGAACTGTCGCGGTAACCTCGGCCGGCGCAGCCCAAGGGCATCGTCATCGTCACGCCCGCGCTGGCTGACGCGAACAACGGCAATTGGCAGACGGCCCGGCGCTGGGCCGGCATGCTGCGCGGTTCATACAACGTTCGCCTGGCGTCGGACTGGCAGGGCGGCGACGAGGCGCTCATGATCGCGCTGCACGCCCGCCGTACGATGATCGTGGCGCTGACCGGCGCTGACCGGCTGATCGTCCTGGACGAACTGGGCATCCGATCCTTGCCGCACGCCCTTCAGGCAAAGGCGCGGGCGGTCCTGCAGTCGTGCTCAGCCTGGCGGCGGCTCGACAAGACATCGAAACACCTGCGCGCGGTCATGGTCGGCCACCTGCGCGCGGAGAAGTCGCCTGGGACGTACTTTGAAGCGGCGCGGATGCTGTCATCGCGTCCCGACATCCTGCTCGACCATGTCGGCGCGGCGTTGGATCCGCATTTGGGTCTCGAAGCTGCGGAGTTGATGCGGGCCTGCCCCCAGTACCGCTGGCTCGGCGGCCTGCCACACTCGAGTGCGCGGCGGCGCCTTCGCTCGACGCATTCGACGTCGCAGCGCCTCAGATCCGATTGCCGACGAACCGAAGACCGTCGAGTTCGGTTTGCGGACCGACCGCAAGTGTGCCGGCATCGGCGCCTGTGGCCCACGCCATGGCCTCACGGATGCCGGCGATGGCTTGCCGGCTCTGCACCAAGGTGTCGCCGTAGGCATGGAACTCATGCGTCATGTGCTCCCAGACGTCCAAGCGCACGCGTGCGCCCTGCAACTGAAGGCTCCTCGCAAAGTCGCGGATCATGTCGACGAGGATCTCCTTGCCGCCCGCTTGAAGGTAGACCGGGGCCGCGTCACGGTAGCTCTGATGGATCGGGGACAGGTCGGCGTCACTGGCACCCGTGTCACCTTTCAGCCAGGCTGCGTATTGCAGCGTCTGGCAGCCCTGGACCATGTCGTACCGGTCATTGCCGAACTGGCTCTCGCCGCGCCTGCCGATGTCGGTCCACGGGCTGAGTCCGATGGCCAGCGCGGGCTGGGGAAGGCCGGCGGCACGCAGCTTCGCCAAGAGCATCAAGGCCAGGTGCCCGCCCGCCGAGTCGCCACCGACGACCACGTGCTTCGGGTCGGCGCCGGCACCCAGCAGGTGCCGGTAGGCCACCAGACCATCTTCGAGTTGCGCAGGGTGGGGGTGCTCGGGTGTCAGCCGATAGTCGGGCGCGAAGATCGGCACCTGAAGCATCTGCGCCAGCATGGCAATGAAGTGCCGAGACACCGCGCCATAGAACGCATAGCCACCACCGTGGAAGTAAAGAAGGGTCAGCGGGCTTTGGTGGCCCCGTGGGATGAACCAGTCGCCGCGCGGTTCGCCCGCGGCGCTGGGCTTCTGATCCACCTCAGGTTTATCGACAACCACCGAATACAGGCTGTCGAAGTAGGCCCGACCTTCTGCGATGTCGCGCAGTGCCAGGGCGTGGATGAACTGGCGTCGAAAGAACAGGGTTCCGATTTCGAAGCCGGCGCTCCACTGCGGCACCAGGGGCTTGCCAATGCAACGGCGGGCCAGCACGGCGACCGTGGTAGCCAGCAGGGTGGCCAGGCTGCGCAGCTGGTGGGATGGGCGTCCCTGCATGATAGTCTTGGGCATCGCGGTTCGGAGAGAGAGGCATTGCCCAGTGTCCTTGGCCCCAATCAGCGGGTCTAGAACGGAGCCGACAGCACCCGTGACACTGCCCACCAGCGCCCGCCTGTACCTTCCGCGTCCCGCACTCGGCGCCTGCGTCTACATGGCCGTTGAACGCGACACCCGGGGCCGGTCTTTGACGGATGCGCAGCGCTTCAACCACTACCCAGCCACGCCGCTGCCCATGGTCTCCTGGATCTTCGAGGGTGAGCTGCACATGGTGGTCGAACGGCATTCGGCATCGGCGCCTCCGGTGTTGGCCCCGGCGCTGCCGCGTGTCGTGTTCTCCGGCCCGCACCGAAAGCCATCGGCCAGCTGGTCGCCCGGCCCGGTGTATGCGCTTTCCGTGGCCTTCTATCCGGAAGCCTTGTCCAGATTGCTGGGCATTGGCGTTGAGCCCTTCCTCGACAAGATCGTGCCGCTGCAGGCGGTTGCCACCGGTGCCGTGCTGGACGCGCTGCTCGACATCGCGAAGGTCGACGCCCGCGATCCGCTTCATCGCCTTGAAGCCGGATTGCTGCACCTTTGGCAGGGCATGCACGAAGGTCAAGTGCTGCCGACGTTGCGCGGCTGGGTGCAATCCATGGCGGTGCGGGCCGCCTTCTCCAGACCGGGCGCCAGCTTGCGCCGCACGCAGCGTCGATTCAAGGATTGGACCGGCCAGAGCCATCGGGACTTGCAGTTGTATGTGCGCACAGAGCAGGCCATGGTTCGCGCTACAGCGCAGGCGCAGGCCCAGGGTGCGGCCCCAGACCTGGCTTCGGTGGCTGCTGAAGCGGGCTTTGCCGACCAGTCCCACCTGGGGCGCGAGGTGCGCAGGGTCACCGGGCTTTCCCCTGGACGTCTAGGCAAACTGATGGAAAACCACGAGGCGTTCTGGTTCTACAGGCTTCTGAGCGAGCACTTGCACAAGGCAGCTGGTCAGTCACCCGCCTGAGGTGCCGTAAGCGCTTTGGCGGCTAGGCTTGGCGGTAGCCCTGCCATAAGCAGCCCGTGGAGGCCGTCCGATCCTGACCGTCCAGCGCCGACCGAACGGTCCTCATGGAGGGCGAGTCAGTGGCGAGTCGCAGCCGTTCAATCGCCTGTCTAGTTGACATAAACATTGTCGAGGCTCGTTCCATCTGCTGTGGATGACCGCTCTTCAAGCCACCGTACTTCAGCAATGGGTCGTCCAGCGCCGGCCGCGGGCGGAAGGCCACGGGCAACAGCGCGATGTAGAGCGGTCGGCCGAGCTGGCAATGATCGCTATTTGTCGCTCTAGGTGGTCGCTGATCGTCGGCCGCCCAGCGGTCATGAACAGGAGGGGCCTGGGTATTCGATCTCAGCTCTTGAACTGCCGCATGCTCGTGAGGTAGCGAAAACTTGCTGCTCCAACGTGGCACCGAAGCGGTGCGAATGATGCATGTGTCATGTGTCATGCGTCATGCACCATTGGGTCTATGGGCCTGTGAGCCGCGATTCGATTTGGCGGCACCTAAACGCATCGGTGCCTATTCGTCCCTCGGCTCCCACCAAAGCACCCGCCAACCCCGGGTCTTCGGGTCCTCCTCGTAGTCCTCCCAATCGGCGCAGGACTTCGTCAGCCTGCCCCCGGTGGGCTTCTCTTCTCCCGTGGCCAGGCGCAGGAACCAGGCCTCCAGTTCGTCCAATGCGCGTTCAGGGTCGTCGGCTGGAATCTCGGTAAACGGAACCCATTTGGTCCACTCGTACCCGGGATTCCCGAAGGCGTGCGGCCTGGGCCAGTTGGCCATGCTCTCGAACGGCGGGAAGTGGACGCTGAAGGCCCAAGAGTCCGGGTGGTGAGGAATGCCTCGGTCGGCAACGAGGCGGGTCTTGCTGCGTGTCTCCTCGGTCTCGAAGATCGTGACCTTTGGGTCGTCCGGCTTGGGGATCGTGCCGCGCCTGAAGGCCGGTCCTTGCGGAGTCTGCTCCTCCTCGACGCTGCCGTCACCGTTTGGCGCCAATGCGGGCCCCAGCGCC
This sequence comes from Burkholderiales bacterium, assembly GCA_028868825.1. Lineage (GTDB taxonomy): Bacteria > Pseudomonadota > Gammaproteobacteria > Burkholderiales > Burkholderiaceae_C > Rubrivivax. Next base: position 61,826 of record JAGWTU010000025.1, on the reverse strand, counting down.
TCATCTAGTAGCGACTCAGTTGGGTCTTGAGGGGTCTGTTCCGCAGGCAACTCGGCAGCGCGGGCGCCAGCTTCTGCTGGCGATGGCTGGGCAGTTGCTGTGCCCTCGTCTGTGAGGCCCATCGCCTTTCGCAACTCGCGGATTTCCGCAGCAAGGTATTGCTGCTCTTCCGAGATTTCGCGCGTGCGTGCCTGTTCCCGGCTTTGCCTTTCGAGTTGTGCGAGGCGGGCCTTCCTCGCGTCGGCATCTGCGGCGTCTTCCGTCTTGCGCCACCAGCGGTAGATGGGTATCAAGCCCACCATGCAGACTGCAAGAAAGGTCAAGAACGCGAGGTACTGGCGAATCGTGATCATGCTGCCTCCAAGAGCCTGAAGCTCACGCGCTCGCCGATCCACGCGGGGATCTTGGTCTTCTTGGCGATGGACCACTTGCCCCCACCGTCCTTTCGCCAGACGTGAAGCGGTTGGCCAGCCGACATCGATTCCTGGTATCGAGTCAGCAGCGCCTTCGAGTCTGTGATGACCACGAATCGGTCGTAGGCCGCGACACCGGATGACTCGTCGAGAGCTGCAACAACTCCGGCCACGAAGTCATCGAAATGACGGGCCCACTTGGAGGTCAGTTCGATCTCGACCGCGATCCGCAAGCCTGTCTTCGAGATCCAGACCACGTCGGGCCGCTTGATGCCTCGGGCATCGCCGAGCATGATCTCGCGCTCGGTCTGATACGCCGCGAGCGAGCCGCCGCGCATCGCGCGGAGCGTCACGCTCTGTGCGAAGAGATTGTGGCGAACCTGGCTCAGGTTGATCTTTGCGCCGTCAAGCTCCACGTAGGGTAGAAGCCGCTCAGCGTGGTACTCCGCGAGCCTGAGCGTCGATTCCGTCAGAACCAGCAGGTCGCCGTCGGGCGTCTTCACCGTGCTGAAGTCACCGCGTTTGCGTGCCGTGCGAAACCACGTGTCGGTTTGGACGCCGATCACGCTCTTGAGCACCTGGACGTTCGAGTAGCCGAAGCGATAGATGTGTGTCGTCACATCGATCTTGTTCTGGCGACCTCGGGAGCGCGGAGCTTGGCCGTGGAGGTGGTCGTGGGGATTGCGTGTCATGAGCGTTCCTTTGGCGTCCGCTTCGACGTTGATTCGAAAATTTGGGCGCTGGTCGTTCGATCCAATGCGCCGTTGAAGCCACGTTTGAATGCTGGAACGACGCGCCGACCACGAGGCACCGCCCTGGGCAGCCCTGCGGGCTGGCGGCTAGGGCCGCTTCCCCAGGGCTGGCGCGGCTGGACGCCTCGCCTGCCTCGCGGCCAGCGCCTTCGCGCCCTGCGGGCTCCAGCGACCTGCTGCGCAGGTCTCGGGGGGCCGCCGCGCGAAGCGCGGCTACCCCGGGCGGGGGCTCCGCTCCGAGTCGGCTTCGCCGCCACGGCGCTTAGGCCTGCGGCTTGCGGCTGGACGCCGCAACCTCGCCAGCTGCGCTGGCGACCGACGCTCCGCGTCGGCCCGCCCGGGGTAGCCGCGCTTCGCTCGGCGGCCGGGGCTTCGCCCCCCACCAAGCTGACGGCCGCTGGGGCGGCCTGGTCGGCTGTCGCCGCCCCACGCTTGGCGGCTCCCCCCGACCGTGCATTGGCCGGCTGGGGCCGGCGCAACGCACGGGGCGGCGCCTGAACGGCTTGCCCCACCGGAGCGGCTGCGCCGCACCGGCGGTCCCTCGAATCCAGCTGGCGTTGAACGCCGGTTGCCAGCCCGAACGGCTCGACCGAATCGACCATGGCCGGTTGGCTCTACTCGCCAATCCAGATCGGCCGGTTTTCGTCGGCCCGCGCATCGAGCGGTCGTGCGCCGTCGGCCCAGGCCCGTCGATGCAGCAGCAACACGTACGTCGCGAGGCCCAGCGCATCGTCCGCGCTGATCAGCAGTTCGACGCATCGAATGCGCTGACCGTCGTGCCCTACGGCGTGCAGGACAACATCACGAAAGCCCGGTTCGCTTTCAAGATGAATGCGGCAGCAATTGAGAAGATCGTCGACATCCTGGCCCATGCGTGACTCCGATTTGCACGCCGTTCGGAAGGTCGAACGGCGATGACATCGGCAGTCTTTCGAGCGTGTCTCTCAATTGCAAGAGGGGACGGAGGCGGCAAGGCCCCGAGGCGACTTGATCGGTTCTGCTGCAGTCGCATGCATCCCGATCGGCCGTGATCGGCCTCGTTCGACGTGTTGCAGAACTATTTTTTCTCGCTGCGGCCATCACGCAACGGATCGTCGTTCTCGACGCTAGGAACGCTGTCTTCAGCGCTCGGCGAACAGAGCTTCGGCCAGGTCGTCGAGTTGAGTCTTGATGCGACGCCAGTCGCGTACGTATCGATCCAGCAGCTTGTAGAACGCGGCGCCGTGATCGTGGTGCTTCAGGTGGCAAAGCTCATGCACGATGACGTAGTCCACCGCCTCGCGGGGCGCCCGGATGAGCAAGGGGTTCAGCGTCAGTCGCCCTCGTGGCGAGCAACTGCCCCATCGGCTGCTCATCGGGCGCAAGGTGATCGGCGGCACCTGCCGCACCCAGGGCAGCGCCGTCGACCAGTCAGTCACCCTGCGCGTCAGCCACTCCTCGGCACGCGCCCGATACCAGGCCCGCACCAAACGCTGAACCGTGTCGCGTTCTCGCCGGTGAACGAAAACTCGAAGGTATCCGCCCGACACCACGGCCCGCTCGGCCTGGGTCGGGTCGACGACGATCTTCAGCACATAGCGTCGGCCCAGGTAGCGCTGGGCCTCGCCACTGACCCAGTCCTTGGAAGGCAACGCCGCCCAGCGGGAACGCGCGGCCTCGACCTGTTGGTGGACCCATGCCGCACGTCGGCGCACCGCCCGCTTGATGGCCTGGAGCTCTGCATCCGGCGGCGCATCGACGATCACGCGTCCGTCGGGCTCCACGTGAATGCGCACCCGCGTGCCGGACTGGGCCGTGGGCCGGCAGTGGAACGAGATGATCGTGTCGCCGTAGTGCAGCCTGACTGCGGCGATGTCGCGCTTCGTCATGCCTTGCCGAGTCCGACCCGGGTGATGTGGATCACCTGATCGACCACGGCCTTGGCCGCATCCAGCCCGAACTGCCCGAACAGCCGGGGCAGCAGCGCATTGCGGATCGCGGCCTCGATGTTCTGCTGGTTCAAGGTGTTCTCAGCCACCGCCTGCCGCACCGTGGCGTCGATGGCGCGGGCCTCTGCCACCAGATCGCCCATCCGTTCGGCGCTCAGTCCGTCGAAGTGACCATCGCCCAGCACCAGCCGCATGGCGCCGAAGTAGGCCCGCGCATGGGGTTCGTCGGCCAGCACGTCGGGCACGCCGGGCGTCGCGCGGGCGGCCAGCGCCTGCTCGAAGTCCTTGAACAGCGCGTACTGCTTCAGCGGGTGATCGAACATGGCCTCGGCCTCGGCGATGGCCTGCCGCAGCAGTTCGCCAAACACCTTCTGCGCCCAGGGGTCGTCGGTCAGGTCCTGCTCGATCGTCTTGCGCAGCCGCGTGCGGATCAGGTCCGTCTCGTTGCGCGTCTTCTCCTCGGACCACTTCGCCGGGTCCTGAGCCTGGCCCAGCTCGTGCACCAGGTACACGCCATCGGGCTCGCGCACCGCCTTGCCGAGCACCTGTTTGTCGAGCAGGCGGCGAATCTGGTCGTCGTACTCGCTGTAGTCCACCGTCTCCATCGCATCGCGCCGCGCAATCTGGCGCAGCTCGCTGAACCAGCGCAGGTCATCTTTGTAGCGGCTGATGGTGGCTTCGCTGAAGCTGCGGTCTTCGAAGAAGCTGCGCGATCCCAGGGCCGTCTGCAGGCACAGGCCGAACTCGGTAAGCGCGGCATAGAAGTCGTCACGCAGCTTCTGGCGTGTGTCATACGGTTCGCCGTCTTCGCCCGTGGCCATCTTCGGCGTCAACAGGCTGCGGTACTGCTCGCGGTCCTTCCGGTTCACCACGCCCGCAAAGAACGACCACAGCTTCTCGTGCAACACCGGAAGGCGCTTGTACTCGGTGCTGAACGGCCGGTACAGGCCGTCGAGGTCTGACGCGTCGAAGCCGCCGAAGGTGCGTTGCTCCAGGTCCTGGTACGCCCGCACCGCGGTGTCCAGTTCCTTCAGGATGCCGCGGTAGTCCACCAGCACGCCGAAGCGTTTGCGGTCGTGCAGGCGGTTCACGCGGGCCACGGCCTGGATCAGGTTGTGGCCCTTCAGCGGCTTGTCGATGTACAGCACCGCGTTGCGCGGCTCGTCGAAACCGGTCAGCAGCCGGTCGACGACGATCAGCAGGTCCGGGTCGCCATCGGATGCAAATCCAGCCAGCACATCACGCTCGTAGGCTTCCGGGTCGGCGGCGGCGTTTTGCTTCCACCACTTCTGCACTTCGGGCAGGCTGTCTTCGTCGACCTCGGTGTTACCCTCGCGCGTGTCGGGTGCCGAGATCACGATGGCGCTGGTCACCAGGCCGGTCTCGTCGAGCGCACGCTTGTAGCGGATGGCGTCGAGCTTGCTGTCGGTGGCCACCTGACCCTTCAAACCCAGGCCCAGGCTCTTGAACTGTTCGTTGAAGTGCGTGGCGATGTCCCAGGCGATCAGCTCGATGCGCCCGGCGGCGCCGTACACGGCGCCTTTCTTGGCGTACTTCTTCTTCAGGTCGGTGCGCTGCTTGTCGGACAGGCTGGCCGTGATGCGGTCGAACCAGCGCGTCACAGCCTCGTCGTTGATCGCCAGTTCCGGAACCCGTTCTTCATAGAGCAGCGGCGCCACCGTCTCGTCTTCCACCGCGCGCTGCATGGTGTAGGCGTGCACGATGGGGCCGAACTTGCCGGCGGTCTTCTCGTCCTTGAGCAAGGGCGTGCCAGTGAAGGCCACGTAGCCCGCGTTGGGCAGCGCCTTGCGCATGCGCTCGTGCGTTTCGCCGCCGTGGCTGCGGTGGCCTTCGTCCACCAGCACGATGAGGTCGGCCGACTCGTTGTGGCACTCCGGCAGCTTGGACGCGGTGCTGAACTTGTGGACCAGCGTGAAGAGAATGCGTTCGGTGCCGGCGCCGATGCGCCGCGCCAGTTCGCGCCCGCTGGTCACCTTGCTGCGTTCGCCTTCCTTGCGCGTGGCCACGGCCGAACCGAAGGCGCCGCCGCTGATGAAGTTTTTGGCCAGCTGGTCTTCCAGGTCCAACCGGTCGGTGACGACGACGACCCGGGAGGCCTTGAGCTGCTCATGCAGCAGCAGGGCCTTCGTGAGGAACACCATCGTGAAGCTCTTGCCCGAGCCCGTGGTGTGCCACACCACGCCGCCTTCGCGCCCGCCGTCGGGCCGGCGCTGCTGCAGGCGGGAGGTGAGGGCGCGGATGCCGAAGAACTGCTGGTAGCGCGCGACGATCTTGCCCACTTTGCGGTCGAACAGGATGAAGCCGCGCAGCAGCTCCAGCAGCCGTGCCGGTGACAGCAGGCTCACGATCAGCCGGTCTTGCTCGGTGGGCAGCATGGGCTGCGACCACAGCGACTCGAAGTACGCCCGCAGCGACGCCGGCTTGCCGTCGAACAGCGCATCGGTCGTGGCAGCCGCCAGGCGTCGGTTCTTCAGCTTGGCCACCTGGTCATCGCTGAACTCCTCTTCGCGCCAGCGGGCCCAGAACTTGGCTGCCGTGTGCGTGGTGCCGTAGCGGCCGTCAGACAGGCTGATGGCCAGCAGCAGCTGCGCGTAGGCATAGAGCTGCGGCACCTCGTCGTTGCGCTGGTTGCGCAGGTGCTGGCTGATGCCTTCGTCGACCATCGCCTTGCCCGGCGTGGTGCCCGCTGCACCGTCGGGCCGCTTCGCCTCGATCACCACGAGCGGCAGGCCATTGACGAAGGCCACCACGTCGGGCCGCCGCGTATGCGTGCCCTGGGCCGAGAGCACCTCCATCTCCTCGGTCACGTCCCACAGGTTCGCCTTGGGATCGGTCCAGTGCACCAGGGGCACCGTGGGCTGGTGCTTCTTGCCGTCGGGCATGAACTCGGTCACTGTGATGCCCAGGGCCAGCTTGGCGTACAGCCGTTCGTTGGCCGGCAACAGGCCCTCGGCAAGGGACAGCGCGGACACTTCGCGCACGATCTGGTCGATGGCGTTGGGCGACAGCGGGTGGCTCTGGCCCTTGTAGTCGTAGCGGTGCGCCTTGAGGTACTCGATCAGCCGCGGCTTGAGGATGACCTCGCGGTTGCCGCCGCGCAGCGCCAGGCACCGTGCGGTGGGAACGAAGCGCCAGCCCAGGTTGCCGAGCAGGTGCAGCGCCGGCAGGTGCGCAGCGTACTGCTCTTTGGAGTTGGGCGCGGCGGCGCTCATGTCGTGGCTTCGGCGGCGGGGAGGCGAACGCGCCGCTTGCCTGTCAGCAGGTCGGCCATCAGTGCAGCCTTCTCCTGCTTCAGCTTCTCGATCTGAGCGGCAATCAGGTCCAGTTCGCGCCGTGCCGTGTCCAGCACTTCGACGATGTGCTGTTGGACTGGCAGCGGCGGAATGTTGAAGGGCCACTTCAGCCAGCGCTCGGTCTTGAAGATCATCTTCTCGACGTGCACGCCGATGCTGGAGTGGAAGCAGGTCTGCTGGAAGTAGCGCGATTCCGAGAGATAGCGCAGGAAGCGCAGATCGATCTGCCCGTCGCTGTTCAGAACAGCGTATTCGTTGGAGACCACCGCACCGTCGAGTTCCGGTGGCACGATGCCGCAAGCACCGTGGACGATCTGGCGCTTGGAAATCAGGAAGTCGCCGGACTGGACGTAGAACTGGCTTGGTGTCTTGATCTCTTTGCCAGTCAGTGTCTCGCGCAGTTCGACACCGCCGCGAGATCGTTTGACCGTGACGAGGCGGTACGTCTTGTCTGCCATGAGAGGCGCAGGCCTGCGTACTTCGGTCAGGTGTTGGTCCAGTGAAGTGCGACGCCAGCCGTCGGGTGTGGCTGGAAGGTTTGGAATTCCAGGTTGCACGGAGGCGGGGTAGCCGCCGTTGTCTGCAGAGCCAATGATGTCCGGGTTTGCGGATCGCAAATGGAGGGTTGCAGCTAGCAACGCGTTCCATTGGGCCTGCCGGTTCTTCATGAGCTGGCCGGTCGTAGTGATCGCCCGCGTCCATGCGTCGAGGATGCGTGAGATCCCCTGCTGTTCGCGGAGCGGGGGCAGTAGAACTGGAAACGCCTTCAGTTGCGAGGAGTTGATGCTCGCAAGATTGGTGCTGCGCTTGGCGCAGCTCAGAAAGTACGCGCGACCATATTCGCTGGCGGACAGCGCAGACAGATACCCAGGGTCCACTACGTTGGCCTTGGCACGGACGGCGAACACGTGGTTCTGATGAAGGCACGGATCAATTTGCGCATCCCACACCGAGCCCCGGCCCAACTTGTCGAAATCGCCGCCTTCAGTCATCAAGATGTCGCCAGCTTGAAGGGAGTACCGGTCAACTTGGTCGCTGGCTACGTCAATGAGCTTCACCTCACGGAGGTCAATGTGGCCATCTTGGACATTTGCCACCCGAAGGTACGGCAAAGACACCCTGCCGCTTCGGCTTGGTTTGCCCTTTGCCAAACCAGTTCTCACTTCTGCGACTGCTTCTAGCGGTAGCCGCCTCCAGCCTTCAGGCAGCATCACTGCCCCCTTTGCGCCCCTTGCGCTGGCGCTTCTCGACTTCGAGCAGTGGCGTCACATCCGCCGCCGCCTCGAAGTGCTGCTCGGCCGGGCTCGGCAGTTCGTCGATCAGCTTCCTGAATTTCTCGAACTCGGCATGGGCCTTGTCCAGCGCCGTCTGGTGGCTCACCTTGCCGGCATGCGACAGCACGGCGTAGTCGGAGATGCGCAGGAAGTCGTCGAGCTTGCTGATCCAGCCGGCCATCGTCATCGGCTTGCGGCGCAGCGCCTGGCCCTCGGCGAATTCGAGGTACAGGTTGACGATGCGGTTCAGTGCATCCAGCTCGTCGGCGCCCAGGTAGTTCTTGGCGAAGACCACGTCCTGCCGGCGCGGACGCCCGCCTTCCCAGTGCGTGAGTCCCATGTTGGGCTTGCCCGCGTCGGCACGGGCCACGATGACTTCGGCGGCCGTCTTGCCGTGCACGGCCCAGTGCATCTTGTTCTGCACGGTGGCGAAGAACTGCTTGGAGAGATCGTTCTTCGGGTCGTAGTCCACGCTGGTTGCGTAGATGTCCAGCACCTTGCGCCAGAACACCTTCTCCGAACTGCGGATGTCGCGGATGCGGGCGAGCAGCTCGTCGAAGTACACGCTGCCGCCGCCAGCCTTGAAGCGGGCGTCGTCCAGCACGAAACCCTTCACCAGGTAGTCGCTCAGGTGCGCTGTGGCCCACTGGCGGAACTGGGTGCCGCGGTGCGAGCGCACCCGGTAGCCCACGGCCAGAATCACGTCCAGGCTGTAGAGTCGTACGGTGCGCCGGACCTCGCGCCCGCCCTCCTGGCGAACCTGTAAGCCGGACTTACAGGTTGCCTGCGCGTCGGCCTCGCCTTCGGCGTAGATGGCCTTGACATGCTGGGTGACGTTCTGCGGCGTGGTCTGGAACAGCGTCGCGATGGCCGCCTGGCTGAGCCACAAGGTGCCGCCCTCGGCGCGCATCTCGATGCGCACGAGCCCGTCCTCGGTGGTGTAGAGGACGAATTCGCCGGTGCCGTCGGACTGGATCAACGGCAGCGGCTCATTCATAGCCCAGCTCCTTCAGGTACACGTCCATCTGCGCTTCCAGCCGCGCCAGCTCGGCCTTGAGTTGCTGGCGTTCGCGCCGCACGGCCGCCAGGTCGATCTCGGCCACCTCTTCGAAGGTATCCACGTAGCGCGGGATGTTCAGGTTGAAGTCGTTCTCGGTGATCTCAGCGGGCGTGGCCAGGTGCGCATAGCGGGCCACGGGCTGCCGGGCGGCGGCAGTGGCTAGGATGCGCAGAATGTCAGCCTCGCGCAGCAGGTTCTGGTTCTTGCCGGCCTCGAAGTCGCGGCTGGCGTCGATGAACAGCACCTTGTCGTCGGCCTTGCGCTTGCGGAACACCAGCACCGCCGCCGGGATGCCGGTGCCGTAGAACAGCTTTTCGGGCAGGCCGATCACCACGTCGAGCAGGTTCTCCTCGATCAGCTTCTGGCGGATGCGGCCTTCGGCCGCCCCGCGGAAGAGCACGCCGTGCGGCACCACGACGGCCATGCGGCCCGTGCGCGGCTTCATGGTCTCGACCATGTGCAGGATGAAGGCGTAGTCGCCTTTGGTGCGCGGCGGCACGCCGCGGCGGAAGCGGCTGTAGCGGTCGGCCTCGGCGCCGTCGAAGCCCCACTTTTCCAGACTGAACGGCGGGTTGGCGACGACGATGTCGAAGTGCTTGAGCGTGCTGTCGGTGTCCAGCAGCTTGGGGTTGCGGATGGTGTCGCCCCACTCGATGCGGTGGTTGTCCTCGCCGTGCAGGAACATGTTCATCTTGGCCAGCGCCCAGGTGCTGCCGATAGCTTCCTGGCCGAAGAGGGCGTAGCGGCGCGACTGCTTGCGTTCGCGCACGAGGCGGCCACACTTCATCAGCAGCGAGCCCGAGCCGCAGGTGGGGTCGCAAATTTCGTCGCCTTCCTGCGGGTCCATCAGCCGCGCCATCAAGGTGGACACCTCGGGCGGCGTGTAGAACTCGCCGGCCTTCTTGCCGCTGGTGGACGCGAAGTGCTTGATGAGGAACTCGTACGCGTTGCCGATCACGTCCAGCGTGCCGACGCGGCTGGGCCGCAGGTTCAGCTCGGGCTTGGCGAAGTCTTCCAGCAGGTGGCGCAGGATGTCGTTCTTCTGCTGCTCGTCGCCCAGCTTGTTGGAGTTGAAGCTGATGTCCTGGAACACGTCGCGCAGCTTGGCGATGTTGGCGTCTTCGATGGCGTGCAGCGCCTTGTCGATGCGCTCGCCGTTGCCGGGCTCGTGGCGCCGAGCGTGCACGGCGTAGAAGCTGCTGTCGGGCGGCAGCACGAAGCGTTCGTTCTTCAGCAGCTCGGTGATCAGCTCGGGGTGGTCGCCGTGCTGGCGCTTGTACTCGTCGTAGTGGTCCTGCCACACGTCGGAAACGTACTTCAGGAACAGCATCGTCAGGACGTAGTCCTTGTAGATGCTGGGATCGACGGTGCCGCGGAACGTATCGCACGCGGCCCACACGGCGGCGTTGATCGAGTCCTGGCTGAGGCTGGTGTCTTGGGACATAAGGGGGTGTGGGCTAGGGGTGGTCAGCCAGCCGCCTGCTCGGCCAGTGCATCGGCCAGCAGGTCGACTTCGCGGCGGCGATTGGCGATGAGGCGTTCGAGGGTGCGTTGCTCCTCATGCGCCGCCTGAACGAATCGCACGATGGCGTGCTGCCGTTCCAGCGGCACGAGCGGCACGCGCAACTGGGCAAGAACAGGTTTGCGCACGCTGAGCTGACTGCTGCCTTCTGCGGCTTGCGTGAAGGTGCGTTGCGCCGGTGCGCTGTTCAGCACCCAGGCCAGGTAGGCGGGCAGCACGGGGACGCCAGGCCGTGGGCGCAAGACGAAGAAGTGCTGGGAGCACACGGCCGGCAGCGGAGGCTCATGAACCGCCGCCGCCGCGAAGCGGGTGCCGCGCGAAGCGAAGATGATGTCGCCGTCGCGAAGCACGTCAGGCGGTTTGCGGCCGGCCAGGTGGGTTCGCTGGAGGAGCGGCCAATCAACGGGCTCGCCGGCTCGCAGATCGCGGAGCTGGACGACTGCTACAGGGCCATCTGCGGCAGCGGCGAACGCCGAGCGAAAGGGGTATCCGGCGCCGATTTCGGCCAGTTCCCCCAGTTCTCGAAGTTCTGCATCACTGCGCATGATGCAATGGTAGTCGCTAGGCGCCCGGGCTGTCCAGCCCGTCAAACTCACTGAGCGCGGAGGGTGCTCGACCTCGATTTGAGTTCCGCCGTCGAGCCTATGGGCTTGAACAGGCAGCGCTTGGCGGCAATGACCGCGAAGACCGTGTTGTCCTCGTCGCCCTCGTCCGGATCGGGCAGGTCGCCGTTCAGCTCGAAGTGGTGGCGGGCTTCCACGCTCCGCACCATCTCGGCCAAACGGATCAGATCGTCGGCGCTCAAGCCCTCTCGACTGGTCTTGTGCGGGAGTGCTGCCCGCAGAGCCTGCAGCCGCCATTCAAAACTCACTTCCGGCATCACCGACGGCCAGGCTTCGAACTCGATGGGTTCGGCCAAGTCCGGGTGCTTCGCCTCCCAGATCATCGTCCGCAGGCCATCGAGCACCGACATGAGATAGTTGATGCTCCGCAGAACGCAGTTGCGGGCATTTCGGCGCTTCAGGTACGTTGCCCGAGCGGAAGTCAGTTGGGCCAGGACGACGAGGTCGTCGCTCAGGCGCAGCTTCGCACTTTCGACAGCCAAGAATTCGTCGTTGGCACGCTGGTCCAAGGTCTCCTTTGCTCTGAAGAAGGCGGCGAGTTCGTTCTCGATGTCGGCCGGTGTGATGCGCGCACCGCCCTTCGCTCGGGCGAGTATTCGTCGAAGCGGCAGCGTCGCGCGATGGCCACCATCCCGTTGAAGAACACCGAATGCGTCTCGATCGATCATGCGCAGGGCGAGTGCATCGGCCAGACGCTCAGCGATGAATTTCACATCGCCTGGCGATTTGCCGGTTCTATAGTTCATCAAGCTTTCGCCACCGCAGTCTTTGCCCAGAAGCTTTTTCTCCATGACTTGGTCAGACCACGAGTCCGGGAGCTTGGAATTGACCCGGTCGATGAGGTCGATGACGTATTGCGATGCGCGAGCATTCGCATTGCGCAGGAGGGGTTCAGCACGTTTAGCGTGCCCGGATTTCGGCGATGAATCCTGCAATTCGCTCATGGTTTGAATTTCCTCGACCGGTTCAGAAGACTGGATTTTCGAGGCCCTGGGCCTATAACTCCAAATCCAATCGAATGCGGTCATCTCACAACGAAGAGGTGATTCGTGTCCAAGAACAAGTCAGACCCTGTGGCAGAACCGAAGCCGAAGCAGACGCGTAGGCGCCTGCCCGGCCTGTCGATGAGTGAGCGGGCCGCGCTGCTGAGCCATCGGCATGACGACGAACTGATCGACATCGATGACATTGCGTTGCTGCTGAAGACGACGCGAGCGTTTGTCTATCGCCTGCACAGTCTGAATGACCCACGGCTACCGCCGCCGATGCCGGCCTACGGCCGCCGACTGGTTTGGCACCTCGGCAGCGTTCGAAAGTGGCTTCGGGAACTCGCGATGGGCACTGCAGGCAAGGCGCGACCTGGCCCTGCGCGCAAGTGAGGCTCGCCTTGACCATCGGTGAATGCAGGACCTTGCCCAGCCGCAGTGAGGATCGCCAGGACGCAAACTGGAAGTCACTTCCGTTGGGCTCGCACCGCCTGCCATGCCCTGCCTGCCAGCGCGGGCCACGAGATCGTGCCTTCAGCGTCAACATCGAGGCTGGGCGCGGCGTGGGCCACTGCTTTCGTTGTGGCCACGTCGAGAGCTTCAACGATTCGCCTGTGCGCGGGGGCACGCATCCGAATCCGAAGATCCGACCGATGCAGAAGCCGACCGCATGCGCGTGCCTCTCCGAATGGGGCCATCGCCTCTGGCAGGAATGCCTGCCGCTCGACGGTCTGGCGCTCGACTACTTGACGGCAAGATCCTGCGTGATCCCGCCCGTGGATGGTGACCTGCGATGGCATCCCAAACTGCGGCACCCGTCAGGCGTTGCTGGCCCGGCACTTGTCGCTCTGGTTACCAACGCCCAGACGGCAGAGCCGATCTCGCTGCACAGGACGTGGATTGGCGCTGGCGGAGAGAAGGCCGCACTTGAGCCCGCACGAGCGCTGTTGGGCGGCCACAGGAAAGCCGGCGGCGTCATCCGACTGTGGCCCGATGACGCCGTGACGACGGGACTTGGAATCGCAGAGGGTGTGGAGACAGCCCTCAGCCTTGCCCACGCATACCGGCCGGTTTGGTCAGCCATCGACGCCGGCAACCTCGCTGCCTTCGACGTGCTGGCGGGCATCGAGTGTCTACTCATCTCCGTCGACCACGACAAAGCTGGTCAGGCCGCCGCCAAGGTCTGCGCGCAGCGGTGGGCTGACGCAGGCCGGTCAGCGGCGCTGGTCATGCCGAAGCAGGCCGGCTGGGACATCAACGATCTGGCGAGGGCGCCGGCATGACCATCCAGCATGTCGTCGAGTTGACCGCCTCCGCGACAGTCGTTGTTCCCGTCACTCAGCCCAGAAATCACTTCAGACTGGTTACTGCGGCAGAGTTCATTGCCGCCTACAAGCCGCTTGAGTTCGTCGTCGACGGATTGATTCCGCGGGGATCAATTCAGTCTTGGACCGGCCCAACGGGGCACGCCAAGACCGCCGTGGCTACGCTGCTGCAGCTTTGCATTGCATGTGGCCACGAGTTTGCTGGGCGTGAAGTAACTCCAGGACGCGTGCTTGTGCTCTGCGGCGAGAACCCTGCCGACTACCGTCTGCGTCTGATCTCGACGGCACAGGCGCTGGGTATTCAGGCGTCGGAACTGAGCAACCTCTACGTGCTGCCATTCGCGTTTGCGGTGACCGGTCGGCTTGACGACTTATTCCGGGAAGTGGAGCGCTGTGGCCCGCTGGTGGCTGTCTTCGTCGACACCTCTGCAGCGTACTTCGCTGGCAGCGATGAAAACAGCAATACCGAAATGAAGCAGCATGCCTCTGCGCTGCGCGGTCTGTGCACTTTGCCTGGCGAGCCGGCGGTGATCGTCCTGTGCCACCCTACGAAGCAATCTACCCGCGAATCGCTGCTGCCACGAGGCGGTGGTGCGTTCCTCGCCGAGGTAGATGGCAATTTGACCGTCTGGAAGGAGCGTAGCCAAGTAACGTTGCACTGGGCTGGAAAACTTCGTGGCCCTGACTTCGAACCGATCTCTTTCTCGATCGATCCGTGCGTCATCCAATCGGTCAGGGACGCAAAGGGACGGCAGGTGGTGAGTGTCGTCGCGAGCTGGAGCATGGGCGGCGCAACATCGAGCGTGTCCGACGCGGCCGAGGTTGCGCTACTCCGAGCGATGTGCGCCGAGGCGAGCGGCAGCGTCGCGTCTTGGGCCAAGCGCTGCGGCTGGGTCAGTTCGGCGGGAGAGCCGCGGAAGTCCAAAGTGGCGCGACTGCTGCAACGTTTAGAGTCGAACCGATTGGTCGTGAAGGGGGCCGATGGGCGTTGGCACTCAACGGCCGAAGGTCAGGTGTTGGCGCACGGCGCTGAGGTCGCCGGGCCAAGCGACTTCTCGAAGTAGGCAATGGAGTTGAACCTGGTTTCGGTGACCATCGGTACGGTGCTTTGTGCTGGAACGAACGCAGTGAAACGCCACGGTCGGAGGGGTGTTCCACTGGAACGCAGCCTGGAACGGCAAGCCGCCGATGGCGTTCCGTTCCCACACCGCCCTTGGGTGTGGAACGTGAACGGCGCGAACGGGCAAGTTCAGGCCTCTTTTGCTTCGAGGCTCCGAACCAGGTCGGACAATCGTGGGTTGCGGCTGTCTAGAGCAGCCTGCGAGAGCGAGACCAGCCGCTCGCGACAGCTGCGTCCCGCGGCGACAACGAGCCGCTTTGCCATGTGGCGGGTCAGGGGAAGTCGCTCGACGACGGCCTGGGTCTCCGCTGGCAACTGCGAGAGGGACAAGAGCAGATGAACTTCCGTGTGTAGGCAGCCCACTGCTTCTGCAAGCCGGCGCTGCGAAGGAAAGAGGCCGATGTCGAGGGCGGTGCGCACTGCGTGTGCCAGGCGCCAGGGCCGCCACGAAGGCGCGTGCTGACACTCGGTGAAATAGTCGATGAAGGCAGTTCGTTCATCTACCGTCTCGACGAACGCACAGACAGGCAAACCCAGCTCGAGTGCAGCCTGAAGCCTTCCAGCCCCGAATACCAACTCATGCTGGTTGTGCTCGCCGTCGGCAATACCGCCGATGGGGCGCAACTTGATCGGCTGGACGTTGCGGCCGATGCACTCGATGCTCAACTTCAAGTCTTGGAAATGCTGTGCATCGACTCGTGATCGAGATGCAATCCAGCGCGGAGTGATGATCGTCAGCGGGTCAAACCGCCTGACCTCAGTCTTGGGAAAATTGATGGTCATGCTGTGTGGTGGTCACAATGCTGCCGGCTGGCAGGAAGCGCATGCCTCCGTCAAGCGCGACGAAGAATGGGAGGGCGCTGCGCGCCTGCCTTGCGGAGATGGAGCACCCCTTGTGGGGCACCCCATTACCTGGGCGGCGGGCCTTACGCGGCGAGGCCGAGAGTCTTAGCCGACTGCGGCCGATCGGCGTCGAACGCCTTCAGCAACTCCGCGAGATTGCCCTTCACGACGGGGCTGTCGCTCAGCCAATTCGTCGTGGCGCATAGCGCCCAGCGCAGCATCTCGATTCGACCGATCGCGCCCGCCACGTGACGCGCGAACGCCTCCGCATCCTCGCTTGATGCCGCATAGGGCAGGCCCCACCAACCAGGATCGAGGGTCATTGCAGCTTCAGATGGGTAGAACACCCGCGGCATCGGCAACGTGATCCCCGCTGCCGTCTGCATCACCAGGTGCGCCGTGAGGCGAGCCCACGGCCGAGCCAGCTCCTGCGCCGCGTCGAACGACAGGAGGGCGACGAAGCGGGCGACCGTCGGGCCTGCGCCCATGTCGTCCTCGACCAGCGCGTCGTCGATGTTGATCGCGACAATCGAGTCGCCCGTCTCGGACAGGCACTCGTGCGTGCCCGCGTTCAGCAGCCGACTGCCGCCAGCGTCGCCGCTCAGGCGAAGGACATGCACATGCTGCGCATGAAGGCACCTCGCGACAGCAGCCAACTCTGCTACGCCGGATGCCGGCGCCGCGAGTTCGAGCACTTCAGTCAAGCGACGAGGCCCGCTGTAGTCGCTGATGTCGACGTTCGTCGGCATGCCGTCCTCGACGCAGAGCGCAAGGCTCGGGTCGAACTCGACGGCGGGAAGGTCGGAAAAGGACTTCATCATGTACTCCTTGGAGGTTCACTTGGACACGGCTATCCGTTTACCGGTCACCATGACCGGGCGTTAGCCAAATGGAAAAGACGCGTGATTGCCACGAGTCCTTTCAGCGTCAAACCACGTTGTGGTTCGGGCTCCAAGTGAGACCCTCCCGCGAATGCGAAAGTACCAGTCCCGAGTACAGAGTCTTCGCTGCGCGATGCGCTGCCGATCTGCGGTTGAGAATGTAGGGTGATACCGCGATCAAATCAAGAGGTTTTTGGGCGAAGCATTTCGATTGATTTGTCGTTACGGCGAAACGACGGAGCGTGGTCTACCGGCCTAGCGGTGGCGTGGCTAGTTCGTCGGCAGACCTAGCTTGTCGAAGAACGCGCGGTTCCTCTCGCGGGCTGCATTGATTAACTTGTCGAACGACAGCACTTCGATATAGGCCTTGTAGTTATCGTTGTAGCCGAAGTAGCCTTGACGGTCGCTCGTGATCTTCAGCTGCGCAAGTTTGCACCGGCGTTCAACGGTCGGCGTGATGTCGCAAATGACATAACAGAAGCCTGGGATTTCTTCCGATGCCGGAATGATTCGACCGCTTGCCGTCATCGCCTTCCCTCGACGGATTCGCTCCAGATATCCAAGTGCCTGTTCGACAGGGTCCTTGTCTTCGCCGGCCGCTGCGTCGTTGCGCATCGGCCTCTTGATTTCGATGACAACGATTGAGGCAAGTGGGAGCTTCTGACCCTCGGAAACGAGTAACGGTTCGTCGAAAACGTTCAGTGCTACAAGGTCCGGTTCCTTCGTGTCGATCGCAGCGGTGATCGGCATCGATGACAGCGGCTTGTCGGACGCGAGATAGTCGTGGAATGCCAGACGTTCATCGATCAACCACAGATTGCAGTTCTCCGTCCGCACCTCATTGGAGGTCCTACGGAGAGGCATGATCAACTCGTGTATGAGTTCTTCTCGGGCATATTTGCCGTCGGAGCCGCGTTCAATGGCCTTTTGGAGGATATCCAGAATGACCTTGCGATGGAAAACGTAGTTGGCCAGGTCCGACTTCTTGATCTCGTCAGCTTTGGTCAGGTAGTCATTCAACCGGGCAAAATAGCTCGCGGTTGTCTCGTCACGGCCGAAGTCCATGATTGCGTGGCCGTCGCTGAGCAAACTACTTTCGATTTCGGCCAATTGCTTGTGCAGGAGGAGATCAAGGTCCTTGTCGGAGATCTCGGGATCTACACTGAGTTTGTCTTCTTCGATCCGTCCGAGAATTGGCCGATAGCGAGGTGCTCGCAGTGATACGAACCGCTCCACTCGCTGGCGGCCGGCGGCTTTGCTCTCCTGAAGGTAGCTGGCCAAGAACCGAATTGACGATTGCAGGACTGCATCGCGAATGTCAGTCAGACTCAGTTCGGTCTCCGAGAACATGTCGTCGCTAATCTCCTCAATGTCAAATCCGATTCGCTCCGGGCGTACATGCTGGTCAAGGAAGTCTGAAGTGACATAGCAGGCGTAAGTGAAGTCGCCGGCCACGTCCTTGATTCGACCGTGGAGCCCAGCGACCTTGCCAAGGATGCTCTCCTCCTCAACGACCCGGCCCGCTGCACACCAGGCGATGAATGGCTGCTTCTGTGCCGAAGCCATCAACTTCAAGTGAGTGACCTCGAAGGTGTTGCCTTTGACTTGCACCTCTTCAGTCTGAGCCGACGAGAACATGCATTCCTCGTAGACCTCGTAGAGCCTTATGGTGTCCAGTCCGTCCACAACTCTGATGCTTGGAGCGCCCCCTTCACGCACGAAGTACCAGAGGCAATGCTCGAACAGCGCATTGGCAATCGCTCGGCCGGTTTTCGGGGCCCTCTTGCGATAGTCCTGCTTGAAGCCATCGAGATGTACACAGGTGCCGCGTTGGCCATCAGTGTCGAGAGGCGACACGATCATGTTGTCGACGCCTTTAGCGGCCGTGAAAGTAAAAGCGCGCCGAAAGGGCTTTCCTGCGGAGTCCTTGTAGTCGCTGGCGACGTTGACGCACTCGAATGCCTTGAGCCAGAGGAGGCGGCCTACGCCGCGGCAACCTTCACTAGCCTTGTAGTCCGAGTCAAGCGTCTCGAAGGACTCCAGGTTCTTGGCATCGAATCCGCACCCGTTGTCGGTGACCTTGAATCCCGTGATTGGCTCCTGTGCCGGCGCCCCACGCCTGGCCTTCGGATCTTCGAGGTCGAGAGCGGCCTGCGGGACTCGGATGATCTCAACGACGATCTCGCCGTAGTCGGGCCCACGGTCTAACGCCGCAACGGCCTGGACCGAGTTCACAACAGCCTCGAACAGGGGCAGCAGGCCATGCGTTCGGGGTAGTGGCGTGTTGCGAAGCCTACCCTTCAGGTAGGTGTTCATGCTCATTCGGATCTCCTATCAGAGGCCGGTCGGCTGCCGCCTTCCAAGTCGAGGCTCCTGCTCGGTCCACGCGTCCATGTTCTCGGAGGTATGTGATTTTGTCCAGTGCTATATTGGAGCCGTCGGCGACATGCGGGCCTGCACCTGGGTGCGGCCTCGCGACTATCCCAAGACCGACAGAACGGGCTGGCCTTGCGACCTTGAAGATTGGAATGCGGCAGCCGAGCATACGTGGCCCATCGGGATGCTTACACTCCCCACCATGCCTCCTCGTCCTGCGTCCTCATCCCCGAACCTACCCGCGATGACGCTCTGGCTGGAGGACGCGTTGTTGGCGATGCCTGCGCAGGGCAGATTGGGCATCAAGGTGCCCGGCGATCTAGCGTTCGGCTTCACCGATGACCGCAAGACAGAGAAGGGCAACCAGGACCGTCTGGCCGTTACCTACTGCCTCGATGCCACATCGGGGCAAGAGAACTGGTTCTTCGCAGGGGTCTGCGATGGGGTCGGTGGTGAGGCAGACGGCGACAAAGCGGCAAGCATCGCTTTGTCGGAGATCATTTCTCATCTTTGCGTTGTCCAGTCGGGTCCACCTGAAAAGCGCCTCGCCACTGCCGTTCTTCGCGCCCATGCGGAGGTCCAGCGACGACTTCAAAAGCGATCTGCAACTACGTTTGCTGGTGTGCTTGTCACCTCGCGCGGCGGTTTTGCGATCGGCTCTGTCGGTGACAGCCGTATTTACTCGATATCGGAAGGTGAGGTCGCGCAGCTAACCCAAGATGACACTCTTGCCGAGATGCTGCGCAGACAGGCGCCCGAGTCTGCCAATCAACAGGTGCAGGATGCAATCATGGCGCTCCGGCCGCAGTGGCAGGAGAGCTTGGGTCAGGCAATAGGTAGCGAACTGCCGTTGCAGCCCCGCACTGCATCCTGGCCGCAGGTCCCGCATGGCTCAGGATGCTTGCTATGTACCGACGGGGTTTGGAAGCCCATTGAGCCAGTACTTGCAAAGGTGGTCAGCGCGAGCGCAGATCGGCAGGATCTGGCTCGACGATTGTTGACCTTGACGGACTACTTGGGGTCAACGGACAACTCTACGGCAATTGTCATACCCGAGATGGCGAAGATCGTGAACTGGCTTCGCAGCAAGCATCGTGCTTCGGAGCGAGGTCTCGTGCACTTGATGCTTCCAGGGGAAACGGCTGTTGTCCCCAGCGGTCTCTTTACGCCGACATCGTTCGACAAACAGCAATCACCAACTGGCGAGGTGATTGATCAGAAGTATGAAAAGCCGGACGCGGTGGCGGGGGGTAGGTCCAAATCCAAGACCAAGGCTGCTAAATCGCCCAAGGTTGATAAGGCAGCAGGTCTGCAGATGACGTTTGTGGAGGGACCTCGGGATGACGAAGCCAGTACCGCCAGCTCGATACCAAAAGAGCGGTAAGGCCTCGCTCAGCGGTGGCTATGGCCTCGTTGAAGTTTGGCATGACACATTGCTCGACAGAGATGTCGCAATTAAATGGACTGCGCCCGAAAACGCCAAGCAATTGCTTGGAGAAGTTCGCGCCCTAAGTCAAAGACCATCGCCCTTCATCGTCGAAATCTATGATCTAGTTCTGAACGACGCGGGTGAACTCAGAGGCATAGTGCTGGAGTACCTTACCGGCAAGGGCTTTGAGAACGTGGATCTCACCGACGAAGCCGTGCGTCACAAAGCAATTGCACTGCTGTATCAGATGGCCCAAGGCCTTGCTGACTTGCATTCAGCGGGCCTCGTTCATCGCGACGTCAAGCCCGCCAATGCCGTTGGTGCCGACGATGGCAGGCTCAAGTTGGTCGACTTCGGCCTAAGTTCGCCAGGCGCAGGGGCCTTCACTGTGGAGGCGAAGGGGACGCTGGGTTTTGCTGCGCCCGAAATGTTCGGCACGCCACCTATACCCATCACATTTG
The DNA here is from genome assembly GCA_028868825.1 of Burkholderiales bacterium. Classification (GTDB taxonomy): domain Bacteria; phylum Pseudomonadota; class Gammaproteobacteria; order Burkholderiales; family Burkholderiaceae_C; genus Rubrivivax. The sequence goes on along the minus strand of JAGWTU010000025.1, from coordinate 41,519 downwards.
CTCTGGACGCTTATAGCTTCGGCATGGTTTGTTGGAAGCAACTTGTGGGTAAGCTTCCCAAGGTGGGGCCACTAGGCTACCCGGACGCGTCTTTCTATCCATTGCCGTCGATCAGTTCGAAAGTGGCACTGCCCACTCGACTTGCCAGCGCAATTGACGCATCGCTGGCTTGGAACCCTGCTAAGCGACCCGAGATGCAGTCTATTGCGGATGCGCTCATGGCCGAGCTTACATTCGGCAAGCACACAGCATGCGTAATGATGGCTGGCAAGCCTCCATATGCGGTGACGACGGACACCAAGAAGGTGTCGACCCTGACTACTCCGCACGGCGCACTGGACATCGGATACGACGGATACGAGTTTTCGATCCGGAAGTTGCAGGGCGAGGTTTTCGTCAACAACTCTCCCGCTAAGGTTGGGCAGAAGTTGCATGAGGGTTGCCTGCTCACCTTTGGTGGCAAGGCGCTCGGTGGCAACCGCCTTTTCGTGCCGTTTAGACAGAGCTCCCCTGAGATTGTGTTTTAGGGCGGACCCACCGAGAAAGACAAGACATATGGCGCCAGTCATCGTCGGAAACCGGTACGAGGTCCATGAGGAACTCGGGCATGGGGGCATGCAGACAGTGCGACGGGCGCTGGATCGTAGGCTCAATAGAGAGGTCGCACTCAAGACGCCGCTCACGACGAGCGCCGCCAAGCGCTTTGAGAGCAGCGCGCAGCTCAGCGCACGGGTACGTCATGCAAATGTAGCAAGCGCTCTGGACTACTTCATTGATGGAACGACTGCGTACTTTGCCGAAGAGCTAATTGAGGGCATTGATCTACAAAAGTGCTTTGATCATCATTTCACGCAACTTTGTCCCGATACGACCGCGAAGGTCCTGCACAACCTGGCAAGGGGCGTAGCGGCTTCTCACCGGGCTGGGGTTATTCATCGGGATTTGAAGCCCTCCAACATTATGGTGAGCAGGGATCTAAGCTTCTCCATGATCAAGGTTACGGACTTCGGTATTGCGAAGCTGGCAGAGTTGCAGCTTGAGGCTGATTTCAAGGAGATGCACAACAACAGCGCGACGAGCTCGACCCTCGTAGGGGCGTTGCCGTTCATGGCGCCCGAGGCCGTAGCCAAGGCGACCGCGAAGGTGCCGCCAGGGCCAAAGATGGATGTGTGGGCGCTCGGCGCAATCGCCTACTACCTCCTGACCGGCAAGCACCCGTTCGGCGGGGACATAACCGCTGTGGTTGGCATCCTTGCCGGCGCCCCCCCGGCTGCACCGGCGCCACAGATCATGGGAGGCGCTGCGCACAAAGTTGCAGCAGACCTTTGGGCCGCCATACTGTCCTGTCTGAAGAACAACCCAGCTGAGCGTCCGACGGCCGATCAACTGGTCTCTTTGTGCTCGGCCATGCGGTACCTCGACGAACCGCGCGTCACAGTGACGATTACTGGTAAAGACCCGAAGACGCCTGTCTGGTTCGGAGATTCGGAGTTGGGGTCTGTTGCGCTGCCTCACGGTGAGTTCATTCTTGGTACCCCGGCAGTCGGGAGGCGGGTGAGTTGCTTCGCCTTCGATGGTTCGCCTAAGCCACGTGGGGTTGCGGTGATGCAGTTGCGATAGGCCACGCTGCGTGGTGCAGCAGCGGCTCGGCTTACAGGTTCTCCGGCGCAAGAAGCTGGCACAAAACTGGCACAGTGGCACAGCGATTTCGATCAAGTGCAGTCACTTGCAGTCAACAAGAAATCACTGTAAATTCAAGACCTTACGGAACATCTCCAGTCAACGCTAGGCGTTGAAATTTGACTCTTAATCCGTTGGTCGAGTGTTCGAGTCACTCAGGGCCCACCAAAACTTTTATGAAAATCAACGGCTTACGCGTGACGCGCGTAAGCCGTTTTTTCTTCCCAGCGTCGCTGGTGCCAGTCTGGTGCCGGTTTCGGGGGGATTGCCCTCGATGCTGGTGCTGAACACCTGCGGCGGACGCGCGTGGTCACATCGACATGCCTGGCCTGCTGCGTGCGGGCCATACGCGGTCCTCCCAGTCAACCCATGCCACAGACTCCGATTCAAGATAGCGGGCCACCGCCTCGCCGACAGTCGCAAAGAAGCACTGCTCACCGAGCCTGGAGAAGAGTCCGAAGCGCTTGAGCTTGTCCTTCACCGGCCCCTTCATCTCGGCAAAGCACAGCTCGATGCCCTCGTCTTGCAGGGTCTTGTCGAGTTCATCCAGCACATCGGCGGAAGTGACGTCGACGCTCGTGATCGGCTCGGCGCCGACGACCACCCAGCGCACGGGCGTCGGTGAGCCCGCCACGGCGTCCAGCAAGCGGTCCCGGAACAGCTCGGCGTTGGCAAAGAACAGGGGTGCGTCCCACCGGAACAGCACCAGCCCTGGCACGACATGCGCTTCGGGGTGGCGCGCGATGTCGTGATAGCCCTTGACGCCGTCGACCCGGCCCAGCACCGCCGAGTGTGGCCGCCAGCCGTCCCAGAGGAACTCGATGACGGCCGCCACGATCGCCAACCCGATTCCGGGGATCGCCCCCAGCAGCGCCACGGCGAGCAGGCAGCCCATCGACAGCCAGAATTCCCAGCGCTGAATGCGCCAGATGCGGCGCAAATCCGCGATCTCGATCAGGCCGATGGCCGAGGCGATCACCACCGCTGCCAGGGCCGCAACCGGCAGGTTGCGCAGCAGGCCGGGTGCCATCAACAGCACGGCGCCAACAGCCAACGCGCCCACCACGCCGGAGAGTTGTGTCCTGGCGCCAGCGGCCTCGGCTACGGGTGTGCGTGATGCGCTGGCACTGATCGGAAAGCCCTGGAACAGCCCGGCCGCGACATTGGCCGCGCCCAGGCCCACCATCTCCTGGCTGGGATCGACGAAGGAGGCTGTCCGCATGGCGTAGGTTCGCGACAACACGCTGGTGTCGGCAAACGAGATCAGCGCCACCGCCAGCCCGCCGAGCAGCACCGGCGCGATGTCATGGGTGCCCATCGACGGCAGGGCGAGACCGGGCAGGCCCTGCGGGAGGGCGCCGAGTACGGGCACAGCCGCGTGAGCGGCGTTGGTCGAGGCCAAGTTCTGCAGGGTGACGACAAGGGTTGCCCCCGCGACGGCGATCAGCACGCCTGGCAGGCGCGGATGGCGCCTGAGCAGAAGAATCGTCAGGAGCGTGCCGGTACCGATGGCCAGCGCCGACAGGTTCGTCTTGCCGGCCAGCAAAGCCAACGCAAACTGCCGGGACTCGTCCAGCAGTCCCTGGGCGTCGACACCGAAACCCAACAGCCCCGGCAATTGGCTGGCGATCACCGTCAGCGCGATGCCGTTCATGTAGCCGTAACGGATCGGCTTGGACAGCAACTCGGTGACGAAGCCCAGTCGCACGGCACCGGCCGCGACGCAAAGTGCGCCAGACACCAGGGCCATCATTCCAGCCAGCGCGACAGCACGATGCGGGTCGCCTGCCGATAGCGGCAGCACGACCGCCAGGATCAGCGCTGCCAACGAGGAGTCCGGCCCCAGCACCAGGATGCGGCTCGGGCCGAACATCGCATAGGCCAGCAGCCCGGCCATGGTGGCGTACAGACCGCAAATGCCGGGCACGCCGGACGCGACGGCGTAGGCGATGCCGACTGGAATGAGCACTGCGGTCAAAGCCAGGCCAGCCATCACGTCGTGCGGCAGCCAAGCCATCTCGTAGTGGCGCAGTACATGCAAGCCTGGCAGCCAGTGCAGCCAGCCCGTCTGGTCTCTCGCCAGCGTCGGGCGCACGATGCGACCGGTCCTCTGCGAGGCGGGGGGCGGGGTGGAATCGTCCATCGAGGCTTGGCTCTTTCGCGCGGGCTCAGTCCCTTTCGCGCTTGCCCTTGCCGCGATCGCCCTTGCCTACGCCCTCGCCGCTGGCACTGCGGTGGCAGCGCACGCAGTTGTCGAGGCCCTCGGCGACGCCTTCTTCCCGGTGCTTGGCCTGCATGTTGGCCGGCGTGTGTTCGTGACAGCCGTAGCAGGTGTACCGGTTGTAGTTGTTGCCGACGTGGCAAGTCACGCAAGTCGCGTTGTGGTCCTTGTCCAGCGGGAAGAACTTGTCGTGGTCGAATGTCGCCGGCTTCCAGGATTCGGTCTTGTGGCACTTGTCACAGCCGACGCTCAGGGCCTTGTGCCAGTCGTTTGTCGGCGCCGCGTGGCAGGTGTCGCAGCGATCCCGTGTCGCCATGCGCAGCATCGCGTGCGAAAACGGCTTGCGGCTGCGTTGGGTCAGCTTCGGGCCGGCGTGGTCGCTGTGGCAGGCCATGCAGTTCTGGTCGTTCAGTTCCTGGTGGAACGAAACCTTCATGGGTCTGGGGCTGACGATGGCTGCGCCCTTGGTCGTACGCAGGCCGATGTCGGGCAGCTTGTGGCAGGCAATGCATCGGTCGGCCGTGGCGCCACGCAGGGGCGTGTGGCAGGCAAAACAATCGGTGGTCAGTTCGGCATGCCCACCAGCCAGCGCGCCAGGGGCCACCATCAGGTGCGGGTAGGCAAAGGCCAGCGCCACCCACACCACCAAGTTGGCGGCGATGACGATCCAGAGCCAGCGGCCCTTCACTTCCAGCTCCAGAACAGGAACTCGGCCACGATGTGGGCCAGCGCCAGCACCGCAAAGGCCATCGTGATGGGAAAGTGCACCGAGCGCCATTGTTTGACGGCGTCGAAGGTCAGGCTGTCCCAGTAGGTGCGCTCGGACTGCTGTTCGGTCGTCAGGCCTTGCGCTCGCATGCGCTGTCGCGCCGCTTCGAGACGGCGCCTCGAACGATCGAGCAGGAACTTGCCCGTCAAGCCACTGGCGACAGTGATGATCATCGCCCAGGTAGCCAGCCAGGCCAGGATCGAGTTGAAGTGGATGCCGGCATGCACCAGCACGAGCAGCGAGCCCGCCCAGGCCATGTATTCGTGCAGCCGCAACAGCTTGACGGGCTGGCCGGACTTGATCAGTTTTCGTTTGCGCAGCGAATAGGCCAGCGACCCCAGGATCATCAGCGTGCCGGGAATACCGAGCCAGCGGCCGATCCATACGGCGTTGACCAGATGCAAGGCGGCGTCGCACAGCAATGCGGCCGCCGCCAATGCCAGCAGCGAAAGGTAGAAAGGCAGCACCTCGCGGCTGAAGAGGCGGGCTTGCACGGGTTCAAGCCTCCAGCACCAGCGCCGACTGCGGCTTGCCGACGCACAGCAGGCAGTGGCCCTTGGGAATGTCGTGGTCGGGCCTTTCCACGTAAGTGACGACGCCGGACGCCAAGCGCGTTTGGCAGGCACCACAGCTGCCGGATCGGCAGCCCGAATCCAGGTCCAGACCATGACGCTCGGCGAAGTCGAGCAGGTTGCCGTCCTGGCCGTCCCAGGTCAGCGTACGGCCCGAGCGGCTGAAGCGCACGTCGACGCACGCCGAGGTCGCGACGACGGGCTCGTTGCTCACCGGACCCGTCGGCCGCACGGAAGCCGGGCCGAAGGCTTCGAAGCGGATGTCATCGGCCGGCACCCCCCACTCGCGCAAGGCGGGCACCAGGCTTTGCATCATGGCTGGCGGACCGCAGATGTAGAACTGGTGGCGGCCATGTGGCAGGGTGCGGCGCAACAAGGCCAGATCGATGTAGCCGACGTACTGGTAGTCGCGTTCCACCAAGTCATCGGCCCCGGGGCGGCTGTACACCACGTTGAGCTTGAAGGCCGGGTGCGCGGCCGCAAGGTCCTCGAGCACACGCTTGAAGGCATGGTCCTCGCTACTGCGCACGCCGTAGTAGAGATGGACCAGCCGCTCCGGCTGCTCACCCGCACACCAAAGCAGCATGCTCATCATCGGCGTGATGCCGATGCCGCCGGCGATGAACACCGCCGGCACGTTGGCATCCGGGTCGATGTAGAAGTGGCCCGAAGGCGCCTTCACTCGAAGCACATGACCCTCGTGAACCCGGTCATGGAAATACCCCGACGACACGCCCGGCGGCAACTCCGGCTGGTCCGCGGGCGGCGCCACGCGCTTGATGGTGATGCGGTAGCCCGTCGGATCGGGTCGATCGGACAGCGAATAGCAGCGCGTGATGCTGCGCTCGGCGACCGACGCCGCCGCAGCGCCGCCAGGCAACTTCAGCGAAAAGGTGAGGTACTGACCCGGCTGGTACGGCGCAAGCGGCCTGCCGTCGACGGGTTGAAGGTGGAACGAGCACTGAGTCCGCGCCGCATCCTCGAACTCGCGACGTACGACGCGGAATTCACGCCAACCCGACCAGGCGCCAGAGGAGGGTCCGGGAGCTGCGACCACGTCCTCGATCCCGGCTGGCGCCGGCGCACCGGCGGTCGAGGGGCGCCGCCACACGGCGAACGCGACCCCCGCGATCACCTGCACCAGCAACGCCACCGCGATGTAGGCGAGCAGTTGAGCAGCGGTCATCGGTAGAGTATCGCGGGCTGGACGGACGGCGCGAATTGATCGCTGTCAATCGAACAGCTCGCGCCAGAAGGATCGGCGCTGCCCGTGCTGGTCCTGCTGACCATGGCCGTAGTCCTTATGACCAAAGTCCGAATCCTTGAAGCCCTGGCGGCTGTCATGGCTCCGTGACCGATCCTGGGAAGGGACCGCAGGCGCTGAGCCACTGTTGACAAGCTGAATCGACCTTTCGATCAGCTTGTCCAATTCGCCTCGATCGAGCCAGACACCTCGGCACGTTGGGCAGTAGTCGATCTCTATGCCTTGGCGGTCGGCCATGACGAGCTCAACGCGCTTGCAAACAGGACAGAACATGACAAGGCCTTCCGCGGGAAATCGAATGTGTTGACAGGCATCGTAGGCATCGCGGCTTAACGATTTCTGAGCGCGCGCACCCGCTGAACACGGCCAGCTGCCCGGCCGGCCAGGACATCGAGCGATCACGGCAGCGTTCCGAGGCCGAAACCCGCGCCACATGCAGCCGCCCGATCAGGGGCCGCGCAACTGTTCGCCTCGCGCTTGCAGTTGAGGTGAGTCAATGGACAACCACACCATAGGCTCGAAGATCGTCACATCACTTTCGGCGCCTGAGAGTCCGATCTGGCGACAAAGGTCCGGACGGGGGCCTCGACTGCGGTCGCGATTCGGCCGCCGGTCGCAGTGTCGATGGCCGCCGCAAGCGGCGGGACCGAAGGACGCCGATGGTGCGAGCGAAAGGAATCGGATCATGAAGATCCTCATTGCAGCAGACGGGAGCCCATACACCAAACGGGCACTGGCCTATCTTGCGGCGCATGAAGAATGGCTCGGAACGCATCATGCGTACACCGTCATCCACGTCGCGGCCGCGATTCCCCATCGTGCCGCTGCATTTCTGGCCCGTGAGCAGGTCAAGTCGTTCTATGAAGACGATGCAGAGGTCGTATTCAAGCCGATCCGCGCTTTCTTCGCGATGCACGGCATCAAGGCAAAGTTCGTGCTGCGCATTGGCGATGCGGGGATGAACATCGCCAAGCATGGGGAGCGGGGCCGCTTCGACCTGATCCTCATGGGGTCGCACGGTCATGGCGCTGCCGTTGCGCTTGTGATGGGCTCTGTGGCGACCCGAGTCCTGTCTCAATGCTCAACGCCAGTGCTGCTGATTCGGTGACCGACCTCGAATTGCCGTCGCAGTTCGCCAAGCTTGCTCAGTCGGTTCGTGCGGAGGTGTGCGCTCGGAGGGTAGGTCGCGGTCGGCGCGTTGGCGCGTGCGCGGGTGCAGGAGCAGCGGTCGCGCCCTCCGATTCTCAAACGGGTCCATGCCATTCCGCGCGGTTGATCCGACCCGGGTCCCGCTGGACCGGCTGCCCTGGGAGCTGATGATGGATGCCGTCGATGCGGGGCGAGATGCCCCGGCCGGATTCGACGGGTTGAGCCGCACCGAGGCGCTGCTGCGCCTGGCGCGAGACGGCCCGAACGAATTGCCGGTGTCGAAGCCCCGCAGCGTACTGAGGCTTGCGCGCGAGGTCGCCTCGGAACCCATGTTCCTGCTGTTGGTGGTCTGCGGCGCCATCTACATGGCCCTGGGCGACAAGCAAGAAGCCCTGATGCTGCTCGGCTTCGTCTTCGTCGTCATGACCATCAGTTTTGTGCAGCAACGCCGCAGCGAGCGTTCGCTGGACGCCTTGCGCGACCTGTCGAGTCCGCGCGCCGTCGTATTGCGAGGCGGCCAGGCCCTTCGTATCGCGGCCCGTGAGCTGGTAGCAGGAGACATCGTCCTACTGGCCGAGGGCGACCGAGTTCCTGCCGACATGCAACTGCTCGAGCTCTCGAATCTGGCCGTCGACGAATCGCTGCTGACCGGCGAGTCGGAGCCCGTCGTCAAGACGGTGACGGTGTCCGTAGGGGCAGACGCCGCACAAGGCACGGCGCAATTGGGCACCGACTCGGCTCGGGCCTATGCCGGCACGTTGATCACACGCGGCACGGCGCGTGGCGAAGTCGTGGCGACTGGTGAGCGCAGCGCACTGGGTCGTATCGGTCAGTCCCTCGCGGGCATCGCCGTCGAGACCACGCCCATCGAGCAGGAGACGCGCCGGGTCGTCAAGTTCGTGGCGATCTTCGGCCTTGTCCTGGCTGCCGCGCTGGCTGCCGCCTACGGGATCGCACGGGGTGATTGGCTGCACGGCCTGCTGGCCGGGCTGACCCTGGCGATGGCCATCCTGCCGGAAGAACTGCCGGTCGTGCTCACCTTGTTCCTGGGACTCGGCGCCTGGCGGCTGGCCCGCGAGAAAGTGCTGGCGCGGAGCATTCCGGCCGTCGAACTTCTGGGTGCGACGACCGTGCTGTGCGTCGACAAGACCGGCACATTGACCGTGAATCGCATGGCCGTGCGGCGCCTCTGGTCTGCCCGATCGACCTACGACGCGGCACAGGCCGATGGCAGTCCCCTGCAGGAGGCCCTGCACGGCGTCCTGGAGTACGCGGTGCTGGCCAGCCACCGTCGCGCATTCGACCCGATGGAGACTGCCATCGGGTACGCCGGGCAGCGGCTGCTGGCCGACACCGAGCACCTGCATGCCGATTGGACCTTGCTCGAAGACTATGCACTTTCGCCGGAATTGCTCGCGATGTCACGAGTTTGGCAGTCGCCGGACAAGGCCGAGCGCCTGATCGCCGCCAAGGGTGCACCGGAAGCCATCGTCGACCTTTGCCACCTCGATGCGGCTCAGGCCGAGCAGATCCTCGATCAGGCCCACTCGATGGCTGGAGCCGGATTGCGCGTCCTGGGCGTGGCACGGGCTTCCTTTGCAGCGCGCAGATTGCCCGAGAAGCAGCATGACTTCGAGTTCACGTTCCTCGGATTGATCGCGCTCGAAGACCCGGTACGCCCCGACGTGCCGCAAGCGATCGCCGAGTGCCAGGCCGCCGGCATTCGCGTCGTGATGTTGACGGGCGACCATCCTGCGACGGCGATCTCGGTAGCCAGGCAAGCGGGCCTGCGCACCGATGCGCCTGCTGTCACGGGGACCGAGCTCGCCGCCTTAAGCGACGAAGCGCTCCGCGAGCGCCTCGGCTCGACGCACGTCTTCTGCCGCGTTCAACCGGATCAAAAGCTGCGTCTGGTGCGGGCACTCCAGGCGCGCGGCGACGTGGTCGCGATGACGGGCGATGGGGTCAACGATGCACCGGCCCTGAAGGCGGCCGACATCGGCGTGGCCATGGGCGCGCGCGGCACCGAAGTGGCACGTGAAGCTGCCGCGCTGGTGCTGCTGAATGACGACTTCTCGTCGTTGGTGACGGCCGTGCGCTACGGCCGCCGCATATTCGCCAATCTTCGCAAGGCCATCGTGTTCGTGGTGGCAGTGCATGTTCCCATCGTCGGCCTGTCCATCTTGCCGGTCTTGTTCGGTTGGCCGCTGCTGCTGATGCCGGTGCACATCCTGTTCCTGCAACTCATCATCGATCCGGCTTGCTCGGTGGTCTTCGAGGCCGAGCCGTTGGAACCCGACGCGATGAAGGCCCCACCCCGCCGGCCCGACCAACGGCTGTTCGACAGGACCGTGTTGACTCGCGGCCTCTGGCAGGGTGCCGGCTTGTTGCTGCTGCTGCTCGCCGTCTATGCGGGTGCCAGGGCATGGCTTCCAGCGGATGAGCAGCGTGACGACGTCGCCCGCGCGTTGACCTTCGTCGCCCTGGTCCTGTCGAACCTGGGGCTGATCCATGCCAATCGGTCCTGGGGCCGATCGGCGTTGCTCGGCAACGCCGAGTCCAATGGGCAGTTCGGTTGGATCGCCGCGGGTGCTGTGGCCTTTCTCGGCGTCGTGCTGAGCGTGCCCGCGATCAGCAGGTTATTCTCATTTTCGCCGCCCACGCCGGTCATGTTGCTCTTCGCAGCCGGCGCCGCCGGTCTGAGCATGATCTGGTTCGAAGCGGTCAAGCGGGTCCAGGGCCTGTCGATTCGCATGCAGGCCTGACGGCCCCTGCCCCTGTTTACGGGCGAGGTGGCGTTCAGGTTCATCGCCCGGGATCCTGCGATGCACGACGCCGAGCGCTCCGGCGACGGCGCGCTTCGGATAGTGCGCCGGCGTCGATGCCGCAATGACGAGGTCGAAGGCGCCATTTCCATAAGGCGTGATATGGATCAGGATCCGCATCCGCGGTCTCAATTCCAATCGGGTATGCGGGCCCGAGCGAGACGGGGGAAGTTGCTTGTCGGCTGAGCTGTGGCGCCCGCTGTCGGGTCACGCCCCAATTGGGTGACCGGCGGTGCTCAGCATCTCGGAACTCGCATTTCGCATTTCGCAATCGCGATTCGCATGGTCGACGGGACGGTAGGGGCGCTCAGAAGTGGCGCCATATGCGGATGGAAATTTCCAACGTCCAACGCAAGCGGCAGCGCGTCGCTCTCGGCTTCGCCGTCGCCTGCGTCATCACGATCTGCGCGCTGGTCCTCACGCCTTTCGTCACGTCGATCACCTGGGCTGCGATTCTGACCTACATTGGCTGGCCGGTGCAGCGTCGACTGCGGAACAGGCTGGGTAGACACCCGAACCTCGGGGCCGCATTGATGACGTTGCTGACGACAGCAGCGCTGCTGGTCCCGTTGCTCGTCTTCGCGGCCGAGTTTCAGCACGACGCGGGCAAGATGATCGGGACCTTGCGCGAGTACATTGCTGCCGGTCCGCATGCACTTCCGGAGGTCATGCGGTCGCTCCCGGGCGCGGATCGCCTAGAAGCCTGGATGCAGGCCCAGACATTTGGCTCCAAGGACCTTGAGGAAGCGCTGTCTTCGTGGGTGCGCTTGCGCTCGGTCGAACTGCTGGCGATCGCTGCCGGCATAGGCCGCAACCTCTTCCAGTTTGCCTTCTGCGTCGTGACGCTGTTCTTCATGTACAGGGACGCGGACGTGCTGGTCGGTCAAGTCCGCGGTGTGTCGCGCCGCGTTCTCGGCACCGACACGGATCGATACCTGAAGGCTGCCGCCGAAATGGTTCGCGCCGTCGTCTATGGGGTCCTGTTGACTGCGATCGCCCAGGGCATTGTTGCCGGGTTCGGCCTTTGGATAGTCGGAGTCGGGCCGTTCGTGCTGCTCGGGGCGCTTACGGCGTTGGCCACACTACTGCCCCTGTTCGGTACCTTCGTGGTGCTCGGGCCTGTCGCGGCTGGCCTGTTCTTGGACGGGCGGCCGTGGGCCGCCCTCCTGCTGACCTTCTGGGGGCTGGTGCTCGTCCACCCGATCGACAACCTGCTGCGTCCGTTGGTCGTGAGTTCAGTCACAAGGATGCCGTTCCTGATTGCCATGTTCGGCGTGCTGGGGGGTGTCATTGCTTTCGGTCTGGTGGGGGTCTTCGTCGGGCCCATTGCCTTGGCCGTCGGTCTGGCGCTATGGAACGAATTGGCGACGGCCGACGGTGGCGATCCAGCGTCATCGGGATAGGCATTGCGGCCACGGCGTTGCGGGCTTGTGGCGCCCGGAAGGACTTCAGCCAGGCCGCTGTGCTTCGTGCGCATCGATCTCCGTGGCGTCGTCGAAACCGCCGCGTGGCGATCACTGCGGCGTCAGCCGATACAAGCCGCCCGCGTGCTCGTCCTCGAGCAGCCACAGCGCGCCGTCCGGCGCCTGCGCGACGTCGCGGACGCGGAAGCCGACGGTCCAGTGCTCGGCCGGTGTCGCGGCCGCGCCGTGGACCTCGATGCGGTGCAGCGCCCGGCTGACGAGGCCGGTCGCGAACGCCGAGCCCTGCCACTGCGGGAACATCGCGCCGCTGTAGAACATCAGATTGCCGGGCGCGAGGACGGGCGTCCAGTAGATCACCGGCTTGGCGAGGTCGGCTCGCGTGTCGGGGCTGGCGATGGGCACGCCGTCGTAGTTCACCGCATACGAGACGAGCGGCCAACCGTAGTTCTTGCCCGGCTCGATGAGATTGAGTTCGTCGCCGCCGCGCGGCCCATGCTCGAGTTCCCACAGTCGGCCGTCGGGCGCGAACGCGAGGCCGTAGGGCGTGCGATGCCCCAGGGTCCATATCTCGGACGGCGTCCGGTTGGGGCCGTCGAAGACATGGGTGCTCACGACCGGCGCGGTCTTCGCGGCCTCGGTGTCCCGGGGCGGGTCGATCACCGGGACCGACCTGGCGCCGGTCCGGCCCGCCATGGGATTGCCGGGTGCGGGCTGGCCGTCGAGGGTCAGCCGCAGGATCTTGCCGGCCGGCTGGTTCGGATCCTGGGCGGGCGTGAAGCGCTGCCGATCGCCGGCCGTGAGAAAGAGGAACCTGCCATCCGGCGAGAAGGCCACGGCCGCGCCGACCTGGCCGCCCTTGCCCTTGATCGGGTCGTGCCAGACGACCTTCAAGTCCTTCAGCGAGGCGCTGCCGGAGCCGATCTCGAGCGTCGCGCGGGCCAGCGCCAGGCTCGACGTGCCGGGGTCCCGTCCGGGCTCCGAATAGGTCAGGTAGATCGCCCGATCGCCCGCATACGACGGCGCCAGGTAGACGCCGAGCAGGCCGTTCTGCCGATCGAACTGCACCGGCGGCACGCCGGCCACTTCGAGCCTCTGCCCCGCCTGCGTGGCGAGGAACAGCTTGCCGGCCTTCTCGGTGACCAGCATGCGTCCGTCCGGCAGGAAGGCGATGCGCCACGGCAGGTCGAATTGCGCGACCTTCGTGAGCTTGAACGGCGGCGAGGGTGTCGCGGGCAGCCCTCCGGCGTTGATCTGCCCGAGCACGGGCGTTGCAGCGAGGAGCAGCCAAGGGATGAATCCGGACTTCGGCAATGGCATGCGGTGCTCGTCTCAAGGCAGTTGCGGGGATTATCCGGCGCGCGCGAGCCCTGCCGGGCGCCGACCCGCGGGGGCCCCGGTTTTCGGGTTTTCGCCGAATGCGAGGAAATCATTTGCTTTGCGTCAAAGCGGACCCGCGGCCGGCAGCCGACAGTCCGATGCACTTTCGCGGCCGCATGGCCGGAGGATCCACCTCGCATGTACGAACGCCTACTGGTGCCCATCGATGGCGGCGAACTGACCGATCGCGCCATCGAGGCCAGCATCGAGCTGGCCGCGCAATTGCGCGCCGCGATCGTCGGCTTCACCGTGGAGCCCTCGGCATCGAAATCCAAGCGGGCGCCGGTCGACGAGGAAGACGCGGACGACCGCAAGACGCCCCTGGACCTGAAACGATCGCTGGCGCATTTCGCGACGGCGGCGGCGGCCGCGGGCGTCGCGTTCCAGGGCGTGACACACCCGGCGACCCGCATCGACAAGGCGATACTTCAGGCCGCCGAGTCGCACGACTGCGACATGATCGTGATGGTGACCCATGGTCGCGGGCCTTTCGGCGAATTCCTGTTCGGCTCGCAGACCAAGGCGGTGCTCGCCGGCAGCCGCTTGCCGATATTGATCCTGAAATAGCCGCGCGTGTCGCGCAGGCCGCTCAGCCGAGTTCCGACATCATCGTGTCTATCGAGCCAACGCCGAGGTCGGGCTCCTGCCAGGACCGGACCCAGTCGGCGAAATCCTCGGCCGGCATCGGCCGCGCGATGAAATAGCCCTGGCCTTCGTCGCAGCCCAGCGCCTCGAGCAGGCGCCAGCTCGTCGCCGTCTCGAGCCCCTCGGCGACGACGCTCAAGCCCAGGTTGTGGGCGAGCTCGATCGTCGAGCGCACGATCTTCGCGTCGCCCAGGTCACGCTCCATCGCCAGCACGAAGCTCTTGTCGATCTTGAGTTCGTCGACCGGCAGCCGCTTGAGATACGCCAGCGACGAATAGCCGGTGCCGAAATCGTCTATCGAGAGCCTGAATCCCATCGCGCTGAGCTGCTGCAGCGTGACGAGCGCGCGCTGCGGGTCGTCCATGATCGCGCTCTCGGTGATCTCCAGGCACAGCGCCGACGTCGGCACGCCATGGCGTGCCAGCATGGCGCCGAACTTGGCCGGCAGGTCCTGGTCCATCAGGTCCAGCGCCGAGAGGTTGACGCTGATGCGCAACGACAGGCCGCGCGCGCGGCAGTCGACCCAGGCCGCCGCCGCCGCGTCGACGACCCAGTTCGTGAGCTTGCGGATGAAACCCGTGCGCTCGGCGAAGGGGATGAACTGCATCGGCGGCACGAGCCCGCGCTGCGGATGCTGCCAGCGCACGAGCGCCTCGGCGGCGATGGTGCGGCGGGTCTTGAGGTCGACCTTGGGCTGCAGGTAGAGCACGAGCTCGCTGCGCTCGAGCGCGCGCCGCAGCTCGCTGAGCAGCGACAGCGAGTCCTGGCTGCCGGTATCGAGCGAGCTGTCGAACACGCGCCAGCCCGATTGCTGGCGCTTGGCCGCGTACATCGCCATCTCGGCGCGCGACAGCAGAACGCTGGCTTCGCCCCCATGCTCGGGTGCGAGCACGATGCCGATGCTGCTGCCGAGGTCGACCGTCTGGTCGTCCATCACCAGCGGCGTCTCGAAATCCTGCTGGATGCGCTGTGCCATCGCCAGTGCCGCCTCGCGTCCGCGGTCCGGCAGCAGCACGGCGAACTCGTCGCCGCCCAGGCGCGCCACCGACGGCGTGCCGCCGGCCGCGGCGTCGGGCCGCGCGAGCCGGCTCAGCCGCTCGGCGACCGAGCACAGCAGCCGGTCGCCGATGCGCAGGCCGAGCACGTCGTTGACATGCTTGAAGCGGTCGAGGTCGAGCATCAGCAGCGCGCAGTGGCCGGGTGCGCCCGGGGCGCCAGGCGCGGCGCCCGCGGGCGTGGCCAGCAGCGCCTCCTGGACCTTGCGCGTGAACTGCTCGCGGTTGGGCAGTCCGGTCAGGCTGTCCCAGTAGGCCAGCCGCAGCACGTCCTCGCTGCGCGCCTGGATGCCCAGCCGCATCGCCTCGAAGGCGCGCGCGAGCTCGCCGATCTCGTCGTTCGAGCGCACGTCCACGGTCTGCGCGAAATCGCCGCGCTCCAGGCGGCCGGCGAGCGCGCCGAGGCGGCGCAGCGGGCCGCTGATGCGGCGCGCGAACAGCACGCTGCCGAGCGCGAAGACGAGCACGCTGGCCGCCGTGAGTTCGACGAGGTTGAGCTTGAGCGCCGCGTAGGGTCGCACGGCATC
Source organism: Burkholderiales bacterium (assembly GCA_028868825.1). GTDB lineage: Bacteria > Pseudomonadota > Gammaproteobacteria > Burkholderiales > Burkholderiaceae_C > Rubrivivax. The sequence goes on along the minus strand of JAGWTU010000025.1, from coordinate 26,011 downwards.
GTCGTAGGAGCGCATCAGCACGACGCCGAACTCCTGGCGGCCGTCGTCGATCAGCCCGACATAGCGCGCACGCATCTTCTCGCCGCCGGACTCGAACGAGAACGAGGGCTCGCGCGCCGCCAGATGCGGGGTGATCCCGGCCGGCAGCGCCGCCGCCTCGGCCGACGCGCCCAGCGCACGCCATCGCTGCCGCCCATCGCCGAGGACGAAGACCGAATCGAGCTTGGAGAGCCGGTTCAGCTCGAGCAGCGGGTTGCGGTCGAGCTCGAAGGCCATGAGGATCCAGCCGCCCAGGCCGGCGGCCCGCACCGGCACCGAGATCAGCTGGTAGGCGCGATCCTGGACCAGCACCAGTCGCTCGGGTGCCGGCGCCGACGCCGCGTGCTGCCGCAGCTGCCGGAAGCGCTCGACGAAGGGCGCCGCGTCGTCGGAACTCGCGCCGACGAGCCTGCCGCCGGCGTCGACGTAGGCGACGAGCGCCGCCTTCGCGCGTCGCTTCGTCGCGTCCTCGAGGTTGCTCTTCAGGGTGTCGCGCAACTCGGCCCCCTTCATCCCCTCGCCGAGCACCGAGCGGAAACCGTAGTCCCGCTCGAGCAGTCGCGCGCCGTCCTCGCGGTGTTCGGCATCCTGCACCAGCAGCCGGCGCAGCACGAGCTCGCCGTTGCTCAGCTCGCGCCGCAGCGAGTCCTCCTCGTTGCGCTCGATCGAGACCTGGGTCAGCAGATAGCCGATCAGCAGCACCGTCAGCAGCAGCGCGCCGAAGAGGGCGACGATGCGGCCTTCGAGGCGGCGCGGGTTGAGGAAGTCGGGGAGCCGCATCGCCATCACTCGGCGGGCCGCAGCGTCAGCTCGATGCGCCCCGTGCCCGCGCCGACGACGAGCTCCTGCTCGCGCAGCGTCGGTGTGCCCAGGTCCGGGTGCCAGTAGTACAGGCGGTGCGTGCCGCGCGGCAGATCGAGCCGCGCCGCGCCGCCGGTGTCGGTCTTGGTGTAGATCGGCGTGTCGACGACGACGATGTGCGCGCTCATGCTGTCGTGGATGTTGCAGCCGAGCGTGGCGACGCCGGGGCGGTCGAAGATCTCGGGCCGTGCCGGCGTGCCGGCGTAGAGCTTGATGTCGAACTTCTTCGTCGTCGAGAACGAATACACATGGTGGCGCACGGTGTCGAAATTCGGGAAGCTGACCGCGGTGCCGGTCTGCACGACGAGCACATGGGGCTGGAAGCGGCGGTCGCGCTGCGCCATCTGGGCCACGGCGCCTGCCGCCGCGCGGCCCGGCTGACCCGCCAATTGAACGGCGAGCACGGCGTCGGCCAGCGGCTTGCCCGCGACATCGCGGACCTGGAACTCGAGCGGCACGGCGGTGGCGCCGAGCGACGCGCCGACGGCCAGCAATGCGACCGCGCAGCGGGTCGCGACCGAAGTTCGCTTATGAGACCCCGCTGGCGTCAACTGATACCCTTCGGCGCTGAACGACGGCGCTATCCCGTGGAGACGGCGCGGATAATACCGAGGACTAGGAGAGCTTGGGATGCCCGGGAAATTCAGCCGACGCGCGGCCGTGACCTTGTTCGCGCTCGGGTGCGCAGCGGCGCGGGCCGAACCCGGCTACTACGTCGTCGACATCTACAACGAACCGGGCGCGGTGGCGCTGGATCTGCGCTACTGGTCGATCCGGTTCGGCGGCCGCGCGGCGACGCTGTGGCCCGAGATCGGCATCGTCTACGGCGTCAATTCGCGCTGGACGACCGAGCTGCTCGTCAGCGGCATCGGACCCTCGCGCGGGCCGTTCAACGTCGACACCTACAACTGGCTCAACGACGTGCTGCTGACCCAGGGCGAATACGCGGTCGACCTCGCCATCCACAGCCGCATCGGCCGCGAGTCGGGCGATCGGGCGAGCGATGTCTTCGAGCTCGGCCCGGCGCTGGCGACCGAGTTCGGGCGCACGAAGGTCAATCTGAACGCCTTCGCGGTCGGCGGCTTCGGCACCGCCGGCGGCGACCCGACGCAGCTGACCTACCAATGGCAGCTGCGGCACCCGCTGCGGCGCGGTCTGCAACTGGGGCTGTTCGGCCTCGGCGAACTCGGGCCCTGGCGCCATTGGGCGCCGCTCAGCCAACAATCGCACCGGGCGGGGCCGGCGCTGTACGGCAGCACCGACGCCGACGGCGGCCGGCACCTGCAATGGCAGATCGGCGTTCTGCTCGGCACCATAGGCGGGCGCCACGCGGACATGGTCTCGGCGAGGTTGCAGATCGCACTCTGAGTCCGGCCGGCGGGCCGGCCGCCGCGTCGAGGCCGGCCGTCAGCCCAGCGCGCCGCGGTACAGCGCCAGCAGCGCTGCCCAGGCACGTTCGGCCTCGGCCTCGTTGTAGATCGGCGATCCCGCTTCCTTGGGCATGTCGGGCACGCACCAGCCGTGGCGTGCCGGGTAGACGACGATCGTCGCCGGGTTCTTCGCCGCTTCGAAGGCCTCCTCCAGGTCGTCCTTGGCATCGGGTTGGCGCTGGTCGTCGTTCGAGGCGATGCCGAAATACATGCGCGCCTTGATCTTCGGCGCCAGCCGGTGCGGGCTGTCGGGCTTGTCGGTGACGAGGCCGCCGCCGTGGAACGAGGCGCCGGCGCCGATGCGCTCCGGCAGTGCCGCCGCGGTGCGCACGACCAGCGCACCGCCCATGCAGTAGCCCTGGGTGCCGACTGGCTTCGCGCGGTCGACGGCGGCCTGGGCGTCGAGGAAGCCGACGAAGGCCCGCGCGTCCCTTTCGGCGGCGCCGGCGGCGCCGACCGAGGCCATCAGCGGGCGCAGCTTGTCGAAGGCCGTCTTGTCGGTGAAATCGAAATTCGCCGCGCTCTCGACAACCGGCGACTTGGCCACGCGATAGAACGGATTCGGCACCAGCACCGCATAGCCCTGCGCCGCGAGGCGGCGGCCGATGCCGCGCATCGACGGGCGCAGGCCGAAGGCGTCGGTCCAGACGATCACGCCCGGATGCTTGCCGGCGGCCGGATGGAAGTAGGCGGCGTCGCAATGGCCGTCGGGCGTCTCGATCGTGACGTCGGTCTCGGTGACGGCGGCATCGGCCGCGCCGGCCGCCGGGGCGAAGCCGCCGAGGCCGCCGGCGAGCGAGGCGGCGGCGACGAAGCCGCGGCGGGCCAGATCGGGCGACGGCGGGGCGGCTTCTACAGTGGATCGGCGATGCATGCGTTTTCCTCCAGGGCTGGCGACAGGACGTCAGTCTGCCTCGATTCCCGCGCGCTTGCAGCGGCGCCGCTTCAGGGCGCCAGCGGCTCGACGATGGCGAACGAGGGGTCGAAGTTGTCGAGCAGCGAGAGCAGCTCTCCGACCTTGCGCGGATCGCCTTCGACGCGGATCTGGCCCGACTTCATCGCTTCGGGGAAACTGATGCGGCGCAGCGTCACCGCATCGAGCGTCGCGCGCGTCAGCGTCACCGTCGCGTCGGCCTGCGGGTCCTGGCGGCCGGCGACATGCGTCAGCGCCGAGTTCTCGAGGTTCAGCACGTATTGCTCGCGCGGCGCCGTGAAGTTCCAGTTGACGACGATGTGGCGCCCTTCGGCGCGCGGGCCGTTCAGGCGCACGCCGAGGTAGTCGAAGAACATCTCGGTCGACACCGCCTGCAGCGTGTCGGCGGTGAGCGTGCTGGTGCCGGGCAGCTTCGGCGGCCCGGCGCGCAGCTCCTGCGCGCCGACGAGATAGGCGCCGCGCCAGGGGCCGGCCTCGCTGTGGTAGCCCAGCTGTTCGAGCGCCGCGGCGCCGAGCTCGCGCGCCGCGCGATTCGCGGGGTCGGCGTAGACGAGCTGCTTCATCGCGCTGGCGACCCAGCGGTATTCGCCCTTGGCGTAGTCGGCGCGGGCGCGCACCAGCACCGCATCGGCGCCGCCCATGTACTCGACCGTCTTGCGCGCCGACTCCACCGGCGGCAGCGGGTTCAGGTCGGCCGGATTCGCGTCGTACCAGCCGAGGTACTTCTGGTAGACGGCCTTGGCGTTGTGGCTCAGCGTGCCGTAGTAGCCGCGCGCCGACCATTCATGCTCGAGGCTGGCCGGCAGCCGCAGCCGGGCCGCGATCTCGTCGGCCGTGCAGCCCTCGTTGAGCAGGCGCAACGACTGGTCGCCGATGTAGGCGTAGAGGTCGCGGTGCTTCTTCAGCAGGTCGAGCACGCGGTCGTGGCCCTGCACCGGCCAGTGGTGCTGGGCGAGCACGACCTGGACATCGCCGCCGAAGGCCTCGATCGCCTCGCCGATGTAGCTCGACCAGCGCTTGGGGTCGCGCACCTCGGCCCCGCGCAGCGTGTACAGGTTGTGCATGTTGTGCGTCACGTCCTCGGCCATGTCCAGCAGGTGGAACTGCGGGAAGTAGAGAATCATCTCGGCCGGCGCCTCGCTGCCCGGCGCGAGCTCGAACACGATGTCGACGCCGTCGATGGTTCGCCGCTCCATATTGCGGTCCACCGTCGAGGTCGGCGCGATCAACGTGATCGTCCCATGCGACAGCGCCTTGCCCAGCCCGGTGTCGACGGCGCCGCGCGGTCCCGGTGCCAGCGTCTGGCCGTACATGTATTGGGCGCGCCGGCTCATCGCGTTGCCGGCGAGGATGTTCTCGGCGACCGCCGTCTCCATGAATCCCTGCGGGGCGATGATCTGCACCTTGCCGGCGGCGACGTCGGCGGCGTCGACGACGCCCTTGACGCCGCCGAAATGGTCGGCATGGCCATGGGTGTAGATCACGGTGCCCACCGGCAGGCGCGGGCGATGGCCGTAGTACAGCTCGAGCGCGGCATGCGCGGTCTCGGCACTGAGCAGCGTGTCGACGACGATCAGGCTGTGCTCGCCCTCGACGATCGTCATGTTCGAGAGGTCGAGTCCGCGCACCTGGTAGACGCGGTCGGTGACCTTGAACAGGCCGTGGATCGCGTTCAGCTGGGCCTGGCGCCAGAGGCTGGGGTTGACGGTGTCGGGCGCCTCGCCTTGCAGGAATGCGTAGGGCTTCTGGCTGAACACGAGGTGGCCGTCGGCGGCGGTGACGGTGGCGTCGGGCAGCGTGGCGACGAACCCGGCGCGGGCATCGTCGAAATCGCGCCGGTCGTTGAACGGCAGCGCACCGAGCACGGCTTTTTGCGCGGCCTGGGTTGCAGGCGCGGCCGCTTGCGGGCTCGTTTGCGCGCCGGCACCGCAGGCGCCGGCGCCGGCGAGCACGACGAGGACGGCCTGGGCTCGCCGCAGGCTATGGATGGACATCGTGATCGCTCCTGGTTTTTTGGGGGCGGTGGGAGAAACTGAAATCAGTTGGCCGGTGCCGCTGCCAGCGCCGGGAACAGCATCGCGAAGCCGGCGTCGAGCGGCCCGCCACCGGCTTCGATGGCCGCCGCGAGTTCGCTGCCGGCCAGCGCCGGATGCTCGCTGCCGCCGCGCGCCAGGATCTCGGTGGCCAGCGCGCGCAGTCGGCGCGTCGCCTTGCGCAGCGCCTCGACGAAGGCGGCGTCGCCCTGGCGGTCCTGCAGGCTGCGGTTGAGTTCGACGAACCAGGGCACGGCGGCCTGATCGAGCATGCGCGGCGGATTGCGCCGTTCGCTGCGCTCGGACCAATGGCGCAGATAGGCCTGCACGGCGTCGTTGAGCAGCCGGCAGGTGGTCAATTCATCGCGCAATTGCGACAGCGCGCGCAGGTCGGTGAGCCGGCCCTGGAAGAACAGCGGCGCCAGCACGCTCCAGTAGTAGCTGTAATCCCAGACGACCTTCACCGGCAGCACCTCGGGGTCGCCGAAGATGCCGTACTGGTCGCGGTACAGCGCCATCGTGCTGTCGTAGAACGAGCGCAGGATCTGGTCGTAGATCTGCGTGTGCGCGGCCAGCGCCAGCCCGGCGTGGTCGCGCGCGACGAGGTCGGTGATGTAGGTGTTGACGATGGCGATGAAATCGCTGCCCGGCGAATAGAACGGATCGAGGAAGCGCCCCGCCTCGCCGGCCAGCGCCCAGCGGTCGGCCGAGAGCAGATGCTCGCAATCGCAGGTGAAGCGGCGCAGGAAGGCGAAGTCCTGCAGCCGGTCGCGCAGCGGGTCGAGGTCGCGGTGCAGCCGCGGCTGGTGCAGGGCCAGCCAGTCCATCGCGCGCTCGAACGTGTTCATCGTGTCCAGCGCGTGCCAGCGCGGGTCGGCGACGATGCCCACCGAATGCGAACCCGAGGCCAGCGGGATCAGCCAGACCCAGTAGCCGGGGCCGACGAGATGGTTCGTCGACAGCCAGCGCGTCGGCGTCGCGCAGCGCGCGCGCCAGGCCGGATCGTCGGACCAGTCGTCGACGCGGATGCGCGCGCTGACGCGGAACCACACCGCATGCGCCGCATGGTCGGCCGGCCGCTCGAGCCCGAGCTGGCGCTTGAGCAGCCCGGCGCGGCCGCAGGCGTCGACAACCCAGCGCGCGCGCGTCGTGCGCAGCGGCCCGCCGGCGCGCTGCCAGCTGACTTCGTGCCGCGTGCTCTTGTCGCTCTTGTCGGCGGCCAGCGTGACCTTGCGGATCATCGCCTCGTCGACGAATTCGATGCCGCGGCGCTGCACCTCGGCGCCGAGAAAGTTCTCGAAGATGCCGCGATCGATCTGCCAGCTGCCGACGGCCAGCGGCCGGCTGGCGCCGAGTTCGGTGACGCCGGCGATGTCGTCGCGGCCATGCGAGAAGAAGAAGCGGAAGCCGAATTTCTTCAGCTGCGCGCCCATCAGGTGCTCGCCGAGTCCGAGCACCTGCTCGAAGTAATGGGCGCCGATTTCGACGCTCGATTCGCCTATCTTGTGGCACGACTCGGGCACCGGATGGCTGCGCCGCTCGAGCACGAGGATGCGCAGCTCGGGCAGGCGACGGCGCAGTTGCAGCGCCAGCGTCAGGCCCGCGAGGCCGCCACCCATCACGAGGACATCGGGGTCGGCAGCGGCGGTGGCGGCGTTCATCGGTGGCCGATCATGCCCGAGCGCGGCCGTGCCGTCGCGTGCTCATCGCGCGGATCGCACGGATGCTCACAGCGGCGCGATGGCGATCTCGAGCGCCGCCTGCGGTGCGGCGCCGAATTCGAGCGTCGCCGCCGCGCCCGCGGCCAGCGCCTCGAACAGCGGCAGGCCCGCGGCCATCGCGTTCCCGGCGAGCGCGTGCGCTGCCGGCGAGCGCAGCGGCAGCGTTTGCGCCGCGCGGGCCTGCAGCCGCCAGTCCAGCGTCCAGCGCGACGCCGCGCTGCGCTCGCAGCCGAGCACCAGCGCCAGCGCGAGCAGCCCGCGGCTGTGGTTGACCGAGGCCAGCGGGCCGCAGGCCTCGGTGTCGCTGGCCACGAAGAGTCGCGGCTCGGCATCGGCCGTGCATTGACACGCCGCCTCCAGCAGCCCGGCGCCGAAGCTGGCGTCGCCCGCGGCCAGCGCCGTGCTCGCGCCATGGCAGCGCGCGGCGATGGCCCAGTAGCCCGAGGGCGCGTTGTGCACCGAATGGTGGAAGCGCGTCGGCGAGAGCTGCAGCGGATCGGCGGCCAGCGTGCGGCAGATCGCATCGGTGATCGCGAGGTCGCCATGCGCCGAGACATGGACGCTGGCGAGCTCGGCGGCGTCGCGGCCGGCGTCGGCGACGGCGCGTGCCGCGACCTCGACCGTCATCAGCACCTGGTCGCTGGCGCGGCGGCGCTCGTTGGCGCCGAGCAGCGCGGGCGCCGGTATGCGGGGCTGGATCTCGCGCGTGGTCGCCGCCCCGCCGCGCAGCAGCGGCGCCGCGACATCCCAGCCGGGCAGCTCGCGCGACCAGAAGGCGATGCCGTCGATGTAGAGCCGCTGCATCATCATCACGACGCGGCGCCGAAGACGAGGACGCAGTTGTTGCCGCCGAAGCCGAAGGCGTGGCTCGCGGCATGGCGCACGCGGCGTTGCGCCGGCCGCAGGTGCAACTGGCGCGCGAAGACGGGGCCGAAGGCGGGGTCGACGGCCTCGCTGCCGGGATTGCCGGCGCACAGGCCGTCGCGCAGCGCGATGCCGCAGGCCAGCGCCTGCAGCATCCCGGAAGCGCCCATCGTGTGACCGCAGGCGCCCTTGGTCGCGCTGGCGTGGACATCCGGCGCGTAGCGGCGCGCGACCAGGGCCGCCTCGATGGTGTCGTTGCGCGGCGTCGCCGTCGCGTGCAGCGACAGGTAGTCGATGGCGGCGGCATCGAGCCCGGCGCGCGCCAGCGCCGCGTCGAGCGCGAGTTCGGCGCCCAGCCCCTGCGGGTGCGGCGCCGACATGTGGTGGGCATCGTTGGCCTCGCCATGGCCGAGCAGCATCCAGGGTCCGGCACCGCGCTGCAGCAGCGCGAAGCCCGCCGCCTCGCCGACGCTGATGCCGGCGCGGCGCGGGTCGCAGGGGCGGCAGGGCGCGGCATCGACGAGCTGCAGCGAGTGGAAGCCGAAGAGCAGGCTTTCGCTGAGCGCATCGACGCCGCCGACGACGACGGCGTCGGCCAGCCCGAGCCGCAGCCAGCGCTCGGCCTGCGCGTAGGCCTTGGCGCTCGAAGCGCAGGCCGCGCCGACGGTCGCGCTGGGGCCGGCGATGGCGAGCGCGCGGGCGACGAAGTCGGTGACGCCATGCAGCGTGTGCAACGGCTCGAAGCGCAGGTCCGGCGGGAAGCCGCCATCGGCCGCCGTTTCGCGATAGGCGAGCTCGCTCGCGGCGATCGTCGACGCCGAGGTGCCGAGCACGAGGCCGATGCGCGCCGCGCCCCAGCGCTCGCGCGACGCGGCGACGGCGGCGGCGAAGCCGTCGGACTGCAGCGCCGACCAGGCCAGCCGCGTCGCGCGGCAATCCCAGTCGGCCCAGGCCGGCGGCAGCGGCTCGTCCTCGATGCCGGCGACGCGGCCGATCGAGCAGGCCAGCGGCACGCGGCTCCAGTCGTTGGGTGTGAGCGCGCTGCGGTTGTCGCGCAGCGTCGCCGCATAGGCGTCGATGCCGCGGCCGGCGGCGCAGACCAGACCCTGCGCGACCACGGCCACGGGTGCCGAAGGAGCTGCGACGGGGCTCAACTCATGCCGCCATTCAGGGAAATGATCTGACCCGTCAGGTAGCCAGCCTCCGGCCCGGCGATGAAGCCGGCCAGCGCAGCGACCTCCTGCGGTGTGCCGGCGCGCTGCAGCGGCACGAGGCGCTTGATGGTCTCGGCGTCGAAGGCACCGGCGGCCATCGTCGACGCGATGATGCCGGGCGCGATCGCGTTGACGGTGACGCCGCGGCTCGCGACCTCGAGCGCCAGCGCCTTCGTCGCGCTGTTGAGCGCGCCCTTGGCGGCGGCGTAGTTGACCTGGCCGCGGTTGCCCATCAGCGCCGCGACCGAAGAGACGTTGATCACGCGCCCCCAGCGCGTGCGCAGCATCGGCAGCAGCAGCGGCTGCGTGACGCGGAAGAAGCCGTGCAGCGAGACATCGATGACGCGGTGCCATTGCGCCGCCTTCATGCCCGGGAACACGGCGTCGTCGTGGATGCCGGCGTTGTTGACGATGATCTGCACGGCGCCGCCTTCGAGCATGCGCGCGCAGGCGGCGGCGCAGTCGGCGTCGCTCGTGATGTCGAAGACGACGGCCTCGGCGCTGCCGCCGGCGTCCTGGATCTCTGCCGCCAGCGCCGCCAGCGCCTCGGGCCGGCTGTGGCCATGCAGCAGCAGATGCGCGCCGTCGGCGGCCAGGCGGCGCGCGATCGCGCTGCCGATGTCGCCGCTGGCGCCGGTGACGAGTGCGCGCTTGCCTTGCAGCGGTCCGTTCATGGCCTGGCGTCCAGGATCACCGTCGCGCGCCCCTCGACGAGCGGCCTGGCCGCCGCGTCTTGCAGCGTGAAAGCGTATTGCGCCTGGCGCTCGTCGCCGGCCAGGCGCTGCACGCGCACCTCGATGGCGCCTTCGATGTCGTCCAGGCGCGGCACATGCAGCGTGACGCTGCGCAGGCTGGCGATGACGCCGGGGCGTGGCGTCGTGCCTGGCGGTGCCGCGAGCGTGCCATGCAGTGCCATCGCCTGCGCGGCGTATTCGACGCCGCAGGCTGCGTGCAGCAGGCCGCCGCTGCGCAGCGGGTGGTCGGCGTCGCGGTGGCCGCTGGCGTGGCAGACGATTCCCTCGGCCGACCAGGCACTCATCGATGCCAGCAGGCACATCGAGCCGCGATGCGGGATGCGCGCGGCGATGCCGGCGGCGTCGAGGGTGGTGATGGTCATGGCGTGGTCGCCGCGCTTTCGAGCTCGACATCGAGCGCCCAGCCCGGCTGGCCCTCGATGCGCACCGTCGCCGCGGCGCCCGCGGCCAGCGCCTGCAGCAGCGGCAGCGCGCGCGCCGCCGGCATGCCCAGGCGCAGCGCTTCGAGCGCGGCGTCGGCGCAGCGGGTGGAATCGCCATCGGCGCCGACCTGCAGGCGCAGGCGCCGCCCGCCCGCGGGCACGAGCAGCAGCGCGGTCGCGAAGACGTCGATCACCGGACGCAGCGCATGCAGCGGTTCGGGGTAGGGCAGGTCGCAGGCGACGAGCAGCACCGGTGCCTGGGCGGCGGCGCATTGCACGGCCGCCTCGAGCAGGCCGACGCCGAAGCTGGCGTCGTGCACGGCCAGGCTGGTCGACGGCCGGCGCGAAGCCACGGCGATATGCCAGTAGCCCGCAGCCGCGTTGTGCACCGAGTTCGTGAACCGCGTCGGCGAGACGATGCGCTCGGGCGCGGCCAGCGCCTCGCACAGCAGATGGCAGTTCAGCGGGTCGCCGGTCGACGAGGTGAAGACGGTCGCGATCGCGGCCGCGTCGGCCTGGGCATCCGCATCATCCAGCGCCTGGTCGGCGGCGGCGATCGACGCCCGCACGAGCGCGCCGGCGCGCCGCCGCTCGGTCGCCGGCAGGCGCTGCGGCGCCGGTACGACGCTGGGCGTGCGCGGTCGCGACGCCGGGGCCAGCAGCGCCGCGCGCCCCGTGGCCCAGTCGGCGAGACCCGGACCGAGCAGGCCGATGCCGGCGATGCCGACCGTGATCACCGCGCCGCTCCGAAGATCAGGCAGGCATTGCTGCCGCCGAAGCCGAAGGAGTTGCTCGCCGCGACCTCGAGCGGCCGGCGCAGCGGCTCGCGCAGGTAGTTCGCGTGCAGCGCCGGGTCGGGGGTGATGACGTTGATGCCGGCCGGTGCCTCGCCCGCTTCGAGCGCGATCAGGCAGATCGCGGCCTCGACCGCGCCGGCCGCGCCCAGCGTGTGGCCGGTGGAGCCCTTGGTGCTGCTGCACGGCAGGGTGCGGCCGAAGACGGTCGTCACGGCGCGGTCCTCGGCGGCGTCGTTGCCGGGCGTGCCGGTGCCATGCAGGTTCAGGTAGTCGACGCGGTCGCTCGCGAGGCCGGCCTGCCCCAGCGCGGCCTCGATCGCCGCGACGGCGCCGGCGCCCTCGGGGTGCGGGCTGCTCATGTGGTAGCCGTCGCTGCTCTCGCCGGCGCCGAGCAGCCAGCCGGCGACGCGCTTCGGCTCGCGTTCGAGCAGCGCGTAGGCCGCGGCCTCGCCCAGCGAGAGTCCCTTGCGCGCCGCGTCCCAGGGGCGGCAGACCTCGTCGGACAGCAGCTCGAGCGAGCGGAAACCGTAGAGCGTCGTCAGGCACAGGCTGTCGACGCCGCCGACGACGGCGGCGTCGACGAGGCCGGCATCGATCATGCGTTGCGCCGTCGCGAAGACCTTCGCGCTCGACGAGCAGGCCGTCGAGACGACCTGCGCCGGCCCGCGCAGCCCGAGCGCCTCGCGCACATAGCGCGCCGCCGAGTAGGTGTTGTGCGTGTGGTCGTAGTCGAGCGTGGCCGGCAGCGCGCCGGCGGCGTCGCGGTGGCGGTAGGCGATCTCGGTCTGCAGGATGCCCGAGGTGCTGGTGCCGATGAACACGCCGACCCGCGTCGCGCCCCAGCGCGCCGCGGCGGCGCGCACGGCATCGCCGAAGCCGTCGGCGCGCAGGCCGAGCTCGGCGAGCCGGTTGTTGCGGCATTCGAAGGCCGCGAGTGCCGGCGCCAGCGTGATCTCGTCGACGGTGTCGACGATGCCGAGCCAGGTCTCGATCGCCGTCGCGGTCTCGAAGCCGCGCTGCGCGAGGCCGCTGCGGCCTGCACGCAGCGCCGCGCGCGTCGCGTTGCGGCCGGCGCCGAGCGCGGTGACGAGGGTGTAGTCGGTGATCGCCAGCGGTTTCATGCGTGCCCGATCATGGACGACGCCGCGGCAGCGCCTCGGCCAGCGTCGCGGTGCGCAGCCCGGCGTCGGCCAAGCGCCGCGCCAGCGGCGGCAGCACGTCGAGCAGCACCGGCCGGCCGCCGGCGCCGCGGCGCGCATGGCCGTCGTGCAGCAGCAGGATGTCGCCGCCGGCAAGCTGCCGCTGCAAGCGCTCGAGGACGATCGCCGGATCGGCGCAGCGCGTGTCGAAGCCGCGCCGCGTCCAGCTCACGAGGTGCAGGCCGTGGCGGTGCAGCACCGGGTCGAGCAGCGGGTTGCGCAGCCCGGCCGGGGCGCGGAAGCCCAGCGGCGCGACGCCGGCGAGGTCGGCCAGCAGCGCCTGCGCGTCGCCGACCTCGCGCTCGATGCCGCGCGGCCCCATCAGCGAGAAATGGTGCGGGTGGCTCAGGCTGTGGTTCTGGATCTCGTGGCCGGCGGCGACGATGCGCCGCAGCAGCGCCGGCTGCGCGCGGGCGCGCTCGCCGATGCAGAAGAAGCTGGCGCGCAGGCCGAGTTCGGCGAGCAGGTCCAGCAGCGGCGGCGTCACCTCGGCGTCGGGCCCGTCGTCGATCGTCAGCGCGATCTCGCCGCGCGCCGCCGCGGCCGCCGGCAGCCGCGTCACGTTGGGCCCCAGCCAGTCGCTGCGCGGCCAGAGCCCGGCTGCCGTCAGCGCGGCATGGTCGAGCGCGACGGCCCCCAGCGCCCACCAGGGCGCACCGCCGAGCGCGACGCCTGCCGCAGCGACATGCAGCGCCGCGCTGGCGGTCACCAGCGGCGGCCAGGGCCAGCGGGGCAATGTGGGAGAGGGGGCGGTGGGCATGGACGCGGAAAGTTTCTCACAGCGCGTCCGGCGCGTTAGGTCCATGCATTGCGTCCGCTGTATCGGCGGCGTCCGCAGCCTGCCGCCGCCCGGCGCCGCGCGGCGGCGCGAAGGCCGCCGACAGCAGCAGCGCCAGCAGCGCGCCGGGCGCGACGACGCGGCCGATCGCCGACAGCGCCGGAATCGACGACATCGCGATGAGCCCGAACGATCCCACCGTCGTCAGGTTCGCCAGCAGCAGCGAACCCAGCGTGTCGTACTCGGGCTCGGTGCCCGCGCGGCGCTGCAGCAGGTCGAAGAAGAGCGCGTAGTTCGACCCCACGGCGACGACGAGCAGCAGGCCGACGAGATGCAGGATGCCGAGCTGGATGCCGCAGGCGGCCAGGCCGCCCATCGTCAGCAGCACGGCCAGCAGCAGCGGCTGGCAGACGGCGAGGACGCGGCGCCAGTCGCGCAGCGCGAAGGCGATCAGTGCGACGACGCCCAACGCGCCGAGCAACGCCTGCAACTGCGCCTGGCCGAGGTAGCGCGCGTACAGGCGCCTGAGTTCGGGGCCGATTTCGAGCGTCTGCGTCCCCGGCAGCCCGGTCAGTGCCTGGTCGACCGCGGCGAGGTCGACGACGGGGTCGGCTTTCGCGGCGGTCGCGGCCGCAGGCGTCGAGGCGACGGGCGAGACCGGCAGCAGCGCGACCCAGCTGTGGTCGGCGCGCTCGAGCAGCATGACGTCGATCAGCGGCGCCAGCGCCGTGCCGCGCAGCGCGGCAAACGTGATCGGTGGTGCCTTGCGCGCCGCCTCGACCGCATCGACGAAGGGCGCCAGCCGCGCCGCCGGCATCGGACCGCCCCGCGTCGCCTGCGCCAGCGCCGCTTCGAGCGCAGCGCGCTCGGGCAGCGCGGCGCGGCGCGCGGCCTGCGTCGCCTGGCTCGGCAGCCAGCGCGTGACGCTGTCGACGCCGCCGATGGCGCCGCGGTCGACGAGCGGTTCGAGCCGCGCCACCACCGCCTCGGCGCCGCGCAGCGTCGCTTCGAGGTCTCCGGCCTGGACGACGACGAGCGTGCGCGCGTCGCCGGCGCTGAGGTCGGCGCGCAGGCTGGCGTCGAGGTCGAGTGCCGATTTCGGGATCGGGCTCAGCGAACTCAGCTCGGCCTGCCAGAGATGGCCGCGCTGCAGCAGCAGCGCCGCCGCCGCGACGCCGGCGGCGAGGAACAGCCAGCGCAGCCGCGGCAGCACCGCGACGAGGCCGGCGCCGACGCGGCCGAGCGCGCGCCGCGCGCCCGATCCGCGCGCGCCGTCGGGCATCAGCACCGGCAGCACCCAGCGCGTCGCCGCGGCGGCGCCGAAGAGCCCGGCGACCGAATACAGCCCGAGCTGGGCCAGCCCCGGGAAGCCCGAGAAGACGAGCGCGGCGAAGCCGCAGACCGAGGTCAGCAGTCCCAGCCGCACGGTCGGCCAGCCGCTGCGCAGCCAGTGCCGCCAGCCGTCGGGGGCCTGGGTGCGGGCCTGGATGAGGTAGTAGATCGCGTAGTCGACGGCCTCGCCGATCAGCGTCGTGCCGAAGCCCAGCGTGATGCCGTGCACCGAGCCGAAGACGAGCGAGACGGCGGCGATGCCGGCGACGACGCCGCTGGCCACCGGCAGCATCGCCACCGCCAGCGCCGGCAGCGAGGCGAAGGCCAGCAGCAGCAGCGTGCTCATCAGCACCGTGCCGGCGATGGCCAGCCAGCGGATCTCGCTCTCGATGCGCGCACGGCTGTCGACACCCATCACCGGCGCGCCGCTGAGCTGCAGCCGCAGCCCCGCGGCCGACGCCGCGCCGTCGGCGGCGAAGGCCGAGCGCACGCGCGCGATGGCCGCGGCCTGGGCATCGAGGTCGGCGCCGGGGGCGCGGGCGATCGCCACCAGCAGCGCGCGTTGCGCGTTGCGCGACACCCAGACGCCCTCCTCGCTGCGCGGCGCGCCGGCCGGGATCAGGTTCTCGGCGATGCGCTGCGTCTCGCCGGTGGGGTCGCGGTCGAGCAGCGGCTTGATCGCATTGCCCATCGGCGTGCCCAGCAGCGACAGCGTCTCGGCGATGCCCGCGCGCAGCCCGGCGGGCGTGAAGCGCGCCGCGTCGACGGCCGGGCTGAGCTGGTAGCGGTGGTCGAAGAGCCAGCTGCCGGTGGCGGCCCAGTCGTCGGTCTGCCCGTTCTGCACCTGCTCGAAGAGGCCGCTGGCGCGCAGCGCCGCGGCCAGCGCGCGCGAGGCGTCGGCGCGCGACTTCGCAGCGCCGCCGTCGATGCCCATCAGCAGCGTGCGCGCCGGAACGCCGCTTTGCAGCTGCTCGATCAGCACGCGCTGCTGCGGATCGGGGTGCGCCGGCAGGAAGGCCGAGAGGTCGGCGACGAAGCGCGTGTGGGCGATCTGCCAGCCGGCCGCGGCGAGCAGCGCCAGCCACAGCAGCAGCACCGCGATGCGGCGGCGCGGCGGCGTCATTTCGGCGCCGCCGCCGCCGCTGTGGCGGGGGCCTGGACCGGCGTGACGATCATCAGCGAATGGTCGCCGCCGGTGAGCCAGAGCTCGACGCTGCGCAGGTCGCTGCCGGTGCCGGCGATCTTGATTTCGCGCACCTGGCCGTTGCCGCGTCGGGGCGTCAGCGTCAGCGTCCACAGCGCCGCGCTGCCCTCGACGCGGGTCTCGAAATGCCGGTCCAGCAGCGCCGCGTTGCCCGACAGCGTGCCGCGCACGCCGTCGATCAGCGCCGTCAGCTCGGGTACCGCGTCGAGCGCCATCGAGCGCCGGCGCCCGCCGCGCTCCAGCGTCACGGTGTTGCCCTCGACGCTCATCGACTCGGCCAGCGGCTCGGTCGTGCGGCGCGTGAAGCGGTCGGGCGCGGCGTAGCTCAGCGTGCCGCGCGAGCGCAGCGGGCCGTCGAAGCCGCTGACGTAGCGCTCCTCGGTGAACTGGGCCTCGGCGGCCTTGCGCTGCGCCAGCAAGGCAGTCAGCGCGATGAGGTCGAAGGCCGCGGCGCGGGCGCGCGGCGCCGCCGCCAGCCCGGCCAAGGCGGCGATGGCGGCGGTGCAGAAGGCGCGTCGATCAGGGCGTGGCAGCGGGCGGGTCTTCACACCAGTAGTCGTAGAAGTTGAACCAGTTGTAGGGCGACTCGCGCACCAGCGCCTCGAGCAGCGCGACGTAGCGCGCCAGTGCCTCGCGCAGCAGGGCTTCGCGGGCGCCGGCGTCGGTGGCCAGGCTGAAGTCTGCCAGGGCCTGGAAGCGCACCTCGTAGCGGTTGCCGCCGAGATACAGGCCGACCATGAAGATGACGCGCTTGCGCAGCAGCAGCGCCAGCCGCAGCGGGCCCTCGGAGAACGGCGCCGGACGGCCGAGGAAGGGCAGTTCGAGGTTGCCGGTGCGCGGCCCGTCGGCGCCGATGTGGCGGTCGCCGAGCAGGCCGACGAGACCGCCGCCGGCCAGCCATTCGCGGATCGCCAGCGTCGAGCCGGCCTGGCCGATCGGGATGATGCCGAGCTCGAAGTCCGGCGCCAGCGCCTGCAGCACCTTGTGGATCTTGCGCGCGTTGTCGGGGAACATCGCCATCGCCACGCGCAGTCCCGGCCGGCTCGAGCCGACGGCGTGCAGCGACTCGAAGCTGCCGATATGCGCGCCGAGCAGGAAGGCGCCGCCGCCCTCGGCGACCTGGGCATCGACGAGTTCGCTGCCCGTCAGGCCGATGTCGAAGGCCTGCAGCTCGCCGCGAACGAAGTAGACGCGGTCGAGCACGGTGGCGGCGAAGGTGTGGACGTGGCGGTAGACATCGCGCCAGTGCGCCGGGCGGCCGAGCGCGCGGGTGAGGTAGCGCTTCGACGCGCGCCGCGCCGGTGCCGCGAAGACGAGGTAGTACAGCGTGATCGGGTGCAGCAGCAGCCGCGCCACCGGCCGCCCCAGCGTGACCGCGATCCAGGCCATCAGCCGCAGCGCCAGCGCATGGCCCTGCTCGGCGCGCTGCGCCCATTCGGGGGCTGCGGCCATGGCGTCTAGGCGGGGCCCGCGTCGAGCGTGCCGCGCGCCACCGGCGTCGTGCCCGACTCGACCTCGAAGGCGACGCCGCGGCCCTGCGCCTGCAGCCGCACGCGCAGCTCGGCGCCGGGGCCGACCGGGGCGAGGAACTTCGCGCTGGCGATGCGCGGCGCGTCGCCGAGGCGGCGGCGCAGCTCGGCTTGGCCGTCGAGCTGCTGCAGCACCAGCGCCAGCAGCAGCGCGCCGGGCAGCAGCGGCCGCTCGGGGAAATGGCCTGCGAAGGCGGGGTGGTCGGTGGCGATGCCGATGCGGTCGGGCACGGCCTCGGCCGCGGCGCGCGGATGTCCCGCAGGCCCCACATGCGCCTCGGCCAGCCGCCGCAGCGCCGCCGCGGTGAGCTTGCCGGTGCCTTCGCGCGGCAGCGCATCGACATGGACGATGCGGCGCGGGATGAAGACGGGCTCCAGATGCTCGCGCAGCGCGCTGACGATGTCGCCGGCGCGCAGCGTCGGCGCGACGACGAAGGCGACCGTGCGCACGACGCCCTCGGCGATGTCGTCGGGGAGCCAGAAGGCGCCGTCGTCGACGCCGGGGATGCGGTTGAGGTGGAAATTCAGGTGCGCCAGCGAGCTGCGCTTGCCGGCGACATGGACCAGGTCGTTGGCGCGGCCGAGCAGCCTGAACCGCGTCGGGCTGTGGAGTTCGAGGATGTCGGCCAGCGGCGTCGGCTCGGTGACATGGCCGCCGGCGACGCAGACGCGCTCGCCTTCGCGATCGCTCTCGGACCCCGGCACGGCCGCCAATCGCAACTCGCCCAGCGCCGTCCAGACATCGCCCTCGGTCGTGCGCCGCGTCGCGACCTGGCCCGCTTCGGTGCAGCCGTAGATCTCGATCAGCATCGCGCCGAGTTCGCGCTCGGCCTGCGCCGCGAGCTGGGGCGACAGCGGCGCCGTCGCCGACAGCAGCAGATCGGCGCCGGGGGGCTCGACGCCGGCGCGCAGCAGCGTCTTGAGGTGGAACGGCGTCGTCACCAGCGCGCGCGGCCGCGGCAGCCGCGCCAGCGCGGCGGCGATGTCGGCCGGGAAATAGGGCCGCCCGGCGTCGAAGGCGCAGCCGCCCAGCAGCGCCAGCAGCACGCTCGATTCGAGCCCGTAGCTGTGCTGCGGCGGCACCGTCGCCACCAGCGTGAGCCCGGCGAGCGTGGGGCGGCCGAGCATCTGCGCCAGCCGCTCGGCCTCGGCGCCGATGTTCGCCACCAGCGCGCCCCAGCGCTTGGCATGCGGCTGCGGCGCGCCGGTGCTGCCCGAGGTCAGCAGGCACAGCGCCTCGAGCCCGGCATCGATGCGCGGCACCTCGCTCGCCGCCGCCGCGACCTCGGGGCGCTGGACGAAGTGCAGCGGCAGCGGTCCCGGGTCGAGCGCCGGATCGTCGGCGAGCAGGTACGGCGCGGCGCCGCCGGCCGGCACCTGGCGCAGCGTCTCGGGCATCGCGTTGGGCGGCAGCAGGCTCGTCTGGCCGCGCAGCAGCGCCGCCGCCAGGCCGAGCGCGAAGTGGTAGCGGTCCTGGCACAGATTGACCGGACGGCCCTGCGCCGGCAGCCGCGCGGCCAGCGCCTGCGCCTCGGCGATGAAGCGGCCGGCGCTGATCGCCTCGCCGTGGCGCCAGGCCAGCGGCGCGTCGAGGTCGCGCGGGCTGAGCAGCGGCGCGCTCATTGCCCACTCCGATGATGGCGCTGCCAGGCCTCGACGGCGGTGTGCAGCGTCACGCGCTCGAACTCGGGATGCAGCCGGTAGCGCAGCACATGCTCGCCGACGAAGAAGGCCAGCGCCGCCAGCGGCGTCAGCAGGTTGCCGAAGATCGACCACCAGGTCCAGGGCGCGAGGGCGTAGACCGTGAACGAGATGGCGACCATGGCGATGAAATACAGCGCCCAGGCCGCCGTCAGGCGCCGCGTGTAGTCGCGCATCGTCGGCGTCAGATGGCCGTGCACCGACAGTGCCAGCGCCGAGATCAGCGGCGTCGCGCCGCGCCGCAGCGTGACGCCGAAGACGAGCGCCAGCGCGAGGTGGAAGCCGGCATGCTGGAGGACATAGAGGCGGTTGATGTCATCGACGCCGCCGTCGCGCACGATCCAGGCCAGCAGCGCGACGCCGCCCGTCACTGCCACGGCAAGCGCGCGCGAGCGCATCTGCCAGGCCGCGCCGGCCAGCAGCACGAGCAGCGGCGCGAACACCAGCGCCACCGCCCAGGGCTCGTGCGCGGCGTGGACCATGAGCCAGTTCGTCAGCAGCGCGTAGCCGCCGACGGCGGCGCCCAGGGCCACCAGTCGCAGCGCCCCGCTGCTCTCAGCCGGGACCGGGACGGTCCCGGCCTTCGGGCCGTCCAACTCGCCGCAGGGCGAGTCGGAGCCGCGGCCCTCAGCGGGTGCGTTGCTTGGCGACATGCAGCGCCAGGCTGCGCAGGTTCCGGAAGATCTGCTGGTTGTTCTCGTCGTCGGACCGCAGCTGGAAGCCGTAGCGCTGCGAGACCTCGAGCGCGACCTCGAGGACGTCGATCGAATCCAGGCCCAGACCGTCGCCGAACAGCGGCGCCTCGGGGTCGATGTCGTCGGCCTTGACTTCGAGGTTCAGCGCCTGGACGAAGAGCGCCGCCAGTTCATGTTCGAGCGCCAGCTGCTCGGGTGCAAGCGCTGCACCGGGTGCACCGGATGCTGAGGACGGCAAGGACAAGTCGGACTCCCTCTGGATGGCTTGCTTCGGCCCGTGGCTCGTGCACCTGGGCCGGCAAACCGGGCATTGTAAATAAGCGAGGTGTCGAGCGGCGCCGCGAGCGGCGCGCCGGCGCCTCACATGCCCTTGAACCGATGGGCGTAGAGCCGGCTGGCGACCAGCTTCTCGGCGCGGCCGCGCAGCGTCAGCGTGACCTTGCCCGATTCCTCGCGCCGCGCGGTGGCGATCGCGCGCGCCTGCACGACGGTGCCGCGGTGGATCTGCCAGAAGCGCGCCGGGTCCAGCCGTGGCAGCAGCTCGCGCAGCGCCAGGCGGATCAGATGCTCGCGCTCGGCGGTGACGACGCGCACGTACTTGTCGGCGGCCTCGAAATAGATCACCTCGTCCAGCGGCACGAGGTGGACGAGGTTGCCGACCTGGGCCTGGATGACCTCGAGCCGCGGTGCCGTCGCGGCGGCGCCGGTGGCGCCGAGCAGGCCGCGCAGTTGTTCGAGCGTCGCGGCGAGCGTGGCGTCCGCGGCGCCGCCCGGCGCGGCGGCCGCATGCACGCTCGGCCGCGCACGCAGCCGCTCCTGCAGCCGCGCGACGCAGGCCGCGAGGCGCTGGCGGTCGACCGGCTTGACGAGGTAGTCGACGGCCTGGGCCTCGAAAGCCGCCAGCGCGTAGTCGTCGTAGGCGGTGACGAAGACGAGCAGCGGGAAGGGCGCGTCGTCGCTCCAGTCCTCGGCCAGCGCCTGCGCCGCCTCGATGGCGCTGCAGCCCGGCATGCGGATGTCGAAGAAGCAGACCTCGGGACGCAGCGCCAGCGCCTGCGCGACCGCGCCGGGGCCGTCACCGACGACGGCGGCGCATGCGAGCTCGGGCCACAGTGCCGCGAGGTCGGCGCGCAGGCCGGCGGCGAGCAGCGGCTCGTCCTCGGCGATGAGGCAGCGCGGTGCGTTCATGTTCATGCCTCGCCACCCCAGGGCAGGTCGATCGTCGCCTGCGCGCCGCCGCCGGCGGCTGCGGCGAGCGTGAGCCGGGCATCGGCGCCGTGCAGCGCGGCCAGGCGCGATCGCACCTGTTCGAGGCCGAAGCCGCCGCCCTGGGCGCTGCCGTTCGCCCCGGCCGTAGCCGCCGCACCGGCCGCAGCGCTGGCCAGGCCGACCCCGGTATCCGCCACGGTCAGCAGCAGCCGATCGCCGACGCGCCGCGCGGCGACGCGGATGCGGCCACCTTCGACGGCCGGCTCGAGCCCATGCTTGATCGCGTTCTCGACCAGCGGCTGCAGCAGCAGCGGCGGCACCGGATGCGCCGCGAGCGCCGGCGGCAGGTCGAGCTCGACCGCCAGCCGCGGCCCCATGCGCACGGCCATCAGCGCGAGGTAGTCGCCGAGCTGGGCGAATTCGGCCGCCAGCGTCTGCGCATCGCTGCGCGAGGCGCTCAGCGTCGCGCGCAGGAAGGCGATCAGGTGGTCGAGCATCGCCTGCGCCCGCGCCGGGTCGAGGGCGATGAGCACGCGCAGGTTCGCCAGCGTGTTGAACAGCATGTGCGGCTCGAGCTGCGACTGCAGCAGCCGCAGCTGGTTCTCGGCCGCCAGCCGCCGCGCCGCCTCGGCCTCGGCGCGCGCGACGGCGAGCCGCTCCATGTTCGCGAACACGTAATGCGACAGCGCCGCCCCGAGCAGCGTCAGCGCGAGCGTCATCCGCGTGTTCGATTCGGCAAGCGAGAGCAGGCTCGGCGTGTGGTAACCCGTCAGGCGGTCGCCGATCCAGCTGCCCAGCGCCGGGCCGATCAGCAGCGAGGCGACGACGGTCGGGACATAGCCGCGCCAGGAGCGGCTGGGCCGCGCGGCGCGCGGCGGCTCGCCGCGGCGGCGGCGCAGCGCGTCGTCGAGCGCTGCCGTGGCCAGCCGCAGGCACTCGACGACGCCGACGCAGCAGCCGCCGATCGCCATCGAGTAGGTGAACTTGGCGCCGAAATGCGTGCCGTCGATCGCCGTCAGCAGCACCGCGATGCCCAGGCACATCAGCGCGATGAACACCGCCGTGCGCGGGTAGCGCTGGCGCATGCGCTGCCAGGCGAAGGCGAATTCGCTCGCCGGGGCGGTGCAGGGGACGGTGGCGGGAGCGGTCATCGGCGCCGATTGTCGATGCCGGCGCGCCCCCTGCGCAGCGTCGCTGCGACGAAACGGCGGCCGCGGTCGCGGGACGTCGCGGGCGCGGCGTCAGGCGCCCGGTGCGTCCAGTGCGTCCAATGAGTCGAGTTCGGCCCGCGTGCCCGCGCGATCGTCTGCGCTCAGCGCCTCCCAGGCCAGCCGTGCGCCGGTGCGGGCCTGGCCGTGGCGCTCGCCGCGGCCGGCAGCGTGGGCGGCGCGGCCGACGATGATCCAGGCGTGGAAGCGCTCGAACGCCGGGCCCTCGTGGTCGACGACGGTCTGCAGGCACCGCTCGGCGTGGCGCAGCGCGGCCACGGCGTCGCCGGCCGCCAGCCAGATCGACGCCAGCCGGTATTCGGCGCGCTCGACCTCGAGCCAGCCGCCGGCCAGTGCCCAATGGCGGCGCGCCGCCTGCGCGGCGGCGAGCATCAGTTCGCGCTCGGCCGCGCTGCGCGGCCGCCTGTCCTCGAGCGTGCAGGCGAGGTTGTTCGCGGCGACGGCGACGGCCCGCTGCGCCGGATCGCTGTCCGCCAGCGTCGGCGCCTCGGCGAGCGCGTCCTGCAGCAGCGCCAGTGCGCGCGGCGCGTCGTGCGGTGCCAGCGCGGCGGCGGCCAGCGCGGCCACGCGCACGCGCTCGCCCGGCGCCAGCGTGGGCCGCGGATCGCCGCTGCCCCGCGCCAGCAGCAGGCTGGCGCCGAGGCCGCGCAGCGCCGCCGCGGTCGCCGCGTCGCAGGCCGGCAGCGCGAGCAGCCGCTCGATCCAGGCGTGGCCCTCGGCCCAGCGCCCCAGATGCTCGCCCAGCACATGGTGGCCGAGCCGCGCGAGCGCACCGATGCGCCGGGCATCGACCGCGTCGGCGGTGCCCGCTTCGAGCAGGCCGGCGGCGACGCCGGCGGGGTCGCTCGAATGCGCCTGCCAGGCGCGGGCGATGCGGTCGTCGAAATCCATCGTCGGGCTCCGAAAAAAGAGTCGCCACGCTAGCGAAGCGGCGTCGCCGCGGCAAGCCCGCGCGGTCGCCGACGGGGCCGGCAGGTAAAATTCCCCCGATACCAATAGGAGCAAAGCAATTCATGGCCGGTCATTCCAAGTGGGCCAACATCCAGCACCGCAAAGGCCGCCAGGACGAAAAGCGCGGCAAGGCCTGGACGCGCGTGATCCGCGAGATCATGGTCGCGGCGCGGCTGGGCGGTGGTGACATCACCGCGAATCCGCGCCTGCGGCTCGCCGTGGAGAAGGCCAAGGCGGTGAACCTGCCGGTCGACACCGTCAAGCGCAACATCGACAAGGCCACCGGCAACCTCGAGGGCGTCAACTACGAGGAGATCCGCTACGAGGGCTACGGCATCGGCGGCGCGGCGATCATCGTCGACTGCATGACCGACAACCGCGTGCGCACCGTCGCCGAGGTCCGCCACGCGTTCAGCAAGTACGGCGGCAACCTCGGCACCGAGGGTTCGGTGGCGTTCCAGTTCAAGCATTGCGCGCTCTTCGTCTTCGCGCCCGGCGCGAGCGAGGACAAGGTCATGGAGGTCGCGCTCGAGGCCGGCGCCGAGGACGTCATCGCCGGCGACGACGGCTCGATCGAGGTGCTGGCACCGCCGTCCGAGTTCGAAGCCGTGAAGGCCGCGCTCGAGGGCGCCGGGCTCAAGCCCGAGATCGCCGAGGTGACCTGGCGCGCCGAGAACCCGATCGAGCTCGCCGGCGACGACGGGCAGCGCATGCAGAAGCTGCTCGACATCATCGAAGATCTGGACGACGTCCAGGACGTTTATCACAACGCACTGATCGAAGAATGAGCGTCGCATGAAGGTGCTCGTGATCGGCGGCGGCGGCCGCGAACATGCGCTGGCCTGGAAGCTGGCGCAGAGCGAGCGCGTGCAGACCGTCTACATCGCCCCCGGCAACGGCGGCACGGCGCGCGACCCGGCGCTGCACAACGTCGCGCTGACCGACCCGCTTGCGCTCGCCGATTTCGCCGCGGCCGAGAAGGTCGCGTTGACCGTCGTCGGCCCCGAGGGCCCGCTGGCCGCCGGCATCGTCGACCTGTTCCGCGAGCGCGGGCTGCGCATCTTCGGCCCGACGAAGGCCGCGGCGCAGCTCGAAAGCTCGAAGGGCTATGCCAAGGCCTTCATGCAGCGCCATGGCATCCCGACGGCGCGCCACGCGACCTTTGCCGACGCCGCCGCGGCGCATGCGCATGTCGACCGCGAGGGCGCGCCCATCGTCATCAAGGCCGACGGCCTGGCGGCGGGCAAGGGCGTCGTCGTCGCGACGACGCTGGCCGAGGCGCATGCCGCGATCGACGACATGCTGGGCGCCAACGCGCTGGGCGTGCAGCACAACGCCGAAGGCGCGCGCGTCGTCATCGAGGAATTCATGGCCGGCGAGGAGGCCAGCTTCATCGTCATGTGCGACGGCCGCCATGTCGTCGCGCTGGCGACGAGCCAGGACCACAAGCGCATCGGCGACGGCGACACCGGCCCCAACACCGGCGGCATGGGCGCCTATTCGCCGGCGCCGGTCGTCACGCCCAACGTCCACGCCAAGGCGATGCACGAGATCGTGTTGCCGACCATCGCCGGCATGGCCAAGGACGGCGTGCCGTTCACCGGCTTCCTCTACGCCGGTCTGATGATCGACGCCCAGGGCCAGCCGCGCACGGTCGAGTTCAACTGCCGGCTCGGCGACCCCGAGGCCGAAGTGATCCTGATGCGGCTCAAGAGCGACCTCTTCGAGGTGCTGCTGCACGCCACCGGCGGCACGCTCGACCAGGTCGAGCTGCAATGGGACCGTCGCACGGCACTCGGCGTCGTGATGGCCGCGCAGGGCTACCCGGGGACGCCGCGCAAGGGCGATGCGATCGGCGGGCTGCCGGCCGCATCGGGCGAGCTGATCGTCTTCCATGCCGCCACCGCGCTCGCCGACGACCGCCTCGTCACCAGCGGCGGCCGCGTGCTGTGCGTGACGGCGCTCGGCGATTCGCCGCGCCAGGCGCAGCAGCGCGCCCTCGGCGCCGTGCAGCAGATCCGGTTCGACGGCGCGCAATGGCGCAACGACATCGGCCACCGCGCGATCAAGCATTGATGTCGAGCGACCATTGAAGGTCTCGAGCGTCTCGAGCGTCACTTGAGCACCGCCACGCTGCTCAGCCAGCGACCGCTGCAGTTGCGCGGCAGTACCGTCGCGCGCGCCCTGCTGCGGCTGGCCGGCTGGCGCCTGCAGTTCGACGGCCTGCCGGCCGCGCAGGGCGTCATCGTCGTCTACCCGCATACCTCGAACTGGGATTTCGTCTGGGGCATCCTGACGAAATGGGCCGTCGGCGTCCCGGTGACGTTCTGGGGCAAGGCGGCGCTGTTCGAGGTGCCGCTATTCGGGCGCTGGCTGCGCTGGGTCGGCGGCGTGCCGGTCGTGCGCGACAAGCCGCAGGGCCTCGTCGGCCAGATGGTGGCGGCGATGCGCGCGGCGCGCGAGCAGGGCCGCTTCCTGTGGCTGGCGCTGGCGCCCGAGGGCACGCGCGGCGCCTGCGCCGGCTGGCGCTCGGGCTTCTACCGCGTCGCCGTCGATGCCGGCGTGCCGCTGGCGCTCGTCAAGCTCGACTACGCCACGCACAGCGTCGGCGTCGACAGCTGCTGGCAGCTTTCGGGCGACATCGCCGCCGATTTCGCGCTCTTCGAGCGCCGCTACGCCGATTGCCGCGGTCGCCGCCCCGAGCTGGCCGGCCCGGTGCGTCCGCTGGGGAATTATTGAGATGAACGCGATCGACATCGGCGCCGTGCGCGCCTACCTGCTGGATCTGCAGAACCGCATCGTCGGCGCCTTCGAGGCCGAGGACGGCCGCCCCTTCGTCGTCGACGCCTGGCAGCGTCCGGCCGGCGGCGCGCTCGAGGGCGACGGGCTGACCCGGCTCATCGAGGAGGGCGCGCTGCTCGAGCGCGGCGGCTGCAATTTCAGCCATGTGCGCGGCGCCGCGCTGCCGGCTTCGGCGACGCAGCATCGCGGCGAACTGGCCGGCGCGCCGTTCGAGGCGCTGGGTGTCTCGCTCGTCATGCACCCGCGCAACCCGCATGTGCCGACGGTGCACATGAACGTGCGCCTGCTCGCCGCGTTCCCGGCCGGCGGCGA
>JAGWTU010000083.1 GCA_028868825.1 Burkholderiales bacterium | reverse complement strand
CTCTCGGCCAGCATCTCGGTGGCGATGAACAACACCGCGTTCGCGCTGATGGTCGCGATCCCCTTCCTGCTCATCCATGCCTTCCTGCAGGCGCGCGCGTCGGAGATCGTCGACAGCCTCGAGGCGGCGAAGATCACCTTCCTGAACCAGGTCCAACGGCTTCGGGACCGGGCGCCGACTTGACATGAGACTCCGCCGCCTGCGCAAGCCGGTTGCGCATCTGGAGATCACCGCGTTCATCAACCTGATCGTGGTGCTGGTGCCGTTCCTGCTCTCGACCGCGGTGTTCACGCATCTGGCGGTGATGGACCTGAAGCTGCCGCAGGCGGCGGCCGACGCGCTGGCGCGCATCGAGCCGGGGCGGCTGCAGCTCGAGGTCGTGCTGCGCCGCGACGCCGTCGAGGTCGGCGACCGGCTCGGCGGGCTGATCGAGCGCATCCCGCGCGACGGCCACGAGATGGCGGCGCTGGCCGCCGCGATGCTGCAGATCAAGCAAAGTCATCCCGAGCAGCGCGAAGCCTCGCTGCTGGCCGATCCCGAGGTGCCCTACGACGACCTCGTGCAGGCGATGGACGCGATGCGCGCCACGGTCTCGGCGCGCGGCGCGCAGGCGGTGCGCGTCGAGCTGTTCCCGCAGATCTCGATCGGTGACGCGCCCAGCGGCGCGGCGGCCGCGCATGCGCCGCCGGGCGCGGGGAGCCGCTGATGGCCGCGAGCTCGGGCATCGAACGCCGCGCCGCACGGCGCTCGCGCAACCAGACGCTGGTCGACCTCAACCTGGTCTCGCTGATCGACGTCTTCACGATCCTCATCTTCTTCCTGCTGTCGAGTTCGGGTGGCGTCGAGACGCTGGTGAGCCCGAAGGCCGTGCAGCTGCCGCTGGCGCATGCCGAGCAGGCGCCCAAGCCGACCGTGGTCGTCGTCGTCGCCGGTGACGAGATCCTCGTCGACGGCCGCCGCGTCGCGCGCGTCGCCGACGCGCTGGGCGCCGCCGACGATCGCGTGCCGGCATTGCGCGCCGAGCTCGATGTGCTCGCCGCGCGCGCGCCGCTGCGCGCCGGGAACGCCGGCGCCGGCCGCGCCGTGACCTTGATGGCCGATAAGGACATCCCGTACCGGCTGCTGCGCAAGCTGCTCGCGACCTGTGCCGATGCCGGTTTCGTCGACGTCGCCTTCGCCGTGCGCAAGAAGGAGGGCGGGGCTTGAGCGGCAGCAGCAACGTCGCCGCGTCGCCGCCGGGCGCGGCCTCGTTCCGCGTCGCCGTGCTGCCGTGGACCGCGGCGGCGGCCGACGAGCGGCGCTTCCGCCGCATCCTGCGTGGGACCTTCGCGCTGCTGCTGCTGGCCGGCATCGCCCTGCCCTGGGTGACGCTGCCGCCGCCGCCGCGCGTCGAATCGCAGCCGCTGCCGCCGCCGCTGGCGCGGCTGCTGATCGAACGACGCGCGACGACCGAGGCGCCGCGACCCGCGAAGCCGACGGCCGCGCCGGCAAGGCCCTCCGCCGCCCCGGCTCAAGCGGGAACGGCCGCCGGCGCGCGTGAGGCACGGCCGAACCCGTCGCCCCAGGCCGGCGCCGCCAACAACGCCGCCGCCGCGGTCGAGACCGCACGCCGTCAGGCGGCGGCGTCGGGCCTGCTGGCGATGAAGGACGAACTCGCCGACCTCACGCGCGCGCCGACGCCGCAGCCGCTGCGCGCCGACCCGCATGCCGCCGCGGCACCGCAGGCCGCGGCAGGGCCGGCCGACAGCGGCCAGCCGCTGCGCGCGATGATCACCGCCGCGGCCGGGCGTGGCAGCGGCGGCATCGCCACCGATGCCGTCAGCCGTGGCGGCGGTGGCGGCGGCACCGGCGGCAGCGCGACATTGGCCGGTCGCTCGACGACCCGCGTCGAGGGCCGCGGCGGCGCCACCGTCGCACCGGGTGGCGGTGCCGGCGGCCACGGCGGCAGTGGCGGCACCGCGCGCGGCAGCGGCCACGCCTCGCGCCCGCTCGAGGACATCAAGCTCGTCTTCGAGCGCAACAAGGGCGCCATCTATGCGCTCTACACGCGCGCGCTGCGCGACGACCCGGCGCTGCACGGCAAGGTCGTCGTCGAGCTGACGATCAGCCCCGGCGGCCAGGTCAGCGAGGCCCGCATCGTCTCGAGCGAGCTGCACGCCGACGAGCTCGAGCGCAAGCTGCTGGCGCGCATCCGGCTCTTCGATTTCGGCGCGCGCGAGGTCGAGCCGCTGGTCCTCACCTGGCCGCTGGACTTCCTGCCCTCGTGATGCCGCGACAATGGCGGCCGCAACGCCCCATTGCACCCCCCATTGCCGCCGCCCATGACGAATCCGCAGCCCGCGCCCGGTGACACGATGGAAGCCATGACCGTGCTGCTGCAGGCCTGGCAGCAGGGCGACGCCGCCGCCTTCGGCCGCATCGTCGGGGCGATGCAGAGCGAGTTCATGCGCATGGCGCGCTCGCGGCTGCACGGCCACGACGCCTCGTCGCTGAGCCGCGGCGACATCGTCAACGAGGCGCTGCTCAAGCTCATGCAATCGGCGCCCGACTGGCAGAACCGCTCGCATTTCTTCGCCACGATGTCGCTGGCGATGCGCAGCGTGCTGCGCGACCATGCGCGCGCCCGCCTGGCCGACAAGCGCGGCGGCGAGCGCGTGCGGCTGACGCTGACCTCGGCCGCGCTGGGCGAGGACTCGATGGCGGCCGACCTGCTCACGCTCGATGCGCTGCTCACAAGGCTGGCGGGTGACGACCCGCGCGCCGCGCAGGTGCTCGAGCTGACCTATTTCGGCGGCCTCGAGCGCGCCGACATCGCCACCGTGCTCGACCTTTCGGTGCGCACCGTCGACCGCGAGCTGCGCTTCGCCCGCGCCTGGCTGGCCGAGCAGCTCGACCGCGAACTCGAGGCCTAGGATGCCCGACGCCGATGCGCCATCGGCGCCGCCTCCACCGACGCCACCACCTCCCGGCGGCAGCGCTGTCGATCACGCCCGCGTCAAGGACCTGTTCAACGAGCTCGCCGAACTGAGCGACGCCGGCGCGCGCGAAGCGCGGCTGGCCGCAGCCGACGTGACGCCGGTGCTGGCCGCGCGCGTGCGCTCGCTGCTCGCCCACGCGACGACGGCGACGCACTTCGGCCGGCCGGTGGCCGGCATGCTCGCCAGCGCCGCCGGCCCCGAGGTCGCGCCCGGCGACCGCCTCGGCGCCTGGACGCTGGTGTCGGTGATCGGCCAGGGCGGCATGGGCGAGGTCTACCTGGCCGAGCGCAGCGACGGCCATTACCGCCAGCGCGCGGCGATCAAGCTGCTGCTGGGGCTGCCCGACGCCGCCGCGCTGGCGCAGCTGGCGGCCGAGCGCCAGATCCTCGCCGACCTCGCGCACCCGAACATCGCGCGCCTGATCGACGGCGGCACGACACCGCTCGGCCGGCCCTACCTGGTGATGGAATACATCGAGGGCCGGCGCATCGACGACTACGCGCGCGAGCGCGGGCTCGGCATCGAGCCGCTGTTCGAGCTCTGCCACCAGGTCTGCGACGCCGTCGCCTACGCGCACCGCCAGCTCGTCGTGCATTGCGACATCAAGCCCGGCAACGTGCTCGTCGGCGCGGACGGCCGCGCGATGCTGCTCGATTTCGGCATCGCCCAGCTCGAAGGCGGCCAGGGCGCCGGGACGCTGGCGCTGACGCCGAAATATGCGAGCCCCGAGCAGCTCGCCGGCAAGGCGCCGACGGCGGCCAGCGACATCTACAGCCTGGGCCGCATGATCGAGGAGCTGCTGGCCGCCGTGCAGCCGCCGCCGCCGCGCGCCGACGAATGGCGCGCCATCGTCGCGCGCGCCTGCGCCGCCGACCCCGAGCAGCGCTACGGCAGCGTCGGGGCGCTGCAATCGGACCTGCGCCGCTTCCGCGCCCAGCTGCCGCTGGCCGCGCTGCCGCGCCGCCCGGCCTACCTGGCGCGCAAGTTCGTGCGCCGGCGCTGGCCCTGGGTGCTGGCCGGCTGCGGCGTACTGCTGCTCAGCGCCGGCTTCGTGCTGCGCCTGGTCGCCGAGCGCGACCGCGCGCGCCAGGCCGAGCGGCTGGCGCGCGAGGAGGCGGCGACGGCGCAGCAGGTCAGCGACTTCCTCGTCGGCCTGTACAAGGACGCCGACCCCCATGCCTCTGGGCGCGCCGACCTCAGCGCCTCGGCGCTCGCCGACAAGGGCCGCGCGCGCATGGACGCCCAGCTCCAGGGCCAGGGCGTCGTGCTCGCCGAGCTGAAGTTCGTGCTCGGCAAGGTCTACGAGAACATGGGCCGCACCGACACCGCGATCGAGCTCTACACGCAGGCGGTGCGCATCGAACGCGCGCAGTCGCCGCCGCGGCCGCAGCGCCTGGCGGCGCTGGTGGCACGGCTGGCAAATGCGCTGGCCAACGCGCGCCAGGCGGCGCGCGCGGTGCCGCTGGCGCGCGAGGCGGTGGCCTTGACCGAGGCCGACCCGGCGCCCGGCGCCGACGACCTCGCCGACAACCTCAACGTGCTCGGCTGGGCGCTGACCGAGCAGGGCGACTACGTCGCCGCCGAGCCGATCCTGCGCCGCTCGCTGGCGCTGCGCGAGGCGCGCGAGCGCGAGGCCCCGCTCGAACTCGCGTCCAGCGCCAACAACTTGGGGCTGCTGCTGCGCCGCGCCGGTCGACCGCGCGAGGGCGAGGCGCAGCTGCGGCGCGCGCTCTCGCTCAAGGAGGCGGCGCTGGGCCCCGACAACCCGCTCGTCAACCTCGCGCGGCTGAAGGTCGCGCAGGCGCTGGCCGACGAGTTCGACTACGCCGCCGCCGCGGCGATCCTCGTCCCGGTGGTGGCGACCGAGCGCCGCATCTTCGGCCCCGACAACCCGCGCGTCGCGTCGGCGCTCAACGAACTCGGCCTCGCCCTGGACGCCCAGGGCCGCGGCTTGCAGGCCATCGCGACGCTGCGCCAGGCGCTGGCCGTCGACGAGGCCGCGGGGGCGCACCGCAGCCTCGAACGCGCCGCCCATCTGGCCAGCCTGGGCAGCGTGCTCGAGAACGCCGGCGATCCCGGCGCCGAGGCCGTGTTGCGCGAGTCGCTGGCGCTGCGCCAGGCGCTGCTGCCCGCCGGCAACCTCAGCGTGGCCAGCGCCGAGTACCGGCTCGGCCGCTGGCTGCTGCGCGCCGGGCGGCCGGCCGAAGCGCGGCCGCGGCTGGCCGCGGCGCAGACCGCTCGCGACGCCCAGTTGCCGGCCGGTCATGCCGATCGCCGCGACGTCGATCTGGCGCTGGCCGAACTCGCGCTCGCCGAAGGCCGCGCGGTCGCCGCCGCACCGCTGCTGGATGGCCCCCTGCCCGACGGGCTCGACCCGCTGCGCCAGGCCGAGTGGCTGCGCGTGCAGGCCCTGCTCGCCGACGCCCGCGGTCGGCCCGAGGCGGCGCGCGGCCTGCGACGCCAGGCCTACGAGGCGGCGTTGCACGCCGGCGGTGCCGAGCACCCTGAAACGCGGCGGCTGCGGCTGGCGCTGGGGTCGGCCCCGGCGTAGCCCAAGCTGCGGAAAAACAGGTCGAGCGCAAGGCACGCGGCATCCAGCGGCGCGGCCGCGCGGCCGTGCGCCTTCAGCGCGCCGCCTCGGGCCCCGGCACGGCGGCCTGCGCCGCCATCGCATCGCGCAGCTTGCGCAGCCGCGCGCGCGGGTCCTCGCGCGTGCCGGCGGCCTCGTTCAGCTTCATCTCGGCGACGAAGCGGCTCGGCAGGCCGGCGACGAGCTCGCGCCCCTTCTTGCGCCGGCGCAGCGTGCTCACCGCCAGCGTCGTGCGCGCGCGCGTGATGCCGACGTACATCAGCCGCCGCTCCTCCTCGATGCGTGCCGGCGTCATCTCCTCGTCGCCGGACCGGAACGGCAGCAGGCCCTCGTTGACGCCGGCGAGGAAGACATGCGGCCACTCCAGCCCCTTGGCCGCGTGCAGCGTCGACAGCGTGACGACATCGGGCTCGTCGGCGCGATCGGCCAGGCTGATGATGACGGCGATCGTCTGCGCGACCTGCAGCACCGTCTGCACGGGCGCGCCGTCGTCGCCGCCGCCGCCGCAGCGGCGCGCGATCCAGTCGACGAAATCGAGCACGTTGGACCAGCGCGCGGCGGCCAGCTTCTCGCTGTCCTCGCCGTCGTGCAGATGCTGCTCGTAGCCGATGTCCTTGAGCCATTCGAGCAGCAGCGCACGCGCCTCGCCCTCGCCGTTCGTGCGGCCGGCGCGCTCCTGCAGCCCGTGCACCAGGCGGCCGAATTCGTGCAGGCCGGCGACGGCCTTGCCCTTCAGCGAGGCCGCGAGGCTGGGCGAGAACAGCGCTTCGAACAGGCTCACCTTCCAGCGCGCGGCGAACTCGCCGAGGTCAGCGAGCGTCTGGTGGCCGATGCCGCGCTTGGGCGTCGTCACGGCGCGCAGGAACGCCGGGTCGTCGTCGTTGTTGACGAGCAGCCGCAGCCAGGCGCAGAGGTCCTTGATCTCGGCGCGGTCGAAATAGCTCTGGCCGCCGCTGACCTTGTACGGGATCTGCGCCGCGCGCAGCTTCTGCTCGAACACGCGGGCCTGGTGGTTGGCGCGGTAGAGGATGGCGAAGTCCGACAGCTTCGTGCCGCCCGGCGCCGCCTCGGCCATCAGCGCGCCGCCGCGCAGCGACTGGATGCGCGCGACGGCGCGCTCGGCCTCGTGCTCCTCGCTGTCGCATTCGATCAGCCGCACCGGTTCGCCGTCGCCGAATTCGCTCCACAGCTTCTTCTCGAAGAGCTTGGGGTTGTTGGCGATCACCGCATTCGCGGCGCGCAGGATATGGCCGGTGCTGCGGTAGTTCTGTTCGAGCGCAATGACCTCGAGCAGCGGATAGTCCTGCGGCAGCCGCCGCAGATTTTCGATCGTCGCGCCGCGCCAGCCGTAGATGCTCTGGTCGTCGTCGCCGACGGCGGTGAAGATGCCGCGCTCGCCGACCAGCGCCTTGAGCAGTTCGTACTGCACGGCGTTGGTGTCCTGGTATTCGTCGACGAGGATGTGCGCGAACTGCGATTGCCATTTCGCCCGCGCCTCGGCGTCGCGCGCGAGCAGCGCCAGCGGCAGGCCGATGAGGTCGTCGAAATCGACCGCCTGGTAGGCCTGCAGCCGCTCCTGATAGCGCCGCATCACGCGCGCGGCGACGCGCTCGTCGTCGTTCGCCGCGGCGGCCTCGGCGCCCGCGGCATCCAGCCCCTGGTTCTTCCAAAGGCTGATCGTCCATTGCCAGCGCCGCGCCAGCGCGTTGTCGCTGCAACCGCCGGCGTCGCGCATCAGCCCGAGCACGTCGTCGCTGTCGAGGATCGAGAACGTCGGCTTCAAGCCCACGCGCTCGCCGTCGCTGCGCAGCATGCGCACGCCCAGCGAATGGAAGGTGCTGATCGCGAGGTCGCGCGCAGCGCGCGGACCGACGAGCGCCTTCGCGCGCTCGCGCATCTCGGCCGCCGCCTTGTTGGTGAACGTGATCGCGGCGATGCGCCTGGGCTCGGTCTCGACCTGGAGCAGGCGCGCGATCTTGTGGACGATGACGCGCGTCTTGCCCGAACCGGCACCGGCCAGCACCAGGCAGGGCCCGGCGAGGTGATGGACGGCGCGGTCCTGGGCGGGGTTGAGGCTGACCGGCGGCGAACTCGCCATGCTCAGCCGAGCACCGGGGAGAGCAGCCGCCGTGCCAGCGCCGCATCGATGCCCTGGCGCTGCGCCCAGTCCTGCAACTGGTCCTCGCCGATGCGGCCGACGTTGAAGTAGGACGCCTGCGGGTGCGCGAGATAGAAGCCGCTGACGCTGGCCGCCGGCGTCATCGCCAGGCTCTCGGTCAGTCCCATGCCGATCTCCTGCGTCGCGAGCAGGTCGAACATCGCGCGCTTGACGCTGTGGTCGGGGCAGGCCGGGTAGCCCGGCGCCGGGCGGATGCCGCGGTATTTCTCGGCGATGAGGTCGGTCAGTGCCAGCGATTCGTCGGCCGCATAGCCCCAGAGGTCGGTGCGCACGCGCTGGTGCAGCCGCTCGGCAAAGGCCTCGGCCAGCCGGTCGGCGAGCGCCTTGAGCGTGATCGCCGAATAGTCGTCATGGGCAGCCATGAAGCGCTGCACATGGGCCTCGATGCCGAGCCCCGCGGTGACGGCGAAGAGGCCGATGTAGTCGTCCTTGCCGCTGCCCTTGGGGGCGATGAAGTCGGCCAGGCTGCGGTTCGGTCGCGGCACGCCATCGATCACCGGCCGCTCGGTCTGCAGCCGCAGCGGCGACCAGCGCAGCGCGACCTGGCTGCGCGCGGCATCGGTGTAGACCTCGATCGTGTCGTCGTCGACGGTGGCCGCGGGCAGCAGCGCGATGACGCCCGAGGCCTGGAGCCAGCGGCCGTCGATGATCCGCTGCAGCATCTGCCGCGCGTCGGCGTACACGCGTTTCGCCTCGGCGCCGACGACCTCGTCTTCGAGAATCGCCGGGTAGCGGCCGGCGAGGTCCCAGGTCTGGAAGAACGGACCCCAGTCGATGCAGGCCGCGAGTTCGGCGAGGTCGTAGTTCTTGAACACGCGCCGGCCGATGAATTTCGGCACCGGCGGCGCGTAGGACTTCCAGTCGACGGGTGTCTTGTTGGCGCGCGCCGCGGCCAGCGTCACCAGCGGCGTCGCCTTCTTCGCCGCGTGCAGCCGGCGCACCTCGGTGTAATCGGCCTCGAGTTCGGCCAGGTAGCGCTCGCGCCGCTCGTCCGAGAGCAGGTCGCTGCAGACGCCGACGCTGCGCGACGCGTCGGGCACGTAGACGACCGGGCCCTGGTAGTTCGGCGCGATCTTCACGGCCGTGTGCACGCGGCTGCAGGTCGCGCCGCCGATCAGCAGCGGCGTGCCGCGCTCGCGGAAATAGGCGTCGCGCTCCATCTCGGCGGCGACATGCTGCATCTCCTCGAGGCTGGGCGTGATCAGCCCCGAGAGGCCGACGATGTCGGCGCCTTCGAGCTTGGCGCGCGCCAGGATGTCCTGGCAGGGCACCATCACGCCCATGTTGACGACCTCGAAGTTGTTGCACTGGAGGACGACGGTGACGATGTTCTTGCCGATGTCGTGGACGTCGCCCTTGACGGTGGCGATGACGATCCTGCCCTTGGGCTTGGCGACGCCGCCCGACTCGGCCAGCGCCGCCTTCTCGGCCTCGATGTAGGGCAGCAGATGCGCCACCGCCTGCTTCATCACGCGCGCCGACTTCACGACCTGGGGCAGGAACATCTTGCCCTGGCCGAAGAGGTCGCCGACGACGTTCATGCCCGCCATCAGCGGGCCC
Source organism: Burkholderiales bacterium (assembly GCA_028868825.1). GTDB lineage: Bacteria > Pseudomonadota > Gammaproteobacteria > Burkholderiales > Burkholderiaceae_C > Rubrivivax. The sequence goes on along the minus strand of JAGWTU010000083.1, from coordinate 9,667 downwards.
TCGATGACATGCAGCGGGCGCCCGCCGCGGGCGTGTATGCCCTGCCAGCATTCCTCGGTGTCGGCGACGATGAATTCGGTGATGCCATGGACGAGCGCATGCGACAGCCGATCTTCGACACCGGTGTTGCGCCAGGCCAGGCGCGCGCTTTCGTCCTTCGATTGCCCCTTGGCCGATTCGGCGACCTCGACGAGGCGCTCGCCGGCGTCGCGGCGCCGGTTGAGCACGACATCCTCGACGCGCTCGCGCAGCACAGGGTCGAGATCGTCGTAGACGCCGACCATGCCGGCGTTGACGATGCCCATGTCCATGCCGGCCTTGATCGCGTGGTACAGGAAGACGGTGTGGATGGCCTCGCGCACCGGGTCGTTGCCGCGGAAGCTGAACGAGACGTTGCTGACGCCGCCGCTGACCTTGGCGCCGGGCAGATGCGTCTTGATCCAGCGCGTCGCCTCGATGAAGTCGACGGCGTAGTTGTCGTGCTCCTCGATGCCGGTGGCGATGGCGAAGATGTTGGGGTCGAAGATGATGTCCTCGGCCGGGAAGCCGACCTCGTCCACGAGGATGCGGTAGGCGCGCTCGCAGATCTTCGTCTTGCGCTCGTAGCTGTCGGCCTGGCCCTGCTCGTCGAACGCCATCACGACCGCGGCGGCGCCGTAGCGGCGCACGAGCGCGGCCTGGCGCTTGAACTCGGCCTCGCCTTCCTTGAGCGAGATGCTGTTGACGATGCCCTTGCCCTGGATGCACTTCAGGCCGGTCTCGATCACGCTCCACTTGCTGCTGTCGATCATGATCGGCACGCGCGCGATCTCGGGCTCGCCGGCGACGAGCTTGAGGAAACGCTCCATCGCCGCGGCGCTGTCGAGCATCGCCTCGTCCATGTTGACGTCGATGACCTGGGCGCCGTTCTCGACCTGCTGGCGCGCGACCGCCAGCGCGTCCTCGTAGCGACCCTCGAGGATCATGCGCGCGAAGGCCTTCGACCCGGTGACGTTGGTGCGCTCGCCGATGTTGACGAAGAGCGAACCTTCGCCGATGGTCACCGGCTCGAGTCCGGACAGGCGCATCGGCGCGGGATGGGCGGTGGCTGGGGTGGTGCTGGGGGTGTTCATGGGCTCGTCCCTGGGTGGGGGGCGAGCGCCGTTGGGATGCCCGGCGACGCTGCGCGGGGCGCTCCGAGCCTGGCGGGTCGACCCCGTCGCAACGCTCCTCGGAAGACCGCCGATTCTATCGGCTGTGCGAAGTCAGGCGGGTCAGCGCGCCCGCGCTGCTGACGCCGGGCGCGACGCGCTGCGCCGCCGGCGGCGCCGCAGCGCCACCTTCGGTCGCCGCGGGTTCGGTGCCTTCCTGGCCTTCTTCCAGGCGCGCGTCGGCCGCCAGCGGCTGCGCCAGCCCCTGCTGCTCGAGCCGCATCGCCACGCCCACGGCCAGGATGTCGATCGTCAGCAGGAACAGGATGCGGCTGATCATCGGCACCTGCGTGTCCACGTCCTCGACATGGTCGACGATCAGCGTCACGTCGGCCTTGCGCGCCAGCGGCGTATGGCTGGCGGTGATCGCGACCACCGTCGCGCCGCGCGCGCGCGCCATGTCGGCCACCGCGAGCAGTTCCTCGATGCGGCCGCTGCTGCTGATGATGACGGCGACGTCGGTGGGCCGCAGCACCTGCGCCGCGAGCTGCTGCAACCGCGGCTCGCAATAGCTGGCCGAAGGCACGCCGAAGCGCAGGAACTTGAACTGCGCGTCGTCGGCGACGACGCGGTAATGGCCGACGGCGAAGAACTCGATGCGCTGCGCCGCGGCCAGCAGCTCGATGGCGCGCGCCAGCGTCTCGCGGTTGAGCTGCTCGCGCACCTGCAGGATCGCCGACGCGGTGTTGCCCAGCACCTTGACGCCGAGCTCGAGCGTCGAATCGCTGCCGATGACCTGGGCGTGGCTCAGCGGCACGGCGCCCGACAGCCCCGACGCCAGCCGCAGCTTGAAGTCCGACAGCCCCTCGCAGCCGAGCGAGCGGCAGAAGCGGATCACCGTCGGCTGGCTGACCTGCGCCGCGCGCGCGATCTCGGCGATCGGGTCCGAGAGCACGGCGCGCGCATGCGCCAGCACATGGTCGGCGACGCGCTTCTCGGCCGGGCTGAGGCTTTCGCGGGCGCGCTGGATCTGGCCCAGCAGGGCCGATTCGGCGTCGCCCAGCCGCGTGCGCAGCTGCGCCGCGAGGATCGCCGAGGCGCCGACGAAGGTCGCCTGCTCGGCGGTGACGACATAGGTCGGGATCGCGTGCAGGTAGTCGCCGAAGCGGCCCTTGTCCTCGAAGCGGGCGCGAAACGGCGAGCGGTCGAAATAGGCGCCGAGCCGCGGCACGATGCCGCCGCCGATGTAGATGCCGCCGAAGGCGCCCAGCGTCACCGCGAGGTCGCCGGCGGCGGTGCCGAGGATGGCGCAGAAGGCTTCGAGCGTTTCGGCGCAGCAGGCGTCGTCGGCGCCGCCGGGGTCGAGCGCGCGGCGCGTGATCTCGGGCGCGGCGAGTTCGAGCGGCGCCCGTCCGGCGCGTTCACGCAGCGCAGCATGGATCAGCTCGATGCCGGGGCCCGAGAGCAGGCGCTCGAACGAGACATGGCCGTAGCGCCCCAGCGCATGCCGCAGGATCGCGATCTCGCGCTCGTCGCGCGGCGCGAAGCTCGTGTGGCCGCCCTCGGTGCCGAGCGCGACATGGCCGTCGCCGACCGGGATCAGGCCGCTCACGCCGAGCCCCGAGCCGGCGCCGAGGACGCCGATGACGCTGTCGGCGCGCGCGCTGCCGGCGCCGACCTGGCGCCGCTGGCCGCTCGCCAGCCGCGGCAGCGCCATCGCCAGCGCCGTGAAGTCGTTGACGACGACCAAGGTCTGCAACCGCAGGCGCTGGCGCATCTGCTCGCTCGAGAAGCGCCAGTGGTAGTTCGTCATGCGGACTTCGTCGCCCTCGACCGGATTGGCGATGGCGATCGCCGCATGCTCGATCGCGCCGGCGATGTCCGGCGGCAGCCCGCCGAGGTAGGCCGTGACGGCGGCGTGGAAATCGGCATGCTCGGCACAGCGCAGCGAGGCCGCCTGCTCGAAGCGGCCGGGCGCGGTCTCGACGGCGAAGCGGGCGTAGGTGCCGCCGATGTCGGCGAGCAGGCGCGGGCTGGGCAGAGGCGTCATGGACATCCATTCTCGGGCGCGATGCGGCGGCGCCGTAGTGCATTGTGCTGGAGCGCTCCTTCCGGGCGCGATGGGCTGAGGCTTTCAACCTTGTAGATTGACTACAGGTTTTACCCTGAGTATTTCGCTTCCTCCCTTTTGAAAATAGCCAGGTACAGCTTGATTCGCTTGTTTGGATACTGTAGTTTTGCTACCGTCGCGCGAACCATCCGATCCGCCCTGTGCGACGCGGCGGGATCGGGATGCCCCGGACCGGGGCGCGGCAACGGCCATCGATGGCTTGCATGCAGGGTGGAATGATCGAAATATGGACCAGATGATCCAGCCCGCCGGCGGCGGCCGCATGGCTGCCGCCGGACCGCCCCGGCCCTGGCTGGTGGCCGACATCGGCGGCACGAATGCCCGCTTCGGCTGGCTGTCCGACGGCTGCGAGCAGCCGCGCGACGTCCAGACGCTGCGCGGCGCCGACCACGGCGGCCCGGCGCAGGCGGCGCGCGCCTATCTGACGCAGATCGCGGCCCGCCTCGGCGCCGACTACCGGCCGCCACGGGCGGCGGCTTTCGCGGTCGCGACGCCGGTGGGCGCCGACCGCATCACGCTGACCAACAGCGGCTGGTCGTTCTCCTGCGCGCAGACGCAGCGCGAACTCGGGCTCGAGGCGCTGCTGATGCTCAACGATTTCGAGGCGCTGGCGTTGTCGCTGCCGCGGCTCGGCCCCGACCAGGTCCGCCCCATTCCGGGGCGCGCGCCGGCGGTGGCCGCGCCGGGCGCGGCGCTGGCGGTGATCGGGCCCGGCACCGGCCTGGGCGTCGCCGGCCTGATGCCCACCCGCCACGGCTGGGTGGCGATTCCCGGCGAGGGCGGCCACGCGACGCTGGCGCCGGGCGACGACTTCGAATCGGCATTGCTGGCCGCCGTGCGGCGCGACCATGCCCATGTCTCGGCCGAGCGGCTGCTGTCGGGCATCGGGCTGCCGGTGCTGCACGACGCCGTCTGCGCCGTGCTCGGCCAGGGGACTACGGGGCTGAACGCCGAGCAGATCGTCGATGGCGCGCTCGCCGGCGGCGACGCCTGCTGCCTGCGCACGGTCGACAGCTTCTGCGCGCTGCTGGGCAGCTTCGCCGGCAGCGTCGCGCTGCTGCTGGGCGCGCGCGGCGGCGTCTACATCGGCGGCGGCATCGTGCCGCGCCTGGGTGGGCATTTCTTCGCCTCGCGCTTTCGCGAGCGCTTCGAGTCCAAGGGCCGCTTCCAGGCCTATCTCGAGGGCATCCCGACGGCGCTGATCACCGACACGCTGGCCGCGCTCAGCGGCGCGGCATTGGCGCTGGAACAGCATGAAGCCTAGGTTCGACAAAAAATCTTGCGACGCCTGTCAACCGATCGGAAACCCAGCCGTTGTGATCAAGACCTGATGCCGCTGGCCGTTCTTCTAGCCCGCGCATCGGTCGGTCGGCGCCGCTTAGGCACCGAATCAAATTCCACATCTACACCCGAGAGTCACCGATGAACAAGCTCCTGAGCGCCCTGATCCTGACCGCCTTCGCTTCCGTCGCCGCGCACGCCGCCGATGCCCCCGCCGCCGCCGCCAGCGGCGCCGCCCCGAAGGCCGCCAAGCACGTCACCCATCACAAGGCTGCCCACAAGAAGGCCGCCAAGAAGGCCGCCGAAGCCGCCAGCGGCGCGAAGATGTAAGAATCCCCTCGAGGGATTCCGAAAGAGGCCGCGGCTGATGCCGCGGCTTTTTTTTGCGCGCGCGGCCGCGGCTCAGGGCACGACGATGACGCCGCTGTCGCCCATCACCTTGGGGTCGTCGGCCGCGCCGCCGCCCAGCGTATGCGGACCGGGCTCGGGCGCCAGGGCGCGGTAGCCGCCGTCGTAGTCCCAGGTCGTGACGAGGATGCGCGCGCCCGACAGGTGCGGACCGAGCAGCGCCGCCGGCAGTTCCAGCCGCACGCGCCTGGCCTCGCGGTCGACGCTGACCGTCGCCCCGGGCGTCAGCGGCCGGCCCTCGTTCGTCGCGCTCGCACCCTCGGGCCCGAAGATCGCGTTCGTCCAGCCGCCGACACGCAGCCGCAGATGCCAGCGCATGCCGCCCGGCAGGTCGGCGTTCTGCAGCGGCATCACCGTGGCGCCGCCGGCGCGGTCGGGCAGTTCGATGTAGATCGTGAACGCCACATGGTCGAAGCCGTTGGGCGGATTCCAGGCCCGGCTCAGGCCGGCCATCGTCAGATCGAGCCGCAACGCGCCGCCCGCGCCGGCGACGGCGACGCGACGCAGCGCCATCGGGTCGACCGCAGCCCAGTCGTCGCCGGGCGGGTAGCGATAGCGGCCGCCCGGCCCGCGGTCGCGCCCGGGCGGGATCGCCACGTCGACGAGCGGCTGCCAGCGGCGCTGGAAGCCGAATTCGCGGCTCGCGACGACCCCCTCGCCGGGCGCCCAGATCGTGACGCGGTGCGGCGCCGCGCCATCGCCCAGTGCGGCGGTGGCGACGGCCGCGCGCCAGCGGCCGTCGGCGCCCGGGACGACGGCGGCGGCGCCACCGAGGTCGTCGTCGACCAGGAACTGGAGTCGAGCAGCGCCACGAGCGCTGCCGGCGACCTCGAAATCACCTTCGACGACGGCGCCAGGCAGCGCGTCGATGGCCAGCGCCGCGGCGGCGGCGGGGATCGCGTGGCGCTCGCGGGTGACTTTCCAGACCAGGGCGGCGCGCGCGGCCAGCGGCAGCGTCAGCAGGCCGCCGCGGCCGACGACGACATCGGCCGGCGGGCCGTCGCTGCTGCCCATCCCGTACAGGCCGCGCAGCAGCGTCCCCGGCGCCAGCCCGGTCGGCAGCGCGTCGAGCAGCGTCGGCCCGTCCGAGGTGTTGAAGACGACGAGCGCCGATTCGCGCCCGGCGCTCGTGCGCCAGTCGGTGCGCCAGGCGATGGCGCCGGAGCGCGCGCGGTTCGCGCCCAGCACCACCGGCAGGCCGCGTGAGAACAGGCGCTGCTCGCGCCGCAGCGCCGTCATCCCGGCGATGGCGCGGTACAGCGGCGCGCTGCGGTCGTAATGGTCGACGCCGCCCGAGGCGTAGCCGGCTGCGAACATCGCCGCGCGCGGCACGGTGTATCCCTGCTCGGTGCCGTAGTAGAGCGCCGGGATGCCGGGCAGCGTCATCAGCGCCAGCAGCGCCTGCTTGAGTCCGGCGACGCTGCCGCCGGCGAGGAAGCGCTCGACATCGTGGTTGTCGACGAAGTTCACCATCGCATGCGGGCGCGGGAAGACCGCCAGCATGCTGCGGATGCGATCGCCGAGCTCGGCCGCCGCATGGCCGCGTGCGAAGACATCGCCGAGCGCGCCGTAGAGCGGGAAGTTCAGCATCCCCGGCAGCAGCGACCGGCCCTGCGGGTCGCTCATGTAGGCCGCGATGCGGCGCGACTCGCGGTCGTCGCCCGGCCGGTCGATGCCGAAGCCCTCGCCGAAGACGAGGAAGTCGCGCCGCCCGCTGCGCCGCGCGGCCAGGGCGACGCCCGGCGCGGCGGCATCGCGCGCATGCATGAAATCGTCGAAGTAGGCCGGCGGCACGTAGAACGCGGTGTCGACGCGGAAGGCGTCGACACCGACCTCGCGTATCCAGCCGTCGTAGCTCGCGCGCAGCGCGCGCCGCACGACTGGGTTCTCGGTGTTCAGGTCGTCGAGCCCCGCCATCTGGAAGTTCGCCAATTGCGCCGGATCGTTGTAGTCGACGATGTCCGGCGTCCAGTGGTAGATCGCCGCCGCGCGCTGTGCCGCATCGCGCGGATCGTCGAGGTCGAACGGCGGCTGCGACGGCCGCGGCACCGGCGGCGTGTCGGTATAGACCTCGGCGTGGCGCGCCGGGTCGGCGGCATCCCAGCCGCCGCGGTAGCCGAAATAGTTGCCGGTGTGGTTCACGACGATGTCCTGCACCAGGAACATGCCGCGGCGGTGCAGCGCGTCGGAAAGCCGCCGGTAGTCGTCCAGCGTGCCGAGGTGGCGGTCGATGCGGGTGAAGTTCTCGGCCCAGTAGCCGTGATAGCCGGCCGAGGTCCCGCCCGGCGCGAGCCACTGGTTGGCCACCGGCGGCGTGATCCACAGCGCCGTCGCGCCGAGGCCGCGGATGTAGTCGAGATGCCGGGTCAGTCCGGCGAGGTCGCCGCCGTTGTAGCGCTCGGCGTCGCCGGCCTTGAACTCGCCCGCGCCCTGGTCGTCGTTCGTCGGGTCACCGTCGGCGAAGCGGTCGGTGACGACGAAATAGATGACCTGGTCGCGCCAGTCGGGCGAGGGCACGTGCAAGCGCAGGCCGGGCGCGGCGACAGAGCCGCCGGCGAGCAAAACCAGAGCACTGAACGCGACTAGCCGTAAGTTTGCTTTGTTGCTTTTTCGCAATGTAGTTTCGCTACATCATTTTTGATGAAAGACGCTCCGATCAAGTCCCGGTTCAATACTCCTTCCAGTGTAGTGCCCTATGAAATGGGACCCTGATCGGCAGCGAACTGTTGTAGGAATCCAAAATCCGGCCGCAGACTAGGGTTTCCGCAGGTAGGCGACAGATCTAGTTTTGATACACAGTGCCTACCCTGAATCCATTCCCAGATCGAACCGGGCGCCGCACCGCCCTGATTCGACGGTGAATTCCCGCACCCTGCAAGCACCGGAGACCTCCATGAATGCTTCGTTCCAGCGCCGCCACAGTCCGCGCGCCCTGCTTCAATCCACGCCGATCGCGGCCGCCGTCGCGCTGCTGCTGATCGGCAACGCCCAGGCGCAGCAAGCGGCCGACGCCGACCAGAAGACCGACCAGGCTTCGCAGACGATCACGGTGACCGGCATCCGGCGCGGCATCGAGAGCTCGATCTCGACGAAGAAGAACTCGGACTCGGTCGTCGAATCGGTCTCGGCCGAGGACATCGGCAAGCTGCCCGACGTGAGCATCGCCGAATCGATCGCCCGCCTGCCCGGCGTCACCGCGCAGCGCGTCAACGGCCGCGCCAACGGCATCAGCGTGCGCGGCTTCGCGCCCGACTTCTCGACCGCGCTGCTCAACGGCCGCGAACAGGTCAGCACCGGCGACAGCCGCTACGTCGAGTTCGACCAGTACCCGTCGGAGCTGATGAGCCAGGTCACGATCTACAAGACGCCCGATGCGTCGCTGGTCGGCCAGGGCCTGTCGGCGACCGTCGACATGCGCACCGTGCGCCCGATCGACTACAACGCGCGCGCCTTCGCGATCAACTTCCGCCACGAGCAGCTCGGCAAGGGGCTGAGCACGCCGGCCGGCAACGGTTCGCGCTTCAACGTCTCGTACATCGACCAGTTCGCCGGCAAGACGCTGGGCCTGTCGATCGGCTATGCGCGGCTGACGGAGACGACGGGCGTCTCGCAGAACTACGGCTCCTGGGGCACCACCGGCGTCACGCTCAACGGCGTGACGGCGACGGCACCGGGCGGCTTCAACGACCTCGTCGACCAGACCAAGCAGACCCGCGACGCCGTGATGGCGACGCTGCAGTACAAGCCGAACAAGAACTTCCAGAGCACGCTCGACGTGTTCTACACGAAGTTCGACCAGAACCTGCTCGAGCAGGGCGTCCAGGTGCCGCTGGCCTACGGCCAGAACTTCGCCCCCGACACCTTCAGCGCCGGCACCGCCTCGGGCGGCAACTGGGTCACCGGCACGTACACGAACGCCAAGCCACTGTCGCGCAACGACAGCACCGCCACCCATGACAAGGTGCATTCGATCGGCTGGAACAACCAGGCGACGTTCGGTGACTGGAGCGGCGCACTGGACCTGGCGACCTCCGAGGCCAAGCGCCAGGCGGCCAACGTCCAGACGACGGCCAGCCTGGTCGGCAACTGCAACACCACGCCCAGCGCCTGCGGCTCGGTGAGCTGGACCGGTTTCAACGGCAACGTCAACAGCGCCGCCTACACGGCGTCGCCCGCCCTGACGACGAGCGCGAACATGCTGACCGACTCCGAGGGCTGGGGCGGCAACATCACCAACGGCGTCAGCTCGACGCCGCAGGCCGGCTATTCGAGCCAGCCGATGACCGACGACAAGTTGAACCAGTTCCGCGTCAACGCCAAGCGCAACCTCCCCGAGGGCCTGTTCTTCTCCGACGTCGATTTCGGCCTCAACTATTCCGACCGCAGCAAGACCCGCACCTACATCGAAGGCCGACTGCTCGTCGGCTCGAGCGGCAACCCCTTCGCGGCGGCGGCGGTGCCGGGCGGCGCGACGGCGGTGGCGCCGTTCAGCGGCCTGCCCTACCTGGCGTGGAACCCGGACGGCTCGATCGGCTCGATCTACACCGTCGCGTCCAAGCTGGTCTCGGACATCGCCAACAAGAACTGGAAGGTCACCGAGAAGGTCACGACGGCGTTCACGCGGCTGGACATCGACAGCACGCTGATGGGCATCCCCGTGCGCGGCAATGCCGGTGTGCAGCTGGTGCACACCGACCAGGGTTCGGACGCCTATCAG
>JAGWTU010000082.1 GCA_028868825.1 Burkholderiales bacterium | reverse complement strand
CGCTCGCCGAAGCCTGGAACCTGCAGGCCGGCTACGGCGGCCTCGTCTCGCTCGGCACGGCTTCGTTCTTCGGCACCGGCGCCTATGTGCTGACGGCGCTCGTGAACCAGACGGGCGCGCCCTGGGCGGTCGGCATTGCCGCTGCCGGCGCTGCCGCTGGGCTGCTCGCCTTCATCGTCGCGCCGGCGATGTTCCGCCTGCGCGGCCTCTACTTCACCGTCGGCACGCTCGCGCTGGCCGAGGCGCTGCGGCTGTGGATGATCAATTCGAGCGCCTTCGGCGGCGCCACCGGGCTATTTCTCGCCGGCGACGCGCCCTCGCTGCGCGGGCTCTACGCCATGGCGCTGGCGCTGCTCGCGCTGACCACCGGCGTGATGGCGCTGGCCACGCGATCGCGCTATTCGATCCTGCTGCGCGCCGTGCGCGACGACGAGGACGCGGCGGCGCAGATTGGCGTGCGCGCCTACCGCATCAAGCTCATCGCCTTCGCCGCGGCCAGCGCGCTCACCGGCATGGCCGGCGCGTTGCAGGCGCTCAAGCTCGGCGCCGTCGAGCCCTACGGCACCTTCGGCGTCGGCTGGACCGTCAGCGTGCTCGCCGTCGTCGTCATCGGCGGCCAGGGCCAGCGCGCCGCGGCGCTGCTCGGCGCGGTGTTCCTCGTCGCACTCTCGGAAGCGCTGGCCGACTACCCGGCGCTGAACCTCGCGATCACCGGCGTCATCCTCATCGTCGTCATCCGCTTTGCGCCGCAGGGGCTGGCCGGCCTCGCGGCGCGGCTGACCGCGAGGCCGCGGCGATGAGCGCCACCGCGCTGCTGCAAGCGCAAGGGCTCACGAAGCGCTACGGCGGCGTCATCGCGATCGATGGCGTCTCGTTCGACCTGCAAGCCGGCGAGGTGCTGGGCGTGATCGGCCCCAACGGCGCCGGCAAATCGACGCTCGTCGGTCTGCTCGGCGGCGCGCTTGCGGCCGACGCCGGCAGCGTGCGCTTCGACGGCCGCGACCTCACGCCGCTGCCGGCGGCCGAACGCGCGCGCGCCGGCATCGGCCGCACGTACCAGATCCCGCGCCCTTTTCTCGACCTCACGGTGCGCGAGAACCTGCTCGCTGCGCGCTACAGCCTGCACCCCTGGGCGCGCCGCGCCGACGCGCATGCCGCCTGCGACCGCATCCTCGAACGCACCGGCCTTGCCGACGCCGCCGCGCTGCCGGCGCGCGCGCTGCCGCTGCTGCGGCGCAAACGGCTCGAGGTCGCGCGTGCGCTCGCGCTCGAGCCGCAACTGCTGCTGCTCGACGAGGTCGGTGCCGGTCTCGTCGACGCCGAGGTCAGCGAATTGATCGAGCTCATCCGCTCGCTGCGCGCCGAGGTGCGCGGCCTGCTCATCGTCGAGCATGTGCTGCGCGTCGTGCGCGAATGCTGCGACCGGCTGCTCGTCGTCAATTTCGGCCGCCCGCTGGCCCAGGGCCGCACGGCCGAGGTGTTGGCCAGCGAGGACGTCGCCGCCGTCTACCTCGGCACGGCGCATGGCGCAGCGGTGCCGCCGCCGGCCGCCTCGCCGGCCGGCGGTATCACGGCACTCGTCGACCTCGTCGATCCGGCGATCACCGACCGCGGCATGTCGCCGCTGCTCGAACTGCGCGACCTGCACGCCGGCTACGGCCAGGCGCGGGTGCTGAACGGCATCGATCTCGCCGTGCGCGCCGGCCAGGTCGTCGCCGTGCTCGGCACCAACGGCGCCGGCAAGACGACGCTGGCCGCGGCGATCGCCGGCACGCTGCGCGCGAGCCGCGGCAGCATCCATATCGATGGCAGCGACGTCACCGCCTGGCCCGCGCACCGCATCGCGGCGCTGGGGCTGGCGTCGTGCATGGAAGGCCGGCGCATCTTCGCGCCGCTGTCGGTCGAGGAGAACCTGAAGCTGGCCGCGCGCGGCGCCGGCCGCGGCGAGATGCAGACGCGGCTCGAACAGGTCTACGTGCTGTTCCCCGACCTGCGCGAGCGCCGCGCCAACGCCGGCACCTCGATGTCGGGCGGCCAGCAGCAGATGCTGGCGATCGGGCGGGCGCTGATGTCGCGACCGCGGCTCATCGTGTTCGACGAGATCAGCCTCGGCCTCGCGCCGGTGACGATGGACCGCCTGTACGCCGCGCTGGCGGCGCTGAAGGCGGCCGGGCTGACGATGATCATCGTCGAGCAGGACGTGGAGCGCGCGCTCGCCCTTGCCGACGAGGTCCATGTGATGGAGCATGGCCGCTTCGCCCTCTCGGGCAGCGCACAGGCCGTGCGCGACGACCCGCGCCTGCGCCAGCTCTACATCGGCAGCGCCGAATGACGAAGAAGGAAACACCGTGATGAACGCCAGCGCTCCGAAACTCGTCCTGCATTACGCCCCCATCGCGTGCTCGATGGTGCCGTGGATCTGCCTCACCGAGGCCGGTGCCGCATTCGAGACCGTGCGCGTCGATCTCAAGGCCGGGCAGCAGATGAGCGCCGAATTCCTGCGCCTCAATCCCAAGCACCGGGTGCCGGTGCTCGTCATCGACGGCGAGCCGCTGACCGAGAACGTCGCCATCCTGCAATGGCTGGACCGGCGGTTTCCGCAGGCGGCGCTGATGCCGACCGAACCAATGGCCTACACCCGGGCGACCTCGCTGCTGGCCTGGTTCGCCTCGGGCATCCACCCGGCGCTGACGCCCAACGCGCTGCCGCAGCGATTCTGCGACCTGCCCGATTCGGCCGACAGCGTGCGCCGCTGTGCGCAGAAACTGCTCGTCGAATACCTGGCGATCGCCGAGCAGCGCCTCGCCGGACGCGACTGGTTCTTCGACGCGCGCACATGCGTCGACATCTATTTCTATTGGTGCCTGCGCCGCATGCAGCAGTTCGGCATCGACCTCGCCCCCTACGCGGCCTGCAGCGCGCATTTCGCGCGCGTGCAGGCGCGCCCCGCCGTGCAGTCGCTGCTCGCCTTCGAGGCCGAGACGCTGCGCGCGTTCGCCCACTGAATCACACTCCAACCTGCAACGAAGGAAGAAGGAAAGACGATGGACATCAAGGTCGAACACGACGCCCTCGGCACCCATTTCAACTGGGAACTCGACGGCGTGACGCCGCGCATGATCGACTGGTTCTGGATGAACATGGAAAAGGGCTTCATGCTCTGGCATCCGGAACAGCACGAGGCGCTCGAATGGCCGGTGCGCCCCAAGCATGGCGACCCCTTCGGCGCCATCCACAACGCGCCGCAGACCTGGGACGACGGTCGGCGCCAGAACCTCTACATCCGCTTCGAGCGCCTGGCCGATGTCGCGCCGCATATCCGCGACGTGCTCGTGCACGACCACGCGATGATCGTCGCCGGCCTCGGACTGACCGAGGAGGAGATGCACAAGGCCGACCCGATGGGCTACCGCATCCACCAATGGTCGGCGAGCGACCGCGGCGTCGTCGGCCGCAGCTCGGCGATCGGCACGCGCAAGAAGGAGGACGAGGCGATGGGCAAGATCTGGGCGGCGCACGCCGGCCAGGAGATCGGCAATTGGGAAGTCTTCCTGCCCCAGCTCTACCAGCTGTACCGCGTCGTCACCGACACGCGGCGCAATCCCTATGCCGACCTGAGCCTCGAAGGGCGGGGTCGCGACGCGCGCTACAAGCACATCGGCTGATCGGTGGTACGGCCGGGTGAGGACCCGCCGTGCAGAGCGTCGGAGCGGCCCGCCGGTACGCCGGGCCGCCAGGAGCCGGCCTGCCGACTCGAGATCGGAGCGCCCCAAACGGTCATCGTTGGGGATGACAATTGCGCCTTGAATGCGATCTCGATCTCGTCTACCGAATAGTCGGCGAGTTGTAGGTCCTCGATCGTATCGGCTCGAGCGAGCAGATGCTCGTGCAGACGAACCAAGACGTCCGCCGCCGCGTCGCTGAAGCGAACGTCGAAGCTCACTTCGACTTGAACCTGGCCTCGAGTTCGGCCTGGCGCGCAGCGGTCCTCCGCCGCAACTCGTCGAGAACCGCGTCGACCGGATGCGACACATCGGTGCGCTGGTAGGCCTCCCAGGCGCCTTGGCCGCGGGCGTGGAAATCAGACTGGATGCGGCGGTACTCGACCGCCTTGCGCACAGAGGCCTCGACAAACGACGAGAGGCGAGGGCCGTCCTATGTCCTGCAGATACGCTTCAACGCCAAGCTATCTCCATCAGCATGTCTGCCGTTGACTGCCGCGGTCCGCTGAGCGGTTCTTGACGGCCACAGCCCGACGCTGCAGGCTACGTCCGAAACCAGACGTTCATCGTCAATCTGCGCGAGTCGCAGGTGAGATCACACGCCGTACCGCTGTCGCGCTGCGGCCTCCGCGACGGTGAACGCCGTCATGTTGACGATGCGCCGCACGGTGGCCGACGGCGTCAGCACATGCACCGTCTTGTCCGCGCCGAGCAAGATCGGTCCGATTGCGATACCGCCACCCGCCACCGTCTTCAGCAGGTTGTAGGCGATGTTGGCCGCATCGATCGTGGGCATGACCAGCAGGTTGGCTTCGCCCGACAGCGTGCTGCCGGGCATCACTGCGCCGCGCGCCGTGGCGTCCAGCGCCAGATCGCCGTGCATCTCGCCGTCCGCCTCCAGCCAGGGTGCCTGTTCGCGCAGCAGGGCCAGCGTACGTCGCATCTTCACGGCACTCGGGTGATCGCTGGTGCCGAAGTTCGAGTGGCTCAGCAGCGCCGCCTTGGGCTGCACCCCGAACCGAAGCATCTCCTGCGCGGCCATCACGGTCATCTCGCATAGCTCTTGGGCTGAGGGGTCGGCGTTCACATGGGTGTCGACGATGAACAGTGGCCGTTGCGGCAGCATCAGCACGTTCATGCAGGCGTAGACGCTCACGCCCTGCGCCGTGCCGGGGCTGCCGCCGGCGCGCTTGCCGATCACCTGGTCGATGTAGTGCAGGTGTTGTGCCGTCGTGCCCCAGGTGCCACAGAGCAGGCCGTCGACATCGCCGTTGTGCAGCAGCATGGAGCCGATCAAGGTATGCCGACGGCGCATCTCGATCTTCGCGACCTGGGCGGTGACGCCCTTGCGTTCGGTCATCGCGTGGTAGGCCTGCCAGAAGCCCTTGTAGCGTGCATCGTTCTCGACGTTCACTACGTCGTAGTCCGAACCTTCCCGTAGCCGCAGGCCGAACCGCTCGATGCGTTGCGCGATCACGGCTGGCCGCCCGATGAGTGTCGGCCGCGCCAAGCCTTCATCGACCACGATCTGCGCCGCGCGCAGCACGCGCTCCTCCTCACCTTCGGCATAGGCCACGCGCTTGGCCGTGGCATGCCGGGCGGCGTCGAAGATCGGCTTCATCGTCGTGCCAGAGGCATAGACGAAGGCCTGCAGCCGCTCGCGATAGGCCGTCAGGTCCGTGATGGGACGTTGCGCCACGCCGCATTCGGCGGCGGCCTGCGCGACGGCTTGCGCAATCTCGATCATCAACCGCGGGTCGAAAGGCTTGGGTATCAGGTAGTCGGGACCGAAGCTGAGCTTCTCGCCCACGTAGGCGCTGGCGACACGTTCGCTCTGCTCGGCCTGGGCCAGCTCGGCGATGGCTCGCACGGCCGCGACTTCCATCTCATCGGTGATCGTCGTGGCGCCGCAGTCGAGCGCGCCGCGAAAGATGTACGGGAAGCACAGGACGTTGTTGACCTGGTTCGGGTAGTCGGCGCGCCCGGTGGCGATCACCGCGTCGTCGCGCACGGCGCGCACGTCTTCAGGCTTGATCTCGGGCGTCGGGTTGGCCAGTGCGAAGATGACCGGGCGGGCCGCCATCTTGCGGACCATTGCAGGCTTCAAGACGCCGCCTGCCGACAGGCCGAGGAACACGTCGGCGCCTTCGATGACCTCGTCGAGCGTGCGCGACTGCGTCGCTTGTGCGAAGCCACGCTTGTCGTCGTCCATCAGTTCGGTGCGACCTTCGTACACCACCCCGGCCAGATCGGTGACCCAGATGTTGCGGCGGGGCAGGCCCAGCTTGACCAGCAGGTTCAGGCAGGCCAGGGCCGCAGCGCCGGCGCCGGAGGCGACGAGCTTGACGGCACCGATCGCCTTGCCGGTCACCTTCAGCGCATTGAGGATCGCCGCGCCGACGACGATGGCGGTTCCATGCTGGTCGTCATGGAAGACCGGGATCTTCAGGCGCCGGCGCAGTTCGCGCTCGACGTAGAAGCAATCGGGCGCCTTGATGTCTTCCAGGTTGATGGCGCCGAAGGTCGGCTCCAGCGCGGCGATCACCTCGACCAGCTTCTTCGGGTCCTGCTCGTCGACCTCGATGTCGAAGCAGTCGACGCCGGCGAACTTCTTGAACAGGACGGCCTTGCCTTCCATCACCGGCTTGGAGGCCAGCGCGCCGATGTTGCCCAGGCCGAGCACGGCGGTACCGTTGCTGATGACCGCGACCAGGTTGCCTCGGGCGGTGTAGCGGTACACGTTGGCGGGGTCGGCGACGATCTCCTCGCACGGCGCCGCGACGCCGGGTGAGTAGGCCAATGAGAGGTCACGCTGGATCAGCAGTGGCTTGGTGGCGGTGACGGCCAGCTTTCCGGCCGGCGCCTGGGCGTGGTAGTCGAGCGCGGCGGCGCGGAAATCAGCAGAAGATTCGGTGCTCATGGCGTGCTCCTCGATCGCGCGGTTCAGGCGACACGCGCCGAGGCCGGGCCGGCGGGCGGTGTATCGGGCTCTTCAGCTTCCACCAAACTCAGCCGCTTGGCAGCCCACTTGGCTGAGACTCCGGATCCCTTGGCCTTGTCACCTGTCTCCTCGTTCCAGCGTGCGGCGTCGAAGGCTCCTTCCCACTTGGCAACCGCGATCGTGGCCAGGCCGTTGCCTACCAGGTTGGTGATGGCACGGGCTTCGTTCAGGAAGCGGTCGACACCCAGCAGCAGGACCAGGCCCGCGACCGGGATCGCAGGGATGCTGCCGAGGGTGGCTGCCAGCGTGACGAAGCCCGCGCCGGCCACGCCCGCCGAGCCCTTGGAGGTCAGCATCAGCACGCCCAGGATGACGAGCTGCTGGCCGATCGACAGATCGATGCCGGTGGCCTGCGCGACGAACAGCGCGCCGATCGTCAGGTAGATCGCCGTGCCGTCGGGGTTGAAGGTGTAGCCGGCCGGCAGCACCAGGCCCACCACGGTCTTCTCGCAGCCGGCCCGTTCGAGCTTGCGCATCATCTGTGGCAGCACCGACTCGGTCGATGCCGTGCCGAAGGTGATCAGCAGCTCCTCGCGGATGTAGCGCAGGAAGGCCCACATCGAGACGCCGCAGATCTTCGCCACCGTGCCGAGCACGCCGAGGACGAAGAGCAGACAAGTGCCGTAGACGGCGACGATCAGCTTGCCGTACGCGGCTAGCGAGCCGATGCCGTACTTGCCGATCGTGAAGGCGATGGCGCCGAAGGCTCCGATCGGCGCGAACACCATCACCATGCGGACGATGCCGAACAAGCCCTGCAGAGCCAGGTCGATGCCGTCGATCACCGGCTTGCCCCGTGCGCCGAGCCGGGCCATCGCCGCACCGAACAGTACCGCGAAGAAAATGATCTGCAGCACGTTCCCATCGGCGAACGAGCCGACGATCGTCTTCGGGATGATGTTCATGATGAAGTCGACGGCACCGCCCGTCTGGGCGTGCGCCTGGCTGGTGTAGGCCTCGATCGACCTGGTGTCGAGCGTCGCCGGGTTGACGTTCATCCCGACACCCGGCTTCAGCACGTTCACGACCACCAGCCCGACCACCAGGGCGACGGTCGAGAGCACCTCGAAGTACAGCAGTGCCTTGGCGCCGACCTTGCCGACTTCCTTCAGGTCGCCCATGCGCGCGATGCCGACCACGATGGTCGCAAAGATTACCGGCGCGAGCAGCATCTTGATCAGCTTGATGAAGCCGTCGCCGAGAGGCTTCATGTCGGTCCCCAGGCTCGGGTAGAAGTGCCCGAACACGACGCCGAGCGCAATGGCGGCGACGACCTGGACGTAGAGTCGGCGATGGAGCG
This sequence comes from Burkholderiales bacterium, assembly GCA_028868825.1. Lineage (GTDB taxonomy): Bacteria > Pseudomonadota > Gammaproteobacteria > Burkholderiales > Burkholderiaceae_C > Rubrivivax. Next base: position 10,962 of record JAGWTU010000082.1, on the reverse strand, counting down.
GAACCTTCGCGGCCGGCTCGTTGGATTCTGGAATCATGATGTCTCCTGGCGCGACAGGGGACGCCGCCTTCGGGGTCCGAAGGCGCCGATGCCTGGCGCAACGATGTCTGTGAGGCGCGCTGTCCCCTGTCACCTCGAACGGGTGACTTCTCGCAGCGTGGGCAACGAAAACGGGGCGCTCGCGCCCCGTCCAGCGGTCAGCCGGCCAGCGCCTTCATCTCGCGGAAGAGATCGGCCTTGCCTTCGAAGCCGATGCCCGGCAGTTCGGGCAACGTGACGAAGCTGTTCTCGACCTTCACACCGTCGGGGAAGCCGCCGAAGGGCTGGAACAGGTCGGGGTAGGACTCGTTGCCGCCCAGGCCCAGGCCGGCCGCGATGTTCAACGACATCTGGTGGCCGCCGTGCGGGATGCAGCGGCTGGGCGACCAGCCGTGTTCCTTCAGCATTTCCAGCGTGCGCAGGTACTCGACCAGGCCGTAGCTCAGCGCGCAGTCGAACTGCAGCCAGTCGCGGTCGGGGCGCATGCCGCCGTAGCGGATCAGGTTGCGCGCGTCCTGCATCGAGAACAGGTCCTCGCCGGTGGCCATCGGGTTCTTGTAGTACTGGCGCAGCGTGGCCTGCAGTTCGAAGTCCAGCGGGTCGCCCGGCTCCTCGTACCAGAACAGGTCGTACTGCGACAGCGCCTTGGCGTAGGCGACGGCCGTTTCCAGGTCGAACTTGCCATTGGCGTCCACGCACAGCTTCTGGCCGTCCTGCAGCACTTCCATGATGGCGTCGATGCGGCGCAGGTCTTCATCCAGCGAAGCGCCCCCGATCTTCTTCTTCACCACCGTGTAGCCGCGGTCGATGTAGCTCTTCATCTCGTCCTGCAGCTTCTTGTAGTCCTGGCCCGGGTAGTAGTAGCCGCCGGCGGCGTAGACGAAGATCTTGCGGTTCGGCTTGCCGTCGCCGTAGCGGTCGGACAGCAGCTGGAACAGCGGCTTGCCCTCGATCTTGGCCACGGCGTCCCAGACCGCCATGTCGATGGTGCCGATCGCCACCGAGCGCTCGCCATGGCCGCCCGGCTTCTCGTTCCTGAACATCGCGGCCCAGATATTGTGCGGGTCCAGGTTCGTGCCGCTGGCGTCGACCAGGTCGTCGGAGGGGGTCTCGAGGATGCGCGGGATGAAGCGCTCGCGCATCATGCTGCCCTGGCCGTAGCGACCGTTGGAGTTGAAGCCGTAGCCCACCACCGGCTTGCCGTCGCGGATCACGTCGGTGACAACGGCCACGAGGCTGAGATTCATCTTGCTAAAGTCGATGTAGGCATTGCGGATGGCAGAGCTGATGGGGATGGTCTTCTCACGAATCTCGATGATCTTCACGGTTGTCTCCTGCGGGTCGGGTTGGGGTTGCGGTGTCGAAATGATCGTTGGCGACGCCGCGTTTGCCCAATGCTGTTTATCTAGTCTTTGATGCCTTGAAAGCACCGCCATGACCATGAATCTCTCGTGGCTCGACGACTTCGCGGCGCTGGCGGCCAGCGGCAACTTCTCGCGCGCGGCCGACGAACGCCACATGACGCAGCCCGCTTTCAGCCGCCGCGTACGTGCGCTGGAAGAGTGGCTCGGAGTCGACTTGTTCGACCGCAGTTCGCAGCCGGCCCAGCTCACCGAGGTGGGACATTGGTTCCGCCAGGTCGCACAGGAGCTGCAGGCCCAGGTTGCACGCATCCCCGGTGAAGCCCGCGTCATTGCCGAGGCCAGCTCCACGACGCTTCGCTTCGCCTCAACGCACGCGCTGTCGTTCACCTTCATGCCCCGCTGGCTGCGTGCGCTCGAAGTGGAGACGGCCGTCGGCCCCATCCAGCTGGTCTCCGACGTGCAACAGAAGTGCGAAGCACTCGTGCTTCAAAGCCAAGCGCAATTCATGCTCGCTCACGGTCACGCCAGCGTGCGAGGTCCGTTGGACGAGGCCGGGTGCCCGAGCGTGGTTGTCGGCAAGGATCGGCTGATTCCCGTGTCAGCGCCCGACAAGAGCGGTCGGCCTCTCCATCGACTCGCGCCAGACGGCAAGCCGGCCTCAGTACATCTGCTGAACTACAGCGCTGAGTCCGGCTTGGGTCGCATCCTGCGCGAGCTGAAGGGGGCAGCATTGGACCGTCTGCACGCGCCGAATGTTCTCACAGCGCACTTGGCCTCGGTGCTGCGCACGATGGCATTGGACGGGCGCGGCCTGGCCTGGCTACCGCGCCTTCTTGTCGGCGACGACATAGAAGGCGGTCGGCTCGTCGTGGCCGCGCCTGAAGACTGGTCGATCGACCTTGAGATCCGCCTGTACCGCGACCGCGCCTCCCTCGGCAAGGCCGCAGAGGCGTTCTGGCTGGCCGCCCAGGCGCGAGGTGCGAACGGCTGAACGTAGCCTTCGGGCGCCGCCTCGACGCTCCGCTGTGGTGGAGCGGGTCTCGAGCAGCGGGCCGCCGAAGCACGCGAGTAGAGCGATCCGGAGTCCGCCTGCGGTCGGGTGATCGATGTTCCGCTTCTGCCTCGCGCAGGCGGCCATTCAATGTCCGCTTCCAAAGCGTGCGGGTGTCGGAGAAGGGTCGCGAAGCGACCTTCGCATCGTGCCCGCGTTCCTTCGATCAGCCGGCCCCGCCATACCGGTTCATCGCCCCGAACGCCGGCATGCACGGGTGGGGGACGAAGCGCGTGCGCGCGTCGATCACCGCCGGCAGGCCGCTGGCGCGTGCGCGATCGATGGCGCCGGCGATCTGGCCTGCTTCGGTGACGACCTCGCCATGGCAGCCGAAACCGCGCGCGATCGCGGCGTAATCGCAGCCTTCGAGTCCGCTGGCGAATTCGAATCCGGCGCGTGACTGGCCATGGCCGATGACGCCCCAGCTGGCGTTGTCGTGGACGATGGTGATCACCGGCAGGCCGTGGCGGCGTGCGCTGTCGAGTTCGTTCAGCGTGTAGCCGAAGCTGCCGTCTCCCGTAAGGTGGAACACCGCGCGTCCCGGGTGCAGCAACTGCAGCGCCAGCGCCGCCGGCAGGCCGAAGCCGAGATGCGACATGCCGGGCTCGTGCAGCCGCGTGCGCGGCGCATGGACCGGCGTGCAGTCGTTGCTCCAGAAGCTCGTGTGGCCGCCGTCGTAGACCGCGAGCGCGTCCTTGGGCATCGCGCGGCCGATGGCCAGCGCCAGCGCGGCCGGGTGCATCACCGCGCCGGGCTCGGCGGCCAGGGCTTCGATGCGCGCGCGATGCGCGTCGCGCAAGCCCTGCAGCCTCGCGAGCCAGGGGCCGGGCGCGGGTGCGGCGGCGCCGCGCGCACCGAGCGCAGCGAGCAGATCAGCGAGCGCGAGTCCGGCGTCGGCCTGCATCGCCAATTCGTGCAGCGCCGGTGCCCCGAGCGCCGCGGGATCGGTGTTGAGGGCGATCAGCCGCTGCGGCCGGCGCACGAGCGGGCCCTGCTCGTCCCACATCCACGACGACCAGCGGCAGCCGATGGCGAGCACGACATCGGCCTCGGCCAGCGCGCGCAACACCGGCTCACCGCCGATCAAGCCGCCCTGGCCGATGAAGAGCGGATCGTCCGACGGCAGCACGCCCAGCGCCATCTGCGTCGGCAGCAGCGGCGCCTGCAGCCGCCGCGCCAGCGTCAGCGCCAGCGCCTCGGCGCCCGCGGCGATGACGCCGCCGCCAGCGACGATCAGCGGCCTCTCGGCTCCGCGCAGCAGCGCCGCGGCGGCTTCGACCGCCGCCGCAGCGGGGCGCGGACCGATCGTCGCGCGGTAGTGCGCCGGGGCGAGGTCGAATTCGTCATCGGCGTAATCGACGGTCTGGGCCAGCACATCGTGCGGCAGGTCGAGATGGACGGGGCCGGGGCGGCCCGACAGCGCCTCGCGCATCGCCTGCCTCGCGAGCTCGGGGACGCGGCGTGCGTCGCCGACGACGGCGTTCCATTTCGTCACCGTCGCGAACAGCGCGCGCAGGTCCATGTCCATGAACATGCCCTTGTGCGGGTAGGCCGCGGCGCGGTGCTGGTCGGTCGTCAGCGCCAGCACCGGCAGGCCGTTGTTGCGCGCGCCGCCGAGCCCGGCCGCGAGGTTCAGCCCGCCCGGTCCCATCTCGGCCATCGCGATCGCCATGCCGCCGCCGCCCGCGGCGACACCGGCGGCCATCATCGCGGCCGCCGATTCATGCCTCACGCCGACATAGCGCACGCGCTGCTGGCGCGACAGCGCCTGCAGCAGCGGCGCGAGCTTGCCGCCGACGACGCCGAAGGCCCAGCGCAGGTCCTCGGCGGCGAGCGTGCGCAGGAGGGCTTCAGCGGCAGTGATGCGGATCATGGTGATGGCTGTCTCGTGAACCCCGGGTTGTCCGATGCTAAGCGTGCCGGCGTTCAAGAGCTTGCGCTGCAGACGGCGCATTGGGCTTTGCTCCGATCATCTTGGTGCCCCCTCGATGCTATTGCCAGAACCAGCCGCCGCGACCGGCCTTGCGCCGGCGCACGCGCAATTCGGCGTACATGAACAGCGAGGAGACGACGAGGTAGATCGTCGCCAGCCCGGCCGCGATGTCAATGAGACGACCGTCGAAATGGCCGACGATGTCGCCGCGATGCAGGCGCTTGAGCACCTGGTGCCAATCGGTGAAATAGCCGTTGCCGACCTGCACGCCGCCGGTCGCCTCGTCGGCGACGGCCGTGCCGCGCTGCGCATCGAAGGCGCGCCACGCGGGCCTTGCGCCGCCGACCAGCGCCAGCCCCTTGGCGACGCCGTCGCGCATCACGAGCTGGATGGCCTGCACCTCGCCGCCCTGGGCGCGCGCCGCGCGGTAGGTCGTGCCGAGCATGGCGGCGATGTCGCCCGGCAATGCCGATTGCGACGGCGGCGGCATCGGCGTCGGCCGCGGATAGGGCGGGCTGCCGATATGGTGCTGCAGGAATAGGTTGAGCTGGATCTCGCCGACGGCGAGGATGCAGCCGGTGATGGCGATATTGAGCACGAACGCCGCGGCGACGATGGCCACGGCGCGGTGCAGCCGGCGCCAGACGCCGTCGCCCGCGTTGCGCCAGAAGAACGCCGGTTTGCCCGAGCGGCGGCGCATGGCCCAGAGCTTGAAGTACAGCAGCAATCCGCTGGCTGCCAGCGCCAGCAGCGACAGCCCCGCGAGCAGGCCGACGAACTGGCCCGGCAGTCCGAGCGCATTGCCCTTATGCCAGGATTTCAGGCCGTTGCGGCGCGCCGCGAAGTCGGGCGGCGCCTCGGGTGGGCCGTCGAAGCCCTCGGCATGGTCGGCGGTGATCGGCGCGCCGCTGGCGGCGTCGAAGCGCTTCATGGTGTCACGATCGCCGTCGGACTGCGCGAATTGCAGGCGCAGGAAGCGGCCGGTGTTTCGCAGGTCGACGCTGGCGATCGTCATGCCGCGGCCGGCCTGTTGCAGCGCCGACGCGATGCCCGGTGCCAGCGTCGCCGGGTCGGGCAGGGTGCCCAGGCCGGGCACGGCCAGGCTCGCCCCGGGCCCGCCGCCCTCGCCGGCCCAGACCTGGTGGCTGTCGGTCGCGTCGTAGATCGCCAGCGTCAGCCCGCTCGCCGCCCAATAGAGCAAGAGCAGCCCGAAGACGGTCATGATCCAGCGGTGCCAGCGGCGGATCTCGTTCATGCCGTCGCTGCGCTCGTGGCCGGGCCCCGGGCCCGCAGGTCGGCCGGCCGCAGGCGCCGTGCGGATGCGCTCAATCGAAGTAGAAGTTGTAGCGGATGCCGGTGTAGCGCTTCGCGTCGCGTGCCGGCTGGCCGATCACCGCATTGGCCGGCGCGAATCCCGGATTCGTCGGCGTCGCCCAGAGTCCGCTGAAGAAGTCTTCCTCGTTGACGTTGTAGTACTTGTTGGTCGCGTTGTTGACGAAGAAGGTGATCGCGTGGCGGCCGTTGGGCGACGTGGCCTTGGCGCTCAGGTTCAGGATGCCGAACGCCGGCTGGATCGATTGCGGGTTCTGGTCGGGCTGGAAATTCGTCTTGCCCTGGTACGAATACAGCGCGTTCAGGTGCAGGTCCCAGGGCACGATCGACTGCGCCAGATCGTGGTCGACGCTGAGGTTGATCTTGACCTTGGGCGAGTTCGGCATGTCCTTGCCCGAGAGGTCCTGCGTCTGCTTGCCGTTGACGTCGGTCGAGCAGCCCTGGGCCGCCGTCTGCACGTTGTAGCAGGGTGCGCCCTGGTAGTTCACGAACTGCGAATTGATCAGCGCCATGCCGAGGTTGAGCCGCGTGCGCTCGCCGGCCGCCAGCGTCGCATCGAGTTCGAGGCCGCGCGTGCGCGCCTCGCCGGCATTGGCCAGGATCAGTGCGGCGATGATCTGCGTGTTGTCGTTGACCTGGACCTGGTAATGCTTGTATTGCGTATTGAAGACCGCCGCATTGAGCTGCAGGGCGCCGTCGAGCAACGTCGCCTTGGCGCCGAGTTCGATATGGTTGATGTCTTCCTTGCTGGCCGGCGTCAAGGTGTCGTTGTTCTGCAGCGTGATGCCGGTGTCGTAGGCTCGGGGCTTGTAGCCACGGGCCAATGTGGCGTAGACCATCTTGTCGTCGCCGAACTTCTGGCGCAGCGTCAGGTCGGCCGCGGTCGCGTTCGACGTGTCGCTGCCGCTGCTGTAATGCTTGTAGCCGTAATCGGCGATGCTGTAGCTGATGTCGTCGCGGTTCAGGCGCAGGCCGGTCAGCAGGCTCGTCGACGCGCTCAGGTTCCAGGTCGCACGGCCGTACAGGCCCAGGCTCTTGCTGTCGGAATAGATGTCGTCGATGAGCCAGTTGACGAACATCGCGCGGTTCGTCGCCGAATGCACCTTGACGTCGGAATAGAACAGACCCGCGACGTAACTCATGAACCCGCCCAGCGGCGAGGCGATCCTGAATTCCTGCGTCAGCGAGGTCGGCACCAGCGTGATCGCCTGCAGGTTGTAGAACGGCGGCGGTCCGGGAATCAGGCCGTTGAGGAAATAGGTGGAGTTGATCGAGACGTCCTGCTGCAGGTTCTGGCGCTCGGACTGGTGCGCGGTCGTCGAGGTGAAGGTATAGCCGTTGAAGCGCTTCTCGATGTTGAGGCTGATGTCGTCGTCCCGCGTGTGGTTGAACGATTGCACCGGCGACGCGTAATTCATGTTGCCGTAGCCGGGCGTGACGCCGGGCAGCGCGGTGGCCTGATTGACGCCGGTGCCGTTGATGTACGGGAACAGCGCCGCCCCGGGCGTCAGGTACTGGTAGGTGAAGGTGCCGCCGGTGGAGCGGATATTGGCGCTGTGCACCGCCAGCGTGATGTCGAGGTCCTTGTCCGGGTGCAGCAGCAGCTTGGCGCGGCCACCGTTGTTGTCCGAAAACGAAGTCTGCCCGAGCATCAGGTTGTGGATCGGGTATTCGCGGTAATTGCCGAACGCCGAGACGCTGAACGCGAGCACGTCGTTGATCGGGCCCGAGATGAAGCCGTTGGCGCGGCGCTCCTTGTCGCTCGTGAGCTGCAGCGCGAGGTCGCCGGTCCAATGCTTGGTCGGCGCCTTGGTGACGAAGTTGATGACGCCGGCCGATGCCGTGCGGCCGCCCAGCGTTGATTGCGGTCCCTTCAGCACTTCGAGGCTGGCGATGTCGGTGAGCTCGTTCGCGTCGGTCGAATCGGAGGGCACGGGCACGCCGTCGATCATGATCGAGACGCCCGAGGTCAGGCCGATCGTCGCCTCGTTGGCATTCGTCGAGACGCCGCGGATCGACAGCGGCACGCGGCCATTGAACGTGCCCTTGAGCTGCACCGAGGGCACGAGCTTGTTGATGTCGGAGATGTCGGTGGCGGCCGATTCCTGGAGCGCTTCGCCCGACATCACGGCCGCTGCCACCGGCGTGTCCTTGACGCGCTCGGTGCGCTTCTGCGACGTGATGACGATTTCCTGCAGCTTCGTTGCTGCGGGGGCGGCCTTGTCGGCCGCGGCCGCCGGCTGATCGGCGGCGGCGACGATCTCGTCGGCCCGGGCATGCTGCGGCAGCCATCCGGCCAGCGCCATCAGCGCGGCGGCGGCAACCGGGGTCGGGCGGATGGTGTGCTTCGAGGTATTCAAGATGTCTCCTTCCGAGGGCGTCCGCAGTCGGCATGCGGCGCGGGTTTCAATGCCGGCAAATGCTAAGAATCGATAAGACGCAGCACCAATCTTTTGTGTCCATGTCGCGCATCGCGATTCGTGATGACAGGGCCTTGCCGTAGGTGCAGGCATCGGCGCGACCATGGGCGGCGCGCGCCGGTTCGGGTTAATCCGGGTGGGCTTGTGGGCAAGTCGCGACACGCGCCGCGACCGCTCCGTGTTACCGCAGCACCGCTGCCGCGAGCGAATCAGGCCGTCAGGCCCTCAGGCCGTCGGGCCGTGAGGCGGCGGCGGATCTCGGCCACCGCGCTGTCCGGCGTGGTCAGCACCGTCAAGCCGGTGGCGCGTCGCACCGCCTCGGCGGCGCGCGCGAGGCTGAACTGCGCCAGCGCGATGACGCTGCAGCCGCGCTCGCGCAGCCGCAGCGCCGCGGCTGCGGCGGCTTCGTCGTGGGCGGCGACGTCGCCGCGGTCCAGCGCGTCCATCGCGCCGGCGGCCAGTTCGGTGTCGAGCCGGGCCGCGGGCGGAAATTCATCGGGCATCGAACGCAGCGTCGGCGCGAAGCTGGCGACGAGGCCGATGCGACCGCCGATACGCCCGGCCAGGTTCAAGGCCTCGGCCAGCATCGCCTCGTTGGGTTTGAGCACCGGCAGCCGGCCATGGCGCTGCGCCACGGCGTCGATGCAGGGGCCGAAGGCCGAGCAGGTGAAGAGCAGCGCGTCGGCACCGCAGTCGACCGCATAGTCGCCCAGGCGCCGGAAGCGCTCGTGCATCGCCGCGTCGAGCCCCGCGGCCGAGCGCGCGAGGTCGGCCGACAGGCTGTCGTCGAGCAGGTTCATGCGCAGCGCCTCGGGCCAGTCGCGTTCGAATGCCGCGTTGATCGGCGCCACCGAATGGGCCAGTGCGTGGATGAGGGCGATGCGCGGCATGGTCGGTCCCGGTGTGCAGGCAGGCTAGCGACGATAGCTCGGGTCGATGCGGTCGACGAGCCGGCGCAGCGCGTCGAAGGTGTCCTGGCCGCCGCCGAAACGCGGGTCGAAATTCAGCGAATCGCGGGCGCAGCGCTCGAGCGCGATATCCGAGATCGGCCGCGCGCGGCCCATCGACTGCGTCGCCAGCTGCGTCTCGCAGGCGCGGTTGACGAGGTGCATGAGCCCGAAGCAATGCGCCACCGTGGGCCCCATCGTCACCGGCCCGTGGTTGCGCAGCATCAGCACCGGCTTGCCGCCGGCGCTCTCGAGGATGCGCCGGCCCTCGTCCTGGCGGATCGTGATGCCCTCGAAGTCGTGGTACGCGACGCGGCCCCAGAGCTGCGCGGCGCTGAAGTTCGTGTACGCCAGCCCGTCCTCGAGACAGCACACGGCCTGCGTCGCCGTCGTGTGCACATGCATTACGCAATGCGCGTCGGGCACGGTGGCGTGGATCGCCGAATGGAAGGTGAAGCCGGCCGGGTTGATGGGGTAGTCGTCGTTGCCGATGATGGTGCCGTCGACATCGACCTTGACGAGGTTCGACGCGCAGACCTCGCTGTAATGCAGGCCGAACGGGTTGATGAGGAAATGGCCCTCCTCGCCCGGCACGCGCAGCGAGATGTGGTTGTAGATCACGTCCTCGGTCCAGCCGAGGTGGTCGAAGATGCGGTACGCGGCGGCGAGTTCGCCGCGCGCCTCCCATTCGGCGGCACTGCAGCCGCGCGGCGCAATATAGGGCTGACGTTCGTAGGTCGAGGGCTGGGTCATGAAGGGCTCCTTGATGGGGCTGCGCCGCCGGCCACCAGCATGCCGTAGCCGATGCCGTATTCGAGCGTCGGCTCGTAGACGGACTCGTGCGGCAGGCGGTGGTCGACGCCGCGGTAGGCTTCGATCGCCGCGATCCAGGCATGCAGCTCCATCGAGCCGATGCCGGCCTCGGCCACCGTCGCCAGCGGCTCCCAGCGGTCGACGGCCTGCAGGTCGAGCGTCGCCGCGGCGGCCATGAAGCGACGGTCGAAGGCGGGGTTGAGGTGGATGTCCTGCGCCGTGCGGCGGCCGTCGACGAGCATCTTCGCGCCTTCGAGATGCATCTCGAGCAGCCGATCCAGCCATTGCGACTTCGTCATCGAGCCGCCGCGCTCGCCCGCCAGCTCCCAGGCGTAGACCTCGGGCGATGCATCCTCGGGCGCCGGGTAATAGCGCGTCGGGTGGTGCGAGAGGCCGCCCGAGCCGATGACGAGCACGCGCCGGCCCAGCGACCGGATATGCCGCCCGAGCGCCGCGCCGAGCGCGCGCGAACGCGCGAAGGGCAGCAGCGGCGGCACGATGGCATTGACGAACAGCGGCACGACGGGATAGCGATCGAGCGCGCCGAGCAGCCGGTACAGCGGCTGCGAGAACGCGTGGTCAACCTCCATGCGATGCGACACAGCGGGGTCGAAGCCGGCCTCGCGCAGCGCGACGACGAGCGCCAGCGCCGCGTCGCGCGGCACGTCCAGCGGCCCGGCAAAGCCGCCGACATCGCCGACGGCCTGTGCCTGCAGGCCGACGCAATACGGCGGCATCAGCGAGAGGTGGAAACCGGCGAAATGGTCGGAGGCGATGGCGATCACGAGCTCGGGGTCGAAGCGCTCGATGGCCGCGACGGTGCGCGCGTAGGCGGCGAGGATCTCGGGTTCGGCCTGCGGCGCCTGGGCGCGGATCATGATGATCGGCGAATGCGAGACGCAGGCCAGCATGCAGGGCGCGGCGCTCATCGGGTCGCTCCCGTGGTGGCGGCCGGGGTGGAGGATTGCAGCGATTCGGGCAGCGGGTATTCGTCGGCATTGCGCACCATGCCCGGCCGCAGCGAGAAATCGGCGCGCGGCGGCGCGAACAGGTCGATCAGCAG
>JAGWTU010000081.1 GCA_028868825.1 Burkholderiales bacterium | reverse complement strand
CGGCGGCGGCGGGGGCGGCGGCGCGACCACCGGCGGTGGAGGCGGCGGCGGCGGAGGCGGCGGGGGAGGAGGAGGCGGCGGCGGGGGCGGCGGCGGCTCAGGCACGGCACGCGGGAAGTTGCCGCCGAACCAGTTGTCGCACTGCTTCATCGACAGCCGCACGACCTTGCCATGACGGTCCGAATAGACATTGACCGGCATTTCGGGCGAGAACGGGATGTACTTGCCCTGCAGGATCTTGGCGACGCCGTCGCGGCCGGCCTTGTGGCCCTGGCCGACGTCGCACGCGCCATGCGCGTACTGCGGCCCGACCTCGCGCAGCATCGATGCCTTGACATGGGCCTCGCCCTTGCGCCGCAACGGCGGCTTGTGCGTGTAGGACTCGTAGAAATGCGCCTTGCCGGAGAGGACGGCGGCATCGCATTCGGCGGCCGTGTCGTAGCCGACATTGCCGTGTCCATCCTTGACCATGCCGGCTTGCGCGGACAGGCTCAAGGCGACGAGTGGCAGACATCCCCAGAGGGCGGGCCTGAAGAGGCGGTACTTCGACATCGAAACTCCCTACGTCAACTACGGGCGGCGGACGAAGTGCCCGCGCGGCGCATCATAACAACCCGCCCTGGGCACGACTAGCCGCGGAAGATATCAAACGGTTCGATCTTCAAGACCCGCCTTACGCCCAGGTAACTGGAGATCGCCGCGATCACGACGACCATGGCGAACGCGAGGGCGAGATTCCAGTACGTGATCGTCGCCGCATAGTTGTCGATGCGCGCGCGGGCAATCGAGATCATCAGCGTCACCAAACCGATGCCGAGCCCATAGCCCGTGAGCGCGCTGAATGCGGCCATGAACAGGATCATCCGGATCAATTGCCGCGACTTGGCGCCGATCGCCTTCAGGGCACCGAACTTCTCGATGTTCTCGAGGATGAAACTGTAGAAGGTCTGGCCGGATATCGAGAGCCCGACGAGGAAACTGATCACCGTCATCAGCAGGATGTTGGTGCCGACGCCGGTCCGGTAGACCAGGAATTCGGTAATCTCATCTTCGAATTCGTCGCTCGTGTGGGCGACATAACCGAGCTTGGCGACCTCGCTTTTGATGTGCGCAATGGCGGCGGCGGATGTCGGTTTCGCGAGGACGTAAGAAATGGTGAATCTCGTCGTCGGAATGTATTCCTTCGCCCGGCTGTAAGTGGTGTAAAGCGTCGGAACCCCGTAAAGCCCGCTCGACGTCACCTTGGCGATACCGAGGATGACGCCGCGGTGGTCGTTGAGTTCGAACGAGGTGCCCACCTTCGGGCTGCCGAGTTTGCGGAATTCGGAGTCCTTGACGACGAAGAAGGCGTTGTCGGCATAGATGTCCTCGATCCGCCCCTGTTCGAGCTGCGGTCGGCCGAAGAGGCTGGCGTCGTCCAGCCCGACCACGCTCACGGGCTGGAAGGTGCCATCGGCCAGCCGCACCTGCGCGCCACCGATGAAGATCGGCACCGCGTAGCGGATGCCGTCGATGCTGCGCACGGCGTCGAGCAGGTAATCGGGCACCGGAATCGAACTCGTGGCGTTGGTCACCGCCGGGTCCATGATCCAGATCTCGGCCCCGATGTTCGTCACCGTCGAATAGGCGCGACTCAGGATGCCGGCGAACATCGCCGTCATCTGCACCATCAGGAAGACGGCGAAGGTCAGGCCGACGAGCAGGGCCGAGAACTTCGCGCGGTCGTTGACGAGCAGCTTGAAGCCGATGCGCAGCAGGCCGGCGCTCTTCATGGCGCCTCGGCCCCGTTCCACCAGCCGCCGCCCAGGGCCGCGTAGAGCGCCACCGTGTCCTGGTGGCGCAGCGCCAGCGCCTGCAGCCGGGCGATGGCCGCGACGCGCGCCTGCACCTCGGCGCCGAGGCGGTCGACGCCGGCGGCCAGTCCCGCCCGCTCCTGCGCCCGCGTCAGCGCGAGCGCGCGGCGCGCGGCGTCGAGCGCATCGGCCTCGGCGCGGTCGAGTTCGGCGTCCTGGGCGATGGCGACGAGGCGGTCGGCGACCTGCCCGAAGGCCTCGAGCACGGTCTGGCGATAGGCCGCGAGTGCCTGCCCATGGGCCTCCTCGGCCGCCCGCTCGGCGTAGTGCAGCGCACCGCCTTCGAACAGCGGCAGCGTCACGCTCGGCCCGACGCTCCAGAAGCGGCCGTTCGCTGCCGGCAGTCGGTTCCAGCGGCTGCCGGCGTCGAGGTACGAAGCGCCGAGGCTGATATCGGGGTACAGCGCCGCCGTCGCGACGCCGACTTCGGCGCTGGCCTGGTGCAGCTGCGCCTCGGCCGCGAGGATGTCCGGCCGCTGACGCACGAGCGCCGACGACAGCGACAGCGGCAGCTCGTGCGGCAGCTTCAGCTCGTCCAGCCGCAGCGCCGGCGGCACCCAGTCGCCGGGGCTCGCGCCCTCGAGCACGGCGAGCAGGTGCCGCGCCTGTTCGAGCCGCTGGCGCAGCGGCGCGCGCGTGGCCTGCGTGGCGGCGATCTGCGCCTCCTGCTGGAGAACGCTCGCATGGCCGGCGGTGCCGCCGCGCTCCTGCGCCTGCAGGGCCCGCAATTGCTCGCGCTGGAGTTCCAGCGCCTCGTCGATCAGCCGCGCCTGGTCTTCATAGGCGGCGCAGGCGATCGTCGTCTGCACGACGTTGGCCGTCAGCGCCAGGTAGGCGGCATGGCGCTGCTGGCGCTGGACCTCGACGGCCGCGCCCAGCGCCTCGGTCCGGCGAGCCCGGCGGCCGAAGAGGTCGATCGCGTAGCGGACGCCGGCGCCCGCCGTATAGACACTGAACACCGATCCCGGCAGCGACGAGCCCGAGGCGGCAGGCGCGCTGCGCTCGCGCGTCGCACCGGCGTCGAGTTCGACCTGCGGCCAGTAGGCGCCCTGGCCGGCGCGCAGCGCGTCCTCGCTCTGGCGCAGCGCGGCCGTGGCGGCGGCCAGCGTGGGGCTGTGCGCGAGGGCGCGTTCGACCTGCGCGTCGAGCACGGGCGAGGCGAACAGGCGCCACCAATCGGGGGGCAGCGTCGCATCGGCGCTGAAGCGCTGCGCGAGGTCGTCCGCGGCCCCGTGGAGTGCCGGCGCCGCGTATCCCGCTTCGTCCGGCGGCGGCGGACGGACGAAATCGGGGCCGACCATGCAGCCGCCAAGCAGCACCATGCCCAGCACGGCGGCGAGCGCCGGCGCGATGGGCCCGGGATGACGGCGCCGCATGATGATCACTTCGCGCCGATGTAGACGTCGACGAGCTGCCCGGCGTAGACCGCCGGGACGCCTTGGGTGTCGAACTCGAAGACGACCGGCAGCACGCGCAGGTCGACCCGCTCCTGACGCTGGTTGCTGAGCTCGATCTTCGGCGAGACATACGGCTGGATGCGGACGAAACGCAGCGGCACCTTGCGCTCGGTGCCGCGGATCTGCATCTGGGCCTGGATGCGCTCGGGCGGCGGCAGCCGCGAGACGAGGATCTCGTCGACGAAACAGCGCACCGCGAGCCGGCCGCGGCCGGCGACCAGCGTCGCCACCGGCAGCAACGCCTGGATCGTCGAATCGTAGGCGCCCTGGGCCGAGACATAGCCGCCGACGGCGGCGTGAAGCGCCAGCACGACGCCGTCGACGCGGGCGCGGACCTGGTACTTGTCGAGCAGCGCGGCGGCGGCCTGCGCCGCCTGCTCGAGCGCGCGCGTCTGGCTTTCCTGGTTGCGGATGTCGTAGCTCCAGGCGCCGGCCTGCGTCAGTTCGAGCTGGCGCCGCGCGACCTCGGCGGCGGCCTCGGCCTGCAGCACGGCGTCGGCCGCGGTGTCGACGACATCGCGGCTGAGCGCGCGCGCATCGATCGCCACCGCGGCGCGGCGCTTGGCGTCCTGGTCGCGCGCGGTCTTCAGATTGGCCTCGGCCAGCGTGAGCTGGGCACGCGCGACCTCGAGCGTCTCGCGGCGCGGCTGCGCCTTCAATGCCGCCAGCAGCGCCTGCGCGGCGTCGGCCTGGGCGCGCAGCTGGGCGGTGGTGGCGCGCTGCACGCTGTCGTCGAGCGCCAGCAGCGGCGTGCCGACGCTCACCGCCTGGCCCTCGCGCACGAGCAGCCGCACGACGGTGCCGGCGACCTCGGGGTAGACGTTGACGTTGGTGCCGCCGTCCTGGGCGCCTTCGATGATGCCGTTGGCGTAGATCGCGCTCGCGTACGGGCTGCCGACGGGCTGGAACAGCGGCGGCTCGGGCTTGCGCTGGAGGCCGAACACATAGGCCGCGACGAGCCCGGCGACGATGCCGAGCGCCGAGAGCCAGAACAGCAGGTTCTTCTTCATGCGGTGCCCAGCTCGGCCGCGCAGATGCGACCGTTCTCCATGTGGACGATGCGATCGGCGAATTCGTTGATGCGCGCGTCGTGGGTCACGATCAGGATGCAGCGCCGCTCGTCGAGGATCTTCTCCTTGACGAACTGGATCACCATGCGCCCGGTGTCGCCGTCGAGCGATGCGGTGGGCTCGTCGAGCACGAGGATCTCGGGCGCGCCGACGATGGCGCGCGCGATCGCCACGCGCTGCTGCTCGCCGCCCGAGAGCTTGACCGGCAGGACCTCGCCGCGGTGCCCGAGGCCGACGACCTCGAGCATGCGGCGCGCCTCGGCCTGCGACGCGGCCCAGTCCTGCTCCTTGAGGATCAGCGGCACGGCGACGTTCTCGGTCGTCGTCAGGCGCGGGAAGAGGTGGAAGTCCTGGAACACGAAGCCGACGGTGTGCAGCCGGAAATCGGCGAGCGCGTCGGCGTCCAGCGCCCAGATGTCGCGGCCATCGATCGCCACGCGGCCGGCGTCGGGGCGCAGGATGCCCGAGATCATGCTCAGGAAGGTCGTCTTGCCGCTGCCCGAGGGGCCGACGATGAACACCATTTCACCGTAGTCGGCCTCGAAGTCGACCGCATCGACGGCGGTCATCCGCGCTTCGCCGGCACCGAAGTACTTGCTGATCTGTGTAGCAACGATCGCGGCTCGGCTCATGGCGTCATGTCGCAGTGCAGCATCAGTATCGGCGTCGCACCGGAACCAGACTTGAGTTGGGTCAGTCTCGCTGCATTCGACCCGCCCGCAGGCGCCGGCATATGCTCGGCGGTCCATGCCGCCGGCCGCCCGCCTCTTCGACGACCTCCGCCAGCGCCTCGACGCGCTCGGCCTGCCCTTCCGCCATCTGCTCGTCAGCGATGCGTTGACGCTGCTGGCGCTGATGGTCGGCCAGGTCGCGCTGCCGTGGTGGATCGCCAGTCGCGGCGGCGCGCGTGACCTCGCCGCCTACAGCGCGGCGACCTCGGCGTTCGCGATCGTCGCGATGCCGCTGCTCTCGCCGCTGGGCGACCGGCTGCCCAAGCGAAGACTCATCCGCAGCGCGCTGGCCGTGCACAGCCTGGGCGCGATCGCGATGGCGCTGCTGGCGAGTACCGGCACCTACCGGCTCGGGGCGCTGATCGCGCTCGGCGCGCTGCCGGTGCTGGCCGCGGCGGTGCTGCAACCGGCCGTCGGCAGCTTCGTCACCGAACTCGTCGCACCGGCGCGGCTGTCGCCGGCGATCAGCCTGCAGCAGACGGCGCAGTCCAGCGGCCGCATGCTCGGCCCGGCGCTGGGCGGCGTCGTGCTCGGCGCGGCCGGCATCGCCGCGGCGTTGTGGCTGAACGCCTTGCTGCTGGTGCTGGCATCGCTGGCGGCGCGGCGGCTGCCGCACCGCGACCCGCCGCGCCAGCCGCGCCGCGCCTGGGCCGCCGACCTGATGGCGGGCATGCGCGCGAACTGGCGCATCCCGATCGAGCGCGGCTGGATCCTCATCAACTTCCTGTCGTGGATCTTCCTCTTCCCGACCTTCACGATGCTGGTGCCGCTGAAGGTGCAGTCGCTCGGCCTCTCGGGCGTCTGGCTCGGCCTGTGCGAGGCCTCGCTCTCGCTGGGCATGCTGCTCGGTTCGCTGGGCGGGGCGACCTGGCTCGTGCGCCGTTTCGGCCGCTATGCGACGCGCGTCGGCGCCGCCGTCGTCCAGGGCTTGGCGCTGGCGCTGGTCGGCGCGACGCAGGACCGCAGCTGGCTCGTGATCGGCTTCGCCGTCGCCGGGCTGATGAGCTCGGCGATGATCCTCGTCGGGCTCACGCACCGCATGCTCGCGCGGCCGCTCGCCTACCGCGCGCGCATGATGGCCGGCGCGGTCGCGACGACCTATATCGCCAGCACCATCGGCCCCGCGCTCGCCGGCATCGCACTGTTGCACCTCGGCGTCGCCACGGTCTATGTCGCCTTCGGCCTCGTCGGTGCCTTCGCCGCGCTAGGGCTGGCCTTCGTCCCGGGTTTCCGCGCCTTCATGGCGCTGGACCATGTCGAAGTCGACGACTATTACGCCCGCGTCTATCCGCAGGCCTTCCCGACGGCGGTCGCGGCGAGCCGCTCGTTCAACGCGTAGCGGCGCCGAGCCGGCTGCGGCGCGAGCCGAAGACGGCGTAGATCACGAGCCCGATCGCCAGCCAGCCGAAGAAACGGTACCAGGTCACCGCCGGCAGCCCGCGCGCGATCCAGACGCAGCCCGCCACGCCCAGCGGCGCGACGACCCAGGCGTAGGGCATGCGGAACTTGCGCGGCGCCTCGGGACGGCGCCGGCGCAGGATCAGCACCGCGACGCAGACGATGACGAACGCGAACAGCGTGCCGATGTTGGCGAGCTCGACGACCTCGTCGATGTTCAGCAGCGCCGCCGGCACCGCCACCAGCAGCCCGGTGACGATGGTCGCGTTGCCCGGCGTCTTGTAGCGCGGATGGACGGCGCCGAGCCAGGGGCCGAGCAGGCCGTCGCGGCTCATGCTCATGATGATGCGCGGCTGGCCGACCTGGTAGACGAGCAGCGCGGCGGTGGTCGCGATCACGGCGCCGAAGCTGATCACGCCGGCCAGCGCGGTCATGTGGTGCGCGGTGAAGATGTAGGCCAGCGGATCGGCGATGCCGCCCAGGCGGCTGTAGTGGATCATCCCCGTGACGACCAGCGCCACCGCGGCATAGACGAAGGTGCAGAAGACGAGCGAGCCGAGGATGCCGCGCGGCAGGTCGTGCGCCGGATTGCGGCATTCCTCGGCCGTCGTGCTGACGGCGTCGAAACCGATGAAGGCGAAGAAGATGATCGCCGCCCCCGCCTGGATGCCTCCCAGGCCGTGCGGAATGAAGGGATGCCAGTTGTCGCTGTCGATGAACTGGATGCCGAGGCCGATGACGGCGAACAGGATCGCCACCTTGACGACCACCATCACGCTGTTGACACGCGCGCTTTCCTTGATGCCGATGTAGCACAGCCAGGTTACCGCGACGGTGATGAACACGGCCAGCAGGTTGATCGTCAGCGGAAAGCCGCCGACGAGCGGCGCGGCGCGCAGCACGTCCCAGTTGGCGAAGATCTTCGCGCCGTCGGCGAGTCCCGCGCGCGCCTGCGCCAGCGCGTGGAGCTTGCCGCCGAGGTCGAGGTCGGCCGCGCCCTCGGCGAGCTTGAGCGCCGAGCGCGGGTCCATGCCGAGCCAGCCCGGGATGTCGATGTGGAACACCGACGAGAGGAAGCTGCGCGCGTAGTCGCCCCAGGAGATCGCGATGGCGACGTTGGAGATCGCGTACTCCAGCAGCAGGTCCCAGCCGATGATCCAGGCCATCAGCTCGCCCAAGGTCGCGTAGGCATAGGTGTAGGCGCTGCCCGAGACCGGGATCATCGACGCCATCTCGGCGTAGGCCAGCGCGGTGAAGGCGCAGATCAGCGCGACGACGAGGATGCTGATGACCAGCGACGGCCCGGCCGCGAGGCGGCCGTCGAGCGCATTGCCGGCGGCGGCGGTGCCGATGCTCGAGAAGATGCCGGCGCCGATGATGGCGCCGATGCCGAACATCATCAGGTCGAAGGCGCCCAGGTTGCGACGCAGCGAGTGGACGGTCTCTTCGCTGCCTGCGCGCAACAGTTCGAGCGATTTGGTTCGAAAAAAACGGTGCGCCATGGGCTGCCTCGGCATCGATGGTTCATGCTATCAGGCCGTCCCCGAGCAGCGCGGTATTCTTCGCCGCGTCACGTAACGAGCGTATGGGCGCTCGCCCCCGGTCGCCTCGCTCGACCGCCCCCAAGAGGAACTACAAGCATGAATTCACGCCTGGCCCTGAGCACGCTGATGCTCGCGATCACCGCCGCCTTCGACGCCGGTGCCCAGACCGCCGCCGCACCGCCCGCCGACGCGGCAGCGCCGCCGGCCGCCGCGCCCACCGTCAGCGGCATCCAGCAGATCATCGTCACCTCGCAAAAGCGCAAGGAGGACGTGCGCCAGGTGCCGCTGGCGATCTCGGTGCTCGGCGGCGAGGCGCTGGCCGACAACCAGGTCGGCAATTTCGACGACCTCACGCGCAACGTCCCCAACGTCTCGTTCTCGACCCAGGCCGGCGCCGGCCTCGGCACGATCGAGATCCGCGGCGTCAGCTCGCAGGCCGGCTCGGCGACGGTCAGCATCTACCTCGACGACGTCTCGCTGACGACGCGCAACCTCTACAGCCAGGGCACGGCCGAGCCGCGCTTCTTCGACATCGACCGCGTCGAGGTGCTGCGCGGCCCGCAGGGCACGCTCTACGGCGCCAGCAGCCTGGGCGGCACGATCCGCTTCATCAGCAGGCAGCCGAACCTGCGCAGCTTCGGCGGCACGGCCTCGGCCGAGGTCTCGAGCACCGAGCATGGCGGCACGAATTACCAGCTCGAGGGCGTCGTCAACGTGCCGCTGGCCAAGGACCGCATCGCGCTGCGCGTGGGCGTGCAGACCGGCCACGACAGCGGCTACATCGACCAGGTCGACCCGCAGTCGCTGAAGGTCATCTCCAAGGGCATCAACGGCACGCATTGGGATGTCGTCAAGCTGGCGCTGAAGGCGCAGCTGGGAGCCGACTGGACGCTGACGCCGGCGCTGTTCGCGCAGAACTACAAGAGCGACGACATCGACGCCGCCTACCTCGCGGTCGGCAGCTACCAACCGGTCAACGCCGGCACGCCGCTGGCGATGTACCAGACGAGCAAGATCGTGCGCGAGCCCGGCACCGACAAGCTCACGGTGCCGAGCCTGACCCTGAACGGCGACATCGGCTTCGCCGACATGACGGCGATCCTCAGCGGCTACACGCGGCGCTTCCAGCGCATCCAGGACGGCACGGCGGTGAATTCGCCGTTCATCGGCACGCAGATCACCGACCCGGTGCTCGGCACCCTCGTCGGCGCGCTGCCGTCGCTCGTCCAGCTCGACAACAAGATCGACCAGACCTCGCTCGAGGTGCGCCTGGCGTCCAAGGACTACCAGCCGGGCGGCACGCCGCTGACCTGGATCGCCGGCGTCTTCCTCTCGCAGACCAAGACCCAGGTCTACGACAACGAACCGATCGTCGGCATCAACGCCGCGTTCAAGGCCGCGGGCCAGGACATCACCGATCCCAATGTGATTGCCGGCGGCTTCCCGGGCGACTTCACCGGCGACAGCTCGTACTACAGCGCGCGCCATTACGACGACAAGCAGACCTCGTTGTTCGGCGAGGGCACCTACCACTTCAGCCCGACGCTGCGCGCCATCGCCGGCCTGCGCGTGCTCAGCGCCACCGAGCATTTCACGCGCGAGGGCGACTTCTACTACGCCGGCGGCCCGTCGACGGCGCTGATCGATTCCAGCGCGCACGCGGTGACGCCGCGCTTCTCGCTGAGCTGGGACGTCGACCCGCGCAACACCGCCTACGCCAACATCGCCAAGGGCTTCCGCCTCGGCGCGGCGAACCGCCCGGTGCCGCTGACCGCGGCCGTCCTCGAGGACCTCAACACGCTGCACCTGCCGGGGACGATCCCCGCGGCATTCAAGCCCGACAGCCTGTGGAGCTACGAGGTCGGCACGAAGTCGCGGCTGTGGGACAACCGGCTGTCGATCAACGCCTCGGCGTTCTACATCGATTGGAGCAACATCCAGCAGGATGTCGTGCTGCCGGTCTCGGGCTTCGACTTCGAGACCAACGTCGGCAAGGCGACGAGCTACGGCATCGAGCTCGAGGCCAAGCTGCGCGCAACCGAGGCGCTGACGCTCAACGCCTCGTACGGCTGGACCCACGCGACCTTCGCCGCCGACCAGCCGGCGCTGGGATCGGACGGCAACGGCAACCTCAACGTGCACAAGGGCGACCCGGTGCAGGGCGTGCCGAACTTCAGCAGCCGCCTCGGCTTCGACTACGCCTTCCAGGCCTTCGCCGGCGCCGATGCCTTCGTGCGCGCCAACGCGCAATGGACCGGCGCCAGCCACGGCAACTTCGTGCCCGGCTCGCCCGACTATGTGCGGCCCTCGTACTTCACCGTCGACGCCAGCACCGGGCTGAACTTCAGCGGCTGGCAGGCGACGCTGTTCGTGAAGAACCTGACCGACACGCGGCGCGCGATCCAGCAGCCGTCGATCCAGTCGGTGACGACGGCCTACTACCTGCGCCCGCGCACGATCGGGCTGCGCGTCTCGACCGACTTCTGAAGCCCGCGACGCGGCCGCGTCACTTCGTCCGCACGGCGAGGTAGACGCGGTCGTTGCCGCGCAGCAGCAGCAGCGCGACCGACGGTGCCGCCGCGGCGGCCTGTGCGAGCGCCGCGCGCACCTGTTCGATGCCGGCCACCGGCCGGCCGCCGATCGCCAGCAGCAGGTCGCCGACGAGCACGCCGGCGGCCTGCGCCGGCCCGGCGACGGACTCGACGCGCAGCCCTGCGGCGCCGCCGGCGCTGCGCCGCTCGCCCGGCGGCAGCGCGCGCAGCCCGATGCCGAGGGCGGCGATGTTCGCGACCGCGCGCGCCGGCGCCGGCGCGCGCGACGGCTGCGCCGCGTCGTCCAGCGTCACCGGCACGCGCTGCGTCTGCCCGTCGCGCCAGACCTCGAGCGTCAGATGCTGGCCCGGGTTGCCCATCGTCACGGTCGCCGGCAGGTCACCGGCGACGTTGATAGGCGCACCGTCGATCGCCAGCACGACGTCGCCGGCGCGCAGGCCGGCGGCGGCACCGGCGCTGCCGGGCTCGACATCGCTGATCAGCGCGCCGCGCGGCGCCGGCAGCCGAAACGCGTCGGCCAGACCCTGGTCGACCTCCTGGATGGCGACCCCGAGCAGGCCGTGCGAGGCATGGCCGGTGGCGACGATCTGCTGCTGCACGCGCAGCGCGAGGTCGATCGGGATCGCGAAGCTCAGGCCCTGGAAGCCGCCGCTGCGGCTGTAGATCTGCGCATTGATGCCGACGACCTCGCCGCGCGCGTTGAACAGGGGTCCGCCCGAATTGCCGGGGTTGACGGCGGCGTCGGTCTGGATGAACGAGACGGCGCTGTCGTCGGGCAGCGAGCGGCCCTTGGCGCTGACGACGCCGGCGCTGACGCTGTTCTCGAAGCCGAAGGGCGAGCCGATCGCGAGCACCCATTCACCGACGCGCAGCTCGGCCGGGTTGCCGATGGCGACCACCGGCAGGCCCTTCGCATCGATGCGCAGCACGGCGATGTCGGTCTTCGCGTCGGTGCCCAGGATGCGGGCGCGGAACTCGCGCCGGTCGGTGAGCTTGACGATGACCTCGCTGGCGTCGGCGACGACATGGGCGTTGGTCAGGATCAGCCCGTCGGCGCCGACGATGAAGCCCGAGCCGAGCGCGCGCACCGGCACCTGCATCGTCGCGCCGGTGCCACCGAACTGCTGCTGGAAGCGGCGCAGGAACTGCTGCATCGGGTCGGCCTCGGGGGCATCGCCGTCGCCCTCGCCGCCGCTGTCGGCGTCGGCGTTGCCGCCGTCGTCGCCGGCCGTGACCTTGCGCGTGCCGCTGACGCTGATGTTGACGACCGCCGCGCCGTAGCGCTGCGTGATCTGCGTGAAGTCGGGGACGCCGACGAGCGGCACCGGCGCGGCGGCCGGCGGCGCCGCGGCGGCGTCGACGACGAAGAGGCTGACGATGGCTGCGAGAGCGCCGAGGCGGCGCAAGGCAGCAAGCGAGGGATTCATCGGGTCTCCGGGACGGGCCATGTGGCGGCCAGCATAAGCGAGGGTGACCGACGGCGCGGCGTTCAACGCGCGGATGCCGAGGCGGCGCTCACCGCGCCGGTGCCGAGGCGGCGGCCGCGGTCTCGACGCGCTCGGTCTTCGGATCGGCCCAGGTGCCGGTGATGTGGAACTCGCGCGTCGCCGCGCGCATCAGTGGCTTGCGCAGCAGCAGCTGGGCGAGGAAGGTGCCCAGGCCGAGCACCGGATTGACCGCCGCATAGGCCAGCGACGCCGTGCCGGCGTTGATCTCGGGGATCACCGCCACATGCAGGTCCTGGGTGTGGCCGACGAGGTCGGCCGAGCCGTCGATGAGCACCACGGCCTGCGCGCCGCGCATGCGCAGGTCGTGCGCCGTCGCCACGCCCGCGGCGATCGCGACATCGCCACCGATGTCGTCGAAGGCGAAGCCGGCGTCGAACAGGTCGCGGAAGTCGAGCAACAGCCGCCGCGGCAGCGTCTGCAGGCTGAGGATGCTGAGCAGCCGCGCGGCGCCCGGGTCGGCCTTGAGAAACTGGCCCTCCGCAATGGCGAGGTGGAGCTGCCCGGACAGCCGCGGCAGCTCGGGCGACCACAGCGGCCCCGGCCACGAGAGCCGGCCGGTGATCTCGCCCTTGCCGCCCTTGATCGTCTGCGGCATGCCCATGTAGGCGAGCGTGGCGCCGCTGTCGTCGAGTTCGAGCTTGAAATCGAGGTCGGCATGGCCGGCCTGCAGCGCGCCGCCGGCGCCGGCAACCCAGGCCCCCTTGCCGTCGAGATGGGCCTTGGGCTGGGTCAGGCGCAACTGGCTCAGCTGCCAGGTGCCGGCCTGCCCGGCCGCGGCGGCGGCGCGATGTTCGCCGCGCATCAGCAGCTGGCCGAGCTCGATGTCGCGCAGCCGCAGTCGCGCCGCGTCGACGTCGAGATGCCAGTCGGCGCCGACGCGGGTCGCACCGACATGGACCTGGCTGGCGCGCACCGGGCCGGCGATCAGGGCTTGCGCACGCAGTTGCACCGAGGTCGGCGCGTAGCCGGCGCCCGCGCCGCCCGCGTCGGTTGCCGCGACGCCGCCACCCGCTGTCGCGGCACCGGCGCCGCCGTCGTCGAACCAATGCGCGCTGGCCTGCTGCCAGGCCTCGGCGTCGAGCAGCGGCAGCGTCGCCCGCACCTCGACACCGGTGGCGGGCAGTACGGCCGGCTCGCCGATGCCGATGGCGCCGCGCAGCACCTGCATCGCGTCGCCGTCGCGCTCGCGCTGGTAGCGCGCATGGACGCGGTCACCGAGGTCGAGCTGGAGTCCATCGCGCGGCTTGCGGCCCGGCGCCAGCGTCTGCGCGTCGTAGGCATTGCGCAGGTGCAGCGGCAGCGCCACCGCGGCGACCTTGGCCAGCGGCGCCGGCAGCGCCAGCGCGATGCCGACGAGATCGCTGTCGAGCGCGACCTCGCTGCGGCCCTGGGCGAAAACCAGCGTCCCGCGGTAGGTGGTCTGTCCGCTCGCCGCGTCGAGCATGCGCGCCGACGTGCCGGGCCCGAGCGCGGCACGCAGCCCCGCGACGCTGACCTGGCCCTGCAGCCGCAGCCGCAGCGCGCCGTCGGGCTCGGTGCCGCCCTCGACCAGGCTCGTGCCGCCCAGCGTCTGCGCACGGCCGCCCTGCACGCTCCAGCCCTGCTCGGTGAAGGCGATGCGGCCCTGCGCGTCGGCCAGCGGCGGCAGGTCGGGTCGGAAACGGAACTCGTCGTGGTCCAGCGTCAGCTGGCCACGGACCTGGGTCGCGCGGGCGTTGGCCAGCGGTATCGCCAGCGCGAGGTCGATGCCGGCAGGACCGCCGCCGCGCGCCTGCGCCAATGCGCCGCCGATCCAGCGCCCGACCGGCGTCGCGTCGACGTAACGCAGCTCGTCGGCCAGCATGCCGTCGATGCGCCCGCTGATCGCGAGCAGGCCCTTGACGTAGCCCGCGATGCCGACCTCGACCCCCGTGACGGCGAGCGCGCCGACGCGGGCCTGCAACTGGTGCAGGGCCATCGAGTCGCGGTCGAACACGAGCCTGCCCTGGACCTGCTCGAACGCCGGCCAATGCTCGCCGGGGCCCGCGGTCGCCGCCGGGATGCAGTCGCAGACGCCGTCGGCGAGCTGACCCTCGATGTGGAACTCGCTGTCCTTCGCATGCGCCGGGCCGGCCCAGGGGAAGTCGCGCAGATCGCCGCGCACGTGGAACGTCGCGCCGCTGATGCGGCCGCGGCGCAGCGCGGCGTCGAGGTAGCTGCGCACCGAGGCCGGGATCGCCAGCGGCAGGTAGCGCGGCACGCGCGCCGCATCGGCGCGGGCGAGCTTGCCGTCGATCTGGATCAGCCCCGGGTAGCGCGCCGGCGCGGCGCCGCTGTGCCAGGCCAGCGTGAAGCCGCCGCTGAAGTCGGCGTTGGCGACGGCCGGGATCTTCAGCTGCACCGCGAGCGGGCGCGCCACGCCGGGCGCCGGCGCGCCGTCGAATTGCCAGCTCGCCTGCGCCTGCAGGTTGTCGAGCGGCAGCAGCGGATCGGACCAGACCCCGGGCAGATCGACGCTGCCATGCGCGATCGCTATCTGCGCCGTGCCGCCGCTCTCGCTGGCGTCGAAACGGATCTGCGCGCCTGCCAGCCCCGGGCGACCGACCGCGGTCGAGGCCGCTGCCGCCGGCACGGCGGCGGCCTTCAGCGCGAGGCCGTCGATGCCGCCCGCCGCGCGGTAGCGGCGCGGGGCGTCGACGGCGCCGGTCCAGCTTGCCTTGAATCCGCTCAGCAGTCCCTGCGGCGCCATCGCCGCGAGCGCGCGCCGCAGCGGCGCGCCCAGCGGCACGCGCGCCGCGAGCTGCGAGGCGAGCGCGAGGTCGATGCGCGCCGCGGCGAAGCTGCCGCCGCTGACGGCACCCTGGCGGTCGCGCAGCAGCGTCAGGTCGAGGTCGCCGGCCGGCCAGCGCAGGCCGTCGTCGGTGACGAAGGCCAGGTGCCGCGCCGCCAGCGTGACGCCGCCGGCGTCGGTGCGGGCGTCGAGGTGGCCGGCGATCTCGCGCAGCGCCAGCGGCTCGACGTCGCGCGCCAGCCGCAACGCCACGCCGGTGAGCGCGAGGTCGGCCGTCGCGGCGCGCGCGCTGCCGGCGTCCAGCGTCAGGGTCGCGTGCAGCGAACCCGCGCCGCGGTCGAGCTGGATCGGCAGATCGACCTCGCGCTGCAGTTGCGAGAGGTCGACGTGCGGCAGCGTCGCTTCGAGCGTGCCGCTCCAGCGCCGCCAGTCGCCGCGCGGCGCCAGCAGCGGCTGCACGAAACGGCCGGCCAGCGTGAAGCGCGCGCCCCAGTCGGGCGGCGGCGTCGCCGCGATCGCGATGCGATGGCGGCGCAGGCCGTTGTCGAGCGCGATCTCGACCGCGCTCAAGGCCAGCGGCGGCACGCCGCGCTGCTCGTCGACCCAGCGGATCGAGCCGCCAGCCACGACGACGTGGTACTGCGAGAAGAGCCAGTCGGCGCCCTCGGTGCGCGCCGCGCCGGGGCCGCCGATCGCGATCCCCGCGGCGGTGATGCGACCGGCGGCGTCGCGCCGCACCTCGAGCGCCGGGCTCTCGATGCGCAGCCGCTCGAGCCGCGGCTGCAGCGCCAGCAGCGAGCGCGGCGAGAGCGTCGCGACGACGCGCGGCAGCGACAGCGCCGGCCGCCCGAAACGGTCGCGCAGCGTCACCGACGTCAGTTCGAGTTCGGGCGCCCAGGGGCTCGAGCGGACCTCGATATGACCGATCGCCACCGGCACGCCGATGACGCGCGAGGCCGCGGCCTCGATGCGCGGCTTGAATTCGTCGACGCGGGGCAGCAGGACCCAGACCGCCGCGGCCCAGACCAACGCGAGCAGCACGACCGCGCCGCCGCCGACCCAGGCGAGCAGGCGCAGCGCGCGGCACAGCACGGCAACGGCGCGGTCGGCGGCTGGGGCGCGGCCGCCAGGACCGACGGGGATGGTGGAAGACTCCGAAGTGGGCAGGGCCGCGATCCGGCTGCTGGGACGCTGCGATTGTCGTTGCTAACGCCGGCGTCGCGCCGGTTCGACGCGCGATGCCGCCCTCGCCGACAATCCGCCCTTCGGCCCGCCGCCACCGCATCCGCATGGACCTCGAATCGACCAAGCGTTACCTGCCCTGGGTCGTCGCGACGGCGCTGTTCATGGAGCAGCTCGACTCGACGATCGTCAACACCGGCATCCCGGCGATGGCGGCGAGCCTGGGCGCGACGCCGCTGAGCCTGAAGGCCGTCGTCACCAGCTACATCCTCGCGCTGGCCGTGTGCATCCCGGTCAGCGGCTGGCTCGCCGAGCGCTACGGCAGCCGCCGCATCTTCCTCAGCGCGATCGCGCTGTTCACGCTGTCGTCGGTGATCTGCGGCCTGGCCGTGAGCGCGCCGATGCTGGTCGCTGCGCGCGTGCCGCAGGGCATTGCGGCGGCGATGATGATGCCGGTGGGGCGCATGGCGATCGTGCGCACGTTCCCCAAGGGCGAGCTGCTGCGGGCGATGAACTTCGTCATCATTCCGGCGCTGCTGGGGCCGCTGCTCGGGCCGACGGTGGGCGGGTTGATCGTCCACTGGCTGAACTGGCGCGTGATGTTCTTCGTCAACGTGCCGGTCGGCCTGTTCGCGTTCTGGCTCGGCAGCCGCGTCATGCCCGACTACCGCAGCGACGAGCAGCGGCCGCTGGACATCGGCGGGCTGGCGCTGTTCGCCAGCGGCGCGGCGCTGCTGAGCTGGCTGCTGGAGATCTTCGGCGAACAGCATCTCGCGGCGGCGCCGGCGCTGGGCCTGCTGGCCGTCTCGCTGACGCTGTTCGCCGGCTACGCCTGGCATGCGCGGCGCACGCCGCACCCGCTGCTGCGGCTGTCGCTGCTGGCCACGCGCACCTTCCGCGTCTCGGTGCTGGGCGGCTTCGTGACGCGGCTGGGCATCGGCAGCATGCCGCTGCTGCTGCCGCTGCTGTACCAGCTCGGCCTGGGCCTGCCGGCCTGGCAATCGGGCCTGCTGATGATGCCGGGCGCGGCGGCGGCGATGGCGATGAAATTGATCTCGACCATCACGCTGCGGCGCTACGGCTACCGCCGCGTGCTGATCGTCAACACGCTGCTCGTCGCGGCCACGATCGCGACGTTCTCGCAGGTCGGCCCGGCGACGCCGCTGGGCGCGATCATCGCCCTGGGCGCCTGCATGGGCCTGTTCAACTCGCTGCAGTTCTCGAGCATGAACTCGATGGCCTACGCCGACATCGCGCCACGCGACACCGCGATGGCGAGCACGCTGGCGAGCACGATGCAGCAGATGTCGATGAGCTTCGGCCTGGCCACCGGCTCGCTCGTGACGGCGTATTTCCTCGGCGGGCTGCCGCAGTCGGACCTGACCGCCGTGCGGCATGCGCTGCACCATGCCTTCCTCGCGCTGGCGGCGCTGACGGCCGTCTCGTCGGCCTCGTTCTGGGCGCTGCGGGCCGATGATGGCGAGAGCGTGAGCAAGGGGGTCGGGGCGGCGGCGACTTGAAGGAACTGGGAACGCGGGAACCAGCGGTTCGCGCAATGCCGCGCGACGCCGTCAACCGATGTTTGCCAAAATTTGCCAAAGTCGCTAGGCTTTCGCGATGAGCACGATGAACATCTCCCTGCCGGACGCGCTGAAGTCCTTCGTCGACGAGCAGGTCCACAGTCGCGGCTTCGGGACCAGCAGCGAGTACGTTCGAGAGCTGATCCGCAAGGACCAGGAGCGCCTGCAACTGCGGGGTCTGCTGCTCGACGGCGCCCGTTCCAAGCCGGCGGCTGCCGCCGACGGCGCGTACTTCGGGGCGCTGCGCGACAGGATCCGCAAGCAAACGGCGGCTTGAAGCTCGTGAAGCCCGCCGTCCCGCGGGAGATCGCCAACAGGGACGTGGACGAAGCCATCGACCATTACCTGGTCGAGGCCGATGCGAAGGTTGCCCTGGGTTTCGTAGACGAACTCGAGAAGGCCTACGCCCGCATCGGGCGCCATCCGCATTCGGGTTCCCCGCGCTACGCGCATGCACTCGGTCTCGCCGAGCTGAGATTCTGGCGACTTGGTCGATACCCCTTTCTGGTCTTCTACATCGAACGCGAAGAGCACATCGATGTCTGGCGCGTGCTCCACGAACAACGCGACATCCCGGCGTGGATGAACGAGGCCTGAGGTCACCGTGTGTCGTCGACCCAAGGATTCAACAACGGGACTCGCGCGAACTCCTGGCAAATCCACCGTCGCCGGCGGGCATGCGCGCCAACGACAGACGGTCGGCAGTAGCCGCAAGCGGGCTGGCCTTGGCCGCCGAGCGGACGCTGGCCGATGGCGGCCACAGGACCCGCGGCCAACATCGTTCGCATGGTCGTCCGCTCGACGGCGGACAGCGGCCCACTCTCTGGGGACATTGGCTGGCTCTGGACGGCCCATAGCCGGCGTAGACGAACGTCTGCTTTGGGGCAGTCCATCGGAGTTGGCTAGAGAGTCACTTGCCGCGAGGTCCAGACTGAGGCAGAGTAGACGGGCAGTCGGACTTTTCAACGGCTCGTCATCTTCGGGCCACATTTCGTTCCGGCCCCCATCCGACAAGCCGCCGCTAGGCGGTCACGTTCAACGTTGGACGTAATGCGCGCATGAACGTTATGACCTTCAATCCGGTTTACGGCTGGGGCTGGTTTCGGCAGTCGAGCACGGTTGCGGTCGATGTTCCGGAACGCTTCCATGTCGCAGTGCAGAGCGCATCCGCGAGAGAAGTTGAGGGCATCATCGACCCTCCACACGAATATGCCGGAATGAAAGTGCGACTTGGAGTTCGCAATGTGTCTGCTGGCACCAAAAATTGGAACGTCCATCTAACCGTGCCTGGGCACGGCGACATAACTGGTTTCGCACAATCCGACGTCCAACCAGGCCCTGCAGTCGACCCGCACAAAAGGCGAGCGGTCCGTTGAGATCGTGTGTTGAATGACCGCGTTCCGGCGCGTCGTCCGTCAACCCGAGCGTCCGGACTCGGCCGATTTGAGCCCCACAGAATCCCACGCGATGGTTCAGAGTCAACACATTGCCGACCTTGGTGGCCGTTCATTATTCGGAGTTCGATTCATGCACACCAATACCGGCATTCGCAAAGGCGGCTGCGGCCCGGGCGCCGGCGCGCATGGAGGCGCCGAGAAGCGCAGGGCTTGCGGCCAGCGCGCGCAGCGCGCATCGACCTCTGACTCGGCGCCGCTTGTTTGAACGTAGCGAGCGCAGCTCGCGAAGTGAGTTCGGCGCCGGGCCGCAAGACCGAGCATCGGAGGGAAGTCTGCGCGCAGCGCAGACCGCCGGGTCCGCGCGCCGGCGCCCGGGCCGCATCCGCCTTTGCC
>JAGWTU010000024.1 GCA_028868825.1 Burkholderiales bacterium | reverse complement strand
GCGAAGCCGCCCGACTCCTTGACGAACTGGCGCGACTGGCCCGAATAGTCGGCCGTGTAGCCGCTGGGCGCGACCTCGGCCAGCGTCTTGCGCATGAAGTCGAGCACCGCGCCCTGCGACTGGCCCGAGACGCCCGAGATCGTCACCGAATTCAACTGCTGGAAATGGTTGATCGATTCGGGAACGACGTCGTATTTCAGGCTCGCCACCGTGCTCGCCGGCAGCATGTTCCCGGCCGGCGTCTTGATGTAGAAATCGAGCAGATCCGAGGGATTCAGCCGATCGACCTGCAGCACCTGCGGGATCACCTTGTACGAGCGCCCGGCGATCGAGAAGTAGTTGACGTAGCCGCCGCCCAGCGCCGCGCCGAGCGCATTGCCCACGTCCTGCTGTGTCATGCCCAGCGTCGCGATCTTGTCGCGGTCGACGACGAGCGTGGCCTGCGGCTTGTCGATCTTGAGGTCGGCGTCGGCGAAATAGAACATGTTCGCCGCGCGCGCCTTGTCCAGCACCTGCTGCGCGACGTCGTTGAGGTTCGTGAACGGCTCGGTCGTCGTGATCACGAACTGCACCGGCAGGCCCGACGATCCGGGCAGCGGCGGGAACTGGAACGCCGCCACGCGCGCGCCGGCGATCTTGTTCCACTGCGCCTGCAGATCCTGCTGGATCTGGTGCGCGCTGCGCGTGCGCTGGTCCCAGGGCTTGAAGACGACGCCGCCGATGCCCTGGTTGATCGTCGGGTAGCCGGTGATCTGGAACATCTGCTGGTATTCGGGCATCGACGACGCGACCTTGAACACCTGGTTGGCGTAGGTCAGCATCTGCTCGGCAGTGGCCGTCGGCGGCCCGACGACCTGGCCGGCGACGAGGCCCTGGTCCTCTTCGGGCGCGAGTTCGGATTGCGAGAACTTCAGCATCGCCACCGCCGCCACCATCAGCAGCACGCCCATCACGATCAGCACCGGCCAGGTGTCCAGCAGCCCGCGCAGCGCGCCGTGGTAGCCGCTGCGCACCTTCTCGAAGACGCGGTCGATCGCCTTGACGAAGCGGCCCTCGTCCTGTTCCGGCTTGAAGATGCGCGAGGCCATCATCGGCGACAGCGTCAGCGCGACGATGCCCGAGACCGCGACCGCGCCCGCGAGCGTGAACGCGAATTCGGTGAACAGCGCACCGGTCAGTCCGCCCTGGAAGCCGATCGGCACGTAGACGGCGATCAGCACGATGGTCATCGCGATGATCGGCCCGCCGAGCTCGCGCGCGGCCTGGATCGCCGCGTCGAATGGCTTCATGCCCTCCTTCATGTGGCGGTCGACGTTCTCGACGACGATGATCGCGTCATCGACGACGAGGCCGATCGCCAGCACCAGCGCCAGCAGCGTCAGCAGGTTCACCGAATAGCCGAGCACCAGCATGACGAAGAACGCGCCGATCAGCGACAGTGGCATCGCGATCAGCGGCACCGCGACGGCACGCAGGCTGCCGACGAAGAGGTAGATCACGACCGTGACGATCGCCAGCGCCTCGAGCAGCGTCTTCACGACCTCGGTGATCGAGCTGTTGATGAATTCGGTCGAGTCGTAAACGATCTTGCCCGAGAGTCCGGCGGGCAGTTGCTGCTGGATCTCGGGGAAGATGTCGCGGATCGCCTTGGCGACATCGAGGATGTTGGCTTCTGGCGCGACCTTGATGCCGATGAAGACCGAGCGCTGGCCGCTGAACGCGACGTTGAAGTCGTAGTTCTCGCTGCCGAGCTTGACATCGGCGATGTCCTGCAGCCGCACGACGGCGTCGCCGCTGCGCTTGACGACGAGCTGCTTGAACTCGTCGACCGTGTGCAGGTCGGTGCCCGCGGTCAACGGCACCGTCACCATCTGGCCCTTGGTCGAGCCGAGCGCGGTGAGGTAGTTGTTGGCGACGAGGGCCTGGCTGACGTCGACCGCGGTGAGCCCGAAGGCCGCCATCTTGGCGCTGTCGAGCCAGGCGCGCAGCGCGAACTGGCGCGCACCCAGCACATCGGCGGCCTGCACGCCGGGCACGCCGTTGAGCTTGGGCTGGACGACGCGCACGAGGTAATCGGTGACGTTGTTCGTCGGCAGCGTGTCGCTGTAGAAGCCGATATACATCGCCGCCGTCGTCTGGCCGGTCTGCACCGAGAGCACCGGCTGCTGCGCCTGCGCCGGCAGCTGGTTCTTCACCGATGCGACCTGCGTGTTGATCTCGGTCAGCGCCTTGTCGGCGCTGTAGTTCAGGCGCAGCGTCGCGGTGATCGTCGAGGAGCCCGAGCTGCTCGACGAGGACATGTAGTCGATGCCCTGCGCCTGCGCGATCGCGGCCTCGAGCGGCTGCGTGATGAAACCGGCCACGGTCTGCGCGTCGGCGCCGTAATAGGCCGTCGAGACGGTGACGACGGCGTTCTGCGTCTGCGGGAACTGGTTGACCGGCATGCCGACCAGCGAGCGCAGACCGAGCACCAGGATCAGCAGGCTGATCACCATCGCCAGCACCGGCCGGCGGATGAAGAGATCGGTGAACTTCATGGGCTTAGTTTTCCTGCGGCGTCGGGTTCGGGCTGTTGGCCGGCACGACGCTGTTGTCGATCTTCACCTCGGTGCCGTTCTTCAGCTTCACCTGGCCGCTGGTGACGATCTGGTCGCCCTCCTTGATGCCGCTGGTGATCGCGACCTGGTCGCCGCGCGTCGCACCGGTGGTCACGAACACCTGCTTGACCTTCAGCGGCTCGCCGGGTTCGACGACGAAGACGGTCGAGCCGTAGGGGTTGTAGGTGATCGCCGTCTGCGGCACCGTGAGGCGGCGTGCCGGCGCGCCGGTGTCGATCTCGATGCGCGCGAACATGCCGGGCAGCAGGTCGCGCTTGGGGTTGGCGACGGTGGCGCGCAACGCCAGGTTGCGCGTCGCGGGGTCGACCTTGGGGCTGATCGCGGCGAGCTTGCCGACGTACGAGGCGCCGGGGCGGCCGTCGCTGGCCAGCGTCACATGCTGGCCGATCTGCAGCGCCGCGAGCTGGGCCTGCGGCAGGCTGAAATCGAAGTGGATCGGATCGAGCGTCTGCAGCGTCACGATCCTGTCGCCCGGTGCCAGGTACTGGCCGGGGTTGACGGTGGTGATGCCGACGCGGCCGGCGAAGGGCGCGCGTATCGTCTTCTTCGCCACCGTCGCCGCCTGCTGCGCGAGGTTGGCCTTCTTGACGCGCAGATCGGCCTCGTCGGCGTCGAGTTGTGCCTGCGCGATGGCCTTCACCGCGAGCTGCTGGCGGTCGCGCGCGAGCACCGTGCCCGCGAGATCGACGGCGGCCTGCAGCGACTGCTGCAGCGCGACGTCGCTGTCGGCGTTGAGCTGCACGAGCACCTGGCCGGCCTTGACGTCCTGGCCGGACTGGAAGCGCACCTCACGCACCTGGCCGGCGATCTCGCTCGAGACGTCGACGCCGCGCACCGCCACCAGCGTGCCGACGGCCTCGGTCTGCGGCTGCCATTCGAGCGTGGCCGCCTTCATCGTCGTCACCACCTGGGCCTGCGGCTTCGGGATGTTGGCGATCATCTTGCGGATCTGCAGGAACTTGAACAGGGCCAGCACGCCGATCAGCAGCAGCACCGCGATCAGCATCAGCGACATGCGCTTGGTCATTTTCGATGCCATGGGACTTCCTCACTCCGATTCGGTACGGGAGCCGGCGGTCGCTGCCGCCGGCGCGGTTTTCATCAATTCAATTCAATTCGCCGCGGCGACGGCGGCGCCATCGCGATGCCACCAGCCGCCGCCCAGCGACTGGAACAGCGCCGCGGTGTCGGCATAGCGCGCCGCCTGCGCCTGCACCAGCGCGACCTGGCTCTGCTGGTAACTGCGCTGTGCGTCGAGCAGCGCCAGGTAGCTGACGGCGCCGGCGCCGTACTGCTCGCTGACGAGCTGCAGCGACTGGCGCGCGAGCTCGGCCGCGTCGGCCTGCGCGCGCAGGCCGCGTGCGTCGGCTTCGAGCGCCTGCAGCGTGTTGGCGACGTCGAGGAAGGCGCCGAGCACGACCTGCCGGTATTGCGCCTGCGCGACGTCGAACGCGGCCTCGGCGGCGCGGCGCTTGGCCTGCAGCGCGCCGCCGTTGAAGATCGGCGCCACCAGGCCGGCGCCCAGCGTCCAGGCGGTGGCCGGGCTCGTGAACAGCTGGCTGATCTTGGCCGCCTGCGTGCCCAGCGACGCCGACAGCGTGATCTGCGGGTACTGGTTCGCCGTGGCGACGCCGAGCTGGGCGCTGGCCTGGTGCAGCAGCGCCTCGCTGGCGCGGATGTCGGGGCGCTGGCGCACGAGCGCCGAGGGCAGCGACAGCGGCAGCTCCTGCGGCAGCTCGAGCGTGGCGAGGCTGAATTCGGGCAGGTCGCTGGTGCCCGGCGGCAGGCCGGCGAGCACGGCCAGCGTCTGGTGTGTCTGCGCCAGCGCCTTCTCCAGCGCCGGCAGCGTGGCGCGCGTCTGCGCCAGCTGCGCCTGCTGCGACAGCACGGCCTGGCGCGCGACGGCGCCGATCTCGGCCTGCCGCTGCACGAGTTGCAGCGCGCTCGACTGTGCCGCGATGACCGACTCGACCGCGGCATGCTGGGCGCGCAGCGAGGCCTCCTGGATCGCCGTCGTCACGAGGTTGGCGGTCAGCGTCAGGTAGGTCGCCTCGAGCTGGTAGCGCTGGTAGTCGATTTGCGCGCCCAGGCCTTCGAGCTCGCGCTTCGTGGCGCCGAAGGCGTCGACCGTGTAGGAGACGTTGACCGAGGCGTTGTAGAGGTCGTAGGTGACGCCGTGCGGCGCGCCGCTGGCGACCTGCGAGGCGCGTACGCGCTGCGCGCCGGCGCTGCCGGTGACGCCGGGCAGCTGCTTGCTGCCGGCATCGGCGCGGTAGATCTCCTGGGCCTGGCGCAGCGCGGCCTGTGCCGCGGCGAGGTTCGGACTGCGCTCGATCGCGCCGCGGATCAGCTGGTCGAGCGCCGGCGAGCGGTAGACCTGCCACCACAGCGCCGGCACTTCCTGCGCCGGGTTCCAGCGCTGCGCGGCGCCGCCGGCCACCGGCGCGCTGGCCGTCTGCGCCGGCAGCGGCGCCGCCGTGTAGGGGTGGTCGGCGGCGCCGATGGCCGGCGCCGCGGGCGGCACGAAATCGGGGCCGGAGGCGCAGCCGGCCAGCGCCAGGCCCATGGCGGCGGCGACGGCCGAGCGTCGGCCCGGCAGGAGGGTTGCGTTCATGGCGGACTTTCCTTCGACGGGGGAGGCGCACTGCGGCGCAGCCGTTCGGCGGCAATCATCGCCTCGGCATAAAGCACGAGTCGATCACGCCAGACATCGCCCTCGTTCGGGCGCAGGATCAGCTGCGGCGCGATCACCTCGACCACGTCGCAGCTGATGAAGAGATGGGCGGCGAGCCCGATGATCGAGATCGCCAGCCGATGCACGTCGTCGTCGGCCTCGGCCAGGCCCAGCTGCTTGCACAACAGCGCGACGACCGCGCCATGCATGGGCCGGATCGAATGGTCGAGCTTTTCCTGCCACAGGCCGGTCGGCTCGAGCATCTCGCGCCGGTAGAGCTTGACCCACAGGCGCAGCCGTTCGCCCTCGTTCAGCGGCTTCAGGAAGCGGCCGAAGAGTTCGTCCAGCGTGGCCACCGGATGGCCGCCGCAGGTCGGGTCGGGCGTGCCCTGGAACACCGTCCGGTACAGGCCGGCCTTGTCGCCGAAGTAGTAGCTGACGGCGGCGACATTGGCCCGCGCGGCGCTGGCGATCTGGCGGATCGAGGTCTTGGCGTAGCCTTGGTCGGCGAACAGTTGCAGCGCCGCGCGGGCCAGCCGCTCGCGCACGAGATCGACCTCGTGGGCGGCTGGCGTGGCTTCGGGATCTGCGGCGGTCGCTGGCATGGCGGCCGCACTGTAGCAGACTAATTAAACGTTTGTTTGAACCCGAAACATCCCTTGGCAGTGTAAGGGATTACCCGGCTCACGGGCTCAGCCAGGACCGGGGACGGTCCTGGCCTTCGGGCCGTCCAACCCGCCGCAGGGCGAGTTGGAGTCGCGGCGCTCAGGCTTGCAGGTCTTCCGGCTTCTTGCCGGCTGCCAGCGCGTCCTTGAACCATTGCGGCTGGCGGCCGCGGCCGGTCCAGGTGCGGCCGGTGCCGTCGGTGTACTTGGCGGCTGCGGCGGCCTTGGCGGCAGCCTTCTTGGCCGGCTTCTTCGCCGCCGCCGCCTTCACGGCCTTGGCCTTGCGCGCCGGGGCGGCGGCCGGAGCTGCAGCGGGCGTCATCGCACCGACGAGGAATTCCTCGAGCTGGCGGCCGGCCGCCAGCGCGGAGGCGAGCCATTGCGGGCGCTTGCCGCGACCGCCCCAGAAACCGCCCTGACCATCGCTGTACTGCTTGCCCTGGGCGCGCGCGGCCTTGGCCGGCTTCGCGCGCTTGGCCGCGGCCGCCTTGCCGCCGAACAGATCCTGCGTCGTCAGGCCATAAGCGGCGATCGCTTCCTTGATGCGTCCGACGACATCGGCCACTTCCTGGGATTTGATTTTGGCGGCTTGCGCTTCGAGCGCGGCGATCTGTTTGCGCAGGGTCTGGTACGTCGGATTCGTCATGTGCGGTCTCGAAAGTTGGGAATAGGGAACCCCGAGTTTATATCGCGAATTGAGTTTCGGCTTAAACGGAGTTCGAAACCGGGGAATCGCACCGCGACAAAACGACCGCGCGAATCGAAAATCAGGCCGAAGCCCGTCATATCGGATCAGCGACGTTGACGTCGATCGCGTCGAAATTCACATCGCGTTGCAGTTCTCGTATCGAAAGGCAATCGCACCCGAAGACCACGACCGCGTTCTAGCGAATGGCGCGGCCGGGCGCGATATTCGTTTCGACCGACGCTGCGCCGGCGATGAATTCGCGCAAAAGCGACAGTGCCGCCTCGGGTTCGTCGCGCCAGACACCATGCCCGGCCCCGGCGAAGGTCACCAGGCGGCCCCAGGGCGCGGGTATCGCCGCGGCGATGTCGCGCGCATCGCCCAGCGGCGTCACCGGATCGAGTTCGCCGGCCATCACGAGCACCGGGCAGCGCACCGCGGCGAGCCCGGGCAGCAGATTCATCGTCCGCTGTTCGCCGGCGGCCGAGGCATAAAGGATTTCGGGTGTGAATATCGCGCGCCGCGACGCTTCGTCGCTGCGCGGGCGGATGCGGTTGTACAAGGGCCGGCAATGGATTTCGTATGCGGCCCAGGTGCGCGGCCCCGGATCGTTCCAGAAGGCCTCGGCCGCGTCGCGTGCCGCACCGCCACCCAGCCTTTCGAACATTGCCAATTTGCGTTCCAGACCCATATGCGGCGCCGTGCTCGACAGCACGACCCTGGACGCATGGCCCGGATGTCGGGCCAGATATCGCTGCGCGACGAATCCGCCGAAACTCTGGCCGAGCACGACGGGTTGGACGATGCCCAGCGCATCGCAAAGGCGCACGATATCGTCGGCAAAGGTGTCGAGCGTCCATTCCGCCGCCGGCCGGCGGTCGCTGCGGCCATGGCCGCGGTGGTCGTAATAGACGATCTGCGCGACATCGGCGAGTTGCGAGAACAGCGGCTTGAAGCTGCTGTGGTCGAAGCCCGGGCCGCCATGCATCAGCAACAGCGTCGGCTTTTCGCGCATCGCAGGGCCGTCGGGGACGAGTCCGCAACCTTCGATGTCGACGTAGAGGCGGACCTGGGGTTCGATGGCGATCAGCATCGGCGGACTTTAACGCGCGCTTCGGGCGGGTTATCGTGGTGGCCCCGTGCCGCTCGAGGAGCCTCGTGCATCGCTATCTCGACATCGACGCCTGGCCCCGCCGCGCCGCGTTCGAATTCTTCCGCCATTTCGACAAACCCTATTTCAGCGTCTGCACGCGCGTCGATGCGGCGGCGTTGAAGGCCCATGCGGCATGCGTCGACGCGGGCAGCTTCTCGCTCGCCTGCCACTATGTCGCGCTGCGCCTGGCCAACGAGATCGAAGCCTTCCGCTACCGCCTCGAATCGGGTCGGGTGCGCATCCACGAGCGGGTCGACGGCGGCGGCACGGTGCTGCGCGACGACGACAGTTTCGGCTTCGTCTATCTGCCGTACGAGCGCGAATATTCCACTTTCGCGCGCCGCGGCGCTGCGGCGGTGGCGGCGGCACGGGCGCGTGGGGCGGCATTCGAGCCGCGCCTGGACGAAACCGCGCTGATCCATTTCACGACCCTGCCCTGGGTCCATTTCAGCAGTTTCTCGCATGCGCGCAACTGGGGGCGCGAGGATTCGGTGCCCAAGATCGCCTTCGGCCGTGCCGAGCGCGATGGTGAACGGCTGTGGCTGCCGCTGTCGATCGAGGTCCACCATGGCTTGATGGACGGGCTCGATCTCGGTCGCTACGTCCTCGCCTTCGAAGCGGCACTGCGCGATCCGGTCGCGTTCCTGCAGAGTTAGCGCCGCGGCTGCGTCGCGAGCGCGAAGCCGCGCGGCATGTTCTCGACGGCGGCAGGGCCGTGCGCACGGCGGATGATCTGGTGCAGCCACTGGCCGGTGAGCACGCCGCGCAGCAAGCGCCAGGCGGCCGCATCGGACCAGGCCGCGAGCCAGGGCTCGAGATTCACGCCGGCAGGCGCTCGGCCGCGAGCGTGCGCGCGCGCTCGATGCAGGCGATCAGCGCCTCTTCGGGGTAGGGCTTGCCGAGCACCTGGGTGACGCCGGCGGCATGCGCTTCGTCCTTGATGCGGTCGTCGGCCGAGGTGATCATGATGACGGCGATGCCGGCGGCGCGCGGGTGGGCGCGCACATGGCGCGTGAGCTCGAAGCCGTCCATGCCCGGCATCTCGACATCGGTGATCAGCACCAGCGGTACCTCGTCGTCGATGAGCCGCGCGGCCTGTGCGCCGTCCTCGGCGAGCACGACGCGGTACTGGTGCTGCGCCAGCAGCCGGCTGGTCTTGACGCGGACGACCTTCGAATCGTCGGCGACCATCACCAGCGTCTCCTGCGGTGCCAGCGGTCGCGGCGTCGTCGCCGCCGGCGGCGGCGCGGCGGCGGCGAGCGCCGCAAGCGCCTCGAGAGCCGCGGCTTCGCGCTCGTCGGCGATGCGCTGCGCCTCGGCCCGGGCGCTCGCCTCGGCCTGCCGCTGGGTTTCGAGGCGCGCGGCCTCGTCGGCGCGGCGCTGAGCTTCGATGCGCGCCGCTTCCTCGGCCTGGCGACGGGCTTGCGCTGCCTCGTCGGCCAGCCGCAGGGCCTCGAGGCGCGCGGCTTCCTCGGCCCGAAGCCGGTCCTGCGCGGCTGCGGCCTCGGCCTCGGCGCGGGCCCGCGCCTGTTCGGCCGCGGCCGCGCGCGCGGCGGCCAGCAACTGCTGCGCGGCGAACTCGCTCGCCGCGCGCTGCTCGGCGGCCTTGCGCCGCAGCCGGCGCCACCAGAGGACGCCGCCCAGCACCGCCACGACGGGCAGCAGCAAGGCCAGCAGGAGGGTCGAGTGGTTCATCGGCGGGGTGCTTCGTCGCCGCGGTCGCCTGGGCGGCCGCGCGGAGTCGATCCGGCCGCCAGCTTAGCGCCTGCCGGCGGCGCCACGGTGACGAAAAGCACCGGACTTCGCGCCATCGGCGGCGCTGGCGTCACGGCTCAGCGCGCCGGTCGGCCGCGTGGCGGGCGGTTGCCGCGCCCGTCGCCGGCGCCGCCTTCGCGCCGCGGCCCGCCGCGACCGTCGTTGCCGCCGTGGTGCTCGCCCGCTCCGCGTGCGGGCGGTGGCGGCCTTTGCTCGCGCTCGGTGCGCGCCTGCGCGAGCTGCGACTCGAAGTCGGTCTCGACGAGGCCCTTGAGGGCGCAGAAGTTGGCGCGCGTCAGCGTCGTCGTCTCCCAGGCGCGCAGCAGCGTCGCCCGGTTGCGGCGGGCATCGATCTCGGCCGCACTTTCGACCGGCCCTTCGACTCGCGGTTCGGCCCGCGTTTCGGCCGCGGGTTCGGGCCGAGGGTCGACTCGCTGCGCGGCCTGCTGCGACGCGGGCTGCCCCGTCGATTGCCCCGGCGGATGGCGGTGCCGCGGCTGCGCATGGGCCGGTCGATCGCCGCGCTGTTCGGCACGCGGTCGTGGCGCGGCCTCGGCACCCGGCGCGACGCCGGCCTCGACGCCGGCGACACCGGCCGGCTCGCGCCGCGGCGGCGCGACCGCGCGACGCGGCTGGCCGCCCTGGCGACGCTGTGCTTCGCGTTCGGCGGCGCGGCGCTCCTCGACGATCGCGCGCCGGCGCTCGACCTCGGCCGTGGCGGCGGCGCGATGCTCTTCGGCGATCTCGCCGGCGGCGGCGCCGTCGAGATCGAAACGGTGCGGCGATTGCAGCAGCGCCTTCAGGTACGCCGTGCTGGTGGTGTAGCGGTGCAGGAAGATCGAGAGTGACTTCTTGCTGAAGATGCCCGGCGTGCGCTGCTGGATGTCGGCCTGGATGCGCAGCTTGATCGGCAGCGCGCGACCGGCGCCGAACAGCGCCGGGAAATGCTGCGCCAGCAGCGCCGCGCATTCGGCGGGGGCCAACGTCGCGGGGCCAGCGGCCGGCGCGGCGGGGTCGGCATCGGGGCCGCCGGCAGCGGTCGCTGGCGCATCGATCGCCTGGTTTTCGGGGTCGGGCTGGGTGGTCTCGGTCATGGAAATCGTTCAGGGCCAGGGCGCGATTGTCGGCGCTACGGCGCGGCCGGGTCCAGGACCGTCCGGCGGCGCCACGCGGGCCGTGCACAAACCGCACAATGCGGGCCCCGCCGATGCCCCTCCACGCGATGTCCCAACCGCCGCCCGAACGCTGGGCCATCACCGCCGGCGATGCCGCCACCGCCACCTTGATCATCCCCGCCGATGCCCGGCGTGAACGTCGATTCGAGATCGCCTGCGCGATGACGGTCGCGCTGGCGGCGGGCGCCGACGATGGTGCCTGGCACCAGATGACGGTGCAGGCCGACGGCACCGAGCAATGGCGCCGCCGCGTCGCCACCGCCAACCCGGGCGCCTGGGACGGGCTCGACTACCGCTTCAGCCGCAGCGTCGCGGTCGGCCGCGCGCTGCGCATCACGGTGGCCGTGGCCTGCCAGGGTGCCCGCCGGCGCAGCCTCGTCATCGAGGCCGACGAGATCTGAGGCGCCGGCCTCACTGCTCGGCGGCCGAAGCGGTCGCCGCCTCGGTCGCCTTCATCGCCGCGCCGAGCTGCTGCTGGACCTGCTTCTGTTGCGCCACGGCGGCCGAGGCCGCTGCCGCTTCGAGATGCGCGGTGGTCGCGGCCGTCGTCGCGACCTCGGGGCCGCAGCCCGCCAGCGTCGCCGCGAGCGCGCTCGTCACGAGCATCCTGGGGACGATCCTGGGGACGGTCGTGTGGGTCGGGCCTGGGGTGCGGGGCATGGCGGGCTCCGTGGGGGACGCGAGGCGTCGAGTCTAATCACCACCTCCGCCGCGCGCCGCATGCCGCCGGCGCGCCCGTCATGGCCCCGTCACAGCGCGAATGACCGCCAGCCTTTAACCTTGCGCCCATGAAACCAGAACGAGTCTCGGCATGAGCCCGGGGGAACGCTTGAACAGCCTCGGCGTCGATCGCCTGCGCGGCATGCGGCGCGGCATCGAACGCGAGAGCCTGCGCTCACTCCCGAGCGGCGCGCTGGCGCTCACGCCGCATCCTTCACGGCTCGGTTCGCCGCTCACGCACGCGCGCATCACGACCGACTACAGCGAAAGCCAGCTCGAACTCATCACCGGCGTGCACGCCAGCGTCGACGGCTGCCTCGACGAGCTGACCGAGCTGCACCAGTACGTCGCGCGCACGCTCGACGACGCCTGCCACGGTGAGCGCATGTGGGTCTCGAGCATGCCCTGCGCGCTGCCGCCCGACGAGAACATCCCGATCGGCAGCTACGGCCGCAGCAACATCGGCCGCGCCAAGAGCGTCTACCGCATGGGCCTGGCGCACCGCTACGGGCGGCGCATGCAGACGATCTCGGGCCTGCACTACAACTGGTCGCTGCCGGGACTGTCGAACGACGAGCATTTCGCGCTGATCCGCAATTTCCGCCGCCATTCGTTCCTGCTGCTGTGGCTGTTCGGCGCCAGCCCGGCGGTGTGCGCGAGCTTCGTCGCCGGTCGCGACCATGGCCTGATCGAGCTCGCGCCCGGCACGCTGTACCGCCCGCATGCGACCTCGCTGCGCATGGGCCGGCTCGGCTACCAGAGCGAGGCCCAGGCCTCGCTGGCCGTCAGCTACAACAGCCTCGAGAGCTATGCCCGCACGCTCGAGGGTGCGCTGACCCAGCCCTATGCGCCGTACGAGGCGATCGGCGTGCGCAACCTCGGCGGCGAATACAACCAGCTTGCGACGACGCTGCTGCAGATCGAGAACGAGTTCTACGGCACGATCCGCCCCAAGCGCGTGATCCGCAGCGGCGAGCGCCCGCTGCACGCGCTGCGCGAGCGCGGCGTCGAGTACATCGAGGTGCGCTGCATGGACCTCGACCCCGAGGTGCCGGTCGGCATCCGGGCGCAGACGATGCGCTTCATCGACGTCTTCCTGCTGCACTGCCTGCTCAGCGACAGCCCCCTCGACAGCCCCGACGAGATCGCCGCGCTCGGCCGCAACCAGCATCGCACGGCGGCCTACGGCCGCGAGCCGGGGCTGCGCCTGGAGCGCGGCGGCGCCGAGGTCGCGCTCGTCGACTGGGCGGCCGAGCTGCTGGCGCAATGCGACCCGATTGCCGCGCGGCTCGACGCCGTGCAGGGCGGCACGCTGCACGCGCAGGCGCTGGCGGCGGCGCGCGCGGCGCTCGATGCGCCGGCGACGCTGCCCTCGGCGCGGCTGCTCGCGACGATGGCGCGCGACTTCGGCGGCTCGCATGTCGAGATCGGCCGCGCGCAGTCCGAACAGGTACGCAACCACCTCGTCGGCCTGCCCTGGAGCCAGGCGCGGCAGGCCGCCTTCGAGTCCGAGGCGCGCGCATCGGTGGCCGCGGCGCGCGCCATCGAACAGGCCGACACGGTCGACTTCGAGACCTTCCGCCTCGCCTATCTGGCGCCCGAGGGGCTCGAGCTGCGCGTGCCGGCCTAGCGCAGGAACGACGCGGCTAGCGCCGCCGCGGCGTCGCGCGCGTCGCGCCGCGTTGCGGTCCCCGGCGCGCGAAGCTGTCGACGAGGGCGTCCAGCGCCGGCCGCGCGCGGCCGGCGTTGTCGTCGTTGACGAACGCCACCAGCACCCAGCGTCGCCCGCGGCCGTCGCGCAAGTAGCCGGCGATCGCCGTGGCGTTGCGCAGCGAGCCGGTCTTCAGCCGCGCCCAGCCCGTCGCCGGGCCGTCCTGCAAGCGGCGCTTGAGCGTGCCGTCGATGCCCGCCACCGGCAGCGCGGCCGCGAGGTCCGGACCATGCGGACCGGCGTGCACGGCCTCGAGCACGCGCGCCAGCTGCAGCGGCGTGATGCGTTCGCTGCGCGATAGCCCGGAGCCGTTGTCGAGCACGAGCCCGCGCGCATCGATGTGCTGCTCGGCGAACCAGCGCCGCACCTCGGCCGCGGCGAGCGCTGTCGTCGGCGTCGCGGGGTCGGCGGCCATCGCCGGCACGCCCAGCGTCAGGTAGAGCAGCCGCGTCGTCGGGTTGTCCGAGGTCTTGAGCATCGGCCGCAGCAGCTCGACCCAGCTGCGCGCGTCGTGGCGTGCGAGCAGCCGCGCATCGGCCGGCGCCGCGCCCTCGCGCGCATGGCCGGCCCAGGTGCCGCCGAGGTCCTTCCACAGCGCGCGGAAGAGCTGGTCGGCGAGGTCGAGGCGGTCGATCAGCTGCAGCCAGACGCGGCGCTTGCAGTCGGCCGGGAAGGCGCCCTGCAGCGCGATGCGGATGCCGGCGGCGTCGCGTTCCACCTGCGCCGGCTTCCAGTCCTCGTCCCAGGCCGCGCAGGGCTTGGTGCTGATCGCCATGCGGCTGTCGATCGTCACCCCCGGCAGCGGCGGCACCGGCGTCGCGACGAGGGCGTCGGCACCCGATTCGAGGTCGATCGTCAGCAGGCTCGAGTTGAGGTCGAGCGCGTCGGGGACGACGTTGTAGGGGAACTCGGGCGATTCGTCGAACGGCGGCAGGCCGAGGTCGGGCCGCGCCGGCCGGAACAGCGTGCGGTCGACGACGAGGTCGCCGGCAATCGTCGTGATG
Organism: Burkholderiales bacterium; assembly: GCA_028868825.1. Lineage (GTDB taxonomy): Bacteria > Pseudomonadota > Gammaproteobacteria > Burkholderiales > Burkholderiaceae_C > Rubrivivax. Next base: position 58,054 of record JAGWTU010000024.1, on the reverse strand, counting down.
CCCTGCTGGCGCAGGTCGAGCAGCAGGGCCCAGAACTGCGGCACGTTGAGGTCGGGATCGGCACCGCCCTTGAGCACGAGGTCGCCGGCGAGCACGCCGCCCTGCAGCGGCGCCGCGCTGCGCAGCTCGGTGTTGCCGCGCTGGCCGGGCTCGAGGCGGTCGAGCGCGACGGCGGCGGTGACGATCTTCATCGTCGAGGCCGGCTGCATCGGCACCTCGGCGCGCCAGCGCCAGGGGCGGCCGCCGCCTTCCAGCGGCAGCGCCACGGCGCCGAGCGAGGAAGGCGCGACACCGGCGGCGGTGAGCGCGCGCAGCACGGCCGGCGGCAGCGCGTCGTCGGCGGCGGCCGCGCCGGCGGCCAGCGCCAGCAGGCAGGTCAGGGTGAGGCGGGCGATGCGTTTCATGCGCCGATTGTCGGGGCGCGACAATGGCCGCCACCATCTCCATCATCCGCGCCCCCCAGGAGCCCGCCATGAGACCCATCGAACTCGTCCGCCGCGTCGGCCTCCTTGCGGTGTTGGCGCTCGCCGGCTGCGCCAGCGTCACGCCCGGCGGCGTGCCGATCGACACCGAATACACGGCCGTGAGCCAGGACAGCCGGGTGCTGTTCCTGGTCCTGCACTACACGGCCGGCGATTTCGCGTCGTCGCTGAAGATCCTCACCCAGGGCCCGGTGTCGGCGCATTACCTCGTCAGCGACGAGACGCCGCCGCGCATCTACCGCCTCGTCGACGAGAACCGCCGCGCCTGGCATTCGGGCAAGAGCGCCTGGCAGGACAACAAGCGGCTGAATTCGAGTTCGATCGGCATCGAGATCGTCAACCCGGGCACGCTGCCCGGCACCCCCGACGGTCCGCCGGCGCAGCGCCTGTACGCGCCTTTCCGCAGCGACCAGATCGATGTGCTGATCCCCCTCGTCAAGGACATCGTCGCGCGGCACCAGATCCACCCCGACCGCATCCTCGGCCATGGCGAGGTCTCGCCGTCGTACAAGGAGGACCCGGGCCCGCTGTTCCCTTGGCGCCGGCTCGCCGAGCTCGGCATCACGCCGCCGCTGCCCGATGCGGCGCGCGTCGAGGCGGCGCGCGCCGCCTACGCGCTGCAGCCGCCCGACGCCGCCTGGTATCAGCGCGAGCTGATGACGCATGGCTACGCGATCGAGAACACCGGCGTCTTCGACGACCAGACGCAACGCGTGCTGATGAATTTCCAGATGCGCTACCGGCCGGCGAACTACGCCGGCGTGCCCGATGCCGAGACCGCGGCGCTGCTCGACGTCATCAACCATCCGCTGCCGGCGCCCGCGCCGGCCGCCGCGGCGTCGGCGCCGCCCGGCTGATCAGGCGGCGGCGAGCGCGGCACCGAGATCGGCGACCAGCGTGTCGAGCTCGTCCTGCAGCCGCCGCGCGGCGGCGGCCAGGGCGGCGGGCGACGCCGCGGTGTCGTCCTCGAGCGCGCGCGTGCGCAGCGCGATCAGGTTGGCGCCTATCGTCGTGCAGGCGCCGCGCAGGGCGTGGCAGCGCGCGCGCCAGTCGGCAACGAGGGCGCCGTCGGCGTCGACCAGGCGCTGCCCGGCGGCGCCGTAATGGCCGGCGAAGGTGCGCAGCACCGGCAACAGGCTGCTCATGCGCCCGCCGACATGCTGCAGCGCGAGCGCGAGGTCCAGGCCGGCGATGGCGTCGAGCCGCGGCGGCCGCGGCGTCGCCGACACCGGCGGCACCGGCAGCCAGCGCAGCAGCGTCGCGTACAGCAGCGCCGGGTCGACCGGCTTGGCGAGATGGTCGTTCATGCCGGCGGCGGTGGCGGCGTTTCGGTCGTCGCCGAGCACGTTGGCGGTGACCGCGATGATCGGCAGCGGCAGCCGCGCGCGGATCTCGCGCGCCGCCGTCAGGCCGTCCTTGCCGGGCATCTGCAGGTCCATCAGCACGAGGTCGTAGTCGCGCTCGAAGGCGCGGGCCACGGCCTCGATGCCGTCGGCGGCGAGGTCGACCTCGAGCCCGGCGCCGCGCAGCAGCTCGCGCGCCACCTCCTGGTTGATCGGGTTGTCCTCGGCCAGCAGGACGCGCTGCCCGGCATGGCGGCGGCGCAGCTCGGCCAGCGCGGCGTCGGGCGCCGGACGCGGCCAGCGCGGTGCGGCATCGGCGCCGCCGGATGGCGCCGGCTGCGGCGCGTGCGCCGGGGCCGCCGCGCGTCCGACGCGCGCCGTGAACCAGAAGCGGCTGCCGGCGCCGGGGGCGCTGGCGACGCCGCATTCGCCGCCCATCAACGTCGCGAGGTGGCGCGTCAGCGCCAGCCCGAGACCGCTGCCGCCCTGGCGCCGCGTGTTCGAGCTGTCGGCCTGCACGAAGGCATTGAAGAGGGCGGACTGCTGTTCGGCCGCGATGCCGATGCCGGTGTCGCCGACCTCGAAGCGCAGCAGCAGCCGCTCGCCCTCGTCGGCGAGCAGCTCGCCGCGCAGCGTGACCGAACCCTGGTCGGTGAACTTCACCGCATTGCTCAGCAGGTTGATCAGCGCCTGCGCCAGCCGCCGTGAGTCGCCGCGCATGCGCTCGGGCAGACCGGCGCAGTCGACGCCGAGCTCGAGCCCCTTGCCCTGCGCGGCATCGACGACGATCTCGAGCGCGCGCCGCACCAGCTCGTCGCGCGAGAAATCGGCCTCGTCCAGCGTCAGCTTGCCCGACTCGATGCGCGAGAGGTCGAGCACGTCGTTGATGACCTGCAGCAGGTGGTGCGCGGCGCTGTCGATCTTGCGCAGCCGGTCCTGCTGCAGCGCATCGGCGCCGTCGCGCGCCATCAGGTGGGTGAGGCCGATGATGGCGTTCATCGGCGTGCGGATCTCGTGGCTCATGTTGGCGAGGAAGGCGCTCTTGGCGCGCGTCGCCGCCTCGGCCTGGTGGGCTCGCTCGGCGAGCTCGATGTTCGCCGCCGCGAGTTCGGCCGTGCGCCGGCCGACCAGCGCCTCGAGCGCGCCCTGCTCCTGTTCGAGCGCCTGCAGCGCCTGCTTCTGCGGCGTGATGTCGCGCGCCGCGACGACGGCGCCGACGATGGCGCCGTCGTCGCCGTGGATCGGCGCGTAGCTGTAGCTGCCGTACCAGGTCTGGCCGCTGTCGCGGCGGTGCAGCCGGTACTCGGCGCCGCTGGCCGTCTCGCCGCGCAGCGCGCGCGCCAGCGGCTGCTGCGCCGGTGGCGCCGGCATGCCGTCGGCGTCGGTGACCTCGAGCAGCCCGGCGTCGGCGGCGAGGCAGCGGCGCGCGGCGGCGTTGTCGGGGCAGCGGTGGAAGGTCGCGAAGGCGGCGTTGGTCTCGACCAGCGTGCCGTCGGCGTCGGCGATGCCCACGGCGTCGGTCATGCTGGCCAGCGCGGCGTCCAGCCGCGCCTGGCTGGCCTGCGCGGCGCGCTCGGACGCGCGGCCGGCCGCATGCGCCGCCTCGGTGTCGATGAGCAGCCGCTCCTGCATCAAGCGACCGGCGGACAACGCCACGGTGACGATGGCACCGAAGACCAGCGTCAGCGGCTGTTCGAACGCACCCGGGTACGTCATCCGGCACAGCAGCACCGCCAGCGCCAGCGTCAGCCAGACGACGCGCCAGCGGCTGATCGCCAAGGCGAAGATGAAGGGCATCCAGAAACCCTGTGGCAGCCCGGTCAGCATGAAGGCGTGGCTGTCGAACACGAAGGGGAAGGCCAGCGTCAGCAGCAGCGGGGCATAGCCTGCCGCCCGCTCGTGCCCGCGCCAGTAGAGCCAGGCCACCACCGACAGGCCGAGCGCCAGCGCGCCCAGCGCCGCCGGTCGGGCGTGCGGCGGCGGCGTGCCGGCATGGCCTGCCAGGTCGGTCAGCATCGCGGCGAACAGGAACAGCGCCAGCGTCACCGTGAGCGCGAGCGTGAGCCGGCGTCGGTCGGGCCGCGGGAACCGGAAGCGAAGTGCCGACATCGGGGATGGGGGGTTGCGAGCGCGTCGAGGGTCCGGGACATCCTAGCCGGGATGGGGGTGTCTGCGGCCGCGCGAGCGCCATCGGGCGCCGATGGGGGCGCCGATTACCATTGCCGCCATGCCCTGTGCCCTCCTGCTTGTCGCCGCCACGCGACGCGCGCGGCAGCGGCTGCCGTGACGCGTCGCCGCTGGCTCGGCGCCGGTGCGGCGCTGCTGCTCGCCGCCTGTTCGACACCGACACCGACGCCGGGGCCGCCGCCCGGCCCTACGCCCGTGCCCGGCGCGCCCGAACTGCCGCCGCCGCGGCGCGAGTTCCGCGCTGCCTGGGTCGCGACGGTGGCCAACATCGACTGGCCGAGCCGCCCCGGCCTCGCGCCGGCGGCGCTGCGCGCCGAGGTCGTCGCGCTGCTCGACCGCGCCCGCGCCACCGGTCTCAACGCCATCGTGCTCCAGGTGCGGCCGGCGGGCGACGCGATCTACCCCTCGGCACTCGAACCCTGGAGCGAATACCTCACCGGCACCCAGGGCCGCGCGCCCGAGGGTGGCTGGGACCCGCTGGCGTACTGGATCGAGCAGGCGCACCGGCGCGGCATCGAGCTGCATGCCTGGTTCAACCCCTACCGCGCCCGCGCCTCGTCGGCGAAATCGCCGCTGGCGCCGCCGCACCTGGCGCTGCGCCGGCCCGAGCTCGCGCGCGCCTATGGCGACCAGCTCTGGTTCGACCCCGGCGAGCCCGAGGCGCTGGCGCAGACGCTGGCCGTCGTCGCCGACGTCGTGCAGCGCTACGACGTCGACGGCGTGCAGATCGACGACTACTTCTACCCCTACCCGGTGGCCGATGGCGCCGGCAACGACCTGCCGTTTCCCGACGACGCGTCGTACACGCGCTATCTCGGCGGCGGTGGTTCCCTGGCGCGCGACGACTGGCGGCGCGCCAACGTCGACGCGCTCGTGCGCCAGCTTGGCGCGGCCGTGCACCGGCGCAAGCGCTGGGTGCGCTTCGGCGTCAGCCCCTTCGGCATCGGCCGCCCCGAGCTGCGGCCGCCGGCTGTCGTCGGCTTCAGCCAGTACGACAAGCTCTACGCCGATGTCGAGCATTGGCTGGCCGAGGGTTGGGTCGACTACCTCGCGCCGCAGCTGTACTGGCCGATCGCGAGTCCCGGCCAGCCCTTTGCGCCATTGCTCGACAGCTGGATCGCCGCCGCCCGCGGGCGCCCGATCTGGCCCGGCCTCTACGCCAGCCAGGTGCCGCGCTGGCCGGCGCGCGAACTGCTCGACCAGATCGCGCTGCTGCGCACGCGCGCCGGCGCCGACGGCCAGATCCTCTTCAGCATGATCGCGCTGCTGCAGGACCGCGGCGGCCTGGCGACCGCGCTCGAACAGGGGCCCTACGCCGAGCCGGCGCTGGTGCCGGCGATGCCCTGGCTCGCCGGCACCGAGCCGCTGCCCGCACCGCCGACGCTGCGGCGCCAGGGCGCGCAGATGTCCATCGCCGGCGGGCCCATCGCCGGCGGCGCGCTGGCGCCGGCGCATTGGGTCGTCTGGCGCCGCCGCAGCGGGGTCTGGCGCTCGGCGCTGCTGCCGGCGCTCGGCGCGCCGACGCCGGCGCCGTTCGATGTCGAAAACGCCGACACTGTGGCCGTCGCCGCCGTCGACCGCTACGGCCGGCTCGGCCCCCCCGCCACCCTGCATCTGCCATGACGACGCTGCGCACCGAACAAGCCCATCCGGATCACGCCGACCTCGACCGCTACGCCAGCGCCGACCTCGTCGCCGCCTTCGTCGCCGACCAGGCGCTGGCGGCGCAGGCGGTGGCGGCGGCGGCGCCGCAGCTCGCGCACGCCGTCGACGCCGCGCTGCCGCGGCTGCGCGCCGGCGGCCGCCTCGTCTACGCCGGTGCCGGCACCAGCGGCCGTCTCGGCGTGCTCGACAGCGTCGAGCTCGGGCCGACGTTCTCGTGGCCGCGCGAACGCGCGCCGGCGCTGCTGGCCGGCGGCGATGGCGCGATGTTCGTCGCCGTCGAGGGCGCCGAGGACGATGCGGCGGGCGGCGCGACCGACCTCGATGCGCTGGCGCCGACGACGCTCGACGTCGTCATCGTGCTCGCCGCCTCGGGGGCCACGCCCTATGCGCTCGGCGTCGCGGCGGCGGCGCGGCGCGCCGGCGCGCTCGTCATCGCCATCGCCAACAACCCGGGCGCGCCGCTGCTGGCGGCCGGCGACATCGGCGTGCTGCTCGACACCGGGCCCGAGCTGATCTCGGGCAGCACGCGGCTGAAGGCCGGCACGGCGCAGAAGATCGCGCTGAACACGCTGAGCAGCGCGCTGATGGTCGGCCTGCACAAGGTGCACGGCAACCTGATGGTCGACCTGCGCGCGACCAACGCCAAGCTCGTGCGGCGCGCGCTGCGGCTGACGATGGGGGCCAGCGGCGCCGACGCGCTGCGCGCGCAGGCCGCGCTCGACGCCGGCGGCGGCCGCGTCAAGGTCGCCATCGTGATGCTGATGCAGGGCGTCGACGCGCCCGCGGCCGAGCGCCGCCTCGCCGCCGCCGACGGCAGCGTGCGCGGCGCGCTGGGACAGCCGTGACCGGGGCGGGCGCCGCGCCGCGCCGGCGCGCGCTCGACGTCTTTCGCGGCGCCACGGTGGCGCTGATGATCGTCGTCAACAACCCCGGCAGCTGGAACCACCTCTACGCGCCGCTGGACCACGCGGCCTGGAACGGCTGCACGCCGACCGACCTCGTGTTCCCTTTCTTCCTCTTCGCCGTCGGCAACGCGCTGGCGCTGATGCTGCCGCGGCTGGCGGCGGCGCCGGCGTTCTGGCAGCGCGTGGCGCGGCGCACGGCGCTGATCTTCGCCATCGGCCTCTTCCTCAACGCCTGCCCCTTCGTGCGCTGGGACGCCGCCGGCGAACTCGTCGCGCGCGACTGGGGCGCGCTGCGCATCATGGGCGTGCTGCAGCGCATCGCGCTGGCCTTCGGTGCCGCCGCCGTCATCGTCCACCTCGGCGGCCGGCGCGGCGCGCTCATCGCCGCGGCGGTGCTGCTGCTCGGCTACTGGGCCGCCTGCGAGGCCTGGGGCGCGGCCGGCGATGTCTACAGCCTGGGCGGCTGGTTCGGCACCGCGGTCGACCGCGCGCTGCTCGGCGTGTCCCATCTCTACCGCGGCGAGGGCGTGCCCTTCGACCCCGAGGGCCTGGCGAGCACGGCGCCGGCGGTGGCCCAGGTGCTGCTCGGCTGGTGGGTCGGCGAGCAGGTGCGCCGCGAGGCCGCGGGGCCGGCGCTCGTCGCGCGGCTGTGCCTGGGTGCCGTGGCGCTGCTCGCGCTCGCCTGGCTGTGGCAGCTCGAGATGCCGCTGAACAAGAAGATCTGGACCTCGAGCTATGTGCTGCACACGACCGGGCTGGCGATGCTCGCGCTGGCGGTGCTGATCCAGCTCGTCGAGATCCGGCGCCCCCCGCGCGGGCTCGCGTTCTGGGCCCGCGCCTGCGAGGCCTTCGGCCGCAACCCGCTGTTCATCTTCGTGCTCTCGGGTTTCCTGCCGCGCGTGCTCGGCCTGCTGCGCTGGCGCGACGGCGTCGGCGCCGACGGCCAGCCGGCCTGGATCACGCCGCTGCCCTGGCTCTACGGGCATGTCTTCGCGCACCTGCCGGGCGATCCGCGGCTGGGCTCGCTGGCCTATGCGCTGGCGCTGCTCGCCGCGTTCGGCGCGCTGGCCTGGTGGCTGGACGCACGGCGCATCTACATCCGCGTCTGAGCCCGAAGGACCGTCCGCGGCGGGCTGCTTCAGAGCAGCCGCGGCAGCGACGACGCCAGCAGCGCCAGCCCCGACAGCGCGAGCAGCGACAGCACGACGCGGCGGAACGCCAGCTCGCTCAGGCCGACATAGACATGGGCGCCGGCGAGCACCGGGATCACGACGGCAGCGGCCAGCAGCGGCAGCCGCGGCCACATCTCGCGCCGCACGGCGCCGCTGGCGATGTAGCCCAGCAGCGTGAAGCCGAGCGCGGCGAGGTTGAAGTTCTGGATGATCGAGCGCTGCGCGTCCTTGGCCAGACCGCGCAGCGTGCACCACAGCGTCGGCACGACGCCGGTGAGGCCGCCGAGCCCGCCCATGAATCCGCCGATGGTGCCGGCCGCCGCGTCGGCCCAGCGCCCGCCGGCCGTGACGCGCGGCAGGCGAGACGAGAACAGCATCGCCGGGCACCAGAGCACGAGCAGGGCGCCGAAGGCGGCCTTGAAGCGCAGCGGGTCGATGTGGGGCAGCGCCCACACGCCCAGCGGCACGCCGACGGCGGCGCCCGCGAGATAAGGCACCAGGGCACGGGCGTCGAAGCCGCGCCGCACCGAGAACGCGGCGACGAGCTGGCCGGTGAACGAACCGAACACCGCCATCACCGCCGCCAGCTTGGGGTCCAGCCCCCAGACCCAGATCGACATCGCGACCATGCTGAAGGCGAAGCCCGACAGCCCCTGGACGAAGCCGGCGACGACGGCACCGCCCAGCAGCAGGGCGAGGTCGGGGGTCATCGGTGGCGGGAACGCGTCAGCGCGGCAGCTCGGCGCGCCGCGGCAGGTCGGCGCCGCGGCGCGAGCAGGTGATGGCGGCGGCGCGCGTCGCGAAGGCCAGCACCTCGCGCAGCGCGGCGGCGTCGATGGCGGCGAGACCGGCGCGGGTCAGCAGTTGCCGCTCGGCGAGCGCGGCGAGCAGTGCGGCCTGGAAGGTGTCGCCGGCGCCGACGGTGTCCACGACCGTCACGGCGACCGGCTCGGCGGCGATGTGGTCGCGCGCCGTCCAGGCCCAGGCGCCCGCGCCGCCGCGCGTGACGACGACGAGCGCGACGCCGGCGGCGAGCCAGTCCGCGGCGAGCCGGGCGGCATCGGCGCCGGGGTAGAGCAGGCCGAGGTCCTCGTCGCTGATCTTCAGCAGCGTCGTGCGCGGCAGCATCCAGGCCAGCGCGTCGCGCCAGCGCGCGAGATCGGGCTCGACGTTGAGCCGGATGTTGGGGTCGTAGGCGACGACGCTGCGGCCGCATTCGCGTTCGACGAGGGCGCGCAGCGTCGTCGCCACCGGCTCGACGACCATCGCGTAGCTGCCGAACTGGTAGGCCGCGGCGGCGGGCGGCACGGCGGCGAGCGCGGAGGGCGGCAGCTGGCGATCGGCGGCGCCGTTGCCGTAGAAGGCGTAGGCCGGCACGCCGGCGGCGTCGAGGCTGACGAGCGAGAGCGTGGCCGGTGCCGCCAGCGTCGCCGTGCAGTCGGTGTTCACGCCCTCGGCGCGCAGCGCCTGCAGCAGCCGCCGGCCGAGGAAGTCGGCGGCGACGCCGCCGAAGAAGGCCGCCGGCTGACCGAGCCGCGCGAGCCCGACGGCGACATTGAAGGGGCTGCCGCCGATGCGCGCATCGAGCATCACGCCGGTCGGCGTCTCGCCGGCCGCAAACACGTCCATCAGGGCCTCGCCGCTCACCACGATCATCCGTACTCTCCTTGTCTTGCAGCACCGACGATAAGTCATCGATCGGTTAGATTTCCCGGCCCGCCGTTCCTGCGCCGATGTCGACGACCGAAATCTTCCTGCTCGCGATGCTGATCGTGTTCGCGCTGCCCTACGCCGTCTGGCGCCTCGGCCGTACCGAATACTGGGCGCCGCTGGTCGTCGTGCAGATCGTCACCGGCATCGTCCTCGGACCCGGCGTCCTCGGCGCGCTGCTGCCGGACTACTACGCCTTCGTCTTCAGGCCGCCGGTGATTGCGGCGCTGAACGGCATCGCCTGGTGGGCGGTGATGCTGTTCGTCTTCATCGCCGGCATCGAGCTCGACCTCGGCCGCGCCTGGCGCCACAAGCGCGAGAGCACGATCACCGCGGGCTTCGCGCTCGGCATGCCGCTGCTGGCCGGCTGCATCGCCGCGCTGGCGATGCTGGCGACGCCGGGCTGGGTCGGCGCGCAGGGCCGGCCCTGGCAGTTCGTGCTCGGCGTCGGCATGTCGTGTGCGGTGACGGCGCTGCCGATCCTCATCCTGTTCATGGAGAAGCTCGAGATCCTGCGGCTGCCGATCGGCCAGCGCATCCTGCGCTACGCGAGCCTGGACGACGTCGCGATCTGGGGCGTGCTGGCGCTGATCCTCACCGACTGGGGCCGCATCGGCCGCCAGCTCGCCTTCCTCGCCGCCTTCGTCGTCGTCGGCGCGCTGTTCCGCCGCCTGATGCGCCGCGTGCCCGAGCGCGACCGCTGGTACCTGGCGCTGATCTGGCTGGCCGCCTGCGGCCTCGGCGCCGACTGGTCGGGGCTGCACTTCATGGTCGGCGCGTTCCTTGCCGGCGCCATCGTCGACAGCCACTGGTTCGACGGCCCGCGCATGGATCTGCTGCGCCAGCATGTGCTGCTCGTCGTGATGCCGGTGTTCTTCCTCAGCACCGGGCTGCGCACGAACTGGGCCGTCGGCGGCGCCGCCGTCTTCATCGCGGCGGCCTGGCTGCTCGCGGCCGCCGTCGGCGGCAAGCTCGCCGGCATCCACATCGCCGGCCGCATCCTCGGCTGGCAGAGCGGCGAGGCGACGCTGATCGGCTGGCTGCTGCAGACCAAGGCGCTGATCATGATCATCTTCGCCAACGTGCTGCTCGACAAGCACATCATCACCGACGAGACCTTCACCGCGCTGCTGCTGATGGCCGTGGCGAGCACGATGCTGACGGTGCCCATGGTGCAGCCCAGGCTGCGGCAGATGAAGGAAGCGCTGCTTGGCCGGTCTGCCTGATTCGCCCGGGTGGCGCCGCGCGGCGGTGGCCATCGTCATGGCCGTCGCCATCGCCGGCGCGCGCGCCGCCATCGGGCCCGCGGCGGCGGCAAGCGGCGGCGCCGTGCCGCGCTGGTCGCGCCTGACCCAGCCCGAGTTCCGCAACTACGGCGGCGAGCAGGGCCTGCCGAACCAGATCGCCACCGCGGTGGCCCAGGACGGCCAGGATTTCATCTGGGTCGGCACGGTCGGCGGCGTCGCGCGCTGGGACGGCTACCGCTTCCGCGTCTTCGGCGCCGACCCCGAGCGAGCGGGCTCGCTGCCCGACAACTTCATCCAGGTGCTGCACGGCGATGCCGCGGGCCGGCTGTGGATCGGCAGCAGCGCCGGCGGGCTGGCGCGCTACGACCCGGCGCAGGACCGCTTCGTCGCCTACGGCGCCGGCCGCCTCAGCCATGTCAGCGTGCGCGCCATCGCCGACGACGCCGGGGGCGCGATCTGGGTCGGCACCGATGGCGGCCTCGACCGCCTCGACCCCGCCAGCGGCCGCGTCGAGCGCGGCCTCGTCGCCGGCGCCGTGCGCGCGGTGCTGCGCGACCGCCGCGGCCGCCTATGGGTCGGCGGCGACGCCGGCCTGCTGCGGCGCGACCCCGGCGCCGCCTCGTTCGCGCAGGTCGCACTGCCCGGCGCCGACGCGGCGGTGCCGCTGCCGCAATGCCTGTACGAGGACGGCGAGGGCCGCATCTGGATCGGCACCCAGCACGACGGCGCCTACGTCATCGACGCCGCCGGCGGCGCGCCGCAGGCGCTGCGCGAGACGCCGGCGCCCGGCCAGCCGCCGGTGCTTGCCGGCCAGCCGGTGCGCCGCATCGTCGAGACGCGCGCCGGCGAGGTCTGGCTCGGGACCGAGTCGCGCGGCATCGTCGCCGTCGACCTCGCCAGCGGCCAGACGCGGCGCATCCGCCATCTGCGCACGCAGCCGACGAGCCTGCCCGACAACGACATCGCCGACCTCTACCGCGACCGCTCGGGACTCGTCTGGGTCGCCGGCAACGGCGGCCTCGGCCTCCACGACCCGAGCCAGGGCGGCGTGCTCAACCTCTACGGCCGTCCCGGCGGCGGCGCCCCCGACGACGAGACGACCGAGGTCAGCTGGATCCTGCCGCAGCCCGACGGCCGCATCTGGCTCGGCACGCAGAAGCGCGGCATCGACATCGTCGACCCGGCCGGCGGCGAGCCGGCGGCGCTGCGCCCCGACGCGGCGCATCCCGAGACGGCACTGCCGCACGACAGCGTGCTCGCGCTCGAGCGCGACCGCGAAGGCGGCGTCTACATCGCGACCAAGCGCGGCCTCTACCACGCCGATGCCGCCGGCCGCGCCGTGCGCCGCGTGCGCATCCCCGGGCGCGACCCGGCGGCCTCGACCTGGGCCCTGCTGGCCGACGGCAACCGGCTGTGGATCGGCGGCCAGAACGACGGCGTCTGGTCGCTGGCGCTGAACGCGGGCGGGGCGGGCGGCGCGCTGGCGCCGGCGCTGGCGCGCGGCCTCGGCGACCAGCGCGTCGTCAGCCTCGCGCGCGGCAGCGGCGACAGCCTGTGGATCGGCACGCGCAACGGCCTGGCCTGCCTGGCCGGCGGCGGCAGCGTCGTGACGGCGCCGGCGCTGCGCGGCGAATTCATCGCGTCGCTGCGGCTCGACCGCCGCGGCCGGCTCTGGGTCGGCACCTACGGCGGCGGCGTGCGCCGGTTCGACCGCGGCGACTGCGCCGCCGCCGCGCAGCGCGCGCCGACGGCTTGGCGCCGCGAGCTGCCCAGCGTGCTCGTCAACGCCCTCGTCGAGGACCGCGCCGGGCGCATGTGGGTCAGCACCGACAGCGGGCTGGCGACCATCGATGGCGGCGACGGCGCGGTGCGCGCGCTGCGCGGCGCCGAGGGCGTCGCGTTCCCGAACTACTGGACCGGCTCGGCGGCCCTGACCGACGCCGGCGAGCTGCTGTTCGGCGGCGCCGGCGGCATGACGATCGTGATGCCCGAGCGCCTGCGCCCCTGGACCTACCGGCCGCAGCTGGTGCTGACCGAATGGCGCATCGACGGCCGGCCGCAACCGCTGCCCGGGCCCGGCGCGCCGCTGCGCGTGCCGGCGCGCGCCGGCCGCTTCGACCTCGAGTTCGCCGCGCTCGACTACTCGGCGCCCGGGCGCAACCGCTACGCCTACCGCCTCGAGGGCTACGACGACGACTGGGTCGAGACCGACCGACGCGGCGCCGGCTACAGCCGGCTCGCGCCGGGCCGCTACCGGCTGCTGCTGCGCGGCTCGAACCGCGACGGCGTCTGGTCCGAGCCGCCGCTGGCGCTGACGCTCGAGGTCGACGCCGCCTGGTACCAGACGCTGGCCTTCCGCGCCGCCGTCGGCGCCGCGCTGCTGGCGCTGTTGTGGTCCGCGCTGCAGCTGCGTACGCGGCTGCTGCGCCAGCGCCGGCGCGAGCTCGAACGCATGGTCGCCGCGCGCACGGCCGAGCTCGAGCGCGTCTCGCGCGAGCTCGAGCGCTCGAGCCTCTCGGACCCGCTGACCGGGCTGCGCAACCGGCGCTTCCTGAGCGCCGAGATCGACACCGCGCTCGCCGCCAGCCTGCGCCGCGCCAGTGCGCCGGCGGGCGCCGGGGCCGGCAGCGACACGGTCTTCCTGCTCGTCGACATCGACCATTTCAAGCGCGTCAACGACGCGCATGGCCATGCCGCCGGCGACGCCGTGCTCGTCGAGTTCGCACGCCGGCTGCAGGCGGCGATGCGCGAATCCGACTACGTCGTGCGCTGGGGCGGCGAGGAATTTCTCGCCGTCGCGCGCGACACCGAGCGCGGCCGCGCCGCCGCGCTGGCCGAGCGCATCCGCGCCGGCGCCGCGGCCGCGCCGTATCGCGTCGACGGCGGCGCCGAGCTGCGCCTGAGCTGCTCGATCGGCTATGCCTGCCTGCCCTTCGTCGCCGCGCAGCCGCGCGCGCTCGGCTGGCAGGAGGTGCTCAAGCTCGCCGACATCGCCTTGCTGGCGGCCAAGCGCGCCGGCCGCGACACCTGGGTCGGCCTCATCGCGACCGCTGCGACCGCCGCCACCGGCGTCGACGAGCTGGCCGCGGGCCTGCATGGCGAGCCGGCGCGGCTGCTCGAGCGCGGCCTCGTCGAACTCGAGAGTGCGTTGCCGCGCGCGCGCGTCGCCGCCGCGCTCGGTGGCGACGATCGGGCCGACGGCGCGGGTCGCTAGCGCAGCCCCAGCGCCCGCTCAGCGCGTCTCGAGCAGGTCCAGCGTCTGCGGGTGGCGCCGCATGTAGACGGCGACATAGCTGCACACCGGGCGCACGCGCAGCCGCTGCTCGCGCGCCCAGTCCAGCGTCGCGGCGACGAGCTCGGCCGCCACGCCCTGGCCGCGCAGCGCGGCCGGCACCTCGGTGTGGTGCAGCACGAGCACCGAACCCGAGCGGCTGTAGCAGCATTGCGCGACGCCGCCCTCGACGCGGACTTCGAAGCGGCAGGCGTCGGCGTTGTGGACCACCGGTGTCGTCATGATGGCGATTGTGCCGCGGGCTCGGCGGCCGCGACCGCCGCCGGCGGCGGGCACCAGCGCAGCAGCGTCTCGCGCAGCTTGCGCGCGTCGATCGGCTTGGTCAGGAAGTCGTTCATGCCGGCGCGCATCGCCTCGTCGCGTTCGGTCACCAGCGCCGCGGCGGTCAGCGCGATCACCGGCAGGCGGCCCGCCGACGCGTAGCGCCGCAGCGCGCGCGTCGCCTCGTAGCCGCCCATCACCGGCATCTGCACGTCCATCAGCACGGCGTCGAAGGGCCGGCCGGCGCTGCGCTCGACCGCCGCCACGGCCTCGCTGCCGTCGTGCGCCTGCGTGACCTCGATGCCCCAGCGCTCGAGCATCGTCACGGCGATCAGCATGTTCACCGCGTTGTCCTCGACCATCAGCACGCGCCGCCCGACGAGCGCGTCGTCGGCCATGGCCGGCGGCGGCGCCGGTGGCGCGCCCGGCGGCGCCGCCGGCAGCGGCAGCTCGGCCCAGAACAGGCAGCCGGCGCCGGGTTCGCTGTCGACGCCGACGCCCCCGCCCATCAGCGTCGCCAGCTCGTGACAGATCGACAGCCCGAGCCCGGTGCCGCCGTAGCGCCGCGTCGTCGAGTCGTCGGCCTGGGTGAAGGGCTTGAACAGGCGCTGGCGCGTCGCCGCGTCGATGCCGGCGCCGCTGTCCTGCACTTCCAGGCGCAGCCGCCCGGGCGCCGTGCCGGCGCGCAGGCGCAGCACGACGGTGCCCTCGTCGGTGAACTTGATGGCGTTGGTCAGGTAGTTGCTGGCGATCTGGCGCAGGCGCAGCGGGTCGCCGAGCACGCGACCCTCGGCCGCGGGCTCGATCTCCAGGCGCAGAGCGAGCCCGCGCGCGCTCGCCAGCACGGCGTAGCTGCGCTGCAGCTCGCGCAACTCGTCGGCGAGGTGGAAGGCGCGCGACTCGAGCGCGAACTTGCCGGCCTCGATCTTCGACAGGTCGAGGATGTCGGAGATGATGCCGGCCAGCGCCCGCGCGTCCTGCACGATGCGGTCCAGGTACTGTCGCCGCTGCGCCTCGTCGAGACCGTCCTCGCCGGCGAGCTGGGCCATGCCGATGAGGCCGTTGAGCGGCGTGCGCAGCTCGTGGCTGGTGTTGGCCAGGAACGCGCTCTTGGCGCGGTTGGCGGCTTCGGCCTCGTCGCGCGCGCGCGCCAGCGCCTGCTCGAACTGGCGTCGCTCGGTCACGTCCTCGACGATCCAGACCGTGCCGCCCTGCTCGGGGTGGGCGGGGTCGATGGCGCGTCCGCGCACGCGCGAGACGAAGGTGCCGCCGTCCTTGCGCCGCGCCTGGCATTCGAACTCGACCGCCTCGCCGCGCGCCAGCGCCGGGCCGATGGCGCGGCCGGTGCGGGCGTATTCGTCGTCGTCGCTCCAGACCACCGAGGGGTGCTGGCCGACGAGTTCGCCGCGCTCCCAGCCGACGATGCGTTCGAGGTGGCGGTTGGCGAGCACGTAGCGGCGGTCGCGCGTGACGGCGATGCCGATCGAGGCGTTCGCGAGGATGGCCTCGCGCTCCATGCGCTCGCGCTCGGTCCGCGTGACGTCGCGGGCGTTGATGACCATGTACTCGCGCCGGTCCATCACGAAGCGCGCCGCCGAGACGAGCAGCGAGAAGCGCGATCCGTCCTTGGCGGCGAAGCTCACCGGCAGGTTCTGCACCAGGCCCGCGGCGCGCAGGCGCTCGACGAATTCGACCCGCCCTTCGTCGCTGCCCCAGATGCCGAGTTCGACCGAGGTCCGGCCTACCGCCTCGGCCGCCGTCCAGCCGGTGACGGCCTCGAAGGCGTGGTTGACCATCGCATAACGGCCGCTGGCGAGTTCGGTCAGCGTGATGAGGTCGGGGCTGGTCGCCACGAGGTGCGACAGCAGCGCCTCGGAACGCCGCACGGCGTCCTCGGCCGCCAGGCGCTCGGTGTCGTCGACGTAGATCGCGAGCATCGCCGGCCCGCCCTCGGCGTCGACGCAGACCGAGGTCGCGCGCACGCTGACGACGCGCGCGTCGATGCGCAGCCGGAAGTCGGTCACCGGCAGCGCCGTGCCCGCCGCCTGGCCGGCGAGCTGCTCCATGCGCCGGCGCGCGCGCTCGCGCGAATCCCCGCTCTCGTAGAACGACAGCAGGTCGTGCCGGGCGAGCGCGGCGAGGTCGTTCTGGTCGAACAGCACGAGCGCGGCGGCGTTGGCATCGATGATGCGGCCGTTGCGGTGCAGCAGCAGCGGCGTCGGGATGCGCGTGAACAGCTCCTGGTAGCGCGTCTCGGTGGCGGCCAGCGCGTCGCGCGCGGCGTGCACGGCGCTGACGTCGCGCGCCACGCCCCAGTAGCCGGTGAAGACGCCGCGGGCGTCGAAGCGCGGCTCGCCGCTGACGACGTAGTCGCGGATCTCGCCTGGCGCCACGGCCCAGCGCACGGGCAGGTCGCGGAACGGCAGCCGGTGGTCGAGATCGGCCTGCAGCTCGTCGAGGATGTCGGCATCGCAGCCGAAGCGGTCGAGCTCCCAGGGCACCTGGCCGAGACCGCCGTTGGCCGCCAGCGGCGTCGCGCCGGCATGCGGGCTCGTCGCGGCGCGCAGCCGGTAGTCCTGGTCGATTTCCCAATAGCCGTCGGCGGCCAGGCCGAGCAGGCTGCGGAAACGCTCCTCGCGCTCCTGCGCCGAGGCGATGTAGCGCCCCATCACGTGCGAGATGATCACACCGGCGGCGAGCCCGCCGGCGATCGACAGCAGTTCGGTCGCCACGAGCATCGCGCCCGACGGCCGCGTCGCCATCACGGCCGGCAGCGGGCCGAGCCATGCGACGCCGGCGACCGTCAGCGCGGCGACGAGGGCCAGCAGCGCGCCGGCGCGCCAGCCGGCGACGGCGCAGACCATGCAGACGACGAGCCCGGCCAGCGGCAGTCCGGGTGCGGCCGAGCCCCAGCCGACGGCCAGCGCGGTGGCACCGATGGCGACGAAGATGGCGGCCGTGAGCATGGTCAGCGCGACGGCAAGCCGGCGCTCGGGCAGCCGCACCGCGGCGGCGCTGGCCAGCGCCAGCAGCGCGAAGACGAGCGCCAGCAGCCGTGCCGCGGCCTCGGCGTGCGGCACCATCGTCGCCATCATCACCGCGGCGACGCCGCAGGAGGCGGCGCAGGCCCAGAGGCAGGCGCGCGCCATGCGCCCGAGCAGCGGCCCCGAAACCGGCGCCGGCGCGGCGCGGCGCAGCGCAGCGGCGGGCAGTTCGGCCAAGGTCTCCGGGCCCAGCTGCCGCATCGCGTTCAGCGTCGAGCGCGCTCGAGTTCGTCGCGCGCCGCCGTCGCCGCGCGCCGCGCGGCGACGGCGTGGTCCTCGCCGTCGGCGCCGGCATAGAGCACCGCGCGCGACGAGCTGACGACGATCGGCCCGCCGTCGCGCCGGCCCGCGCGCACGGTGGCCGCGGCATCGCCGCCCTGGGCGCCGATGCCGGGGATCAGCAGCGGCAGCGTCGGCGCGAGTTCGCGCACGCGCGCGACCTCGGCCGGGTAGGTCGCGCCGACGACGAGGCCGAGCTCGCCGCCGCCGTTCCACTCGGTCGCCGCCAGGCGCGCGAGATGTTCGTAGAGCAGCCCCGCCGGCCGCCCGTCGGCGCCGGCCAGCGGCTGCGCCTGCAGGTCGCTGCCGCCGGGGTTCGAGGTCCGGCACAGCAGGATCAGGCCCTTGCCGGTGTAGCGCATATAGGGCTCGATCGAATCCAGGCCCATGAACGGCGACAGCGTGACGGCGTCGGCGCGGTAGCGCTCGAAGGCCTCGACCGCGTACTGCGCGGCGGTGGCGCCGATGTCGCCGCGCTTGGCGTCGAGGATCACCGGCACGTCGGGCGCGACGGCGTGGCAATGCGCGATCAGGCGCTCGAGCTGGTCCTCGGCGCGGTGCGCGGCGAAGTAGGCGATCTGCGGCTTGAAGGCGCACACGAGGTCGCGCGTGGCGTCGACGATAGCGGCGCAGAACTCGAAGATGCGCGACGCGTCGCCGCGCCACGCGAGCGGGAACTTCGCCGGATCGGGGTCGAGGCCGACGCACAGCATCGAGCCCTGGCGCTGCTGCGCGGCGATCAGCGCGGCGCGGAAGCCGCTCATCGCCAGGCCCGCGCCAGCGCTTCGGCCAGGCCGGTGTAGCCGGCGGGTGTGAGCGCGAGCAGCCTTTCCTTTTCGTCGGCCGGCAGTTCGAGGTCGCGGATGAAGTCCTGCATCAGCTCGCGCGTGATCGGCCGCCCGCGCGTGAAGGCCTTCAGCCGGTCGTACGGTTCGGGCAGGCCGTGGCGGCGCATGACGGTCTGCACCGGCTCGGCCAGCACCTCCCAGGCGGCGTCGAGGTCGGCGGCCAGCGCGTCGGCGTTGACCTCGAGCTTGTCGAGGCCGCGCGCCAGGCTGTCGTAGGCGAGCAGCGCGTAGCCCAGCGCGACGCCCATATTGCGCAGCACGGTGCTGTCGGTGAGGTCGCGCTGCCAGCGGCTCACCGGCAGCTTCTGGCTCATGTGCGTGAGCAGCGCGTTGGCGAGGCCGAAATTGCCCTCGGCGTTCTCGAAGTCGATCGGGTTGACCTTGTGCGGCATCGTGCTCGAGCCGACCTCGCCGGCCTTCAGCCGCTGCTTGAAGTAACCCAGCGAGACATAGCCCCAGACATCGCGCGACCAGTCGATGAGCAGCGTGTTGGCGCGCGTCACGGCGTCGAACAGCTCGGCCATGTAGTCGTGCGGCTCGATCTGGATCGTGTAGGGGTTGAAGGCCAGGCCCAGCCGCTCCTCGACGACGCGGCGGCTGAAGGCCGGCCAGTCGTGCCCGGGGTAGGCGGCGAGGTGGGCGTTGTAGTTGCCGACGGCGCCGTTCATCTTCGCCAGCAGCGGCACGCGGGCGATGCGCTCGCGCGCCGTCGCCAGCCGCGCGGCGACGTTGGCGACCTCCTTGCCCACTGTCGTCGGGCTCGCCGTCTGGCCGTGGGTGCGGCTGAGCATCGGCAGCGCGGCCAGCTCGTGCGCCATCTGCGTCAGCTTCAGCTGCAGGCGGTCGAGCGCCGGCAGCAGCACCTGCTCGCGCGCGGTCTTCAGCATCAGCGCGTGGCTGGTGTTGTTGATGTCCTCGCTCGTGCAGGCGAAGTGGACGAACTCGCTCGCGCGCTCGAGTTCGGCATGGCCCTTGAGACGCGACTTGATCCAGATCTCGACCGCCTTGACGTCGTGATTGGTCGTCTTCTCGATGTCCTTGATGGCCTGCGCATCGGCCTCGGCGAAGCGCACGACGAGCGAGCGCAGCAGCCCGCGCGAGGCCTCGGCGAGCGGCGGGAATTCGCGCCAGCCGGCCTCGGACAGCGCGATGAACCATTCGACCTCGACCTGGACGCGGTGGCGCATGAGTCCGAATTCGGACAGCAGCGGGCGCAGCGCGCCCATGCGGGCGGCGTAGCGGCCGTCGAGCGGCGAGAGGGCGAGCAGGGGAGCGGAGTTCATCGCGAGCGGGGTCGGGAAGCGGGGCGGGGGGCGGGCGGGGCGCGGCGGTAGCGATTCTAGGATGCGGACCCTGAACCAACGACGGTGATCGGTGCCGACCTCAGAGCAGCAGCGTCACGATCAGCAGCAACGCCAGCGCCAGCACCAGGGTCACGAAATACAGCCCGGTGATCATCGCCACGCGCAGCGCGCGCGTCCACCGGCGGTCGCGGTAGACCCGGCCCAGGGCCAGCCAGGCGTAGATCGGTGCCGCGAAGGTGCCGATCGCCGCCAGCCAGCCGACGTTCGTCATGATCAGCGCCAGGGCGATGAACCAGGCCGTGTGCAGGTGCAGCGCGAACACGAGGTGCTCGGTGTAGCGCATGCGGCGGTTCAGGTAGGCCAGCCGCAGCCACAGCGCGAAGGCCGGCACGAGCAGGAACATCGCGCCGCCGATGTGGCCGACCAGGCGTTCGCGATACTGGTCGATGGCATCGCCGAGCGATTTCGGGTCGATGTCGATGCGGCGTTGCGCGCGTGCGCAGATCGCGGCGGGCAGGTGCTGGCAATAGAAGACGCCGTCCTTGCGCCCGACCCGGGGGCCGTTCGCCCCCAGGCTGACGATCGAGAAATCCCGCAGCTCGCTCGAGGCGCTGGCGATGTCCTTCTGGTTGAAGCGGAACTCGACCTGGGTCTGCAACCTGACCACCAGCAGCGCCAGCAGGCTCACCGTCAGGTACAGGCGCAGCGGCAACACGTAGCGCCGGCGCTGCCCGGCGAGGTAGCGCCGCGTCAGCTCGCCCGGGCGCAGCAGCAGCGCCAGCGTGCGCCACAGCGCACCCTCGGTCGAGAGATAGGCGCCGCCGAACTGCTGCGCGAACTCGCGCAGCGTCGGCGCCTGCACCCGCGTCTCCTGGCCGCAGCGCGGGCAGTAGCGCGGCGGCGGCGCGTAGCCGGCGAGCGCCGCATCGCAATTCGGGCAGACGGCGGGCACGGCGGGGGTGGCGGCGGGCGCGGGCATCGTGCGACGGTAGCGCAGCTCTGGTCCAGAATCGAGACCATGAAGGTCCAGCTCTACGGCATCCCGAACTGCGACACGGTGAAGAAGGCGCGCGCCTGGTTCGCCGAGCAAGGCATCGAAGTCGCATTCCACGACTTCAAGAAGGCCGGCGTGCCGGCCGAGGCGCTCGACGCCTGGGTCGCCGCCGTCGGCTGGGAGCGGCTGCTGAATCGCCAGGGCAACACCTGGCGCCGCCTCGACGACGCGACGCGCGCGGCGGCCGCCGATGCCGCCGGCGCCTGCGCGCTGATGCGGGCGCAGCCCAGCGTGATCAAGCGCCCGGTCGTCGTCTGGCCGGCGGCGATCACGGTCGGCTTCACGCCGACGCAATGGCCGCCTGCCGCGGGTCGTGGCGCGGAGCCGCACGCCGGATGAGCGGGCTCGCATCGCTGCCCACCATCGACTGGCACCTGTTCACGCGCGTCGGCGAGGCGCAGATCCTGCTGCCGGCCGCGGTGCTGGCGCTGCTCGCGCTCGCGCGCAGCGCCGCCGGGCGCCGCCTCGCGCGGTCGTGGCTGGCGGCGCTGGCGCTGGCCGTGCTGCTGACGACGGCGAGCAAGGTCGCCTTCATCGGCTGGGGTGTCGGCTCGGCGGTACTGGACTTCACCGGCATCTCGGGCCACGCGATGTTCGCCGCCGCCGTCTACCCGCTGCTGGGGGCCACGCTCGTGCCCGGCGAGCGACCGGGCTGGGTGCGCGCCGCCGTGGTCGCGGGGGCGCTGCTGGCGCTGCTGGTCGGCGTCTCGCGCGTCATCACGCAGGCGCATTCGGTGTCCGAGGTCATCGCCGGACTCGTCGTCGGCGGCGCCGTCGGGGTGTTGGCGCTGGGCCATGCGCGCTCGCCGCGCGGTCATTTCGGCCTCTGGGCGCCGACCCTGGTCGCCCTGTGGCTGGTGGCGACGCCGCGGCTGGCGCCGCCGTCGCAGACCCACGCCATCGTCACGCGGCTGGCGCTCGCGATCTCGGGGCATGAGCGGCCCTACACGCGGGCCGAATTGCACGCGAGAGAACGGCTCAATCGAGTGTGACTTCGGTGCGCACCGTGCCGGCGCGGTCGGCGCTGGCGCTCAGGCCCACGGCGGCGCCGCGCGCACCGCGCACGACCCATTCGACGACGGCGCGGTCGGCGGTGACCTCGCGGTTCGGCGCCGACTGCAGCGAGGCCTTCGGCGCATGGCCCTCGAGGTGGGCGCCGATGACGCGCTCCTGGCCCGCGGCGAGCGTGACGCCGGGGGGCAGGTGGATCTCGAACACCGTGCCGCGCACCGTCTTGCGCTCGATGGCGCGCTTCGTGACGTAGGCCGGCAGATAGCCGCTGTTGGCGACGGCGAAGCGCACGCGCCAGCTGTCGGGGCCGAGCGCGCGGACCTCGGCGCGCAGCACCTCGAGCCGCGGCAGCGCCAGCGCGATCTGGTCGAGCCAGGCCGGGAAGCGCGCCGCCTCGCGCTCGCGCAGCGCCGGCGGCGGGTTGCGCCAGTAGTTCATGCGGTCCCAGCCGCCGATCTCGACCATGCCGAGCTGCGGATGGCGGAACGGGTACCAGTCGACATGGGCGCGGCCGCCGCAATGCTCGTCGCTCCACTTCAGCAGCTTGAGGTCGTCGTCGACGCCATGCTCGCGGTACCAGTCGATCCACTTGTAGTCGGTGATGCCGGCCTCGCGGTTCGGCGACCACATCTCGACGGTCCAGAACAGCGCGCCCAGATGCTCGTAGAACCAGTCCTGGGCGCCGGTGATGACCTGCTTGGGGTGGTACTTGAAGTCGTGCCAGATGCTCACGGCCGGGTAGCCGGTGAGCCGGGTGCCGCGCTCGGACAGCCGCTTGTAGAGCCACAGGTCCTCGGGCGTCATGTCCTCGTCGCTTTGCGTGCTCATCGGCCGCAGGATCACGCCGCCGTGGGTGTGGAAGCTGACCGCGGCGCCGATGTTCGGATGCGCGGCGACGAAGCGCACCATCGCCCGCACCTCGGGCTCGCTCGTCGGGTAGGGGCCGGCGCCGGCCTGCTCGAACTCCTGGCGCCAGAAGGCGGGGAAGTTGCGGTTCAGGTCCAGCCCTTCGCGGTCGGGGTTGGCGGTGATCTTCAGCCCGTCGTAATGCCGGATCGTGCCTTCCGGGATCAGGCGGTAGTAGCTGCCGCCGAACTCGCCGGGCTCGCGCGCGACCATCAGCCGCGGGTCGGACTCGTGCTGGCGCCAGGTGCCATGCGGGTCGGGCACGCGCATCTGCAGCACGCGGCCGTCGCCGTCGACGTCCTCGATCGTCAGCCCGTCGACCGCTTCCTCGTCGTGGGGGTAGGGGCGCGTGCTGCTGCGGATATGGCGCGGCTTGTCGGCCAGCGCGAGCTCGGCGCCGTCGGGGTTCAGCCGTGGCACGAGGTAGACGACGCGCGTGTCGAGCAGCTCGCGCACGCGCGCATCGCTCGCGTAGCCGCTGACGAGGTGGTGCAGCCAGTACAGGCAGGCGGTGCCGGCGGTGAGCTCGGCGGCGTGGATGTTGCCGTCGACCCAGAACGCCGGCTTGTCGAGGTCGCTGCCGGTGGCGCGGTTGGTCAGCGTCAGGATCCAGATCTCGCGCCCCTCGTGGCTGGGGCCCAGGCTGGCCAGCGACACCAGCTGCGGCGCGGCGGCGGCGTAGTCCTGCAGCAGCCGCGTGAGTTCGGCGTGGCGATAGAACTGGTCGAAGCGCGGGACGGGGAAGTCGGCCATGGCACGGTGCTGAAGGTGGGTGCGGCGATCCTACCCCCGGGTCCTGCCCCGGGGCCTCAGCCGCGGCAGGGCCCCGCCGCGACCTGGTCGCCGCCGACGAAGACGCGCATCTCGCCCGGCGCGAAGGGTTGCCAGTCCTCGCCCGCCGTCAGCGGCTGCGTCGCGACGAGGGCGACGCGATCGCGCGGCGTCGTCAGCGGCGCGAAGTCGACGCTGACGTCCTCGTCGGCGAGCCGCGCGGCGCCGAAGGGGTGGCGCCGCTGCAGCGACCACAGCTGCGTCGTGCCATGGGCCCAGAGCGCGACGCCGTTGCTCAGCAGCATGTTGAAGGTGCCATGCGCGGCCGGCCGCGGCAGCAGCTCGCGCAGCGTGCAGCTGAGTTCCTCGACGCTGGGCACGCCGGCATGCGACTTCGCCAGTTCCTGCATAAGCCAGCAGAAGGCGCGTTCGCTGTCGGTGTCGCCGACCGGGCGGAAGGCACCGTGCAGGCGCGGCTCGAAGCCCTTGAGGTCGCCGTTGTGCGCGAACACCCAGTAGCGGCCCCAGAGTTCGCGCACGAAGGGGTGGCTGTTCTCGAGCGCGACGCGGCCCTGCGTGGCCTTGCGGATATGGGCGATGACGATGTCGCTGTGGATCGGGTAGTCGCGCACCAGCCGCGCCACCGGGCTCACGCGGGCGCTCTGGTGGTCGATGAAATGGCGCAGGCCGCGGTCCTCGAAGAAGGCGATGCCGAAACCGTCCTTGTGCTCGTCGGCGCGCGTCGCCAGGCCGGTGAAGCTGAACATCACGTCGGTCGGCGTGTTGGCGTTCATGCCGAGCAGCTGGCACATCTCATTCGAACATCAGTTTGGTGATGCCGCTGAACGTGAAGAGGCGCCCCGGGTTCTGCGTCTCCTCGAGCACGCCGGTGAGCCGGCGCAGGATGCGCGGGCTCTTGTTGGCGCGCCAGACGACGAGGTCGGCCAGCCAGGGATGCTGGTTGACGCGGCTGGCGATCTCGTAGAGATCGAACTTCGGGCTCAGGCCGCGCAGCGTGGCCTCGTAGCGCTGGCGCACGGCGTCGTCGCCGCCGGCCTCGACGATGGCCGCGGCGGCGAGCATGCCGGTCTCCATCGCCTTGCCGATGCCCTCGCCGCTGAAGGCGTAGGTGCTGCCGATGGCCTCGCCGGTGCCCAGCAGACCGGGGCGCGACCAGCGCGCGCCGCGCAGCCCGCAGCGCAGCGGCGCTCCCTTGATCGGGCCGACGATCTCGCCGCCGCGCATCAGCTCGGCGGCGGGCGGGTAGACGGCGCAGAAGTCCTCGAACATGCGACGCAGGTTGACGTCGCCGGGCGTGCGTCCCCGGCCCTTGCGCTGCCGCAGATGGCTGCCGGTCAGGCCGGTGCCGATGTTGAACAGGCCGCCGGGCGCCGGAAAGATCCAGCCGTAGCCGCCGCGCAGCCGCGGGTGCCAGGCGAGTTCGAGCGCGCGGATGCGCTCGACCATCGCCTCGTTGCGCACATAGCCGCGCAGCGCGATGCCGCTGGGCGACTGGCGCTCGCACAGGCCGGCGGCGATCAGCGGCGGCGTGGCCGCGCCGGTGGCCAGCACGACCCAGCGCGCGCTGATCTCCTGCGTGCCCTGCGCCGAGCGCAGGCGTGCGCCGACGACGCGGCCGCCTTCCTCCAGCGGTGCCTCGAAGCGCAGCGGCGCCAGCAGCCGGGCACCGGCGCGTTCGGCGGCGCGCACCAGGATATGGTCGAGTTCGCGCCGCGGCAGCACGGCCAGCGTGCCCGGCACGTCGACATGGCCGCCGCGCGGCCCGACGCAGCGCACGGCGCCGACATGGCGCGCCAGCGCCGCGACCTCGTCCCAGACGCCGAGTCGGCGCAGCGCCGCATGGCTGTCGGGGATGAGCCCGTCGCCGCAGACCTTGTCGCGCGGGAATTCGTGCTGGTCGGCGAGCAGCACGTCCTGCCCCTGCGCGGCGAGCTGGCGCGCGCAGGCGCTGCCGGCCGGACCGGCGCCGACGACGAGGACGTCGCAGCGGCTGGTGGATTCGGTGGCTGACATGCGCATGATGGATTCTAGGCAGGCGGGCGCCGGGTTGACCCGGCTCAACATGCGGGCCGTTCGGCCATAGCATCATGGTCCGACCGGAGGTTCATCGCCATGTCTTCGCATCTGAGCATTGCCCAGATCGGGTTGCTCGAAGCCGACCTGCAGCAGCGCCGTCTGCAGCTGGAGAGCCAGCTCGCCGCGCACAACGACGGCCTCACGCGCGCCGAGCATGCGCACGAGATGCTGGCGCAGGACGTGCGCGATGCGGCGCGGCGCGAGGGCGAACGCGAACTCGACCTCACGCTGTCCGACCGCGAGACGCGAGAGCTCGCCGAGGTCAAGCAGGCGCTCGTGCGGCTGCAGGGCGGTGAGGGGCTTTACGGGCGCTGCGTCGACTGCGACGCCGACATCCCGTTCGCGCGCCTGAAGGTCGAGCCGCAGGCATTGCGCTGTGTCGCCTGCGAGGCGGCCCACGAGACGATCCTGCGCCGCAGCGCCTGAACGCGGCGGTGATTGTGGTACTTTCGCACGCCCCGCGAGGGGGCCAGGAGGATTCAGCATGTTGATCGGAGTACCGCTCGAGACCGCGGCGGGGGAAACCCGTGTCGCCGTCACCCCCGAGACGGCCAAGAAACTGAAGGCCCAGGGCCATACCGTGCGCGTCCAGTCGGGCGCCGGTGTCGCCGCCAGCGCGACCGACGAGGCCTACGCGGCCGTCGGCGCCGAGATCACCGACCGCGCCGGCGCGCTCGGCTGCGATCTCGTGCTCAAGGTGCGCAGCCCCGACGCCGACGAGCTCAGCCTGATGAAGGCGGGCACCGCGCTCGTCGGCATCCTGAACCCCTTCGACAAGGACGGTCTGGCGCGGCTGGCGGCCGCGGGGCTGACGAGCTTCGCGCTCGAGGCGGCGCCGCGCACGACGCGGGCGCAGAGCATGGACGTGCTGTCGAGCCAGGCCAACATCGCCGGCTACAAGGCCGTGATGATGGCCGCCGACAAGTACCAGCGCCTGTTCCCGATGCTGATGACGGCGGCCGGCACGATCAAGGCCGCGCGCGTCGTCATCCTCGGCGTCGGTGTCGCCGGGCTGCAGGCCATCGCCACGGCCAAGCGGCTGGGCGCGGTGATCGAGGCCAGCGATGTGCGCCCCTCGGTGAAGGAGCAGGTCGAAAGCCTGGGCGCGAAGTTTATCGACGTGCCCTACGAGACGGCCGAGGAGAAGGAAGCGGCCGAGGGCGTCGGCGGCTATGCGCGGCCCATGCCGCAGAGCTGGCTCGACCGCCAGAAGGTCGAGGTCGCCAAGCGCGTCGCCGCCGCCGACATCGTGATCTCGACGGCGCTGATCCCGGGCCGCGCGGCACCGGTGCTGATCACGCCCGAGATGGTCGCGGCGATGAAGCCGGGCTCGGTCATCGTCGACATGGCGGCGCCCGCGGGCGGCAACTGCCCGCTCACCGAGGCCGGCAAGACGGTCGTCAAGCAGGGCGTGACGATCGTCGGCGAGACCAACATCCCGGCGCTCGTCGCCGCCGACAGCTCGAGCCTCTACGCGCGCAACGTGCTCGACTTCCTCAAGCTCGTGCTCACCAAGGAAGGCACCTTCAACGTGCCGATGGACGACGACATCGTCGTCGCCTGCCTGATGACGCAGGGTGGCGAGATCAAGCGCAAATAACGAGGAGTACGCACATGGATGTCGTTTCACACACCGTCACCAACCTGATCATCATCGTGCTCGCCGTCTATGTCGGCTACCACGTCGTCTGGACCGTCACGCCGGCGCTGCACACGCCGCTGATGGCCGTGACGAACGCGATCAGCGCCATCGTCATCGTCGGCGCGATGCTCGCCGCCGCGCTCACCGAGACCTGGCTCGGCCGCACGATGGGCGTGCTCGCGATGGCCCTGGCCGCCGTGAATGTCTTCGGCGGCTTCCTCGTCACGCGCCGCATGCTGGAAATGTTCAAGAAGAAGGACAAGGCGCCGAAGAAGGAGGGCGCGCAATGAGCATGAATCTCGTGACGCTGCTGTACCTGGTGGCCAGCGTCTGCTTCATCCAGGCCCTGAAGGGCCTGTCGCATCCGACGACCTCGATCCGCGGCAACCTGTTCGGCATGACCGGCATGGCGATCGCGGTGCTCACCACCGCGGCGCTCATCGTCAAGCTGTCGGGCGAGATGGGCCACACCGGCGGCGGCATGCTGTGGGTGCTGCTGGGCCTGGCGGCCGGCGCCGCCTACGGCGCCTGGCGCGCGAAGACCGTCGAGATGACGAAGATGCCCGAGCTGGTGGCCTTCTTCCACAGCATGATCGGCCTCGCCGCGGTCTTCATCGCCGTGGCCGAGGTCGCCGAACCCTGGGCCTTCGGCGAGATCGCCAAGGGCGCGGCGATTCCGGTCGGCAACCGCATCGAGCTCTTCCTCGGCGCGGCGATCGGTGCCATCACCTTCAGCGGCTCGGTGATCGCCTGGGGCAAGCTCTCGGGCAGCTCGAAGTTCCGCCTCTTCCAGGGCGCGCCGGTGACGTTCTCGGGCCAGCACATGGTCAACCTGGTGCTCGGCCTGACGACGATCGGCCTCGGGATCGCGTTCGCGGGCACCGAGAGCTGGACGGCGTTCTTCGCCATGCTCGCGCTGTCGTTCGTGATGGGCGTGCTGATCATCATCCCGATCGGCGGCGCCGACATGCCGGTCGTCGTCTCGATGCTCAACAGCTATTCGGGCTGGGCCGCGGCGGGCATCGGCTTCAGCCTCGACAACGCGATGCTGATCATCGCCGGCAGCCTCGTCGGCAGCTCGGGCGCGATCCTCAGCTACATCATGTGCAAGGCGATGAACCGCTCGTTCTTCAGCGTCATCCTCGGCGGCTTCGGCGGCGAGGCGGTCGTCGCGACCGGCGCGGCGCAGCAGCGCCCGGTGAAGAGCGGCAGCGCCGACGACGCGGCCTTCGTGCTCGGCAACGCCGAGAGCGTCATCATCGTCCCCGGCTACGGCCTGGCGGTGGCGCGCGCGCAGCATGCGGTCAAGGAACTCGCGGCCAAGCTCACCGAGAAGGGCGTGACGGTGAAATACGCGATCCACCCCGTCGCCGGCCGCATGCCGGGGCACATGAACGTGCTGCTCGCCGAGGCCGAGGTGCCCTACGACCAGGTCTTCGAGATGGAGGACATCAACGGCGAATTCGGCCAGGCCGACGTCGCCATCATCCTCGGCGCCAACGACGTCGTGAACCCGGCCGCGCTCGTCAAGGGCAGCGCGATCTACGGCATGCCGATCCTCGAGGCCTACAAGGCCAAGACCGTCATCGTCAACAAGCGCTCGATGGCCAGCGGCTACGCCGGCCTCGACAACGAGCTGTTCTACATGGACAAGACGATGATGGTGTTCGGCGACGCGAAGAAGGTCGTCGAGGAGATGGTCAAGGCCATCGAATAGCCGAGCCGCGCGCCGGCGATCGATCGCCGGCGCGTGTTCGACCCGCGCTATCGAATCCCCTGATAGCCGTCTGTCAGTCCCGCGTCAGAATCGGCACTGGCGCAGACGAGGCGGTGATGGAGAAGATCTGGCTCAGGCAGTACCCGGCAGGCGTGCCTGCCGAGGTCGCGAGCGATCGTTATCCGTCGCTCGCGGCGCTGCTCGACGACGCCTTCGAGCGCTACCGCGATCGCGTCGCCTACCGCTATCTCGGCCGCGAGCTGCGCTACGGCGAGGTCGACCAGCTCGCCCAGGCCTTTGCCGCCTGGCTGCTGTCGACGGGACTGCAGCGCGGCGACCGCGTCGCGATCATGCTGCCGAACCTGCCGCAGTACCCGGTGGCGGCGGCGGCGATCCTGCGCGCCGGCCTGGTCGTCGTCAACGTCAACCCGCTGTACACCGCACGCGAGCTCGAACACCAGTTGCGCGACAGCGGCGCCCGCGCCATCGTCGTGCTCGAGAACTTCGGCGCCACGCTGCAGCAGGTGCTGGAGTCGCTGCCGCTGCGCCAGGTCGTCGTCGCCGCCGCCGGCGATCTGCTCGGGCCGGTGCGCGGCCGCCTCGTCAACCATGTCGTGCGCCATGTGCGCAAGCAGGTGCCGGCCTTCGAGCTGCCGGGTTCGCTGCGTTTCGCCGACGCGATCGCCGCGGGACGGCGCCTTTTGCCGACGGGCTCCCCCGCGGTCACCCCCACGGTCTCCCCAGCCGCCGGGCCCGGCGCGCCGGGCCCCGACGACATCGCGCTGCTGCAGTACACCGGCGGCACCACCGGCACGAGCAAGGGCGCGGTGCTGCTGCATCGCCACCTCGTCGCCAACGTGCTGCAGTCGCAGGCCTGGTACGAGCCGGCGCTGGCCCGCCTCGCACCGGGCGAGCAGCCGGTGACGGTGTGCGCGCTGCCGCTCTATCACATCTTCGGTTTCAGCTCGGTGATGCTGCTGGCCGCGCATGGCGGCGGTTGCTGCATCCTGATACCCGACGCGCGCGACACCGATGCGCTGCTGCGCACGCTGCGGCGCCAGCGTTTCCATGCGCTGCCGGCGGTGAACACGCTGTTCGACGCGATCGCGCGCCACCCCGATGCGGCGCGCGTCGACTGGAGCGGGCTGCGGCTGTCGCTGGGCGGCGGCATGGCGGTGCAGCCGGCGACGGCGCAGCGCTGGTTCGAGGCCACCGGTTGCCCGATCTGCGAGGGCTACGGCCTGTCGGAGACCAGCCCTTCGGTCGCCTGCAACCCGGTCGATGCGACGGCGTTCAGCGGCAGCGTCGGCCTGCCGCTGCCGAACACCGAGGTGAAGATCATCGACGACGAGGGCCGCGAGGTCGAGGCCGGCAACGCGGGCGAGATCGCCATCCGCGGCCCGCAGGTGATGGCCGGCTACTGGCAGCGCCCCGACGAGACGGCGCGCGCGATGACCGCCGACGGCTACCTGCGCAGCGGCGACATCGGCATCCAGGACGAGCATGGCGCGCTGCGCATCGTCGACCGCAAGAAGGACATGATCCTCGTCGGTGGCTTCAAGGTCTACCCGAACGAGATCGAGGAGCTCGTGACGCGCCTGCCCGGGGTGCTCGAATGTGCCGCGGTGGCGGTGGCCGACGGCGCCGCGGGCGAGGCCGTGCGGCTCATCGTCGTGCGCAGCGACGAGTCCTCGGGCCGGCCGACCGAGGGCGAGGTGCGCGAGCATTGCGCGACCTTCCTCACCGGCTACAAGCGCCCGCGGCGGGTCGAGTTCAGCGGCCCGCTGCCGAAGTCGCCGGTGGGCAAGATCCTGCGCCGCGAGCTGCGCGACCGCCCCTGAGGCTGCGGGCGGCGGCCGCACCGATACTTCGGGGATGACGGTCCGACTCCATCTCGACGCGCCGCCGACGGCCGGCGCCGCCTACGCGCTGCCCGAGGCGGCCGTGCGCCATGCCCAGGTGCGGCGCGTGCAGCCCGGCAGCCCGCTCGAACTCTTCGACGGCAGCGGCCGCGTCTGGCCGGCGACGGTGCTGGCCGTCGGGCGCAGCGAGGTGACGGTGCGCGTCGACGCGCCGCTCGAGGTCGACCGCGAGCTCGCGCGGCCGGTGACGCTGGCGCTGGGCGTGCCGGCGAACGAGCGCATGGACGCGCTCGTCGAGAAGGCCACCGAGCTCGGCGTCGCCGCGATCCAGCCGCTGCAGACGGCGCGCTCGGTGCTGCGGCTGGCGGGTGAGCGCGCCGAGCGCCGGCGCGCCCATTGGCAGGCGGTGGCCGTCGCCGCCTGCGAGCAGTGCGGGCGCAACCGCGTGCCGCGCATCGCGCCGCTGCTCGACCTCGAGGATTGGCTCGCACAGCTCGGCCCGGCGGCGGGCGATCGGCAGCGGCTGCTGCTGAGCCTGGACTCTGCAGCGGCGCCGCTGGCGCGCGTCGACGCCGGGCGCGGCATCGTCGCGCTCAGCGGCCCCGAAGGCGGCCTGTCGCCCGACGAGCAGGCCGAGGCGCTGCGCTGCGGCTTCGTCGCCACCGCGCTCGGCCCGCGCGTGCTGCGCGCCGACACGGCGCCGCTGGCGCTGCTGGCCTGGGCCGCATTGGGTGGCGCCCCGGCGCCGGGCGGTTGACAGATGCCCGAACTAGGGCACAGTGGCGGCGGTTTTCACAACGGGAGTTTGCGATGGGTTTGCTTGATTCGGTTCTGGGCGCGATCGGCGGTGGCGGTCAGCAAGGCGGCGGCGAAGGCGCGCTGCTGAATGCGGTGATCGGGATGCTCGGCCAGGGCGGTGCGCCCGGCGGCGCCGCGGGCGGCCTCGGCGGGCTCGTCGGCCTCGTCGAGAAGTTCCAGCAGAGCGGTCTCGGCCCCCAGGTGGCCTCGTGGATCGGCACCGGCCAGAACATGCCGGTCTCGGGCGACCAGGTCACGAACGCGCTCGGTACCGGCGCCGTCGGCCAGATCGCGCAGCAGCTCGGCCTCAGCCACGGCGACGCCGCGGGTCAGCTCGCGCAGATGCTGCCGCAGCTGATCGACAAGCTGTCGCCGAACGGCCAGCTGCCGCAGGGCGGCGCCGGCGGCGGTGACCTCGCCAGCCTGCTCGGTGGCCTGCTGAAGTCCTGAGGTCCTGATGTCCGACGGCGCGCCCGGTGCCTGCGGCATCGGGCGCGGTCGCGCTCAGGCGTGCAGTGCGGCCGCGGCGCCCAGCGCGAGGCCGATCGCCGCGACGCCGAACATGCCCCATTCGAGCCAGCGCTTCTTCGTCAGCAGCGCCATCGCGGCCAGCGCGATGGCGACCTGCAGCGCCGTCGTCGCCTGCGCCCAGCGGTGGTGCTGGTGCATCTCGGCCTCGGAGCGCTCGTCCCAGGCCCGCGATTCGGCCTCGAGCCTGTCGGCGGCGGCCTTGATGTCGGCCTTCTCCTTCCTGTAGCGCTCGACCTCCTGCAGGTAGCCGGCGCGCTTGTCCTCGGCCACCAGCACGGCGGCGAGTTCGGACAGGTTCTGCTTGTTGCTCTTGGACTGGTAGAAATTCCACTGGTCCGAGGCTTCGGTCTTCTTGATCGCGGCGTTGTTCTTGTCGATGCCGGCGGCGGCCTGGGTGTTGCCGCCCATGTAAGAGAAGATCGCGCCGACGGTGGCGATGATCGCCGTGGCGACGGCGATCGTGCCCGACCTGGGGTCGTGCGCGCCATGCTCGGCGACATGTTCGATCTCGTGGTCGTGCGGTCCGTGCACGTGGAATCCATCTTCCGACATCGCTCTCGCTCCTGGGGGGTGGGACGGCGCGATTGTGGCGTGGCGGGATAATTCGCGGCATGGGGACTGGGCAGCGCGTCGTCGTGGGTCTGAGCGGCGGTGTCGATTCCGCGGTCAGCGCCTGGCTGCTCAAGCGGCAGGGCCACGAGGTCATCGGCCTGTTCATGAAGAACTGGGAGGACGACGACGACGGCGAATACTGTTCGAGCAATGTCGATTTCGTCGACGCGGCGGCCGTCGCCGACGTCATCGGCATCGAGATCGAGCATGTCAATTTCGCGTCCGACTACAAGGACCGCGTGTTCGCCGAATTCCTGCGCGAATACGCCGCCGGCCGCACGCCCAACCCCGACGTGCTGTGCAACGCGGAGATCAAGTTCAAGGCCTTCCTCGACCACGCGATGCGCCTCGGTGCGGCGAAGATCGCCACCGGCCATTACGCCCGCGTGCGCGAGCGCGGCGGGCGCCACGAACTGCTCAAGGGGCTCGACCCGGCCAAGGACCAGAGCTATTTCCTGCACCGCCTGAACCAGGCCCAGCTCGCGCGCACGCTGTTCCCGGTCGGCGAACTGGCGAAGACCGAGGTGCGGCGCATCGCCGCCGAGGTCGGCCTGCCGAACGCGAAGAAGAAGGATTCGACCGGCATCTGCTTCATCGGCGAGCGGCCGTTCCGCGAATTCCTCGAGCGCTACCTGAGCCGCGAGCCCGGGCCGATGATCGACGCGCAGGGGCGCGAGGTCGGGCGCCACGTCGGCCTCTCGTTCTACACGCTGGGCCAGCGCCAGGGCCTGGGGCTGGGCGGCCAGCGCGCCGGCGGCGGCGAGCACGAGCCCTGGTACGTCGCGCACAAGGACCTCGAGCACAACGCGCTGCATGTCGTGCAGGGCCACGACCATCCCTGGCTGCAGTCGGGCTGGCTGCGCGCCGACGACCTCAGCTGGGTCGCCGGCGAGGCGCCGGCGCCCGGACGCTACGCCGCGAAGACGCGCTACCGCCAGGCCGATGCGCCCTGCGCCCTGGCCATCGAGGCCGCGGACGCGATGCGGCTGGATTTCGACGCCCCGCAATGGGCCGTCACGCCGGGCCAGAGCGCCGTGCTCTACGACGGCGAGGTGTGCCTGGGCGGCGGCGTCATAGCCGCCGCCGAATTGCCGCCCGTCGTCAGGCGGCCGGGGCGGGCTGGGCCGCGCTAGCGGCCACCTTCTTCCAGGCCTGGAAGCCGCCGGCCACCGACAGTGCCTTCGGGTAGCCCAGCGAGCGCAGCAGCCGCGCCGCATAGAGGCTGCGGCGGCCGCTGTTGCAGATGCACAGCACGATGTGGTCGTGGTCGTTGTGGACGCGGTCGAGCGTGCCGAAGAAGCCCTGGGTGTCGATCTCGGTGGGCTTGCCGGCGTCGAGGATGTCCTGCTCGTCCTCGGTCAGTTCGTGGCCGAGCAGGCGCTTGACCTCGAACAGCGGGATGTGCACCGTTCCGGGGATCGCACCCTTGAGCTCGATCTCGAAAGCCTGGCGGATGTCGACCATCGTCGCCAGCCCCAGGCGCCAGATCTCGAGCGCGCTGGCCAGGCTGATCTCGACCGCGGCATCTTCCGGGGACAAGGGGGTAGTCATGAGGGGACCTCGGAAGTCGGGGGGTAACGAGAGTATTCCCGAAGCCGGAGGGAATGCGCGCTGGGCCTACACTGCGGGCCTGCCAACGCCTGCGCCCATGCAAGACGCCATCATCCTCGAGACTCGAGCGCTGACCAAGGAATTCAAGGGCTTCGTCGCCGTCAGCAAGGTGGACCTGAAGGTCCGGCGCGGAACCATCCACGCGCTGATCGGCCCCAATGGCGCCGGCAAGACGACCTGCTTCAATCTGTTGACGAAATTCCTGACCCCGACCTCGGGCCAGATCCTGTTCGAAGGCCAGGACATCACGGCCGAGCCGCCGCCGCGCATCGCCCGGCGCGGTGTCATCCGCTCGTTCCAGATCTCGTCGGTGTTCCCGCACCTGAGCGTGCTCGAGAACGTGCGCGTCGCGCTGCAGAGCCGGCTCGGCAACTCGTTCCACTTCTGGCGCAGCGAGCACCTGCTCGACAGCCTCAACGAGCGCGCGCTGGCGCTGCTGCGCGAGGTCGACCTCGAGGCCTATGCGCCGCTGGCCGCCGTCGAGCTGAGCTACGGCCGCAAGCGCGCACTCGAGATCGCGACGACGCTGGCGATGGAGCCCAAGCTGATGCTGCTCGACGAGCCGACCCAGGGCATGGGGCTGGAGGACGTCGACCGCATCCGCGCGCTCATCAAGAAGGTCGCCGCCGATCGCACGGTGCTGATGGTCGAACACAATATGAGCGTGGTCAGCAGCATCGCCGACACCATCACCGTGCTGCAGCGCGGCGCCACGCTGGCCGAGGGGCCGTACGAGCAGGTCTCGAAGGACCCGGCGGTGATCGAGGCCTATATGGGCACGGCGCAGACCGAACTGCAGGGCGCCCATTGACATGACGGCTCGCTTCCTCGAGGTCAAGGGCCTGCACGGCTGGTACGGCGAATCGCATGTGCTGCACGGCATCGACTTCCACGTCGACGAGGGCGAGGTCGTGACGCTGCTGGGCCGCAACGGCGCCGGACGCACGAGCACGCTGCGCGCGATCATGGGCCTCATCGGCAGCCGCAAGGGCAGCATCCAGGTGCGCGGCACCGAGACGATCGCGATGTCGACGCACCGCATCGCGCGTCTGGGCCTGGGCTACTGCCCCGAGGAGCGCGGCATCTTCTCGAGCCTGTCGACCGAGGAGAACCTGATGCTGCCGCCGGTGCTCGCCGCAGGCGGCATGTCGGTGGCGCAGATCTACGAGATGTTCCCGAACCTGCTCGAGCGCGCGCACAGCCAGGGCACGCGGCTGTCGGGCGGCGAGCAGCAGATGCTGGCGGTGGCGCGCATCCTGCGCACCGGCGCGCGGCTGCTGCTGCTGGACGAGATCTCCGAGGGGCTGGCCCCGGTGATCGTCCAGAAGCTGGCCGAAATGGTGACGGCGTTGCGCGCCCAGGGCTACACGATCGTCATGGTCGAGCAGAACTTCCGCTTCGCCGCCCCGCTGGCCGACCGCTTCCTCGTCATCGAGCATGGCGAGGTGATCCAGGAATTCACCCAGGCGGAACTGCCGTCGCGCATGGCGCGGCTGCACGAATACCTGGGCGTCTGATCCGTCCGAAACGCAAAGGAGAAATGATGAGATTCAGCAAGTTGCACGCCGCCTGTCTGACCGCCATGGGGGCGATGTTCGGTGCCGTCGCACCCGCGCAGGCCCAGATCTCGGGCGACGTCGTCCGCATCGGCTTCATCACCGACATGTCGGGCCTGTACGCCGACATCGACGGCCCGGCCGGCGGCGACGCGATCAAGATGGCGGTGGCCGACTTCGGCGGCACCGTCAACGGCAAGAAGATCGAGGTCCTCACCGCCGACCACCAGAACAAGGCCGACGTCGCCGCGAGCAAGGCGCGCGAATGGTTCGACCAGCAGGGCATGGACGTGCTCATCGGCGGCACCAACTCGGGCACCAGCCTGGCGATGGCGAAGGTCGCGGCCGAGAAGAAGAAGCCCTTCATCGCCATCGGCGCCGGCAGCTCGGCGCTGACCAACGCGCAATGCTCGCCGTACACGATCCACTACGCCTACGACACCGCGGCGCTGGCCCGTGGCGAGGCGCCGGCGGTCGTCGCCCATGGCGGCAAGACCTGGTACTTCCTGACCGCCGACTATGCCTTCGGCACGGCGCTGCAGGACGATGCGACGACGGCGGTGAAGGCCGCCGGCGGCACCGTCGTCGGCTCGGTGCGGCACCCGCTGTCGGCGAGCGATTTCTCGTCGTTCCTGCTGCAGGCGCAGTCGAGCAAGGCGCAGGTGCTGGCGCTGGCCAATGCCGGCGGTGACACCGTCAACGCGATCAAGGCGGCCAACGAGTTCGGCATCACGAAGACGATGAAGCTGGCCGGCCTGCTGATGTTCATCAACGACGTCCACGCCGCGGGGCTGAAGGCGACGCAGGGCATGTACCTGACCGACAGCTGGTACTGGAACCAGTCGCCCGAGTCGCGCGCCTGGGCCAAGCGCTTCTTCGAGAAGTTCAAGCGCATGCCCTCGTCGCTGCAGGCCGCCGACTACTCGGCGACGATGTTCTATCTGAACGCCGTCAAGGCGCTGGGCACCGACGACGGCGACAAGATCGAGGCCAAGATGCGCGCGAGCAAGGTCAACGACATGTATGCCAAGGGCGGCTATGTGCGCGCCGACGGCCGCATGATCCACGACATGTTCCTGTTCGAGGTGAAGACGCCGGCCGAGTCGAACACGCCCTGGGACTACTACAAGCTGATCGCGACGACGCCGGGCGAGAAGGCCTTCACGCCCAAGGCCGAGTCGAAGTGCGCGCTCTGGAAATGACGCGCTGACCGGGCAGAACTGGCGATGGAAATCTTCGGCATTCCGCTGCAGGCCTTCCTCGGCCAGTTGCTGCTCGGGCTCGTCAACGGCTCGTTCTACGCGATGCTCAGCCTCGGGCTGGCGGTCATCTTCGGCCTGCTGGGCATCGTCAACTTCGCCCATGGCGCGCTCTACATGATCGGCGCCTACGTGGCCTATGTGCTGCTCGACCGCTGGGGCATCAACTTCTGGTTCGCCCTCGTGCTCTCGCCGCTCGTCGTCGGCGCGCTCGGCGCGGTGATCGAGCGCACGCTGCTGCAGCGCCTGTACAAGGTCGACCCGATCTACGGCCTGCTGCTGACCTTCGGCCTGGCGCTGATCGCCGAGGGCGTGTTCCGCTACTGGTTCGACGTCTCGGGCCAGTCGTATCCGGTGCCCGATGCGCTCGAGGGTGCGACCAACCTGGGCTTCATGATCCTGCCCAACTACCGCGCCTTCGTCGTCTTCGCCTCGCTCACCGTGTGCCTGGCGACCTGGTTCATCATCGAGCGCACGCGGCTGGGCAGCTACCTGCGCGCCGGCACCGAGAACCCGACGCTGGTGCAGGCCTTCGGCATCAACGTGCCGGTGATGGTGATGCTGACCTACGCCGCCGGCACCGGCCTCGCGGCGCTGGCCGGCGTGCTCGCCGCGCCGGTGATCCAGGTCACGCCGCTGATGGGCTCGAGCCTGATCATCGTCGTCTTCGCCGTCGTCGTCATCGGCGGCATGGGATCGATCCTGGGCTCGATCCTCACCGGCCTCGCGCTCGGCATCATCGAAGGGCTGACCAAGGTCTTCTACCCCGAGGCGTCGAACATCGTCGTCTTCGTGATCATGGCCATCGTGCTGATGATCCGGCCCGCCGGCCTCTTCGGCAAGGAAAAGTGATGAGCAGCAGCGGCCTGACCGAAGCGATGCTCGAGCGGCGCGCCCGCATCGCCTGGCTGGTGGCGCTGGCGCTGCTGCTGGTGGCGCCGTTCATCGGCCTGTACCCGATCTTCGTGATGAAGGCGATGTGCTTCGCGATCTTCGCCTGCGCCTTCAACCTGCTGCTCGGCTACACCGGGCTGCTGTCGTTCGGTCATGCGGCGTTCTTCGGCGCCGCCGCCTACTTCACCGGGCTGGCGGTGCGCAGCGCCGGGCTCTCGCCCGAGCTCGGTATGCTCGTCGGCACGCTGGGCGCGGCGCTCGTCGGTCTCGTCGTCGGCCTGATCGCGATCCGCCGTCAGGGCATCTACTTCGCGATGATCACCCTGGCGATGGCGCAGATGGTCTATTTCGTCTGGCTGCAGGCGCCGTTCACCGGCGGCGAGGACGGGCTGCAGGGCGTACCGCGCGGCCGTCTGTTCGGCCTGCTGTCGCTGCGCAGCGACCTCACGATGTACTACCTCGTGCTGGCGATCTTCGTCGCCGTCTTCGCGGCCATCGTGCGCATCGTCCATTCGCCCTACGGCCAGGTGCTCAAGGCGATCCGCGAGAACGAGCCGCGCGCGATCTCGCTGGGCTACAACGTCGACCGCTACAAGCTGCTCGCCTTCGTGCTCTCGGCCGGCCTGGCCGGTCTCGGCGGCTCGCTGAAGACGCTGGTGCTGGGCTTCGCGACGCTGTCCGATGCGCATTGGTCGCTCTCGGGCGAGGTCATCCTGATGACCTTGCTCGGCGGCATGGGCACCTTCGCCGGGCCGGTGCTGGGCGCGTTCACGATCATCGGGCTGCAGGAGTTCCTCGCCGACCGCGTCGGCTCCTGGGTCACGGTGATCATCGGCGCCATCTTCGTCGTCTGCGTCGTCGGCTTCCGCCGCGGCTTCGTCGGCGAGCTGCTGGCCTGGCAGCGGCGGCGCGGCAAGTCGTCGTAGCGGCCGCTGCGGCCGCGCTTCAGCCGCGCTCGCGCAGCGCGCGCAGCGCCGCCAGCGCACCCTCGTAGTCGAACGCGCGCAGGCAGGCGTCGAGTCGGGCCGCCTCGGCCGCCGCGTGCCGCTGCAGCGCCGGCGCGAGGCGGCGCTGCGACTCGACGGCGCCGTAATCCGACGCTGCCAGCAGCGCCTCGAGTTCATCGAGCGCGGCCGCCGGCAGCGCGTCGCCCGCCGCCGCGGGCGGCGCCACTTCGACGCGCGCGGCGGCGGTGATCGCGGTGACGACGGCTTCGAGCTCGACTCGCAACGCCTGCACCGCGGCCTCGAGATCGGCCGGCGGCGCCGCGTGCGCGACCGCCGCCTCGACCGCCGCGGCCAGCGCCGGCAGCCGCGTCGCGCCGATCGCTGCCGACGCGCCGCGGATCGAATGCGCGTACTGCGCCAGCGCCTGGCCATCGCCGCGCTCGAGTGCGCCCTGCAGCACCGCCGGGCTGTCGGCATAGTGGGTCGCGAACTGCTGCAGGATGCGGCGATAGGTCTCGACGCGGCCGCCGAGGTAGCGCAGCGCGACGGCGGCGTCGAGGCCGTCGACGACCGGCACCGCGGTGCCGGGGCGCGCGGCTGCCGCAGTCGCAGCGGGCCGCGCACCGCGATCGCCGCGTTCGCCGTCGATCGCGCCCACCGGCTTGGCGGGAGCGGCGGCGGCGGCGCCCGGCGGCGCGGCCGCCGCGCCGCGCTCGACGCGCGACGTGAACCAGAACTCGCTGCCGCGGCCGGGTTCGCTGGTGACGCCGACCTCGCCGCCCATCAGGGCGGCCAGCCGCTGGGTGATCGCCAGGCCGAGTCCGGTGCCGCCGAAGCGCCGCGTCGTCGACCCGTCGCCCTGCACGAAGGCCTCGAACAGCGGCGCCAGCCGCTCGGGCGCGATGCCGATGCCGGTGTCGCTGACGACGAAGCGCAGCGTCAGCGCTTCCCGGGCGTCGTCCAGCGCCTCGACGCGGACCTTCACGCCGCCCTGCTCGGTGAACTTCACCGCGTTGCTCAGCAGGTTCATCAGCGCCTGCGTCAGGCGCTGCGGGTCGCCGCGCAGCGCGTCCGGGACCGCGCCGGCGTCGAGATCGAGCGCCAGGCCCTTGGCGTCGGCACCGGCGGCGACGCGCGCGCGGCAGTCCGCCAGCAGCTCGCGCAGCGAGAAGTCGGCGAGTTCGAGCTGGAAGCGGCCGGACTCGATCGTCGACAGGTCGAGGATGTCGCCGATGACCTGCAGGAGCTGCGAGGCGGCGTCGTCGACCTTCTCCAGTCGATCGCGGGCGAGCGCGTCGGTGGCGTCGCGACGCAGCAGATGGGTCAGCACGACGATGGCGTTCAAGGGCGTGCGGATCTCGTGGCTCATGTTCGCCAGGAACGCGCTCTTGGCGCGACTGGCCTGCTCGGCGCGGTCGCGCGAGACGACGAGTTCGGCGTTGACCTGCTCGAGCCGGTGCTCGGCGCGCTTGAGGTCGCCGGTGTCCCAGGTCTGCACGAGGAAGCCGTGCACGGCGCCGTCGACCCAGTCCGGCGTGTACGTGCACCAGCAGGGCATGCGGCGCCCGTCGGCGCTGATCAGCTCGCGTTCGAAGTGTTCGGTGCGGCCGGCGAGCACGGCGTCGATATGCGGCCGCACGAGGTCGATGCGCGCGGCGGCGAAGACCTCGTCGATGCGGCGCCCGACGATCTGCGCGGTCTCGCGTCCGTACCACTCGCGGTAGGCCCGGTTGGCGAAGCGGCAGCGCAGCTCGCGGTCCCAGTAGGCGAGCAGGCTGGGCTGGTTGTCGGCGATCGTGCGGATGAAATGCTCGCTCTCGCGCAGCGCGCGGTTGGCCTGCTGCCATTGCGTCGTGCGCTCGTCGACCAGTTCCTGCAGATGGTGGCGGTGGCGCTCGAGCTCGGCCTGGGCGCGGGCGCGCTCGGTGATGTCGCGCGAGATGCCCCACACCCCGCTGACGCGGCCGTCGGTGTCGTGCAGCGGCCCCTTGATGGCGAGGAACACGGTCGGCTCGGCGCCGAGGCCCAGCGCCTCCTCGTAGCTGACGACGCGGTCCTGCGACATCACGACGGCGTCGTTGGCCATCACCGGCGCGGCCTGCTCGGCGCCGAAGATCTCGCGGTCGTTGCGGCCGACGATGGCCTCGACCGGACGGCCGACGAAGCGCGCGACCTGGGCGTTGCACATCAGGTAGCGGCCCTCGCGGTCCTTGGCGAAGATGGCGTCGCTCGAGCCCTCGGTGACGGCGCGCAGCAGGTCGATGGCCTGCAGCTGCCGGTGCTGCTCGGCCTCGCGGACCTGGGCCCGCGCGAGGCGGCGGCGCTGGCGCTGCAGCGCGGCGGCGCCGACGACGCCGAGCAGGGCCAGCGCGCCGCACGCGGCGATCCAGGCCGACGAGGCGCGCTCGGCCGCCGCGAGTTCGGCCAGATCGACCTTCGCGCTGACGTACCAGGGGGTGCCGGGCACGGCGCGGATGACACCCAGCACCGGCAGGCCGCGGTAGTCGAGGCCGCTGTGCGCGCGGTCGAGCGCGATCTCGCCGCGGATGGCCTGTGCCGCGAGCAGTTGCGGCGTCGACAGCGGCAGCGGCGTGCCGTGTGCCAGGCCGAAGAGGCGGCCGTCGCGCAGCTCGACCAGGCGCGTCGTTGCGCTGCGCATCGGCAGCGGCCAGCCGGCGAGCAGCGGCAGCAGCTGGTGCTCGACGTCGACGCGCAGCGCCAGCACGCCGGGTGCCGCGGCACCGGCGCCGAGCAGCGGCGCGACGATGTCCAGCGCCGGCTGGCCGTCGACGGTATGGAGCGTGGTCCTGCGGATCTGGCCCGCGGCGATCGCCAGCTGCGTCGCCTCGCGCAGCGCGGCGGGCGTCGTCGCCGGCACCGGGCCGACGCCGGCGATGATCTGGCCCTGCGGGTCGAGCAGCAGCGCGGCGCCTTCGCCGTAGGTCTGGCGCGACTGGCGCACGCGCGCGAGCAGCGCGGCCAGCGCGCCGGCGTCGCCGCTGCTGCGCCACGCGCCCAGCTGCTTCGCCCAGAGCTCGCTCGTGCGCGCGAATTCGGCCTGCGCCGTCTGCTGGCGCAGCCAGTCGACGACGAGCTGGGTGCGCAGCGCCGACACCGACTCGAGCTCGAGCGCCGCGCGTTCGCGCAGGCTGTCGTGGGCCCGTACCAGCGCCAGCGTGGTGAGCGCGACGACGGCGGCGCCGAGCGCCGCCCAGAGCCAGCCCGCGAGCCGGCCGGTCCTCCCCGCTTGAGGCTCGGCGGCGGAGGTGGCCACGTCCATCCGGGACTCAGGCACCTTGCGCTTCAGCCTCCGGCTCGTGGTCGGGGTAGCGGCGGGCGATCTCGGCGAACTCGTCGAAACCCTCGAGGAAGGCGTCGAGCAGGTCGGGATCGAAATGACGGCCGCGCTCGGCGGCCATGATGCGGCGCGTCTCCTCGAGCGGCACCGCCGACTTGTAGACGCGGCGCGAGATCAGCGCGTCGAAGACATCGGCCAGCGCCATCAGGCGCGCCGCCAGCGGGATCGCCTCGCCCGCCAGCCCGCCGGGGTAGCCGCTGCCGTCCCAGCGCTCGTGGTGGCGCAGCGCGACCTGCTTGGCGTAGAGCAGGAACTTGACCGGGCTCTGGGCATCGGCCTCGGCGCGCTCGATCGCGTCGGCGCCGAGCTGGGCATGGGTCTTCATGACCGCCCATTCCTCGGGCGTCAGCTTGCCCGGCTTGAGCAGCACATGGTCGGGGATGCCGACCTTGCCGATGTCGTGCAGCGGCGCCGACTTGGCCATCAGCGCGATGCTCTGTTCGTCGAGCTCGGCGGCGAAGCGCGGATGGCGGGCGACGCGC
Organism: Burkholderiales bacterium; assembly: GCA_028868825.1. GTDB lineage: Bacteria > Pseudomonadota > Gammaproteobacteria > Burkholderiales > Burkholderiaceae_C > Rubrivivax. The sequence goes on along the minus strand of JAGWTU010000024.1, from coordinate 15,207 downwards.
CGCGCCAGCGCGCCGACATATTGCTGCGTGCGCAGGATGTGGTTGCCGGTCTCGTTGTCGCGCGTCTCGGCCAGCCGCGCCAGCGCGCGGATCGTCACGTCCTGGATCGACAGGTTCTCGCGCATGCGCGCCGCGACCTCGGCCTCGAGCCCGGCGTTGATGTCCTGCAGCCGCACGCGCGCCTGGCGCAGCTCGAGGTGGGTGCGCACGCGCGCCAGCGCCACCGCCGGCGACAGCGGCTTGGTGATGTAGTCGACGGCGCCGGCGGCCAGGCCATGCTCCTCCTCGCCGGCGCTGTTCATCGCGGTGATGAAGATGACCGGGATCTCGCTCGTCTCGGGCGCCGCGCGCAGCTGCTCGAGCACCTCGTAGCCGTTCATGTTCGGCATCATCACGTCGAGCAGGATCAGGTCGGGCAGCGGCGCCTGACGCGCCAGCTGCAGCGCGCGCAGCCCGGAATTCGCCGCCCGCACGGCGTAGCGCGAGACCAGCAACTCGCCCAGGACGGTGAGGTTCTCGGGGTTGTCGTCGACGATCAATATGGTTTGCTGCTGGCTCACTTGGTCTCCAGGCCCACGGCACTGTCCGCCCCATCGGGAGTATCGGCGCTGCCGTCGCATTGTGTAGCTTTCCGGCGCCGCCGGGCCGTTCGGAACCCGCACAAATACGCGGACATCGCTCAGGTCCCGCGCCGCCCGGCCGATACCGCTGGGATGCGAAAGCCGCTGCTGTCCCCGCCCCTGCCTGCGCCCCTGCGAGCGGGTCTGCGCGCCGCCGCGCCATTCGGCGGCGTGCTCGGCCCCGCCGCGGCGCTGCTGGCACTCGAGGGCCTGGCCTGGGCGCTGGCGGCGCCGCAGCGCGGCTGGGGCGCATCGAGCCCCTGGGGCGACTGGGCGCTGCTGGCGCTGCCGTCGTTTGCCGTCGCCGTCGCCGCGGCGCTGGTCTGGCGCTTCCATCGGCCGCTGAGCGCGCTCACGCGGGCTTGCGCCGACGACGCCGAAATCCCGCTGCGCCGGCGCAGCGACGCGCTGGGCGAGCTCGCCCGCGCGATCGCCGCGATGCGCGAAGGCCTGCACGCCGAACGCGACGCGCTGCGCCGGCTCGCCCACGAGGACGCGCTCACCGGGCTGCTCAACCGTGCCGGCTTCGTCGCCGCGCTCGAGGCGGCGCTGGCCGGCGCCGAGGGCACGGCGCTGTCGGTGCTGCTGCTGCGGCTGGACCGCTGCCGCCATCTGGCCGAGGTCCTGGGCGCCGGCTGGGGCGCGCGCATGCTGCAGAGCGCCGGCCAGCGCCTGCTCGGCCAGCAGGTGCGCGCGGGCGACCTCGTGGCCCATTTCGGCGGCGGCGAGTTCGCGCTGCTGCTGCCCGGCGCCGACGCCGCCGACGCCTGGGGCGTGGCCGAGCGGCTGTCCGACGTGTTCCAGCTGCCGATCACGCTCGACGAGCAATCGGTCGACCTCGGCGTCGCCTTCGGCCTCGCGACCTGGCCCGAGCAGGGCGACGACGCGGCGGCGCTGCTGGGCCGCGCCGCGATCGCGCTCGACGCCGCCGGCAGCGACGGCATGGTCGCCTACGCCCCGGCGCTGGACCGCTCGAGCACGCTGACGCTGACGCTGCTGGCCGAACTCGGCCGCGCGCTCGCCGCCGAGCAGCTGCGGCTGTTCCTGCAGCCGACGGTCTCGCTCGTCGGCGGGCGCCTCGTCGGCGTCGTCGCCGGCGTGCGCTGGCACCACCCGCGCCAGGGCCTCGTCGAGCCGGCCGCGCTGTTGCCGGGGCTCGAACAGACCGGCCTGGCGCGCTCGCTGCTGCTGTGGACGGTGGCGGCGGTGGCGCAGCAATGGCCGACGCTGCGCGGTCTGGGACTGTCCTGGGTGCAGATCTCGCTGGCGCCGCGCGACCTCATCGACGTCGACCTTGCCGACCGGCTGCAGCGCACGCTGCGCCGCCACGGCATGCCGCCGCAGGCGCTGTGCCTGGGCTGGAACGAAGCCGACCTCGTCGCCGAGCCGGCGCGCGCGTCGGCACAGGCCGACGCCTTGCGCCGCGCCGGCTTCGGTCTGATCGTCGACGAATACGGCGGCGGCGGCACCAGCCTGGCGCTGCTGCGGCGGCTGGCGCCGGACGCGCTGCGCGTGGCGCGCCGCTGGGGCCGCGCGAGCGAGCGCGACGAGGACGCGGCGCTGATCGTGCGCGCCGCGGTGGCGGTGGCGCGCACGCTGGGGCTGCGCGCCGGCGCCGCCGGTGCCGACAGCGCCGCGCTGCGCCGCGCCCTGACGCGGCTGGGCTGCGAGGAGGTGCTGGGCGAGCACATCGGACCGCCGCTGCCGGCCACCGGGCTGGCCGAGTTCGAGGCCCAGTGGAGCGTGCAGGAACAGGGCCTGAGCGCGGTCGCGATGCATTGACCGGCGGCGTCCGCCGCCGCCCGTCGCCTGTCGCCGCCGGCGCTGCGCGCTGCGCTAAGATCGCCGCGGGTCGCCAGTTCACCCAGCGTTGCCAGAGCCCCGGCTCGTGCTGAACCTGCGCCGCGACGCCCGCACCCATCGCTGTCATGCGTGCCTGCGCTGCAATGGCAACACCAGCACTCGGCCAGCCCCCGAGTCCAGGCGCGCGAGGATGAGCGATGACGCGTACCGTCCACCCCTTGGCCATCGCCGACCTGTCGGCGTTCGCCCGCAACCTCAGGCATCGGCTCGCCGAGCGCCACCGCGACGGCCTGCCGCCGCCGGGCCAGCAGGAGATGCTCAACCTGCTCGCCCGCGCCGCCGGGCTGCGCAACTACCAGACCCTGGCCGCGGTGGCGCCTGCCGACGTCGCCGAGGCACCGCCGCCGGCGGCCGAACTGACGCCGGCGGCGCGCAAGGCGCTGACGCAGTTCGACGCCGCCGGCCGCTTGCTGCGGCTGCCGAGCAAGCTCTCGGTGCAGCGCACGGCGATGTGGTGGCTGTGGACGCGCTTCGCGTTGCGCCGCAAGTACAGCGAGCGCGACGTCAACCGCATCCTCAACGCGCACCACCATTTCGGCGATCCGGCGACGCTGCGGCGCGAACTCGTCGAGATGGGTCTGCTCGGCCGCAAGAGCGATTGCAGCGAATACTGGAAGGAGCCGGCGCGGCCGACGCCCGAAATCGCGGCCTTCCTGCGCGCGCTGCGCGGCGCCATCGCCGCCTGATCATCGCCGCCTGCGGCCGGCGCGGCGCGCGTCGGTTCAGACCGGCGTCCAGGCCGCGATCGCCGCCGCGGCCGCCTCGCGTTGCGCCGCCGGCAGGAACGAATGGCGCGCCGCCTGCGCCGCCATCGCGACCAAGTCCGCGGCGGACAGCGGCGTATGCGTGAGCAGCGCCTGCGCCTCGCCCGTCTGGTCGATGCACGACATCAGCCGGTTGTCGGTGTGGTAGCTGAGGCTGACGCCGGCGCGCCAGAGTTCGGTGATCGGATGGCTGGCGATCGATGTCGCGGCGCCGGTGTGGACGTTGCTCGTCGGGCAGACCTCGAGGTGCAGTCCCATCTCGATCACCGCGTCGACGAGCTCGCGCCGCGCCGGGTCGCGCAGCGCGTCGACGAGGTGCACGCCATGGCCGATGCGGCTGGCGCCGAGGCGGCCGGCCTCGACGACGCGCTCGGCGGCGTCGGCCTCGCCGGCGTGCAGCGTCAGCGGCAGGCCGCCATCGAGCGCCAGCCGCAGCGCCTGCGCGTGCTGCTCGGGCGGATGGCCGCGCTCGGCGCCGGCGAGGTCGAAGCCGACGACCCCCTGCTCGCGGTAGCGCAGGGCCAGCCGCGCCGCGCGCAGCGTCTGCTCGGGCGGCAGGTGGCGCATCGCGCAGACGATGAGGCCGCTGGCCAGCGGGCTGCGCGCGAGGCCGGCGAGCAGCGCCTCGACGGCGGCCTCGCCGGCGATGCCGTGGTCCTCGAACAGCAGCGGCGCAATGCGGAACTCGGCCAGCACGGCGCCGTCGCGCCGCGCGTCCTCGGCGGCCTCGAAGGCGACGCGCGTCATCGCCGCCGGACTGGCCATCGCCTCGACCGTGAGGGCGAAGCCCTCCAAGTACTTCACGAGGCTGCCGGCATGGGCGTTGGCGTCGAACCAGGCGGCCAGCGCAGCGACATCGGCCGCCGGCGGGTCGATGCCGCGTTCGCGCAGCAGCTCGAACAGCGTGGCGACTCGCAAGCCGCCGTCGAGATGCTCGTGCAGCAGTACTTTGGGCAGGGCGCGAGCGGTCGCTGCGCTGGGTATCGGTGCGGTGTCTGGCATCGCGACATCGTAGGCCGGCGCCATCGCGCCGTCGTTGCGACCAACCCTAGGGCGATTCGGGATCGCCGGGCGATCGACTCTTGCTATCCTGCGCGCCACTCATCTGCAACCCGGCGCCGTCATGTCCCTCAAGACTGCATTGCTCGCTTCCACCCTCATTGCGGCCGCCGCGGGCCTGCACGCCGAGCCCGCCGTCGTCTACGACATGGGCGGCAAATTCGACAAGTCGTTCAACCAGGCCGGCTATGCCGGCGCCGAGCGCTGGAAGAAGGAGACCGGCAAGCCGTATCTCGAATTCGAGATCTCGAACCCGGCGCAGCGCGAGCAGGCGCTGCGCCGCATGGCCGAGCGTGGCGCCGACCCCATCGTCGGCATCGGCTTCTCGATGGGCAGCGTCGTCGAGAAGGTGGCCAAGGATTTCCCGAAGCAGCATTTCGTCGTCATCGACGCCGAGGTCCATGCGCCCAACGTGCAAAGCGTCGTCTTCAAGGAGCAGGAGGGCAGCTTCCTCGTCGGCGTGCTCGCCGCGGCGGCGAGCAAGACCGGCAAGGTCGGCTTCGTCGGCGGCATGGACGTGCCGCTGATCCGCAAGTTCGCCTGCGGCTACGAGCAGGGCGCGAAATACGCGAACCCGAAGATCCAGATCACGACGCAGTACACCGGCACGACGCCGCAGGCCTGGAACGACCCGGCGCGCGGCGCCGAGATCGCGCGCTCGCAGTTCGCCTCGGGCGTCGACGTCGTCTTCGCCGCCGCCGGCGGCACCGGCGTCGGCGTCTACCAGGCGGCCAAGGATGCCGGCAAGCTGGCGATCGGCGTCGACAGCAACCAGAACCACCTGCAGCCCGGCACGATGCTCACGAGCATGGTCAAGCGCGTCGATGTCGCCGTGTACGACGCTTTCAAGGGCGTCAGCGAGGGCTCGGCGGCGCTCGGGCTGAAGGAAGGCGGCGTCGACTACGCGCTCGACCAATACAACGCCAAGCTCGTGACGCCGGCGCTCAAGCAGCGCGTCGAGGCGGCGCGCGCCGACATCGTCGGCGGCAAGATCAAGGTCATCGACTACATGGCGCACAACGCCTGTCAATGAGCGTCGCGCCAGCCGTCAGCGGACGCGCGCCGGCGGTGGCGATGCGCGGCATCGCCAAGCGCTTCGGCGCCGTGCAGGCCAATCGCGATGTCGACCTGACCGTCGCCGCGGCGACGGTGCACGGCATCGTCGGCGAGAACGGCGCCGGCAAGAGCACGCTGATGGCGATCCTCTACGGCTTCTACCGCGCCGATGCCGGTTCGATCGAGATCGAGGGGCGGCCGGTGAAGATCGCCGGATCGCGCCAGGCCATCGAATTGGGCATCGGCATGGTGCACCAGCATTTCATGCTCGTCGACACGCTGTCGGCGCTCGACAACGTGATGCTCGGCGCCGAGCCGGGCTGGCTGCTGGGGCCGGCGCGCGCCCAGGTGCGCGCGAAGCTCGACGAGTTGATGCGCGAGACCGGGCTCGAGGTGAATCTCGACGCGCTCGTCTCGGCGCTGCCGGTCGGGGAGCGCCAGCGCCTCGAGATCCTCAAGGCGCTGGTCCGCGGCGCGCGCATCCTCATCCTCGACGAGCCGACCGCCGTGCTGACGCCGCAGGAGACGGCGGCGCTGTTCGCGACGCTGCGCCGCCTGCGTGAACGCGGCACGACGATCCTGCTGATCACGCACAAGCTCAAGGAGATCGTCGCGCTGTGCGACGCCGTGACGGTGATGCGCGGAGGGGCCGTCGTGCTCGACTGCGCGACGCAGGACACCAGCATCGACGGCCTCGCCGAGGCGATGGTCGGCCGCCGCGTCGACCTCGGCCGCCAGGGCGCCGCTGCGGCGCCGGGCGCGCCGCTGCTCGAAGTCCAGGGGCTGTCGGTGACCGACGCGCTGGGCGTGCAGCGGCTGGCCGATGTCTCGCTGACGCTGCGCGCCGGCGAGATCGTCGGCATCGCCGGCGTCGCGGGCAACGGCCAGACCGAGCTGCTCGATGCACTGTCGGGTCTGCTCGCGCCGGCGCAAGGCGAGCTGCGCGTCGGCGCCCGGCGCTACGCCGGCCGCCACTGGATCACGCCGCGCGCGGCGCGCGCGCTGCGCATCGCCCATGTGCCCGAGGACCGGCACCGGCGCGGCCTCGTGCTGCCCTTCGCGGCCTGGGAATCGGCGCTGCTGGGCTACCAGTCGTCGCCGCGCTACAGCCTGCACGGCTGGCTGCGCCGGCGCCGGCTGCGCGCCGACTGCGCCGCGATGATGGAGCGCTACGACGTGCGCCCGCGCGACCCGCTGCTGCGCTCGAGCCTGTTCAGCGGCGGCAACCAGCAGAAGCTCGTCCTCGCGCGCGAGGCGATGCCCGAGCCGCAGGTGCTGCTCGTCGGCCAGCCGACGCGCGGCGTCGACATCGGCGCCATCGAGTTCATCCACGGCCGGCTGCGCGCGCTGCGCGACGCCGGCAGCGCGCTACTCGTCGTCTCGTCCGAGCTCGACGAGATCCTCGCGCTCGCCGACCGCGTGCTGGTGATGAACGGCGGCCGCATCGCCGGCGAACTGCCGATCGCCGCGTGCAGCGAGGCGGCGCTCGGGCGGCTGATGGGCGGCGCCGGACATCATTCATGAGCGAACCGGCCGAGCTGCCGCGCTGGATGGACGTCGCGCTGCTGCCGGCGGTCAATCTCGCGCTGGCGCTGATCGTCGCCGGCATCGTCGTGGCCCTCGTCGGCTTCCACCCCCTCGAGGTGCTGGCGCTGCTCGTCAAGGGCGCCTTCGGCTCGAAGTCGGGGCTGAGCTACACGCTGTACTACGCCACGACCTTCGTCTTCACCGGCCTGGCGGTCGCGGTCGCGGCGCATGGCGGCTATTTCAATATCGGCGGCGAAGGGCAGGCGATGCTCGGCGGCCTCGGCGCGGGTCTCGCGGCGCTGGCCTGGGGCGCGGCGCTGCCGGCCTGGGCGATGCTGCCGATCATGGTCGCTGCGGCGGCGCTGTTCGGCATGGCCTGGGCGGCGGTGCCGGGGGCGCTGCAGGCCTGGCGCGGCAGCCATGTCGTGATCACGACGATCATGTTCAATTTCATCGCCTCGGCGCTGCTCGGCTGGCTGATGTCGGGGCCGCTGAAGGCGCCCGGCGACATGACGCCCGAGAGCGTCGCCTTCGCGCCCTCGGCGCATATGCCGGGCATGCACGAGGCGCTGGGCTGGATCGGCATCGAATGGCCGCGCACGCCGTTGAACCTGTCGCTGCTGATCGCGCTGGCGGCGATCGCCGTCGTCTGGATCGGCATCTGGAAGACGGTGCCGGGCTACGCGCTGCGCACCGTCGGCCATGCGCCCGACGCGGCGCAATACGCCGGCATGAACCCGCGCTGGCTGACGCTGGCCGCACTCGCGGTCTCGGGCGCGCTCGCCGGGCTCGTCGGCGTCAACGAGATCGCGGGGGTGCAGGGCCGGCTGATGCCCGATTTCGTCGCCGGCGCCGGATTCGCCGGCATCGCCGTGAGCCTGATCGGCCGCAACCATCCGCTGGGCGTGCTGCTCGCATCGCTGCTGTTCGGCGCGCTCTACCAGGGCGGCGCCGAACTGGCCTTCGACATCAACGGCTTCAGCCGCGACATGGTGTTCATGCTGCAGGGCCTGGTCGTGCTGTTCGCCGGCGCGATGGCGCGCATCGCCGCGCCCGCGCTGCTGCGCCTGTCGCGCGGGCTGCGCGGGGTGCGCCATGGATGAACTGCTCGTCGGCACGCTCGTCGCGAGCACGCTGCGCGTCTCGGTGCCGCTGATCCTGTGCGCGCTCGCCGGCGTGCTGTGCGAGCGCTCGGGCGTGATCGACCTCGGGCTCGAGGGCAAGATGCTGCTCACGGCCTACACGACGGCCGCCGTCGGCGTGACGACCGGCTCGCTGGCGCTGGCGCTGCTCGCCGCGATCGCCGTCGGCGTCGCGCTGTCGATGGTCCATGGCTACGCCTGCGTCAGCCACGAGGGCGACCAGGTCGTGCTCGGCATGGCGATCACGATGACGGCGGCCGGACTCACCGTCGTGCTCGGCATCGCGCAGTTCGCGCAGGGCGGGCAGACGCCGCCGCTGCCCGATGCGGTGCGGCTGCAGTCCTACGGCGCGGCGGCAGGCGCCGTGGTCGCGCACATCCCGCTCATCGGCCAGGCGCTGAACCTCGCCTTCTTCGGCCACAACGTGATGGTCTACGGATCGCTCGTCGCGGTGGCGGCCGTGTGGTGGCTGCTCTACCGCACGCGCTTCGGCCTGCGGCTGCGCGCCGTCGGCGAGAACCCGATCATGGTCGACGCGGCAGGCGTCTCGGTGCGCGCGCTGCGCTACCAGGCGCTGGCGCTCAACGGCGTGCTCGCCGCACTCGCCGGCGCCTATCTCGTGCTGGCGCAGAACCCGAGCTTCATCCCCAACATGACCGCCGGCCGCGGCTACATGGCGCTGGCGGCGCTGATCTTCGGCAAATGGCGACCGGGGCCGGCGCTCGGCGCCTGCCTGCTGTTCGGCTTCCTCGACGCGGTGTCGATACGCATGCAGGGTGTGGCCTGGCCCGGCATCGGGGTCGTGCCGGTACAGTTCATACAGGCGCTGCCGTATCTGATGACCGTCGTGTTGCTGGCCGGATTCATCGGCCGCGCGGTCGCGCCGGCGGCGCTGGGACGACCCTATGTCAAGCAACGTTGAACAGCGCGCCGCGCTCGTCGCCGCGGCACGCGCCGCACGCGAGCAGGCCTATGCGCCGTATTCGCGCTTCGCCGTCGGCGCCGCGGTGCTCGACGAGCAGGGCCGCATCCACGCCGGCTGCAATGTCGAGAACGCCGCCTACCCGCAGGGCTGGTGCGCCGAGGCTTCGGCGCTGGCGGCGCTGGTGCTTGCCGGCGGGCGCCGCGTGCTCGCCGTCGCCGTCTGCGGCATCGCCGACGATCCGGTGACGCCCTGCGGCGGCTGCCGCCAGAAGCTGCGCGAATTCGCCGCCGACGACTGCCCGATCTGGATCGTCGACAACGAGCGCCTGCGCGCCACCCACAGCCTGGGCGAGCTGTTGCCGCACAGTTTCGGACCCCGCCACCTGACACCATGAACTCAGCCATCGAAGCCTGTGCCCGCGCGCTGCGCGATCGCGCCCCGGCGCCGGCGATCGCGGTCCTGCTCGGCAGCGGCTGGGGACCCTTCGGCGACGCCGTCGAGGACGCGTTCGAGATCCGCTACGACGAGCTGCCGGCCTTCCCGCGTCTGGCCGTCGGCGGCCACAGCGGCACGCTGCGCTGCGGCCGCGTCGGCAGCACGCCGGTGGTCGTGCTCGGCGGTCGCAAGCATGCCTACGAGACCGGCGAGGCCGATGCGATGAAGGGCGCGATCCGCACGCTCGCCGCCTGGGGCGTACGCGTGCTCGTGCAGACGAACGCCGCCGGCAGCCTCGATGCCGCGGTGCGCCCGGGCGAGCTGATGCTGATCAGCGACCACATCAATATCGCGCAGCGATCGCCGCTGTTCGGCGAACCCGGCGACGACCGCTTCGTCGACATGAGCAACGCCTACGACGCCGCGTTGCGCGAGCGTGCCCGCGCCGTCGCGGCACGGCTGGGCACGCCGCTGCACGAGGGCGTCTACGCCTGGTACATGGGGCCGCAGTTCGAGACGCCGGCCGAGATCCGCATGTTCCAGATCTTGGGCGCCGGCGCCGTCGGCATGAGCACGGTGCCCGAGACCATCCTCGCCCGCCATGCCGGCATGCGCGTGCTTGCGCTCTCGCTGCTGACGAACATGGCCGCGGGCATGGAGGCGCAGCCGCTCAGCCATGCCCACACGCTGGCCACTGCCGGCACGGCGGGCGCGCGCGCGGTGGCGCTGCTGAGCGCGCTCGTGCAGGAACTCGAACCTTGATACCGCAGCCTCTACCGATGAACGTACGCCGCCTGCTCACCCCCTTCGTCGTCGCACTGCTTGCAGCCTGCGCGGCACCGCCGCCGACCGCGCCGCCGCCTCCCGCGCCGGCAGCGCCGATCCAGGTCGAGGTCCTGGCGATCAATGATTTCCACGGCAACCTGAAGCCGCCGCTGGGCGGCATCCGCATCCAGGATCGCGAACACCCGGGCCGGCTAAGGGCCGTCGCCGCCGGCGGCGCCGAGCATCTGGCGACGGCGATCGCACAGCTGCGCGCGAAGAACCCGAACCACATCGTCGTCGCCGCGGGCGACCTCATCGGCGCTTCGCCGCTGCTCTCGGCGCTGTTCCACGACGAGCCGACGGTGCGCGCGCTGAACCTGATGGGGCTCGAGGTCAGCGCCGTCGGCAACCACGAGTTCGACAAGGGCGCCGCCGAGCTGCTGCGCATGCAGCGCGGCGGCTGCCATCCGACCCAGGGTTGCAACCCGCCGCAGCCGGTGTTCCCCGGCGCGGCCTGGCATTACCTGGCGGCGACGACCGTCGTGAAGGCCACCGGCCAGACGCTGTTCCCGCCGTACTACATCAAGAAGTTCCAGGGCGTGCCGGTCGCCTTCATCGGCCTGACGCTGAAGGACACGCCGCTGATGGTCGTGCCCGCCGGCGTCGAGGGGCTCGAGTTCCGCGACGAGGTCGAGACCGTCAACGCCCTCGTCCCCGAACTGAAGCGCCAGGGCGTCGAGGCGATGGTGCTGCTGATCCACCAGGGCGGCACGCCGACCGGTGACTACAACGAATGCCCGGGCATCCACGGCCCCACCGTCGACATCGCGCAGCGGCTCGATCCGGCCGTCGCGGTCATCGTCAGCGGCCATACGCATCGCGCTTACAACTGCCGCATCGCCGGCCATCTCGTGACCAGCGCCGACAAGTACGGCACCGTCGTCACCGAGATCGACCTCAGGCTCGACCCGCGCACCGGCAGGATCATCGGCGACGAGGCGACGAACGTCATCGTCGATGACGCGTCGTTCGGCAAGGACCCGGCGCAGACGGCGCTGATCGCGCCCTACGAGCAGCTCGCCGTGGCGCAGGCGCGGCGCGTCGTCGGCCCGATCGCCGGCGCGCTCTCGCGCGAGACATCGCCCGGCGGCGAAAGTCCGCTCGGCCAGGTGCTCGCCGACGCCCAGCTCGAAGCGACGCGCGACGCCGGCGCCCGCATCGCCTTCATGAACCCCGGCGGCATCCGCGCCGCCGTCGCGCGGCCGGCCGACGGCCTCGTGCGCTACGAGGATCTGTTCGCGGCGCAGCCGTTCTACAACAACCTCGTGACGATGACGCTCAGCGGCACCCAGCTGCTGCAACTGCTCGAACAGCAATGGGGCGGCGAGGGCGACCATGGGCGCGTGCTGATGGTCAGCCGCGGCTTCAGCTACCGCTGGGACGCGACACGGCCGGCGGGCAGCCATGTCGTGCCCGGCAGCGCGATGCTCGACGGCGTCGCGATCGACCCGGCAGCGAACTATCGCGTCACCGTCAACGCCTTCATGGCCAGCGGCGGCGACGGCTTCAGCGTGTTGCGCCAGGGCCGCGAGCGCCGCACCGGCATGATGGATGTCGACGCGCTCGAGCTCTATGTGCGCCGCCACCCCGATCTCGGGCCGGGGCTGCTCGATCGCATCCAGCGCGTGAATTGACCCCCGCCGCGCTCACCGCCAGCGAGATCATCCGCGCCAAGCGCGACGGCGGTGCGCTCGCGCCGGCGCAGATCGAGGCCTTCGTCGGCGGGCTCGTCGACGGCGGCTGGGGCGATGCGCAGGTCGCCGCGCTGGCGATGGCGATCCTGCTGCGCGGCATGGACCGCGCCGAGACGCTGGTGCTGACGCGCGCGATGCGCGACTCGGGTTCGGTGCTCGACTGGACGCAGGCCGGGCTGCCCGGCCCGGTGCTCGACAAGCATTCGACCGGCGGCGTCGGCGACAAGGTCAGCCTGATGCTGGCGCCCATCCTCGCCGCCTGCGGCGCCGTCGTGCCGATGATCAGCGGGCGTGGCCTCGGCCACACCGGCGGCACGCTCGACAAGCTCGAAGCGCTGCCGGGCTACCGCGTCGACCCCGGCCCCGAGCGCCTGCGCGCGGCGCTGAGCGCCGCCGGCTGCGCCATCGTCGGTGCCGGCGCCGACCTCGCGCCGGCCGATCGCCGGCTGTATGCCATCCGCGATGTCACCGCGACGGTCGAGAGCCTGCCGCTGATCACCGCCAGCATCCTGTCGAAGAAGCTCGCCGCCGGTCTGCAGTCGCTGGTGCTCGACGTCAAGGTCGGCAACGGCGCCTTCGCGAGCGATCTCGGCGCGGCACGGGCGCTCGCGCGCAGCCTCGTCGAGGTCGCGGCCGCGGCCGGTCTGCCGGCGCGGGCGCTGCTCACCGACATGAACCAGGTGCTGGGCCACAGCGCCGGCAATGCGCTCGAGATGCGCGAAGCCATCGACTACCTGAGCGGCGCCGAGCGCGAGCCGCGGCTGCACGAGGTGACGCTGGCGCTCGCCGCGCAGGGCCTGCAACTCGCCGGCCTGGCGACGACGCTGGCCGCCGGCCGCGCGCAGGCCGAACAGGTGCTGGCCAGCGGCGCCGCGGCGGCACGCTTCGCCGCAATGGTGGCTGCGCTCGGCGGGCCGCCCGACGTGCTGCGCGACGCCGCGCTGGCGCCGGCGCCGGTGTGCCTCGGGGTGGTCGCGCCACGTGAAGGTTATCTCGCCGGCGTCGACACGCGCGCGCTCGGCCTCGTCGTCGTCGCGCTCGGCGGCGGGCGCCGCCGCGCCGACGATCGCGTCGACCCGCGCGTCGGCCTGGCGCGGCTGTTGCCGCTGGGCAGTCGTGTCGACGCCGGCTGCGTGCTGGCCCAGGTGCATGCCGCCGACGCGGCATCGGCCGCGGCCGCGGCGCAGGCCATGCTCGCGGCGCTGCGCATCGAGGCGCAGGCGCCGGCCCCGGCTCCGGTGGTGATCGAGACGGTGAACGCAGCCTGACTCAGCAGGCGAGCATCGGCGAGCGGTTGCGGATCAAGTCGCGCGCGCGGTTCGTCGCGTAGCGCAGCGCCTCGTCGGCCGAGCGCCAGCGGTAGCCGCAGGCGAGGCTGTCGTCGCGATACGCCAGGCGCTGGCCACGCGGCAGCAGCCCCTGCTCGCGGTTGACGACGACGGCGGCGATATAGCCGTCGCCGCGCGGCGCCTCGACGGCACCGACATAGATGCGGTAGTCGCCCTCGCGGGTTTCCTCGAATTGCATGGCACGGCCCCGTATTTCGGCTGGAAAACGGTCCGGATGATCGGCCCGCGTCCGTGGGGGAGACATCCCACCGAGGAGTGAAAACACCCGTACGAGGGAACTTCCTCATTCCATCGGGGGATGGGTCGCGTGGGAAGATGAACCATCGAACCGCGAGCCGTCGTGATGATGAACCGAACCCCCCCTGCCTACCTGCGCCTGCCGACGATCAGCGGCTCCACCCTGGTCTTCGTCAGCGACGACGACCTCTGGCGCGTCGACGCCGGCGGCGGCGTCGCGCGCCGGCTCGGCAACGGGCTGTCGGAGCCGTCGACGCCTTGCCTGTCGAACGACGGCGAGTGGATCGCCTATGCCGGGCGCGACGAGCAGCACAGCGAGGTCTGGCTGATGCCCTCGGGCGGCGGCGCGGCACGGCGCTTGACCTGGCTCGGCAGCGAACTCGCGGTGCGCGGCTGGACCGCGGACGGTCGCATCGTCTTCTGCGGCAACCATGGCCAGCCCTTCCTGCGCAATTGGCACGCCTACACGATCGCGCCCGGCGGCGGCCAGCCCGAGCGGCTGCCGCTCGGCCAGGTCAACCACATCAGCCACGGTCCGCAGGGCCGCATCGCGATCGGCCGCAACACCGCCGACCCGGCGCGCTGGAAGCGCTACCGCGGCGGCACCGCGGGCCACCTCTGGGTCGAGGACGTCGACGCCGAGGGCCGCGGCAGCGGCCGCTACACGCGGCTCGAAGGTCTGCAAGGCAACATCACCTGCCCGATGTGGATCGGCTCGCGGCTGTACTTCATCGGCGATGGCGAGGGCATCGGCAACCTCTATTCTTGCGACGCCGACGGCAGCGCGCTGCGCCGCCACAGCGACCATGCCGACCATTACGCCCGCCACGCCAGCAGCGACGGCCGGCGCATCGTCTACCAATGCGGCGCCGAGATCTGGATCCACGATCCGGCGCGGCAGGGCACGCAGCGCGTCGAGATCGAGGTCGCCGGCGCGCGCACGCAGGCGGCGCGGCGCTATGTCGCCGCGGCCGACCAGTTGCAGGGCGCGACGCTGCATCCGGCGGGCCACAGCGTCGCGCTCGAGGTGCGCGGCCAGCTGCACACGATGGCGTTCTGGGAAGGCGCGCCGCGTCAGCATGGCGACGGCGCCGGGCGGCGGCGGCTCGGCGCCTGGCTCGCCGACGGCAGCACATTGGTCTGCGTCGGTGACGCCGGCGGCGAGGAGGCGATCGAGGTCCATCGCGACGCCAGCGCGCGCAGCCTGCCCTGGCCGGCGGCCGAGGTCGGTCGCGTCATCGCGCTGGCGGCGGCGCCGCGCGGCGCGAAGATCGCGTTCACCAACCACCGCAACGAGCTCTGGCTCGGCGATGTCGACGACGCCTCGCTGCGCCGCCTCGACCGCAGCGACTGCGCGCGCATCACCGACCTGGCCTGGTCGCCCTGCGCCGGCTGGCTCGCCTACGGCTACGCGACGAGCCCGCGCCACACCGCGATCAAACTCTGCGAGGTCGCCAGCGGCGCGAGCACGCTGGCGACGTCGCCCGAGTTCCGCGACTACGCACCGGCCTTCGACCCCGAGGGCCGGTACCTGTACTTCCTCTCGCTGCGCACCTTCGACCCGGTGTACGACAGCGTGCAGTTCGAGCTCAGCTTCCCGCGCGCCGCGCGCCCCTACCTGGTGGCGCTGCAGGCCGGCGGCGCGGCGCCTTTCGAGCCCGCGCCCGCCGGCGTCGGCGAGGCGCCGGGCACCGAGCGCCGCGCCGGCGCG